>JAVBPZ010000013.1:0-162544 GCA_031549285.1 Oscillospiraceae bacterium | reverse complement strand
CGGCAAAACTGCTCTTTGTTAGCACATTGGTAACTGATAGCCGCTTTATTAACACAAAGGGCAAGGGCCTTACAGCTAAAGCAAAGGACTGTCCGACCACCGGCATAGCCGGTGGTGTTCTCGTGCTAAAGCACAAACCACAAAAGCCAGGCGCTTCCCTGTCGGAAGCGCCTGGCTTATTTTATGCCAAAGCAACGTACACACGGCCTGTTTGCAGCAGCCCTGGCAGGGTGCCGCTCGGCCGCGCACCTGTTCATTTTTTCGCCTTATCTTTTTTTCCGCCGGCAAACCTCTCCAGAATCTTCGTGGCCAATATAATCAGCCCCATCACCACAAAAATCCCCAGCATACCAAACAGCATTACCTGCAACGCAGCCAAAATCATTGTGCTCAGCTCCTTTCCACGGCAACGCCGCACATTCCGCGCAGCACTGCAATTTCACTCTCTTGCGTAAGGCAACGGGGCGCAAACCACATACGCCAGCAACGCCCCTTTGCCTTCATAACCACGCCAGCCCTGTTCGCCGCTTTACACCTTCGGCACCAGGTTCAAAATCAGCCCCCCGGCAATCACGCTGGCTATCTGTCCGCCCACGTTCACGCCGGCTGCGTGCATCAGCAGGAAGTTCTGTGGGTCTTCTTTCAGGCCCATCTTATGCACCACACGGCTGCTCATGGGGAACGCAGAAATACCGCAGGCACCAATCATGGGGTTCACCTTGTTCTTGCTGAACAGGTTAATAAACTTCGCAAACATCACGCCGCCAATGGTATCGAACACAAACGCCACCAGCCCCAACACCATGATGACCAGTGTGGCCACATTCAGGAACAAATCCGCCTGCATCTGCACCGCCACGGTAATCCCCAAAAAAATCGTTATCAAATTCGCCAGCGCGTTCTGTGCCGTTTGGGACAGGCTCTCCAGCACGCCGCACTCCCGAATCAAGTTGCCAAACATCAAAAACCCTACCAGCGCCACACTGCGCGGCGCAATCAGCCCCGCAATCACAGTCACCACTATCGGGAACAAAATGCGCACGGTATGGTTCACGTCCCCCCGGTCATACGGCATACGCATCATCCGCTCCTTGCGGGTGGTAATCATGCGTATCACCGGCGGCTGAATAATAGGCACCAGCGCCATATAGCTATAGGCCGCCACCACAATCGCGCCAATATACTGCGTCCCGTAATAGTTCGCCACAAAAATGGAGGTCGGCCCATCGGCCGCGCCAATAATACCCACCGCCGCCGCGTCCTGCAGCGTAAACAGCTCCGGAAAATAGGTCCCGATAATCGCCGCCATCAGTACCGTGAAGAAAATGCCAAACTGCGCCGCCGCGCCAAACAACAGCAGCTTCGGGTTCTTCAGCAGCGGCCCAAAATCAATCATGGCGCCAATGCCAATGAACAGCAGCAGCGGGAACAGCTCGTTCGCAATACCCGCCTGGAACAGCACAGACAACGGTCCCTCTTCCACCATTCCGTCAATCGTCTGGGTAATCGCGCCGGAAAATGGCAGGTTCACCAAAATAGTGCCAAAACCCATGGGCAGCAGCAGCGCCGGCTCCATATCGCGCTTAATAGCCAGGTACACCAGCGTCC
Organism: Oscillospiraceae bacterium; assembly: GCA_031549285.1. Classification (GTDB taxonomy): domain Bacteria; phylum Bacillota; class Clostridia; order Oscillospirales; family Ruminococcaceae; genus JAAYCI01. Next base: position 160,936 of record JAVBPZ010000013.1, on the reverse strand, counting down.
CGCCTATCGCCCACATCACGATCATTTTTACAATATCCACCCAGGTCATCGCCATAATCGACCCAAAAATCGCATCCAAAAAACTTTTCAAGATATCCATGAATGATTCTCTCCCGTAATACCAAACAGATATAAAGGTTGGTATAAAATACTGGGTCGGGGCAAACCCGGTTTTGCCCTCCGGGCCTGCCCCGCCAGCTACAGTACTATATCAGCGAGAACATGAGGAACAGCGAGGACATCAGCGACGCCACCAGCGACACCACGGTAATCTGGGTGTTGATGGACGGGCCGGCGGTATCCTTGAACGGGTCGCCTACCGTGTCGCCAATAACCGCGGCCTTGTGGGCTTCGCTGCCCTTGCCGCCGTTGTGGCCGCTCTCCACATACTTCTTGCTGTTGTCCCACAGGCCGCCCGCGTTGGACATAAACAACGCCAGCAGCAGTCCGGAAATAATGTTACCCGCCAAAAATCCACCAATCGCGGTAACGCCGCCAATGAAACCCACCGCCACGGTGGCAACAATGGTCATCAGCCCCGCCGGAATCAGCTCTTTAATAGAACCCTCGGTGGCAATCTCAATGCACTTGTCATACTCCGGCACCACGCCTTCCTTGCCTTCTTTCAGGCCCGGAATCTCGTCAAACTGGCGGTGAATTTCCTCCACCATCCGCTGGGCATTGCGGTCCACGCCCAGCATCAGCATGGCGCTGAACACAGCCGGAATGGCCGCGCCCACCAGCATGCCAAAGAACACGGTGGGATCCATTATGTCAAACCCTTTCAGGAACACCTCCCCTGCCTGCACCAGGCCCATTTCAATCGCCGCCATGTTCACTTCGCTTATGAACGCGCCCAGCAACGCAATAACCGTCAGACCCGCGGCGCCTATGGCAAACCCTTTGGTAACCGCCTTCACGGTGTTGCCGGCAGAGTCCAAGCTGTCGGTAATCTCCAGCACCTCATCGCCCAGGCTCCCCATCTCCGCCAGGCCGCGCGCGTTGTCCACAATCGGCCCGTACGCGTCGTTCGAAATAATCATACCCACAATGGACAACATGCCCACCGCGGCCATCGCAATACCGTACATCGCATACCCTTCTCCCAGCGGCTCGCACAGCTTATAGCTGACCAGCGCCGATATGCCAATACCAATCATCGAGGGCAGCACGCTCAAAAATCCATAGGATACGCCGGACAAAATGGTCAGCGCCGGGCCCTTTTCACTGGCCTCGGCGGTCTTGTGCACCGGGGCGCGCCGGTCATCGGTGAAATAGTCACTGGCAATACCAATCACCACACCCACCAAAAGGCCCACGGTGGCCGCGCCCCAAATGCGCCACTCAAACCCAAACGCCCAGGTCGCCAACGCGGTCATGCCCGCATAAATGGCGGTGGTTACATAGGTGCTGGAGTTCAGCGCAAAGGTCGGGTTGTCGTTCTTGCCCATGCGCGCGGTCGCCACGCCAATGATAGACGCCAGCAGGCCAATGGCCGCATAACAGAACACCATGGCGGTGTTAATGCTCCCGCCGTACGCCGCGTCCAGTGCCACGCCCATAACCAGGGCCGCCGCCATGCTGGCCACGTTCGAGTCAAACAGGTCGGCGCCCATGCCGGCCACGTCGCCCACGTTGTCGCCCACATTGTCGGCAATCACCGCCGGGTTGCGGGGGTCATCCTCGGGAATGCCCAGCTCCACCTTGCCGGTCAAATCCGCCGCAATGTCAGCGGTTTTGGTAAAGATACCGCCGCCCGCTTTGGCAAACAGCGCCAGGCTGGACGCGCCAAACGAAAAGCCCAGCAGCGCGGTGGTGTCGCCGGTCAGCCAGAACACCAGCACCACCCCCAGCAGGGACGAGCCCACCACCGCCATACCCATCACAGCGCCGCCACGGAAGCCCGCCAGGAACGAGGGACGAATGCCCTTCTGTGCCGCCTCGGCGGTTTTGGCGTTGGCAATGGTCGCCACCTGAATCCCAATCTTCCCCGCAAACGCGCTAAACACGGTACCCGCAATATACGAAAGCGCCATTTTCACGTTATCTAAAACCGCGCCGTTCCAAATCGGAGACGGCAACAGCACCAAAATGAGCAGCGCCGCCACGCCGGCAAACTTTGCCAGCACCCTATATTCCTTGTTCAGGAAGGTTCCCGCGCCCTTGCGGATATACTCGCTGATCTCCGCAATACGCTTGTTTTCCGAGGGTTGTTTTTTTACCCACCGGTACAGCCAAAACGCAAACACAAACGCCAGTGCCGCAATGCCAATCGAAACGCCCAGGAAAATGTTCAAATTCATACTCGTTGTCTCCCTTCGCAAAATTGCATACCAGCCCCATCATCCTGCCAAAATACCCCGTTGTCCCGCAATCCTCCCCCATCCTTATTTCAGTTGCATCCAGCACGCCAAAATAGCACGTCAAAATATAGTATATTTTCATGGCACGCCAGAACAAAAAACAAAATTGCTTCTGCCGTTTTCCACAAACGCCAGGCCCTGCCACCACAAATGCCTATCAGTTTTGATTATATCACACATTGCCTTCCTTTGTTCGCCCCTTCTTTTATTTTACATCCACAAAGCAAAGCCCGCATGCTCACCAGCATGCGGGCCACCATTTATGGCTATCGTTTGTCCGGCACATCCTCCATTGGCATCTCGCCAATCGACAGGCCAGGCAGTTCGGCCAAGCCTTCGCTCTCCAGCAGTTTTTCCGCCAGCCCACATGCCTGTTTCGCACTGCCGGTGGTCACGTCAAAAACCAGCAAGCCACCTTTTCGCCGGTCCAGGCTAAACTTCACACCATTTTCGGGTTCATAATCCTGCAGCAGCCGCAGCACTCGGCTGGTTTCAATCGGCGCCTTCACCATAATCCGCATCTGCACACCCCTTTCCCTCTGTGTCCACTTTATTTGCCTTTTCATCCCCACTGCCACCCCTTCATTCCAGCCTCTGCCCGGTTTCCCAAAATCCCTCCCACGGGTCTTTGTGCCGCAGCCTGGCCAGCGCGCCCTCCATGGTAACGCCGCCCGGCGCAACCGCATCCAGCTCCTCCCACGCTATCGGCATAGACACCGGTGCCCCTGCCCTTGCCCGCACAGAATACGGGCAGACGGTGGTGGCGCCCCGGGTGTTCCGCAGCCAGTCCACAAAAATCTTGCCTTCTCGTCGGTCTTTCCGCATTTCGCTGGTATAGCGGTCAGGCCAGCTGGCCTGCATGGTCTTGGCAATATCCTGTGCAAACTCGTGACACCTGTCCCACCCAGCGCTTGCCTTTAGCGGAACCACCACATGGTATCCCTTTCCGCCGCTGGTTTTCAGGTAGCCAACCAACCCACGCCGCACCAGTATCCGCTTCACATCCCGGGCCCCCTGCCGCACCCTGCCCAGGTCCAGCCCTTCGTCGGGGTCCAGGTCAAACACCATGCCATCCGGGTGCTCCAAATCCTCCACCCGGCAGCCCCAGGTGTGGAACTCCAGCGTGTTCATCTGCACCTCGCCCAGCAAGCCGTCTATCCCTGTCAGGTACCCATATTTCTCTTCTCCGCCGCTTCCCGCCACGGTAATTTCCATCACCCCCGCGGTATCACCCGGGTGCTTCCTGTAAAAACAGTCCCCGCCCACCCCTTCCGGGCACCGCACCACACTCATAATCCGTCCCGTCAGGTACGGCAGCATCCGCCCTGCTACCTTTTCATAATACTGCGCCACATCCCCCTTCGCAATACCCACTTCCGGAAATAAAATTTTATCCGGGTGGGTTATCTCCACCCCGCCGGGCATGCGCTCCGCCGCCGCGCCGGTCATCTCTTTCTCCATACAGCGCCTCCTTTCCCCACCACGCTAAAATACCGCTTTCTATCAGTATAGAACCGCCCTGCCAAAAAGAGTTACGCGTTTGTGTCCAGTTCGTAAATTTCGTATGCTTTGCGTATAAACCGCTCCCTTTTTTCGGAGATATCCCGCAGCGCCCATGGTAAGCTGTGCATATATGGTATACTATAGGCAAAGAATCCGCGAAGCCACGTATCCCGGAGGTGATCCTTATCGAACAGAAAAAAACCATCTACATCGCAGACGATGAACAAAATATCCGCGAAGCCATCAAAACCTTTCTGGAAAGTGACGGGTACGCCGTTACGGCTTTTGAAAACGGCGACCTCCTGCTGGCCGCCTTTCAAAAAAGCCCCTGTGATCTGGTCATCCTGGACGTCATGATGCCCGGTTCCAGCGGCTTCACCGTCACCACAGAAATTCGCAAAATCTCCACCGTCCCCATCATCCTGCTCACCGCGCGGGACTCAGACCTAGACTACGCCACCGGGCTCAGCCTGGGCAGCGATGATTATTTCACAAAACCCTTTTCCGCCATGTCACTGGTCATGCGGGTCAAGTCCATCTTCCGCCGCATTGAGTTTGAAAAGCAAAACACCGGCCACTCTGGCGACGATGGCCCGCTCACCTTCGGCGATGTGACCATCGACACTAAAAGCAAAACCGTGCACGCCGCCGGGCAGGAAATCCTCCTCACGCCAAACGAGTACGACCTGCTCAAATACCTCATCGAAAAGAACGACCAGGCTGTCTCCCGGGACGAGCTGCTGGAAAGTATCTGGGGCTACAATACGGAAATCGAAACACGGGCCACCGACGACACGGTACGCCGCCTGCGCAAAAAGCTGGAGCACAGCACCGTCGTCATAGAGGCCGTCTGGGGTTTCGGTTTCCGGCTAAAGGTGCGGGATAACAATGAAAAATAAAAAAATGAAACGAAGATGGCATATCAAGCCCCGCATTTTCGCCATGCTGGCCATCATGCTGGTCATTGTCTTTGCCAGCATCTTCATTGCGCTCAACCTGTTCACCCGCAGCTACATCCGCACCAATGTGCAAAACCAGCTGGATGAACTGGTACGCAGCGCCGGCATGTATGACGACAAGCCCGCCGACAAAGGCCCCGGTGGGCCATATCTGCCGGACCTTTCCGGCCAGCCAAAGAATAAAATCGGCGCCCGGGGCGAAGTGCTTATCCTGGACGCAAACTATGCCCTCCAGGGCTATGATGAATTGGGCACTCATGAAAACGCACAGGAACTCGCACAAATCGCCTCTTCGCTAAAAGAACAGGCTGTGCCGCTGGCCAATGCCCGCAACGTTTTGGTGGAAACGGACCAGGGCGCATACTACGTCTCGTCGGTAGAGGATGCCCAGCAGCCAGGCAGTTATTTTGTTTTCTATGTCAGCATGGCCGGCACCGGCCATCTGGTAGACGCGGTCAACCTGGCTCTGGCGGTCATCATGGCGGCCGCCATGCTCATCTGCTTCTTCATCGCCAACGTCATCGCCGGCTCGGTCACCCGCCCGGTACAGGCGCTTTCCGCTTTTGCCGAGCAGCTCGGCAAAGGAAACTTCAAACGAAAAAACTTCGCCTTTCAGGACATTGAGTTCGACGAACTGGGTGAAGCCATGAACCAGTCCGCCGAAAAGCTGGAGGCTTATGACAAGGACCAGCGCACCTTTTTCCAAAATGCCTCTCATGAGCTGCGCACCCCGCTGCAGTCTATCCGCTGCTACGCCGAGGGGGTACAGGTCGGCCTGATGGATCCCAAAAAATCCAGCACCACCATCATCGCGGAAACCGATCGCCTCAGCGAGCTGGTAGAGGACCTGCTGTACATTTCCCGCGTGGACAACCTCTCCGCACATCTGGAAAAGCGGGAAAACGACCTGCGCGACACCCTCTCCCTCTGCGCGGAAAACCTGCGCTCGGTGGCCGCCAAAAACGGCCTCGAAATCACCTATCAGTTCGATGAAAATCCCGTCTTGTTTTCTTATAACGAAAAGTACATGTACCGCGCCTTTTCCAACCTGCTCTCCAATGCGCTGCGCTACGCCAAAAGCACCATCACCCTGCGCTGCACCCAGGCAAACGGGCAAATAGAGATTTCGGTCACCGACGACGGCCCCGGCATCTCCGACGCCGACCTGCCCCATATCTTCGAGCGCTTTTACAAAGGCCGCGACGGAAAGCACGGCATCGGCCTTTCCATCGCAAAATCGGTGGTGGAACTGCACGGCGGCAGCATCTCGGCAACCTGCGCGGGCGGCACCCGTTTCACCATCCTGTTCCCGGCGCAACCCGCGCAGCAATAGCGCGGCCAGGCCTTGTTCCTCGGGGCATTCTTGGGACCAGCACCCTGACAACAAAAAAACCTGCGCCGGGGCCGCGTTCTTTACTTTTCACAGACATTGCGGGGCATCCCGCACACAATATCCTTTGCCACTGGGGTATTCCGGGGCAACGCCCCCAAGCCCTCGGAGAATTCAAATACTACCTTAGGTGCCACAGGTACCCCTGAGCCTATTCCTTTTGCTTCACCCCGTCCTGCATGAGAATGCGGGATTTTTTCTATTCCATTCCCCTGAAACCCCTCCCACATCCGCACCCCTCCCTTCGTAAACTTTGCGTAAATTTTGCTTTCTTTTTTCGGGGATGTCTCCCAAAAAGGATGGTATGCTGTATATAGAGCAAAACCCAAAAAATATCGCAACAACAAAGGAGGCGGCAGCAATGGCCATAGAGGTATTCAACCGCTATGAAAACAAATATATGCTAGACGCCGATACCTTTGAAGCATTCCGGCGCGAACTCTCCCAGTACATGACGCTGGACGCCTACAACCAACAGCAGAAAACCTACACCATCACGAACCTGTACTACGACACCCCCGGCAGCCAGCTCATCCGCACCTCGCTGCAGCACCCCAAATACAAAGAAAAGCTGCGCCTTCGCGCCTACGGCGTGCCGTCTGCCGACACCCCGGTATATGTGGAAATCAAAAAAAAGGTCGCCGGCCTGGTAAACAAACGGCGCAGCGCACTGCCGCTAAACGACGCCTATACCTTTTTACAAACCGGCATTCTCCCGGAAGCACAGCCCGGCCAAAACCGCCAGGTCCTGCGGGAGGTTTCCTATATTCTCGAAACCCGCCCGCTGCACCCGGCCCTTTACCTCGCCTACGATAGAATCGCCTACTTTGGCACAGACCAGCACGACCTGCGCGTTTCGTTCGATCACAACATATGCACCCGCCGCCACTGCTTGGCCCTCGAAAACGGCTCTCATGGCACCCCCCTGCTGCCGGACGAGCAGTGGTTGATGGAGATCAAAACAGCGCAAAGCATTCCTTTATGGTTGTGCCGGCTGCTGTCAAAATACGAAATTTACCCCACTCATTTTTCGAAATACGGGACTGAATACCAGCAAACGCTGGAGGCCAAAACCCCGCAGAACATTTACGTTTTCACCCCCGGCACGTCGGCCCTGCCCCGCTCACCTCTCGCCCTAAATGCTTAAGGCGCCGGGACGCGGAAGTGGGACGCCGCCGGTGTATGGCGTTCGCGCTTTTTGCCCTACTGTCCCCTCTCCCCCAAAAATTCCCATCAAGGAAGGATTACACACTATGTTCGATTCCATTTTCACCGCCACCACCACCGACTCCACCATCACCTTCCCCAGCCTGCTGGCAGCCCTTGGCACTGCGTTCGTCCTGGGCCTTGTCATCAGCCTGGTATACATGAAAACGCACAAAAGCAAAACCCCTTCCCAAAGCTTTGCCCTCACGCTGGTCATGTTGCCCGCGGTGGTCACCGTCATCATCCTGCTGGTCGGCAGCAACATCGCCCGGGCTTTTTCCCTGGCGGGCGCGTTCGCCATCATACGCTTTCGCAGCGCGCCGGGCGACGCAAAGGATATCACCTATGTGCTGTTCACCATGGCCGTGGGCCTGGCCGCCGGCATGGGCTACCTTCTGTACGCGGCCATCATCACCGCCGCCCTGTGCGCCGTCATGGTTTTCCTGGAATTTATCAAGTTTGGCCGCCCCAAAGGAACCGACAAACTATTGAAAATTACCGTCCCCGAAGATTTGGATTTCAAAGACGCGTTCGAGCCGGTGCTGCAAAAATACGCGCTGTCCTCCAAACTGCAAAAAGTCCGCACCGCGGACCTCGGCAGCCTGTATGAGCTCACCTACTCGCTCACCACCCGGGACGATGTGCCGGAAAAGGACCTGATCGACGCCCTGCGTTGCCGCAACGGCAACCTAGACATTGTCCTGGTGCTAGATGCCCCCACCGGCGATCTTCTCTAAAATAAACCGGAGCCTCACCCCCCAACCCACAACACAACGCTCTACCCACATTCATCATTTATTATAAGGAGCACCCCCTCAATGAACCTGAAAACCAAAATTACCACCCTGACACTTTCCGCGCTGCTGGCCGCATCCTGCCTGGCCGGGTGCGCCACCACCGGCGCGAACACCGCCGGCACAGGCGCCTCTTCCTCCGCCGCCGTGGCCCCCACTACTACCGAGGCCCTCTCCCTCTCGGCGGACCTCTCTGATAGCGATACCAACACTTCCTGGAGCGACTCCGACCCCAAAATCACCCTGAACGGCACCACCGCCTCGGTTTCGGGCGCCGGCGCCACTGCCGACGGCAACACCGTTACCATCCAGGCCGCCGGCACCTACGTTGTCTCCGGCACATTGGCGGACGGACAAATTATCGTCGACACCACCAAAGACGAAAAGGTCCACCTGGTGCTGAACGGCGCGGACATCACAAACAAAACCGGCGCCCCACTCTACGCCGCCTCCTGCGACAAGCTCATCGTCACCCTGGCCGCGGACACCCAAAACACCCTTACCGACGGTGGTTCCACTTTCCAATATAACGACACCACCAACCAGGAACCAAATGCGGCCCTGTTCTGTAAGGACGACCTCACCATCAACGGAACCGGCTCGCTCACTGTGAACGCCGGCTTTAACAACGGCATCGGCAGCAAGGACGACCTGCTCGTCGTCAGCGGCGATATCACGATAACCGCCGCCAATCATGGCCTGCGCGGCAACGACTCTGTCACCGTCCTAAACGGCACCCTGTCCATCACCGCCGGCAACGACGGCATCCAGACCAACAATGCCGAGGACACCTCCAAAGGCTGGATCCTTATTGAAAACGGCATCCTGTCCATCACCGCCGGGCACGACGGCCTGCAGGCCGACACCTCCATCGCTATCTCCGGCGGCACCCTCACTATCGAAACCGGCGCCGCCACTACGGCAGACAGCACCTCCGACAGCTACAAAGGCATCAAAGCCACAGCCGATATCTCCATCACCGGCGGCACCATCGACATCACCAGCACCGATGACAGCCTGCACGCAAACGGCAACATCACCATCAGCGGCGGCGCCTTCGCCCTTGCCTCCGACGATGACGGCATACACGCCGACGCCACCCTGACGGTAAGCAACGGCGAAATCACCGTCACCAAATCGTATGAGGGCCTGGAAGCGGCAAACATCCTCATCACCGGCGGCACCATCGACATCACCAGCTCCGATGACGGCCTGAACGCAGCCGGCGGCGCCGACCAAAGCGGTGCCCGCGGCATGTTCGGCGGCGACAGCTTCTCCGCCGGCGGCGCCTACAGCCTCACCATCACCGGCGGCTCCATCAGCCTGGTGGCCGGCGGCGATGGGCTGGACTCTAACGGCACGCTGGATATCAGCGGCGGCACCGTTATCTCCCTCATCAATTCCTCGCCCGACAACGGCGGCCTGGACGCAGACGGCGCGGTCACCATCACCGGCGGCACCGTCATCTACGGCGGCACCGGCACCGGCAACAACCCCGGCACCGGCTCCACCCAAAGCTATGTGTACCTCTCCTCCGGCGTCTCCGCCGGCAGCCAGGTCACCGTCCAGAAAAATGGCCAGACACTCATTTCCTTCACGCCCGCCATTAACTGCCAGTACCTTGCCCTCTCTTCGCCGGACATCACCAGCGGCGACAGCTATCAGGTATACAGCGGCGGCACCCTTCTCGCCACCGTCACAGCGGGCACCGGCGGTGGCGGCGTGGGTGGCGGCATGGGCGGCCCCGGCCGTCGCGCCTAAAAAATAGCGCAGTACCACCGCATTTTTCCGTATCGCGCAACCACACCACACAAAAACACCCCGGCGAATCCGCCGGGGTGTTTTTGTATACCACATCCGGGCATCCTCCGCCCCCCGTACACACCCCCCTCCCCCTCTTGACAATACAAAAAATTAAAGATATATTAGGAATAGGAACCATTCCTAATATATTATGCAAGGTGCATTCACTATGACCAAAATCCAGGCGTCCATCTTCCACATTATTTCACAGTCCGACGGTCATCTAACCGCCGAACAGGTACTGGCCTTAACCAAACAAATTCACCCCACGGTATCTCTCAGCACGGTATACCGCAACCTGAACATTTTTGCCGACACCGGGAAAATCAGGCGCATACAGCGGCCCACCAGCGCGGACTACTATGAAAGGAACCTCCTCCCGCACGACCATGCCTATTGTGTGCAGTGCGGCAGCATCGCAGACTTTAAAATTTCCCATCTAAAGGAATACCTCGCCCAAAATTTCGAGCACCCCATTCTTTCTTTCGAGCTGCTGGTAAACTATGTATGCCCTGCATGCAAAAACAAGTAATACAAAAACTAGCCCCCGTATCATGAAAGGAGAACTGTTATGTTGGACGACAAAATGAAGCTCACAAACGAGGTGGGCGCGCCGGTACCAGACAACGAAAACTCCATTACCGCGGGGCCGCGGGGCCCAGTTGTTTTACAGGACGTTTGGCTGCTGGAAAAGATGGCCCATTTCAACCGCGAGGTCATCCCCGAGCGCCGCATGCACGCCAAAGGCTGGGGCGCATACGGAAAGCTCACCGTCACGCACGATATCTCCCGCTACACCAAGGCCAAGGTCCTGCAGCCCGGCCAGGAAACCGAGTGCTTCATCCGCTTTTCCACCGTTGCGGGGGAACGCGGCGCCGCCGACGCCGAGCGGGACATCCGCGGCGTCGCCTGCAAGTTTTATACCCCCGAGGGCAACTGGGACCTGGTCGGCAACAACACTCCCACGTTTTTCATCCGCGATGTGCACAATTTTTCTGATTTGAACCGCGCCGTAAAGCGCGACCCGCACACCGGCATGCGCTCGGCCCAAAACAACTGGGACTTCTGGACCCTGTTGCCGGAAAGCTTCCACCAGCGCACCATCGTCATGTCCGACCGCGGCATCCCCGCCTCTTTCCGGAACATGCACTTTTTTGGCGAGCACACCTTCTCTTTTTATAACGCCGACAACCAGCGCGTTTGGTGCAAGTTCCACTTCCACACACAGCAGGGCATAAAAAACCTCACCAACCAAGAAGCCTGCGAACTGGTCGGCATGGACCGCGAAAGCCACGGCCGTGACCTTTTCGAAGCCATCGAACGCGGCGAATACCCCCGCTGGACCATGTCCGTACAAATCATGACCGAGCAGCAAGCCAAAACCCACTATGAAAATCCCTTCGACATCACAAAAATCTGGCCGCATGGCGAATACCCGCTCATCGAGGTCGGTGTGCTGGAACTGAACCGCAACCCCGAAAACTTCTTTGCAGAGGTCGAGCAAGCCGCCTTCACCCCCGCCCACGTGGTCCCCGGCATCGGCTTTTCGCCGGACCGTTTTTTGCAGGGCCGCCTGTTTGCCTATGGCGACGCACAGCGTTACCGCCTCGGCATCAACCACCACCTCATCCCGGTCAACCAGGCCAAATGCGAGGTCAACGAATACCACCGCGACGGTGCCATGCGCACAGACGGGAACTACGGCGGCACGGTGGCCTACACCCCCAACAGCGAAGGCATTTGGGCGGCGCAGCCGGACGTCATGGAACCGCCGCTGGATATCGAGGGCGCCATGTACCGCTATGACCCAAAAGACGACCCCACCGATGACAACTTCCGTGCCGGCGGCAACCTTTACCGTCTAATGACCGAGGACAAAAAGCAGCTGCTCATCGAAAACACCGCCGCCGACATGGCCCCGGTCACGAACAACGTCAAGTACCGCCACGCGGTGCATTGCTACCTGGCGGACAAAGACTATGGCCAGCGCATGGCCACGGCGCTCCTGCTGGACTTTGGCAAGGTAATGGAACTGGCGAAACTGGACAACAACGGCCTCATCCAGGCAACGCTAAAACCATGACCGCGCGGAATATATTGCTGACCATCGGCGGGTTTCTTTTCCTCGGCATCGGCGCGGTCGGTCTGGTCGTTCCCATCTTGCCCACCACGCCGTTTGTCCTGGTCGCTTCCGCCTGCTTCACCGGCAACCCTGCCATCCGTTCCCGTCTGCTTCGGGTCACTTTCTTCCGGGAACACCTTACGAATTACCAGCAGCGCACCGGCCTGAAAGCATCCACCGTCGGGGTCAGCCTGGCCTTTTTGTGGGTCACGCTGTGTGTCTCCATGCTCCTCACCCGGCAGCTTTGGTGTACCCTGTTGCTCACCGGCATCGGTGCGGCGGTCACGGTGCACATCCTGTGTGTTGCAAAGCCAAAACCGTAACCAGCCCTCGTAACCCCTACCAAACACCCAAAACCACAAACCGCCCGTATGTCTGCCGGTTCCTACGGCAGCATACGGGCGGTATTTTCTTTTTTGGGGTGCCACTTTTGTACCAGACCTGCCACACACGCGCCACCGGCCACAGCCGCGCATACCCGTTGTCGCCCTCCTCACTCAGCCATGCGCATGCACGCATTCGCGTGGCGCCCGCTTCGCCCGCCAATAAAATTTCACCGGGAAAACAGTTCTTCCAGGCGTTCATCAAACATTTTCACAAAATACGAATACGCGTACTTCGGGTTCAACACTATCTCCTCGAACGCACGGTCGGTCATCTCCACCCGCTTGCGCTCGTCCAGCAGCGTGTCCATCACCTCGTCCACATTGCTAAAATCCCGTTTCAGTGGAATATAGTGCTGCCCCGGCAGAAAGATTCCCTGGTACTCTCCCTCAAACAAAACCTGCACACTGCGGCAGGCCGCCGCCTCAAAATGCCGCGGCGAAATAGCCCGGTACTGCAGTCCCTCTTCATACGGCGCCAAAAACCGCAAAATTTCTTCATCGCTCGCGTCGGGGTATTTGCTGCTAAAAGCTTTGAAATCCCGCTCCACATCCCCGTCTTTGTCCACAATATCCGAGCCGGACTCCACCCCCAGCGTGGCCTTGCAGCGTCCCAAAAACGCCAGCCAGTCGTCCCCCATAAAGCGGTCTTCCCAGCGGCTGGAAATATCCGTTACCAGCCCGCGCTGTTCCGCATACGGGCGAAAATCTTCCCCAATCGAGCGTTTTTCCCAGGCCAGCCGGCCAAACTCCGCCGGCTGAATGGACCCGCGGTACCCCACATCAATCGGCCGCGCATCGGTTGCGCGGTACGGCAGATGCCGGAACGATTCCGGAATATACCCGGTCAAAAACTGCATGAACTGCAGCTTTGGCGCCACCTCTTCCGGGTAAAACCGGCGGGCGTTCTCGTCGTCACAAATCGTCAGCAGCAAATCAATGCCCGTCTCGCCCAGATATTCCCCCATCAGCCCGGTGCGAAAGTGCTCGTCCTGCTTCATAACAATCTTCACACCGGCATACTCTTTCAGCTTGTCCTGCCGCTCGCTGTCCAGCCGCCGCAGGTTATCCACGTCATAGGAAATGGTGTTGTGGATAATAATCCCGTCATAATAATTGAGATCCAGCTCCGGCGACAACGGCAGGCAGGTATACAGGTTCAACAGATCGATGCGATACGAAGAAAGCGCAATCAACTGCTCAATGGTTTGGCGAATGGTTCCCAGGCCCTCCGGGTTAAACCAGGCCAGGAACAACAGCTTTTCCTTATGCGGTTTCTCGGCCGCCTGCGGAAAAATCTGCACACCCGGCAGGCGGTTCATCTTCTTTTGTGCCCAAAACCGTACTTTTCGCACGGTATCTACCAATGCCATACCACCTGCTCCTTACCTAAAAATCAATGAAGCGCCTTAAACACCTCTAGCATCGGGCGGGACTGCACGTCCCAGTTATATTCGCTCCGAGCGGCCTCCTGCCCGTTTTTCTTCATCTCCGCCAGCGCGTCGGGCGCTTCTATCATCTGCTTAATAGCCTTCACAATACTCTCGGTGCTGCTGCTGTCATACAGCGCCCCACAATGATACGCGCGCACCCGGTCCCCCACATACACCGTGTCGCTGGCCAAAATCGCCGCGCCGGCCTGCATATATTGTGAAAGCTTGTTCGGGCAGCAGTACTTGTAGTTCAGCGTAATCGGCTTATAGGGAATCAGCCCCACATCCGCATTTTTTGCCGCGGCAATCAGCTCATCCTCCGAAATAGACGGCAGAATATACACGCTTTTCCCCAGCATCCCCGCCCTGCGCGCCTCATTCTCCAGCGCGTCACGGCACTCATTCTGCGGCCCGCGCAGGAACAGCGCGGCTTTCTCGGGGTCTATTTGTTTCCAGGCTTCCAGCACTTCTTCCAAACCCCGCTCCTCGGAAAACCCTCCCTGAAACAAAAAGCTCACCCTGCCGTTCGCCAGGCTTGGCAGCTCATCCTGATATTCCGGGATTTCCTTCTCTATCGGGGCGCAGTTCGGCACCGACAAAATGCCGGGTTTTGCACACTGCTGCGCCATCTCCTGTGCCAAAAACGGGTTCACCGTAAACACATAATCTACCTGCTGCAGCAGCTTCTTTTCTTTGCGCAAAAAATACCGCTCCTGCCGTTTCAGGCTGTGCGGAAAAATATACGCAAAAAACTCATGCGCATCATATAACAACGGAATCTTATACTTCTTTTTCAGTTCTATGCCCACCTGCAGGGCATCCAAATCCGCACACATAATCACATCCATCGGGCTGTCCATCTTTTCTAAAGCTTCCAAAAAACAGATGGGCACCTTCTTAAAGTGATTTTTACGCCATGAAAAAGCGGCATATTTCTGGTACCGCTCGCGGGCCCAGTCAAAAACACCGCGCCTCTTCGGCGGGTTGCCGGCTTTCTGCGGCTCTTGTGCGGAAACCGGTGGCGGGTCCCCCTCCGCGTCTGCACAGGGCTTCTGCCGCTTTGGTGCGGCCTTTTTTTTGTCCACGGGCGGCGGCCTGTTCTTACGCGCCTCGGCTATGGTTGCCGGTCGCGTATCGTTCGGGACGGTGCGCCACCCCGGAATATTAAACCGGTCTCCCAGCTGCCTTGCCACCGCCCCGCTCGTAAACAAATACAAAACATTCTTAAAAAGATGCACCAGCGCCAGCGGGCTCAGCAGCACCCTTTTTACAAACTCCACCACCAGATACAGGTAACGCAGCAACCGGTACTGCAGGGCCACCTGCTGTGTTTTTTCCACCAGCTGCACGGGGTAGGAAAACCTGCGGGTTTCCTTTTCCCCCGCCTCAAAGACCATCCCCACCACAGTGGTTTCAAATTCTTGCTGCGCCAGGCTCGCCACCCAGTCAATCCTCGGGTCCAATGAAGGCTTGTGCGCGCAAACAAGCGTTAGTTTTTTCATGCCAGCTCCCTTACAGCACCTCTCATTACAAAACGCGCACCCTTATGCCGGCGCATAGTTCGCTTTGTGCTTCGCTATCGCCGCGTCTATGCGGGGCATGTTTTCGCGGGTCCACGCAATAGTACGCGCCAGCCCTTCACGAATATCCACCTCCGCGGCAAACCCCAGCTCTTTTTGGGACTTGTCTGTGCTGCCAAAGCGCTTGCCGGAATGGTCCCACGGGCGCTCCGGGGTATATTCAATTTCACCCTCGCCCGCCAGCTCAATAATGGTATTGGCCAGCTCCAAGATGGATGTCTCCACCCCGCTGGCGATATTATACACTTCGCCTTCTCCGCCCTTCAGCGCGCACAAAATCAGGCCGTTCACAATATCATCCACATAAATAAAATCGCGCGTGGCCTTCCCGCCGTTTTCCACCGTCAGGTCCATGCCCTTCAGCGCGCGGTAAATAAAGGTCGGCGTCACGTTGCGCCACACGGTCGCGGGGGTACCGCGCCACTGGCCGGCCCCCAGCACTTCGCCCGGCCCATACACGTTCTGGAACCGCGCCTTCACCACCGGCAGGCCATACTGCCGGAAATAATAATTGAAATAAAACTCCCCAAAAATTTTCGACATCTGGTACGGGCTATCCAGATACAGCGAAACGGGGCTTTCCTCGGTGGTCGCCTCGGCGGTGTCATAGGTTTTCTTCGCCACAGTACACCCCGCGGAAGAATACACCACTTTTTTCAGGTTCTTGAAATTCTTTATGCGCTCGCACAACATCAGGCTGGGCAGGGTATTGTTGTCGTGGTCCTTTATCGGGTCCGCCATCGAGCTTTGGTTTCCATGGTATGTCACCAGATGAAACCCATAGTCGTATTCATCGGCCAGCTTTTCCAGCACCGCCGGGTCCGCGGCCGAACCTTCCGCAAACACCAGCCGCGCATCCTCCGGCAGGTTTTCCTTCTCTGCGCTCATCAGGTTGTCTATCACCAGCACCTTGGCGGCGCCCAGCGCCAGCACCCGCCGCACCAGGTTGCTGCCCACAAAACCGGCGCCCCCAGTCACAAAGACCGAGGCGCCGTTCATGCCACTATATTTTTCCATTCCACTTACCCCTTGGCATCCCGCAGGTGGGTATAGGTCGCGGTAATGCCATATTCCTTGTAATAATCGATAGCCGCCTTCACGCCGTTCACCAGCGGTTCTTCCACTTTCCAGTCAAAGTCCGCATTGGTCTTGCTGGGGTCAATCAGAATGGTAAACACGTCGTCCGCATTGCGCTCGCGCACTTCCACCGTATCTTTCATGGCGGGGTCCATGCCCAGCGCGTCAATGGTGGCGTCGTACAGTTCCTTAATGGAATAGTCGCTGCCGGAGGAAATGTGGTAGTACCCCTTGTTGCCCATACCACGCACCGCTTTCACCACCACGTTCACCAGGTCCATGCAGTAAATGAAATCGCGCCGGGTGTCCGCCACAAAGCACGGCTTGTCGTTGGTCAGCCGGTGGTAGAAGGTCGGCAGCGGGCCGGACAGATTGCGCGGGCCATAAGCGTTGGCCAGCCGGAACGAGATAAAATCCAGCCCGGACAGCGCAATATACATTTCACCGGTTGTTTTGCTAATCGCGTAACTGCTGCCGCCGTCGTACCCGCCGGAATAGAAGGGGTGCTTCAGCGTAATGGGCTGCTCCAGCGGATGCAGGCCATAGCACAGGGCGGTCTGGAAATAAATAATGCGCTTCACGCCAACACGCTGGCTGGCGCGCACCACATTAATGGTACCCAGCACGTTGGTGCGGGCGTCTTCTTCCCAGTTGTCGGGATCTTTGTAAGAAGCAGCGGTGTGAATGACCACCTCCGGCTGAAAATCATCGAAGGCTTTGTCCAGCACAGGTTTGTCGGCAATGTCGCCTTCCAGAATGGTCAGCCGGTCCTGCGGGGTCAGGTTGTCGCGCCGGCCGGTGGCATAGTTGTCGATGCAAAACACTTCATCGCCCTGTGCCAGCAGCGTGTCCGCGATATGGGAACCCAAAAAGCCGCTCCCGCCAGTAATCAATACTTTCATTCTCACTCGCTCCTTATTCCTTATGTATATGTGGGTTTACTTCCTCAAACCGATATTATAGTATACACGAAAACCAACCATTTGTACATCCTGAATCTTCTCACACTTTAGCGAAATCCTGATAAATCGACACATTTCCAGCTCTTTTCAAAGCCTTCATGGCCTTTTGCGTCACCTTCTCACGGTGGGCTTTCAGCAAAACCGGGTCCGGCCTCTTGGGCAGCCGGTTGGCCGCGATAAAATCCACCACGCGGTTCGCAAAATGGGCATAGGTGTTGGGGTTGTCGTCGCCCCCGTCTCCCACCACGTCGTCAAAGCACCGCTGGGCAATGCGCGCGCAGTGCTCCTTGTCGCGCACCTGCTCCAGCACGTCCCGCAGGTTTGCGTAATCCTTTTTCAGCTCAATGTAATGCACTCCGGGCTCGAATACACCCGCATAATCGCCTTCCATCAAAATCTGGCAGGTCTTGGTCATGGCACACTCGAAATGCCGGGGCGACAGGGCGTATAAATGAATGCGGTTGTCCAATCCCGGGAAACAGGCGGCCTCAGTCTCGGAAAAGGTCGCGTCGGGGTGTTGGGCCACATACGCGTTCACCCGCCGCAAAATGCTGTCATCCACATCCAACAACCCGCTGCCGCCCAAACACCCCAGCATGGTGCGGCAGCTCAGCAGGAAATGAATCCAGTCGTCGCCGTTCAGCGTGCCCGCGTTGGTCAGCGGGTCGGTGGTTTGTATATCGGTCACAATATCCGGATACTCCGGCAGCACCGCCCGCACATGGTCGGCTATTTCTATTTTCAGCTGGCCAAAACTACCCAGCCAGTACGGCAGCTTGCGCGCCCGGTACCCAATATCGATGCTGCGCGGCGGCGCTTTTTTCGCCTGTTCCTCCAGCTCGTGCAGGGTGTTTTTGTCTATATACCCGGTAAACACCGTGGAGCATTTCCCCGGCCCCACTATCTCCGGCGGGTAAATGGTATCGTAATCCTCCGGCGCGGCACAGGTAAAAATGTGATCCACCTTACAGTCCTGCACCAGCCGATGCAGGTACCCTGTGCCGTTGTATTCATCCTGGGGAATAATCACCTTATACCCCGGCAGCGCCTGCAATGTCCGCACCGCCTTCTCGTAGAACGGCTCCCAGCTGGCCGGGTCAAACCGCTTGGCCAAAAATGTATAGTGGAAAATCACCGCGTCAAACGGATACGACGACAGGGCTTTCGGAATATCCCTGGCATGCGTGACATTCAGGTAAAAAAACCGGTGCCCCGCCACATACCGGCGAAAACAATGCAACGAATCCGTTATCGTCTTGCGGTCCACCTTCAAAAAGGTGGTGTACAAAACCAAAATATCCAAAATCCCCACTCCTCCTGTATCTGCTGCGGCCACACGCCCTACAGCACCGATTCAAACAACCCCTTGCGCTTGCGGAAAAACCGCAGTCCCAGCACCCATAAAATCGCACTCAATACAAACAAATACGCAAACCCCACCAGGTTGATGTTCTGGTGGTTCACCAGTACCTGCCGGAACGGATCCACAATCTGGAAAATCGGGTTAAAAAAAGTAACCTTCTGCACAATAACCGGCAGCTGGTCCAGCGTGTAAAATACCGGCGTAAAAAACAGCAGGAACATCAGCACCGTTCCAATAAACTGGTTGATATCCCTGAAAAACACCGTAAGCGCCGACAAAAAGAACCCCAGCCCCGCCAAAAACAAAAACATCACCGGAATCACCACCAGCAGCCACAAAATATGCAGGCTGATCCCCGCCCCGCTGACCAGGCTCAGTATCACCACCAGCGCTATGCCCACCAGCAGCTGCGGCAGCCCCATCATGGTATAGGAAAGTGGCAGCACCTCGGCCTTTATCGGAAAAGATTTTATCAGGTGCACACTGGAAATAACCGCGTTGGCCGTGGAGGTAATCCCGTCATTAATGGCCAGCCACGGCGCAAACCCGCTGATAAACCAAATCAAATACTCCATCGGGCCGCTGTCTTCCGACACCCGCACCTTCATCACGAACCCAAACACCACCACATACACCAACATCAGCAGCAGCGGGTTCAAAATAGCCCAGGCAAACCCAATGCGGGACCCCAAAAACCGGGTGCGCAGGTTCAGGCGATAATTTTTTAGCGCTTGTACAAAATCGCGCGCGGTCAATCCCATAAAAGACACAATGTCAGCTCCTTATTCTTTCCGGTGTATTTGCATCGTACTGGGGGTGGAAAACAATGCGGCGGACAGCATGGAGGCTCGCTTCACGAATATTTCCAAAGCTTGCCGCTGCTGGGCGGCCAGCTCGCTTCCCACATACACGGAACACAGCGTCTCGTACACACCCTCGGAAAGGCCGCAGTCCGGCAGGCACAGGGACACCTGCTGCGTTTCATCCTTTTCCAGCGCCATCCCTTCGCCGCCGTCCGGATATCGGAACCGCGCTACTCGGGTGCCGTCCACCGTGAAAATCTCCAGTTTTACCGCCAGCCCGGATAGCGGCTCTTTGGCGCGTAGCTCCATCTGGAAAATCACATCGCTGCCCGCATCAAACGCCAGCCTCTCGGCCCCGCCCGGCACGTCGGTGGTAACCATGCTCATTTCCACCTTGCCGTGAAAGGCGCTTTTCTCTATCCGCGCCCGCAGCGCCTCTTTCAGCTTTGTTTCTTCCTTATCCCGTAAAAACGCCTGGTACGCATCCACCACCGCGTTTGTAGGGCCATCCTGCACAATCCTCCCATGATCCAGCCAGATGCAACGGGTGGTCATCTGGCGCAGCGCCTCCATGGCGTGGGTAACCAAAATCAACACCTTTCCTTCGTTGCACATTTCCCGCAACCGTTCGCCGGACTTTATCGCAAAGCCTGCGTCCCCCACACCCAGCGCCTCGTCAATAATCAAAATCTCCGGCTGCACAAAGGACAAAATCCCAAACGCCAGCCGGGCTTTCATCCCGGACGAATAGGTGCGCATCGGCATATCGATGTAGTTGCCAATATCCACAAACTCCACAATCTCCGGCAGCTTGTTTTCTATCTCTTCCTTGGACAACCCCTGCATCCTGCCGCCCACGCGCAGGTTTTCGCGCCCGGTCATCTCGGGCTGAATGCTGGACCCCACGTCCAAAATGGCGTTCACGCGGCCCTGAATCTCCACGCTGCCGCCGCTGGCCCCCGCAAACTCAGACAAAATCGCCAGCAGGGTGGATTTTCCCGCCCCGTTGCTGCCCACAATACCCACCCGCTCGCCTTCATATACAGAAAAGCTCACGTCGTCCAGCGCGGTGAATTGCCCATGGGCCACCTTATATATTTTGGAAAGATGGCTTACCTGAATTACTGGCTTGCCGGATTGCTGGTGCTCCATTTTGCCCTCCCCGCCCAGATGGTGCGGTCTTCTTTTTCGCCGTCCCCTGTTATATGCACCGCCAGGGGGCTTTCGTTCAGCCAGTTCAGCCGGGCATATACTTTCGGGAAGCTCTTGTCGCCGGGCCCCAGCGGCACCACCAGTTCCACCCCCGCGCTGTAGGTGCCGGGCGCCACCGGCAGCTCCGGCACGCATACATCCACCTGGTACAGGCCCGGCTCGGTTATCGCCTGAACATGCTCACACAGGAACAGGGTCTTCCACCCAACGCCCACCTTAAAATACTCAAAATAAAAATACACGCCCAGCTCGCCGCCGGCCGGTGGGGTATTCACCCGGATATCAAACGAAAACGTGAAATCTTCCCCGGTTTTCCCCTCCAGCGTGCGCGCCAGCAGCGCCGCCTCGTCTTCTATCAACACTTCTTCCGAGCGTATGATATCCGCCCGCCCGCCCAAATAGCGGCGCACCATCCCCAGCGCCGAGCCCAGATACGCCACCTTGTGGTTTTCCAGCAGCATGGCGCTTTGGCACAGTTTTAAAACCGCCTGCCAGTCATGGGTAACAATAATCCCACCGGTTCCCTGGCTCAGCATCTGGCGCACACGGGCCCAGGCCTTTCCCTGAAAATACCCGTCCCCTACCACCAGCACCTCGTCAATTAAAAAAACCTCCGCAGGCAGGCTGGTGGCCACCGCAAACAGCAGTTTCGCCTGCATCCCCGAGGAATAGGTGTGAATGGGCCGGTCGAAAAACTCTTCCAACTCGGTAAATTCATGTATTTCTTCTATAATGGCATCCACGTCCGCCGTAGCGGGCGCCATATAATATAGGTATTCTTTACAGTACTCCCGCCCGGTGTGGTACATACTCATGAAGGTGCCCATCTCAAAAATGGCCGCTATGCCGCCCAATACGGCAATCCTTCCGCTGTCATGCCCGTATACGCCGGCCAGCACCCGCAGCAGGGTACTTTTGCCTTCGCCGTTGTTGCCCATCACCCCCAGCATCTCTCCCTCGGCCACGGAAAAAGAGATGTCGTCCAGCACAACAAACCGTTCATACTTCCCCCGCAAAATCTTCGTCAGGGAAACATTGTCCAGCAGCGCGAAGGACTTAACCAAATGCTCTACTTCGATCAGCGTATCCAACGGTGAACCTCCCATTTGCGAGGGTTGTAGCGGGTGTGGTATGATAAGATAACTAGAGGATATTATAGCAAAGACACCCCAAAAACGCAAACATAGCCCACGCATTTGAATCGTGTCCCAAAATATAAGTATTGGCTATGAAGCACAAAACCACAAATCTGCGCATCGCGCGAATGTGCACGGCCCATACGGCCGTGTTCTTCAAAACGGAAGGGATCGTTTTGAAGTATTTCCACTATAACACCAGGATCCCCGCACATAAATCTTGACTTTGTGGGCTGCTGGCGATAAACTAAATCGAACGTTTTTTGTGGGAGGAAATATTTATGTGTTCTATCGCCGGCATATTCCAGCTGCATAACCAGCCCATCCCAAACGGGGAAACAGCCTTGCGCGCCATGAATACCTTACAGGCACACCGCGGCCCGGACGGGGAAGGCATGTGGCTGCACCCGCATGGCCACGTGGGCTTTGCCCACCGCCGCCTGTCCATCATCGACCTGGAAACCGGTGCGCAGCCCATGTGCGACGATGCCGGCAACTGGGTATGCTACAACGGTGAAATTTTTAACTACATTGAACTGCGCGAGCAACTGGGCGGCACCTACCGTACCAACAGCGACACCGAGGTACTTCTCGCCGCCTGGCGCAAATGGGGCCCGTCCTGTGTGGAACATTTCGACGGCATGTTTTCCATCGCCCTGTGGGACGCGGCCAGCGGCACGCTGTTCTGCAGCCGGGACCGGTTCGGCATCAAGCCCTTTTACTACACCATACAAAACGACGTGTTCTACTGCGCCTCGGAAATCAAGGCGCTGCTGCCGTTTTTACCCAACATTGAAACCGACGTGGACGGCTTTAAGGATTATTTGTATTTCCAGTTCTGCCTGCAAGGCAAAACCATGTTCAAGGGCATCCAGGAACTGCGCCCCGCGCACAGCCTCACCATCAGCAACGGCCAGCTGGACATCACGCGCTACTGGCAGGTCTACTACCGGCTGGACTTTAACCATACCCAGCGCTATTTCGAGGACCAGCTGGAGCAGTTCTTCACCGAATCGGTACGCTACCATATCCGCAGCGATGTTCCCCTGGGCGGCTATGTCAGCGGCGGGGTAGACTCTTCCATCGTTTCCTCCCTGGCCAACAAGGCGCTGAACGGCGACTTTATGGGCTTCATCGGCCGGTTCGACTTCGGCCCCAAATATGACGAAAGCCAGTACGCCCAGCTGCTGGCCGACCGCTGCGGCTTCCCGCTGCACACCATCACCATCGGCCCGGATGATTTTATCCAGAACATCGAAAAAGTGGTGTATCATCTGGATCACCCGGTGGCCGGCCCCGGTTCCTTCTCCCAGTACATGGTTTCCGGGCTGGCGGCGCAGCACCGGAAGGTCATCCTGGGCGGCCAGGGCGGCGACGAAATTTTCGGCGGCTACACCCGTTACCTGGTTGCCTATCTGGAACAGTGCCTGAAAGGCGCCATCGACGGCACCGCCCGCCAGGGCCCCTATGGCCCCTACATCGTCACCATGGAATCCATTGTCCCGAACCTCACCGCCCTACAGCAGTACAAGCCCATGCTGAAAGGCTTTTTCAGCGACGGCTTCCTGGACGAGCCGGACGCCCGCTACTTCAAGCTGGTCAGCCGCGCGCCCAACATCGGGGCCTGCGTGCGCTGGGACCATTTGGGCGATTACGACCCCTACGGCAGCTTCCAGCGTCTGTTCAACGCCAAAAACGTCGAGGTGGAAAGCTACTTCGACCGCATGACCCACTTCGATTTTAAAACACTGCTTCCCGCCCTTTTGCAGGTAGAGGATCGCATGAGCATGGCCCACGGCATCGAAAGCCGGGTCCCGTTCCTGGACCACCGCCTGGTAGAACTGGTGGCCACCATCCCCGCCAACATGAAGTTCAAGGATGGCCGCATGAAATACATCCTGCGCCACGCCATGAAGCAACACGTCCCGGAAGAAATCATGAACCGCAAGGACAAAATGGGCTTTCCCACACCGTTCACCCAGTGGGCCAAAAACGAAACGCACGATTTTATCATGGATATCCTTACCAGCAAAAAAGCCATGAACCGCGACCTGATAGACAACGCCGAGGTCGTCGCCACCGTAGAAAACGAGGGCAATTTCAGCCGCAACCTGTGGGGCATGTTCTGCCTGGAATTATGGCAGCGCCAGTTCCACGACAAAGCGGCCGAGTATAAAAAGCTGCTGCTGTAACAGCGGAAAATCACCATAAAAAAACAGGCCAAACGGCCTGTTTTTTATTTCGTGCAGCTTTTCTTATCCGCTCACCTGTTCCAGGGTAATCGCGTTGGTACGGGTACCGCTTCCCCCGCCGGGAACATTGTTGGTAATGCGCACGGTACAGTCTTCCTGCTCGGCCACAAACTCAATCCGCCAGGTTTCCGGTGTTCCCGCCACCAGCGCAGCCGAGGGGGTGTACACCCCTCCGGAAAGTATCTCGGCGCCGGTTGCCACGGCGGTACAGGTGGCATATTCTTCCTCCGAATACGCCGCATACAGGTGATATTCAATCGCATATGTTTCACCGGGCGTACAGCCGGTAAATTCCCACTCGGTGTGTATATTGGGGCTTATCCCGCCCAGCGTATACGCCAAGTACCCGCTCAATCCCGTCGTAAAACCCTGCAGCGCCGTATAATCCCCGTCCTCGTCCCCCAGCCGCAGCGGAAGGTCAGCCGCCGCCACCGCCGGATATACCGTAATCGGGTTGTCCCACAGCACCCAGCCATAGGACCGGCAATTTTGCAACGACTCCATGGTGTAGGTGTTGTGCATTCGCTCTTCGTTGTCCACGCGGGTGCTCCCCTGCTCGTTCACGCTCCAGTCTATGGTATCCGGAATCACCACCATGTGTGCCAGGGCGTTTTGCGGGTCGGCCAGCACCTGTTCAAAAGACAAAATCCCCTCGCTCGTCTTAAAATACCCCGCATAGGTCACATCCAGAAAATGCCACCCGCCTTCATAATACACTTCCACATTGCTGTGGCCGGTACACGCCACCGGAAAGTCATACATATTATACACATGCGCCGTATACCCTGCCAGCTCCAGCATCTGTTTCGCAATACAGGCGCGCGCCCCGCACAGGCCATGCCGCGAAATGTACCAGCCCATGGGGTCGTTGGTATACGCCCCGGTTTCATAATAATCATTCGGCAGGTTTGTAATATGCCCCGCCACCCAGGTGGCAATGGCCACCACACGTTCCTCGTCGGTGGCCAGCCCCTCCACCAGTTCATTGGTCTTTTCGGCAATAATCGCCGTCAGCAGTTCATTGCGAATGGTCGCGTTATCCGCTTCGGGGTCGCTCACCAGGTTCATATACTCTTCCGACACCCACTGCCACAGCGTAATCTCGTCCTGCACCGTGGGCAGGCTATCTATCTCGCTGCGCAGCGCCCGGTTCTGCGCGGTAAAAACCAGGTTGCACACCAGGCTGGCCAGCAGCAGTACCGACAAAACCAGCGGCGTCCATTTTTTTATAAAAAAGCTTTTCGGGGTCGGCGTCTTATCCGGTGTTTCTGTCTGCGGCACAGTATCCGCTTGCACCGGCGCCTCTTCGCGCCCCGCGGCATTTGCGGCCTGCAGCCCATCTTTTTCCTTGTCATTCATAAACGATTGTCGCCCCCCAAGATAAGCTTGTCCAACATATATTTCTGGCAAATTATACCATATTCTGCCCAAAACTGCAATCAAACAGCCCGGCAGGACACTCCCCGCCTACCCTTCGCCCATCCTGCAATCAAAAACCCTTGCCCACGCCCCCACGCTAATCACACACCACACACCGTGGTCTACCGTCTTTTCCCCGTTCAGCTGGGCCGCGCACCAGGCGCGCGCTTTGGGCTTGTCCACCAGGTCCCCCAAAAACGCCAGTCCCTCTTCAAACAGCGCGGTAAACTCCGCGCTGTTTTCTTTCATCCAGATGGACTCCGGCGTTTCAAAGCCCAGCTTTCCGCGCCGCTGCCGCACCTTTTCCGGCATCACGCCGGCCAGCGCGTCGCGCATCACGGCTTTCGTCAGCCCTCCGCGCAGCTTATACTCCGGCGGCAACCGCAGCGCCAGCTCCACCAGCCTATGGTCTAAAAACGGCACCCGCGCCTCCACAGAAAAGGCCATGCTGTCCCGGTCCTCAAAATGCAGCAGTTTCGGCAGGCTGGTTGCCTCCAACAGCGAAATAGCATATTCCCGCATGGTTTTCACCGGCTGCGCATACAGCTGCCGCAGGCTGGTTTTGCGGTACGCCTTCGGCTGGCGCACCAGCCCCCACAATCCCTTTGTCCCCCAGGCGCGCAGTGTGGCTTTCATGCCCCGGGGCACCAGCTCCATCAGCGTATACGCCATCAAAATACCACCGGACACGCCACCCTCGCGGCGAAAAGCACGCCATTCCCGCGCACAGGTGGCAAACCGTCCCTTGCGCAGCAGCCCCGCCAGG
Organism: Oscillospiraceae bacterium; assembly: GCA_031549285.1. Classification (GTDB taxonomy): domain Bacteria; phylum Bacillota; class Clostridia; order Oscillospirales; family Ruminococcaceae; genus JAAYCI01. The sequence continues at coordinate 134,410 of JAVBPZ010000013.1, read as the reverse complement.
TACACCCCATACACCCCGTTGTACCCCGCCAAAATCTCATCGGCGCCTTGCCCGTCCAGCATCACTTTGGCGCCGCTGTCGCGCGCCCCCTCAAACACACACCACTGGGCAAACATACTGGTGGAGGGGAAGGGCTCGTCCTGCATCCAGGCTATTTGGGGCAGCGCCTCCAGCAGCGCCTCCTTTTCAGGCCATACCTTGTGGCTCTCCAGCCCCAGCTCCTGCACCACGGCGTCTATATACTCCTGTTCGTCGGTGCGCTTGTCGTGGGAACAGGAAGATACCGTCAGCTGGCGCGCGCCCGGCTGGTCCGTCAGTTTCTGGTGCACCAGCGAAACAATCGCCGTGGAATCCAGCCCGCCGGACAGGCAGCTGCCCACCGGCACGTCGGCGCGCAGCTGTTCGTCCACCGCGGCGCCCAGCACCTCCCGGAACGCCGCCTGTGCCGCGGCATAGTCCCCTTCAAAAGGCTCGCGGGTGGCTTCCGCCAGGCTGTAATAGCGCGAAATGCTAACCGTTCTGGCCGCCAGGTCAACCACCAGGTTGTGCCCCGGCGGCAGCTGCAGCACTCCCTCGAACATGGTTTCAGCGGTATGGTCCAGCAGCCCCAGCAGCAAAAAATCCACCAAACGTGCGCGGTTGGCCACCGCCTGCCAGCCCGGCAGCACCGTAAACTGCTTAATCTCCGACGCAAAAGCAAAACTTTCCGCCGTCTCGCGGTAGTAAAAGGGTTTGATGCCAAACCGGTCCCGGCTGCAAAACACCTCGTTTTTGGCTTCATCATACAGCGCAAACGCCCACATCCCGCGCAGGTGCTCGGTTACGCCATGCCCCCATTTCTGCCAGGCCGCCAGCAGCACCTCGGTATCGCTGTCGGTGTGGAAAACCGCACCGTCCCCGGCCAGTTCCGCCCGCAGCGCACGGTAGTTGTAGATAGCCCCGTTAAAAACCAGCGCGCAGCCCCCATTCAAAAAAGGCTGGTTCGCGGCCGGTTCGGGGTCAATAATCGCCAGCCGCCGGTGCGCCAGGTTCACCCCCGCCGCCGCAAAGGTTCCCGCGGCGTCCGGCCCGCGGTGGGCGGCCTTCTGTGCCATGGCATTCACCAGCGCGGCGCCTTGTCCGTCCTGCGCCTGCGTTTTGTCTATCACTCCACAAATGCAACACATAGTCTCTACTCCGGGGCGCATACAGGCCCCCTACCCTTCCCTTGCTATTGGTTCTGCCCGCGTCCGTGGCTGCCGGCCGCCACGCGCGGCACCCCATCGCAGCGCACGCTAAAAAACAGCGGAACCGGCAGCAATATTCCCGTTTAATTATAGGTATTTTTCCGCTGAAAAGCAACCGCCCACCCTTGTGCTTTTCACCCGCCCGGGGTATAATTACGGGTATTACCTCCGGGACAAATTCCCGGCCCGGTCCGCGCGCCAGCCAACAGAAACGAGGGAAGCACCGTGGCAGAGTATTTCGTACACGAAAGCAGTTATATTGACGAAGGTGCCACCATCGGCGCCGGCACCAAGGTATGGCATTTTTCTCATGTGGAGCCCGGGGCAACCATTGGCACAAACTGCAGCCTCGGCCAAAACGTGTATGTCGGCAAAAAGGTTCGCATCGGGAACGGCGTAAAGGTGCAAAACAATGTCTCCCTCTACACCGGCGTTACGCTGGAAGATTATGTTTTTTGCGGCCCCAGCTGCGTGTTCACAAACGACCCCACCCCCCGTGCCAAATTCCCAAAAGGGGAAGCGGGCTACCGCCCCACTCTTGTGCAGGAAGGCGCGTCCCTGGGCGCAAACTGCACGGTGGTATGCGGGCACAAGGTAGGCCCCTGGGCGCTGGTCTCCGCCGGGGCGGTGGTCACCAAAGACGTCCCCGCCCACGCCTTGGTGGCCGGGGTCCCCGCCAAACGCATCGGCTGGGTGTGCACCTGCGGCGTGGTACTCCCGGAAACACTGGAATGCCCCACCTGCCGGCGGGCATTCACCCAAACAGCAGCGGGCCTTGTGCAAAATAGCCCCGCTTTGTAGCACACGCCCCCGTCACTTCCTATTATTTTGACGGCAAAATTCCTTCCCCATCAAACGGCGCGTCTCTTCTGTATGTAAAGTATACGCAAAAAAACGCCACGGATACTTTTCCGTGGCGTTTTTTTCGGCCACCCCAAATGCACACCAAAACCTATCCCATCCGGATGACATCGCCGCATCTTCTTAGTATACTATTAGCACAAAATCAAATGGATACGCACTTTCCAGGAGGTCAAAAATGCGCAGAGCTATTGGTCGGACATTATTGGTCATTTTCACCGCATCCTGCTTTTTGTCGTTTGGTTGTTCCGGCCATTTTCAGGCCGACGGCGGCCCCGCGCTGTCTTTTCATTCCTACGACCGCCCTGTTGTGAAAAACGGATATGTCTTTCATTGCTTTGGCCAGGATACGCTATATCGCGTGCGGGAAGATGGCAGCGATAAACTGCCGCTGGCCCACGGTGTCACTACGTATTTTGTCACCGATACGTGGATCTATTACACAACCGATGCAGAGATTCGCATGGTGCGCATAGACGCCACTGAAGACACGCAAATTTTCGCCGGCAAAACCAGCTCCTGCCAAATCGCAGATGATGTACTCTATTTTTATTATTATCCCGACGACGAACCCCATGATTACTACTGCATTAAAACAGACGGCACCGACCTGCGCAAAACGTCTTATTCCAGAATCAGCACCATTTATAACGGAAAAAGCTATGCCTTTGCCGGGGACACTTTGCTCGTTTTCGATATTTTCCGGGAAGGCAAGATCATAGACGGCTATAAACTCGACACGCCTGTGCCGGAGGGCGCCTTCCGCTGGAACGGGGGCGCCTGCTACGGGTACGATGGCTGGATTTATTATAACACCTCTCTGGAAGGGGAAAATGTCGAAGATATACTGCGGAAAGATATTCGCAGGGTTCGCATCAACGGAGAAGAGGATCAGCTGTTTGTTGAAAACGGATATATTCGCACCATAGAGGACGGATATATATATTATCAAGACAACAATAGCGATACATGGGGCCGAATAAAAACCGATGGCACGGGTAATCAGCCAAACTTTCTCCCTGCGGATACACGCGCATACCTTGGCCGCTCGCAGGATTGGCTTTATTTTTCACACGGCCACCTCTTTGAAGATATCACCTACTGGCGCATGACAGAGGACCAGTCGACAACCGAGCAAATATCTTGGATGTAACCCCTCTTACGGAATACTCCCCACTTCGCGCAATAGCTCCTTTGGTATTAACGCCGGGTCATACATCACCTGCGAATGGTTATCCCGCACCAGTTCTTTGCCCACCACTTCCCCCGAGGAACGCTCCAGTATCAAGCGATAAATTTTGCTGTTCCGGTAAAAGCGGCCGTCGGCTTCCCCCACAAAGTGGTGGTCTTCCTCCACCAGCTTGTACGCGTTTGGGAACGGGCTTTCGCTGCGCAATTCGCCCACCAGCATCTCCGCCTTTTTATACAGCCGCAGCTGCACTTTTTGCTCGCTTGTGTTTTGAAACCGGTAGTCGATGTAATTGTACAACACGGAAATCCCCCGGTCATAGGGAATCCTCTCGCCTGTTTCCGGGTATAACGCATCGCTGTGGTAATGCAGCTCCACCACCTTCAGCGGCGAGCACACCACCATGTTTTGAATAATGGTGGACAGCAGGCAAAGGCCGCCCCCATACTGATGCACCAGCTTGCCATTATTCAAAACCAGCGCCTTGCCATACCCATTCCCCGCCGTACATTTTCCCACCGTGTGCCAAAACGAAAATGTCTCGCCCGGCTGCAGCACCAGGCGGTCCACTTTTTGTGCGGACAAAAAAACATTCTCGCCCCGAATGCGCACGCTGGCCTGCGGCACCCCTGCAATCTCTGTTGCCACCGGCAGGGAATACTGGGCGGCAACATGTGGCAGCAGCTCCTCGCCCTTTTTTTCGGCAAAAGCCACCTGCTCTCGCCGGTTGGCAAACCCGCGTTTCAGCTTTTCCTTTTGCACCGACAGCGCATAGGCCACCGGGCCATATTCACAAAACAGTTTGCGTGCCAAAAAGAATTCCTCCCGCCAAAATAATTGCTGCACAGAAAATAGATTTTTCACGGTGGGCTTTCCACAATATCCCCCGGTCGGGCGCCCCTCCTCTTTTTCCCTTTAAAACCCCATATGGCAACCTTCAGCAAAAGATTTACCGCCAGTATCACCAACGCCACAACCGCAACATTCCCCAGCTGCTGCTGGTTTTCGTATTGCGGTATCATCAACGAAAGCGGTTTGCTGTTCATATTGGACAAAAACGATACCGCCGATATCGTAATCATCGAGTTCACAAAAAAATAAGAAAACATATCCAGGATGGTGGCGCTGGTTGTCGGCACAATCACATCTTTCAAAACTTTACATCTACCAAGCCCATACATGGCGCCTATCGCCTCCACATTTTTGCTTATCTTCAGCAGCGCGTTATAGGCCAGCAGATAGGCCGGTGCAAAAAAATGCACCATGTTTATAATAATAATGATAACGGTCGTACCATATACGGGGGTCCCCTTGAAAGAAAGCACATACCCCAGCCCCAATACAATCCCCGGAATCACCGCTGTGCTGATCGACAAAATATGAACAGCCTTGGTTTTGTCCTTTACCCGCGTGGAATAATAGGCAAAGAAATATGCCAGCGCAGTCCCCAGTACCGCGGCCCAAAAAGCACCCGCCGCCGAGTTGCGCAAGTATCTTATACCGCTTTTGCTAAAGGTACTGCTAAAATTCCCCAGGGAGAATTCCACGCCATGCGAATACTCTTTGGAAAAAGCCGCCACCATAAACACCCCAAGATAAAACACAATAAACAAGGCAACACCCGTCAGGTACACTTTCGAAAATATCTTGAACTTCCTGCTGTCAATATATGTATTGGTTTCATACTTGGCATTCCATATTTCGGGCTTCGTTTTGTTTTTAAACTCCAGCCACAGCGCCACCAGCGCGATACATAATAAAAGGATGCTGATGGCGCTTCCGTTGTTTTTCGAAAGGCCAATAACATCGCTGTACATAATCAGCGCCAGCGTCTTGAACTGTCCGCCCACCATCAGCGGAATCCCATAATCCGATATAATCAAAGCAAATATTGCACACAATATCGACGTGGCCGATTTGAATATATACGGAAGGGTAATTCCCGTGAATTGCCTCGGTTTGCTTACGCCCAAAATATCGGCAACCTCGTACTGGCGTTTGTCCTCATATTTCAACACATTCCAAAACATCAGAAACGCGATGGGAAACGTACAAAAGACAAAACCCAGCACGCACCCCCAAAATCCATATATGTGCGAGCTTGTATGAAAAAATCTTGTAAGGATCCCATTGTTGCCAAAAATTAAAATCAGCCCCGAGCCATGCGCCACGGTAGGAACCAACATAGGCAATGTGAATACCGCAATCAACACATCTCGCATTTTCGTCTTTGTATTCAGCAGGAAATACGCCAGCGACAATCCCAAAACAACCGATAGCAAAGAAGACACCACCCCCACCATCATCGTGTCTATCAATGCGCTTTGAATATATCCCGCACTAACCTTCGCTATCCCCTCATCGCTGAAATGCAAAAACAATTTCAACAGCGGGAAAAACAGAAAGACAACGAAAAAACCATATATCAGCACTTTCACTATGCTGTTTCCATCCAGCTTTATCGTTCTCATCGCGCCCCCTGTGCCACAAGCCAGCTCAGCGCCTCATATTTCATTTTTATATTCTTCCCCACAAACCCGCTCACAAACTTGTTGGAGGGATTGTTCATAATGTTCGGCGATGTGTCAATTTGCTGCATCTCTCCCTCGTGCAGTATGGCCACCTTGTCCGACAGGGACAGGGCCTCTTCCTGGTCGTGTGTCACATACAGCATGGTCATGTTTGTTTGTTTTTGTATTTTTTTCAGTTCTCCTCGCAAAGAAAACCGCGTCTCCGCGTCCAGCGCGGACAGCGGCTCGTCCAACAGAAGCATGCACGGCTTCAGCGCCAGCGAGCGCGCAATGGCAACCCGTTGCTGCTGCCCAAACGACAGCTGGTCCGGGTACTTGTCCTTGTGTGCAAACATCCCCATCTGATCCAGCGCTTCCCTGGCACATTGCTTGTAAGAATGCTTAAACTCGGGCCGCCCTTTTAATACATACTCAATGTTTTTTGTTGCCGTCATGTTGTTGAAAAGCGCGGCGTCCTGAAAAACCACGCCAATATTTCGTTTGGCCGGCAGCAGCTTGGTAATACAAACGTTGTCCAAAATCATGTCACCGTTGCCGGCCGGCAGCAATCCACATATTATGCGAAGAAAAGTCGTTTTCCCGCACCCAGAATGCCCCAGAATCGATACAAAAGACCCTGTTTCCACAACGAGGGAAACGTCCTTCAATACCTGCGTCTGCCCGTAAGAGAAAGTGACATTCTTAATCTGCAGCTTGATATCCTTTAATATTTCCATTTTGCAATCAACCTGTCTTTCTCTTCGGTAGTATTTTCGCCCATATCGCCATAGTGGACCTGCGGGAAATATGGGTTGGTATTCTTCGATACCTTCAAGCCATGCTCCGGCATAAACTCGATATTATCCGCTTCCAACACATCGCCGTATATATATTGCATCACTTCCTGCACGGCTGTCCGGTCGGCACTTTTTCTAATAATGGCGTTTGCCGTGGAAGAGTGTGGCGCGCCGCCTTCAAAAAATACAATTTCAAAGTTGGCCCCTTTTTCAATCTCCGCCGCCACCTGATAGGTCATGCCCAGGCCAATCGCGGCTTCCCCGCGCAGCAGCGTATTGGTCGGCCCCGCCCCGGAAGAGGTGAACTGAAGAACATTCCCGGCCAAAGCATCGAAATAGTCAAACGCGTTTTCTTCTCCCATTTTGTTTACTAAAAATTTCAGAAAAACATACCCCGTACCCGAGGTCTTGGGGTTTGGCATAGAAATAAGCCCCTTATATTCCGGCTTTAATAAATCTTCCCAGCTCTGGGGTTTGTCCAGGTTTTTCTCCCTAAAAATATCCAAATTCAAAGCAATACACGCGCTAAACCGACTCCACGGCAGATATTCGTTGCTCTTCGGCTGGAAATCGTCCACATACATGCTGGTATCATACTCGCTTACATCCGCCAAAATATCTTTGCCAACCAGCTTGTCCATAAAGCTTTGCTCAATGTCAAACAAGATATCACATTCCGTGTCCTGCCCTTCGGCCAGAATCTTGGCCACGTTTTCACCTGTAGGAATACTCTCGATTACTATCTCATACTCGGGAAATTTGGCATCCAACATTCCCTGAAACCGCTCGTTCCTAAAAGATTCACTGCTGGAATAAATAATAACCCGCTCCTTGCTCACGTCATTGCTGCCACAGCTTGCCAGCAATGTGCCCAAAAGGGCAGCCGTTAGCGCAACCGCACATAATTTTACAATCTTTACCTTCCTCATTTGGTTCACCCCGTTCAAATTTACACTCGGAAATTGTCCGTCATCTCTTGATACCCTGCTTTCAGAATAGCATGGAAAAACAGGCAAAGCCACTACAAAACGATGACAATTTTATGACAAATAAATGACAAATTTTTCGTGATTTTGCTTGTTTCGGGAAAGCGAACGGCGTGCAGGGAATACAGAAAGAAAGAATGGCGCTGCAGGCTGTGGAAAGCATCCACAGCCTGATAAAAAAGCTTACGCCCCGGTGATGAAAATTTCATCACCGGGGCGTAAGCCACAATAGTTGCGGGACTATATATCTACTCCTCTACTAAAAGGAAAAACAGCAAAGCCAAATTCGCAAACCGACAACACCCAGCGCGCCGGAAACGATAGAGATAAACACCACAGCGTCCAGCGCAAAAAAAGCCTCTTCCAAACAAAGCCACCGGGGTATGCCAAAACGGCAGCCCCGGTGGCTTTGTTTGCGCCAATATCACTGCCTGTCCCGGCAAACCACCACGTCCAGCCCGTTGTCACGGTACAGGTCTATCACATCCTGCGGCGTTTTTTCGTCCGTTAGCAACAGGTCAATATCCTGTGTCCGGCAAAAACTGGCGGTGGACACGGTGCCAAATTTTGTGTAATCCAGCATGGCCACCACCTTTTTGCTATGGGCCACCATGGTACGTTTCAGCTCCACCTCATATACGTTAAAATCCGTCACTCCCTCGCGCAGCGAGATCCCGTGGGCCGAAACAAACGCAATATCCGGGTTAATGTGGTTCAGCAGGTCAGCCCCCAGCAACCCCTCTATCGAGGAAGAAAATTTGGATACAATGCCGCCGATAAAAATCACCACAATGTTCGGCATATTTTTCAGCGCAAGCATAGTGTCTATCCCATTTGTCACCACCGTAAGGCGGGAAAACTGTCCCAGCAATTTTGCCAGCTCCAGCGCTGTGGAACTGGCATCCAGTAAAATACATTGCCCATCCTGTATGCTGTCCACCGCCGCATTCACTATTCTTTGCTTTTCCTCTATGTTCCTTGCCTGGCGCGTTTCAAAGCGGTAATAACTGGGCGAAGGCGCCGTATACAAAATCGAAAAGGGCTCTTCCACCGGAATGGTTGCGCCCCCGTGGGTTTTTTGAATCTTTTTCTCCTGCTCCAGCTTGGTCAGGTCGTTCCGAACGGTGGCCGCCGACACATCCAGCTGCGTACTTAAATCCCGTACCGTCACCTGGCCATACTCCGAGATTAAATGCATGATAATTTTCTGCCGTTCTATTGCGAGCAAATGAATCCTCTCCTGTCAATAAAATGTGGGATTGTTTTACATAACCATATAATAACGCAATATGCGAAAAAAATCAACAAAATTCAATATAATATTATGTGCAATCCAATGAAATAGAAAAAATATGCTTGAATTTTGTCGAATTTTGTGTATAATCTTAAATTACAACGAATAAAAACAAAAATAAGATAGCAAACGCAAAAAAACGCAAAAAATAATCGAGCGGCTTCCGCCAGCAAAAATGGAAAGAGGGTAACGAAATGGTCTTGGACATGAGTAAGGTTCGCATGATCAATTTAACCTGTCCCATCATCCCCATGAAAGATCCGGTCTCCCCAGACGACATTGCAGACGCGGTTCTGGAGGAAAACCTAATCTGGCCCCTTGACGAATACAAAAACTACATCGATGATTCCATCGCCCAGATTATTAAAATGAAGTCGCACCTGAAAACCCACACGGAATCCCCCTACCACCTGAACCACGCCGGCCGTTCCATAGACCAGTATCCCCCCCAAACATTCATCGCCCGCTGCGTCAACATGGTGTTCGACGAACCCATCGGCGCGGTGATTGACCTGGAAAAGTTCAAACAGGTGGACAACGGCCGCCTGAAAAAAGGCGATTTTCTGGTGGCACACTCCACGGTGGAAAAGCAGCTGCAGCAAACCGGTCTGCTGGTAAAAAACCAAATGCCCGCGTTCACTGTCGAATGCGCCCATTATATGATTGAAAAAGGAATCACGGTCTTTGGTTCAGACATGTCTGTAGATTTTTGCCATCATGTGGACGAAAACAACAATCGTGTTCACGACCTGCTCTTGAAAAACGATATTCCCCTGCTGGAAATGTTAACCAACCTGGACCAGCTCACCCAGGATGTGTCCTTTATTGTGGCGGTGCCCGGCCTGTGGGCTGTACAGGGCATCGATTCCTGCACCACCCCGGTAGTCGTTTTGGAGGGTTTTGACGTACTGTAAGCTCTCCAGCGGATAGATGTAAAGGAGGAAAATAGAATGATCAAGCCGAAAAAATGTCTTGCAATCCTGCTCTGCCTGGTAATGATGGCCTCGCTTATCGCTTGTGGAAACACGGCCTCCAGCAATGTGGAACCTATCGCCGGGGGCGATGCCCCCGCCGCCGCACCACAAGATGCCGCCACCGGCGAAAAACTGACCATCGGCTATGCCACCCGCCTGCCAAATGACCAAGCCCAAGCCGCACTGGAAGCCGCCATAAAAGAAGCGGTGGAAGCGGCCGGCGCCGAGTACGTCCTGCTAACCTGCAACAACATCACCGATGTTGCCACCCAGGTGAACCACATCGAAGACCTGATCAACATGGGCGTTGACGGCATGCTGGTAAACCCCAATGATGGAGACTCCACCCTGGAAGCCCTGCAGCGTGCCAAAGACGCGGGCATTCCCACCGTCACGGTGGACGGCCGCCTCACCGAAGGCTTTGAAGACCGGGTCATCAGCCAGTACTGCACCGCTTCCACCCAGGCGGGCGAGCTGTGCGCCGAGCTGCTGATGGACGCAATGCCGGAAGGCGGCAATGTCGTGCTTATCCGCGGGAACAACGGCAACGTGGTGCATGGCGCCCGTTCCGACGGCTTTATCGCCGCACTGGAAGGCAGCAACTGGAACGTTGTGGGCGAAATGTTCAACGACCCCTGTGACAACGACGGCGCCCGGAAAGCCATGGAAAACCTGATGGCGGCCGCGGGCTATGATGTTCAGGCCGCATTTTCCATCACCGACTCCTGGTTCCCCGGCATGGTACAGGCCATTGACGACGCCGGCAAAACCGACGATATCAAGCTGGTCGCCATCGACGGTTTCGTGGCAGGCTGCGAGTATATCCAGGACGGCCGCTGCATCGGTATTGCCGCCATCGACCTGCCCGGCGTTGGCCAAGAGGCCGTGCAATGTTTATTGGATGTCATTTCCGGAACCAAAACCGCCGAGGATTTCGAGCCGGTCATGCCCATAGACTGCTTTATCATCAACCCCGAAAACGTAGACGAACGTATTAAAACCGCATACTAACTATATATGTCAGCCGCCAGTCTTTGCGCCATATGCACTTCACACCCCTTGCAAGCTGGCAGCATAGCCACCCGCAAAGCCGGCATAAGACAGGTTTTCTTATGCCGGCCTTCTTTACAACCTATACATGAATGGGGCGGAGAGCAGGCCGATGGGTAAAATACTGAACAAAAAATGGATTCCCTATATCTTGGCAGTCCTGTTTCTTCTACTGCTAAATTTCACCGTGCCAAATTTTGGCACCTTCTCCAATTACCAAAATATTCTGCGGCAAAGCTGCTACATCATCATTCCCGCCGTACCCCTAACGCTGGTCATGGTTTCCAGCGGCATCGATCTTGCCATCGGCGGCACCATGTCCATCAGCGGTGTGCTGTCCGCCATGATGGTCAATGCCGGCATGCCCATTTATCTGGTGCTCATTCTGGTTGCCATCATCGGCTGTGCCGTGGGCAGCGGCAACGGATACCTCATCGCCCGCATCGGCTTTCCCGCATTCATCTGCAGCTATACCGTCGGCGAAATTCTATCCGGCTTTGCCCTGCTCACCAGCGGCGGAAACGCGGTGCGGGTGGACGACACGTCTTTTCTGCGCATTGCCACCTCCACCTTCCTCGGCATTCCCACCATCATTCTCATCACCGCGTTGTTGGCCGCCCTCGGCACTCTTATTTCCACCAAAACGCCACTGGGCAACCGCATTTACGCCCTCGGCGGAAACGCCACCGTCATTCGCCAGGAAGGCATCAACATCACCACGTTACACATGTTCATCTACGGGTTCAGCGGCCTGTATGCGGCTATCGGCGGCTTCTTTTTGGCCACCCGGCTGGGGGCCGGTTCTCCGGTACAGGGGCAAGATTACACCCTGAATTGCGTGGCTTCCTGCATTTTGGGCGGCGTTTCGCCATACGGCGGGGTCGGCAAAGTAAGCGCCACCATCGCCGGGGCCCTGGTCATAGGCACCCTGCGCAATATTCTAAACATGTTGCGGGTGAACGCATACGTCCAAAACGTGTTTTTGGGCCTCATCATGATCATCATCGTCGCCTTCACGGTATACTATCGCAAGAAAAATGAACGGGCTCTGCGCCGGTACTAAGCAAGCACCGGTTCATTCCGTCTCCCGCGAATCTCATCGATTGTATCCGCCGCCCGGCGGTGCCGCTGCGCGAAAATACCCCGTGCAAAACAACCGGGTATCCGCGTTCTTCGTTTGGCCCGCGGACAAAATCTCCTTCATCAGCAATCACCGCCTATCCCATCGGCGGTTCCCAAAGTTTTTCCTTAAGTAAGCGCTGATTAAAGCCCGGCACGTTCTGGCGGCACATCTTTGCCCGAATGGCACGCCGCAAAATCCTCGGCAATAAACCCATTATTGCCTGCGGTTTTGCGATGCACCCTCGGGTAAACCTGCACCCCCAGCCCGCACCGCCATTTAATCATCGCTTACCTAAAACTAAAGGAGCAGGATTTCTATGACAAAAACAAAACGTCTTAGGCAAAAGGACGTCACTGCTTTCCTTCGCCGCAACACGGCGCTTGTTTACCTGGTGGTCCTCTTCACCTTGTGCATGATTTTCATCCCAAATTTTCGCTCTCTCAACAACATAAATTCCCTCATTCGCCAGTCGGCAGCCCCCATCATCCGCACCCTTGCGGTTTCCTTCATCCTGGTTCTGGGCAACGTGGATCTGTCACTGGGCTACACGGTGGGCCTCACCAGCGTGGTGCTGGGCTACACATTGGAAACAGGGCTTCCCATATGGCAGTGCCTGTTGCTGGGCCTGGCCGTGGGGGCAGCCTTTGGCGCATTCAACGGCTTTTTCGTCGCGTATATGGATGTTCCCTCTTTCATTGTCACCTTTGGCAGCGGGCTGCTGGCCTATGGCATCGGGAACATTTTCAGCCGGGGCGAAATGTACACCAACCTGCCGGACTCATTCCTGGCATTGGTGCGCACCCCGTTCCTTGGCTACCCCATCAGCGTCACCTACGCGGTCATTCTGGTGGCGTTGGTGTTGCTCTTATTCGAAAAAACCAAATACGGCCGGGGGCTCATCTCCACCGGCCTGAATAAAAAAGCCGCCTTCCTCAGCGGCAACCGTGTCCCCGTGCTTATCTTTTCCTCTTTCCTGGTGGCCGGGGTGCTGGCCTCTTTCACCGGTGTTTTGCTCACCGGGCGCTCCGCCTCCGGCCAAATGGTACTGGGCGGCCTCGACAAATACACTTTTGAGGGCATCACGGCCTGCGTGCTGGGCGGCACCAGCTTGTCGGGCGGCAAAATCAACATCATGGGCTGCGTTTTCGCCGCCATAATCATTCTCATCCTGGAAAACATCCTCACCATCTTCCAGGTGAACATTTATTTCTTCAAGCCCATGCTGGGCCTCATCGTGCTCTTCGCTGTGCTTATAGACCGGCTGAAAGAACGTTCTGCAAACTAAACAGGCACCCGCTCTCATCCCGCCCCATACTTCAAAAACGCAGCGTTACCAAAGGAGCTTCGCATGGACAACTATATTCTGGAAATGAAGGATATAAAAAAATACATTTTCGATGTTTGGGGCCGCCCCTTACCCGGCACCGATGTCCTCATTCTGGACGACGTATATTTTAACCTGCGCTATGGCGAGGTAAACGTGCTGCTGGGCGAAAATGGCGCGGGAAAATCCACACTGATGAAAATATTGGCGGGGGAAATTCCGCACGACGCCGGTTCCTTTGTGCTGGAAGGCAAACCGGTGCATTTCACAAACCCCCGCGAATCCCGTCAAATGGGTGTCTCTTTCATCCATCAGGAACTGAACCTGTGCGCCAACCTGGACGTCGCCCACAACATCTTCCTTGGCCGCGAAAATGTGAAAGGACATTTTTTTCTGGACAAAGATGCCATGTACAAAAAAAGTCAAGCTATCATCGATTCTATCGGCATCAAAATCAACCCCAAAGCCCGTGTAGAACATCTTTCCACCGCCCAGCAGCAGGTGGTGGAAATCGCGAAAGCGGTCTCCTTCAACGTCAAGGTCCTGATCATGGACGAACCCACAGCCAGCCTTACCAGCCAGGAAATCGAAACCCTGTTCAAGCTGATTGCCGACATGCGTGCGCGCGGCATGTCCATTGTGTTCATCTCCCACCGCATGGAGGAGATTGGCCGGGTGGCCGACCGCATTACCGTCATGCGAGATGGCCAGACCGTGGGCATCATGGAAAAAGCCGAGTTCACGGTGGATAAAGCGGTTCGGATGATGGTGGGCCGCAGCGTCAGCCAAATTTACCCCGAAAAACGGGGGCAACCCGGCGAAAACGTGCTGGAGGTAGACCAGATCAAAATCGGTGCCAAAACCCAGCCTATCAACATCAAGCTGCGTGCCGGTGAAATCGTGGGCATCGGCGGGCTGGTGGGCATGGGCCGAACCGAGCTGGCAAAATGTATTTTTGGCGCGCACGACCAAAAAGGCGGCGAAGTGCTGGTGAACGGCAAAAAATATTCCCACCGCTCCCCACGAAAAAGCATCCAGCAGGGCATCACCTACCTGTCGGAAGACCGCAAAACCGAAGGCTTAATCCTGGATTTAAACATTCGAGAAAATATCTCTTCCGCCACCATGTTTAAAACCATGAACGGCCCCTTCCTCTCCAAAACACGCGAACAAAAACTGGCGGAAAAAATGATTCAAAAATTCAACATTATCTGCCGCACCAGCGCCCAGCGCGTGGGCACCCTCAGCGGCGGCAACCAGCAAAAAGTATGCTTTGCCAAATGGTATGCGTGCGAGCCGCTGGTGTTCATCCTGGACGAACCCACCCGCGGTGTGGATGTGGGCGCCAAAGCCCAAATACACGAATTGATGAACGAAGCCGCCCGCAGCGGCCTTGCCATCCTGATGATCACCTCCGAAATGAATGAGCTGATCGGCATGAGTGATCGCATCTATATTATGCGGGACGGCGGCATCGTCGCCGAGATAAACGACCCCAAAAACATGACCAGCGAAAAAGTACTGGAATATACCATCGGCATCAAATGAATGGGTTTCATACCCCAGGCAGCGAACCACCCCCTGCCATATTCCGTTTGGCGCTTACCAAAAGGAGGTACACCATGCAGCGCATTATGAACGACCCCGGCGACATTGTCATGGATATGCTGGCCGGCTTTGCCAAAGCGCACAGCACGCTGGTAACGCGCACCAGTAACCCGCGGGTACTCCGCTCGCTCGCGCCGGTCGTGGGCCGCGTGGGGGTGGTAACCGGTGGCGGCTCCGGCCACAAGCCCGCTTTCGTGGGGTATATCGGCGAAAACATGTGCGACGCCGTTGCCGTGGGGGAAATTTTCTCCTCTCCGCCGGCTTCCGCCTTTCTGGACGCCTTCCGCGTGGCCGATGCCGGCAAAGGTGTGGCCTGTCTGTACGGTAACTACTCCGGCGACAACATGAACGTAAAAATGGCCATTAAAATGGCCAAAAAAGAGGGCATTGAAGTAAAAACGGTGGTGGCGAACGACGATGTCGCCTCCGCCCCGGCCGGCCAGCGCGAAAAACGCCGGGGTGTGGCCGGCGAAATATTGATGTGGAAAGCAGGCGCTGCCAAGGCAGCCCAGGGCGCCAGCCTGGACCAGGTCATTGCCGCGGCCCAAAAAGCCATCGACCACACCCGCAGTGTCGGCATCGGCCTCACGTCCTGCACTCTGCCGGCCGTGGGCCACCCCAACTTCGAAATACAAGACGGCACCATGGAGGTAGGCATCGGCCATCACGGCGAGCCCGGCATCGAGGTACTCCCTCTGGAAAACGCCACCGGCCTTGCCCGGCGCATGGTCAACATCATACTGGCGGACAACCCGCTGCCACAGGGACAAAAAACCGCCGTCCTCCTGTCCGGCCTGGGCGCCACCCCAGTCATGGAACTGTATGTGCTGTATAACGAGGTAGAACAGCTCCTCACCCAGCAGGGCATCGTAATACACCGCTCTTACGTGGGGGATTATTTCACCTCCCTCGATATGATGGGTGTTACGCTCACGGTCATGCAGCTGGATGACGAACTGCAGCACCTCATCGACCAGCCCGCTTTCAGCGTAGGGCTGCAGCAAAAATGAATGGGTTTCCTCCCTCCGGGCAGAACCCTGCCCCCCGCGTCAAAAACTGCCATTCCCATCAGCCCCGCCAGCACCGCCATTCTTTCCATCTCTTGGGCAGAACCCGCGGAGTATAAAAATCAATCTCAGCCCGCCTTACTCGGTCATGCGAATACAATGCTTTCGCACGGCCCTCACCTCGCCCGCCAACAAAGGGGGAATCCACCATATGGCAGCGTATATAAAAAACAGCGACGGAAGCGAAATCTTGCACCGGATGATACAGACCATCTCTGAAAATCGAAGTCTCCTTGGGGATATCGATGGCCAAATTGGTGACGGAGACCATGGCGCCAACATGGACAAAGGCTTTCACCTGTTTGAAAAAAGTATCCACGGGCGAACCCCTTCCTTCTCGGAAGGGCTCAGCGAGCTCGGCATGGTTTTGTTCAACGATATCGGCGGTTCCATGGGCCCCATTTACGGCACCCTGTTTTCCGACATGGCGGATGCCCTGGAAGACCGCGAAGAAATTGACGCTTCAGCCTTCCTGAATATGCTGCTGGCCGGCCTGGCCGGCCTGTATGAAATACTGGAGGCCCGCCCGGGCGACAAAACATTGATAGACACCCTGGCCGCCGCCTGCGGCGGCATGCAAGCGGCAGTGGATGCCGCCGCAGACTTTCCCCGGGCGCTGGAACAAATGAAGGCGGCAGCCCGCAGCGGCATGGAATCCACCAAAGACATGGAAGCAAAATACGGCCGTTCCAGCCGTTTGGGCCAGCGCTCGGTCGGCGTTCTGGACGCCGGCGCGGTATCCTGCTACCTGCTGCTGGCAGCCATGGCCGACGGTGCCGCGGCATGTATGCACGGCAACCCCGTAAACAGCCACTAACCTCTGCCCGCCATCGCAAACCCCGCCGGTCGGCACGGCTTCCCTTCCGGGCAAACCCGTCCGATACCAAACAAAGTATCCCCAGCGCTTTTCACTTCGCCGGCAGACCAAATCGCCTTCATCAGCGGTTACCCCAAAAAGGAGGCAAACCCCATGCCAATACCCATGCGCACCATTATCGTTGGTTGTGATGACCTTGCCACCGATCTGCAAAATTTTGTCATTGACATTTTGCTAAAGCAAGGCTACACCGTTGAAAATATCAACCAAAGCCTGCATGCAGACTTGGATTATCCCCAGATAGCAGAGGCCGTTTGCCTCCAGATCATAAAAAGCGGCTACGAAAAACGCGCCATACTCATGTGCGGCACCGGTATCGGCATGGCCATGACCGCCAATAAATTCAAGGGGATACGCGCCGCGGTCTGCCACGATATTTATTCTGCCGAGCGCTCTATTTTAAGCAACCAAAGCAACGTACTGTGCTTGGGGTCCCGGGTCATTGGCTTGGGCCTGGCCCAGCGCATTGTAGAGGAATGGGTCTCGCTGGAATGCGCGCAAAGCTCCTCCGCCGTCAAAATCGAGGCTCTTACCGACATTGAAAACCACAATCTAAAAGACGCACCCCTGCCACAAAGCGGCTGTGAAGAAAACACCCGCGTGCGGCCCACCCCACACGCAAAATAAGTAAAAATACATTTGCACAAATAATGCGGAGGGATCAAAATGACAAACAAAGAATTGCTGGAGTTCAACAAAAACCGTAGAATTTGCCAGCTTGCCCTGGTAACCGGCCGGCCGCTGGCAGAGGTCATGCAGGAATGGATAGACAAGGTGGGCATCGGGCCCTGGACCGTTATTGAAATGAGTGACCGCACCACCACCGGCGTCATCATGGACGGCCAACCACACACCGGCCCCTTTTGCTACCACGTGGCCGTGGCCATGTACGGCAACTTTCAAATCGAAATCATGAAACCGGAGTATGGTGTCCCCATGCTGGAAGATTTTCTGGCGCAAAAAGGCGGCGGCCTGCAGCACATGAAAGAAGTGGTACCGGACAAGGACCAACCCGCCTACATACAGCGCATGGCAGATAACGGCATCGGCATCAAATACTCCGGCCACTTTTTTGACGATACTTTTTTAAATTTCGATACCGTATCCGCTCTGGGTTTCACGCTGGAAATCGGCAACAATGCTGATTTAGACTACACCCCCGCTACCAGCGCTATCCCGTCCGACGTATACTCTTTCTACCCATCGGCCTCCGCAAAAATAACGCCTCCGGTCCCCGGCCTTTCTGGCGACGAACGCTTTGTCTGCCAGGTGTGCCTTGCCAGCGAAAGAAACATAGAAGATGTGCTGCACGAATGGGTAGATAAACTGCAGGTTGGCCCTTGGACGGTGCTCACCCTGAACAACGACAACGTGCAAAACCCTATTATGAACGGCCAGCCGGTCACCCATCCGTTCAGCTATAAGTGCGCCACCGCCCTGTACGGCAACATTCAAATAGAAATCGTACAGCCGGAGTATGGGGTTCCCGCGCTGCAGCAGTTTGTAGAGCAAAAAGGCGCGGGCCTGCAGCATTTCAAGGAATGTATTCCAGACGCGCAGCAGCCCGCGTACCTCCAGCACATGGCCCAACAAGGTGTGGGCGTCGCCTACTCCGGCCGTGTGCTGAAGGACACGTACGTAAATTTCGACACCGTCCCCACCCTTGGCCTCACCCTAGAAATTGGCAACTATGCCGACAACCCGCTGCCTGAAGGCAGCTACTACACGTACCCACGGGAAACCTGAAAGGGGCTTGCCATGTTTACATTCGGCGTAGACAGCTTCATCTGGACAGAAGCGTTCAGCGAAAAGGATATCTGGATCATTCCCAAAGCAAAAGACCTTGGGTTTGACGTGGTAGATTTGGCCATTGCCCATCCCTTCCACTTTCCGCTGGCGGCGGTGCTGCGGGCCAAGGAAGAAACCGGAATCCAGCTGGTCACCACCACCACACTGGGCGCAGACACAAACCCTATTTCGCCCGATCCCTCCGTACGAAAGGCCGCCGTCGCCCACATGAAAGCCATGATTGACATCAACCGGGCGCTGGACAGCAAAATAACCGGTGGCGTAAACTATGCCGGCTGGGGCTGCCTCACCCAAAAACCCCGCACCGCCCAGGAATGGGAATGGTCGGTGCAGTCCATGCAAGAGGTTGCCACCTACGCAAAAAACACCTGGGACGGCATCATCGCCGTAGAATGTGTGAACCGCTTTGAAACACACTTTTTGAACATCGCAGAAGACGCTATACAATACTGCAAAGATGTGGGCACCGGAAATATGCGGGTACACTTGGACTGCTTTCACATGATCCGGGAAGAAAAAAGCTTTTCCGGCGCCATAAAAACCTGCGGCAAAGAATATCTCGGCTATATACACGTCAACGAAAACGACCGGGGCATCCCCGGCACCGGGCTAGTGCCTTTCAAAGAAATCTTTGCAGCCCTTCAGGAAGTGGGTTACAACGGCCCCCTCACCATCGAATCCTTCGACCCCAGCTTCGAAGAACTTAGCGGCAACTGCGCCATCTGGCGCAAATTCGCGGACACCGGCGAGGAACTGGCGGTTCAAGGCCTCGCGAATCTTCGCAGTATGGCTGAAGCTATGGAATAATATACAAAAATTGACGGTACTGCCAAAATTTATGCGCAAAATGGGAAATAAGGCCAAAGGTTTGCTGGTCAGCTGACAGCGAAGTCGAGATCAGTCATCGGATTTTCGAGATGCTTCATGTTTATGTGTTTGCGGAGAAGACATTCCGGTAGCAGTGCACCACACATCGCTGATATTTAGCCTGTGGGGAAGCGTCGGCCTCGGCCTCCAGCATGCCCAGGCAACGGTCGCCTACCATCAACCGCACACATTCCAGGCCACGGCTTTTCAGTCACTGGAAGAAGGACGTTCAGTTGGTGTTGTCTTCCTTCATCCCCTCAGCGGCGCCGATTACTTCATAGGAGCCGTCTTCGTTCACTCCGATGGTACCCCGCTTTGTAGCAGAACAGCTTGAAGGGTATCGGGTATGATGGATAGAGCATTGCTTTTTGTACAGGACAATGGGAAGTCAATAAATTCAAATACTATATAATCGACATTTATGCGTGTTTTTTGATACACAGTACGCAGAACTTACAAAAAAATATAGCTACACAGAAAGTGTAACCGCGGATGGTTGCGGGGACGCACAGTACGTTTTGTTTACGATACCGGCAATACTGCTCTACGGGAAAAGTCGACCAAAGTTCATGCGTTTTGCATAGGTGCATAAACCATATACATTCAAACCTACCAAAAAACCTTTTTGGCTCGATCTAGCAATATCTCTTATAAATTCTTCCCTGGGCCTTCGTTGTGCTTTTTGGTCTCACTTTTGCGCGGGTGTGTCCTTTCACGACGTTTGGCATTTTTCATGCGGCGTGCATAGACTTTTCGTTGGCAGCAGAGCAAACAGGCAGCCCATTATACTGCCCACCTGCTCCACCATCACCGGCACAAAGCACGCTGTGCTCTTGGGTTCATTGAACCGGAACCACATAAGCAAATTAATCAACAAAAACGCTGACTGTCTCTTCAATAGAAACAGTCAGCGTCTTTTCGTCTTATAAAAGCCATTTTGAAACAACATAAATCATGGCACAGGTGTCAGCTTACAGGTTTGCACCTGTTCCAGCGTAGGGATAGATGTCGATGCACCTTTTTTTGTAACCGCCAGAGAAGACGCCACAGACGCCAAGCGCAGCGCCTCCTCAGCTGAACAACCGTTCACGGTACCGCCAATAAAAAATCCGGTAAATGTGTCACCGGCCGCCGTAGTGTCCACCACCGGCACATTATAAATACCATGGGCCAGCCGTACTGTTCCCTTTTGGTATATAACCCCCCGTTTCCCAAGCGTCAATACAATCTGGGCATTTGGGTATTGCCGAGACAAGCATTTCAGTGCCGTCTCCACATCCGCTTGCTTCGCCAGTTCCAGCGCTTCCAGCTCGTTCAAAAAGAATATCTCCACCATGTCCAGCGGGTAGCCCAGCACGCCAGGATGGAACGGGGACGGATTAAAAGCAATGCGCATTCCTTTGTGGTTTGCTTGCCACATCATAGACGAAACATGGTTCACTTCATTTTGCAACACCAACACATCTCCTTCGGAAAAATGTTGCAAAACGTGTTCAATTTGTTTTTCGCCTATGGTGTGGTTGGCTCCTTTATACAGCAAAATGCTGTTTAGGCCGCTGGGCGTCACCTGTATAACGGCATGCCCTGTTTTTTTTATGCCGACAGACACATACTGTGTGTTCACGCCCTCTTTTTCGAGCACATCGCGCAAAATTTCACCATCCGGTCCAATGCATCCCGCGTGCCAAACAGACGCCCCAGCCCTGGCCAAAGCAATAGACTGGTTCAGCCCTTTGCCACCGGCATGGGTTTCAATACCGGTGGCAGACAATGTCTCACCCGATTTCACAAAGTGCGGCACATTATACACCGTGTCGATATTCAGGGAACCAAAGTTTAAAATCTCAGGCATTGCATTTTCTCCTTATAGCATATGGCTACTTCCGCCGTATGAGCTGTACGTTACATCGCTTATTTTCTTCTATCGGCACCCAGCAACTCCACTATGCCTCTAACCCAAGGCACTTGCCGCATCAGACAATCGCCTTTTTCTTCTTCTGGCGTGAGTCAATGAACAATGCTACAAGTGTGGATACATACGGCAGCATATAGGTAAACTGTGTGGGAATATTGAACGCTTGCAAGCTCATGCCAATCCCTTCGAAAAGCCCAAAAAGCAAACCCAGTAATAAAATTTTAAAGGGTTTCCCCTTTGTCAGCAAAATGATAGCAATTGCGATCCACCCGCGGCCGTTGGACATATTTTCAGAAAAAAGCTTCATATACCCAATGGAAAGGTAGCTGCCGCCAATGCCGCAACAAAACCCGCTAAGCAAAATAGCAATAAACTTGTAGGTGTTGGAACGAACGCCGACAGAATCCAACGTACGAGAGTCGTAGCCAGTGGCGCGCAGCCGAATGCCAAACCGGCTTTTATACAGCACCACATACACCAGCGGGAACAGCAAAAACAGCACCATATATAGCGGCCACGGGTGGTGGTTCAATATGTTCCCCAAAATAGGAATGTCCCGCAAAATGGGAATATCCCATTTGGGAATATTGACGATACCCGGGTCCATCAGGGTACCCTTCACGTTGAAAAGCTGTCGCAAAAAATAAGTGGTGGCGCCGGTTACAAATGTGTTAATGGCAATGCCGGTAATAAACTCGCCCATCCGGATCTGCAAAACGCAAAACGCGAAGATAAGGGCAATTACCATGCTTCCCGCAATGCCAAACAGCATGCCCAACGCCCAGGACTTGAACAGCAAAGAGCCACATACCGCACAAAACGCCCCCGTCAGCAGCATGCCTTCCAAAGAGATGTTGAACACGTTTACATGGTAGGTGAACAGGCCGCCCATCCCCGCCATCAATACGGGGACCGATGCAGACAAAGCGGAAAAGCAGATGGTCAATAATAAATTCCAAGTCACGTTTTTTCGACCTCCTTTTGGAACACAGGATCATTCCCTGTGGGCCGCGGGCCTTCTTTGCGCAGCTTTCTGTCTTCCTTGTACGCTTTGTACTTGGCCAGCAACGGCGTGGATGCTTCGCGGAACACCACCACCGCCATCACCGTGAGGCCAATGAGCATGGTAATAAATTCCAGTGGTACAGATGTTTCCAACTGCATTCCGGTAGAACCGGTATTCAATATGGAAAACACCAGCGAATAAAAAAGCGCTACAAACACATTGTTGTTGGAAACAATAGCAATCATTAGCCCTTCATTGGCAAAGTTTTCGCCCATACCCGGCAAAAACCGGTTCTGCTGGCCAGAGCCCGCTATCAATATCACGCCGGCCATACCGCTGTATGCACCGCTCAAAAGCATCGCTTTCATAAAATCCGGGCCAGTGGCCGCGCCCCCAATTTTTGCAAATATGGGGTTGCTTCCCATCATGCGCATCTCGTACCCCGTTCGCGTCCGGGACCAGAAAATATACGATGCCACAAAAATGAACACCACTAGAAAGAACGAAATGTCAATGAACCCAAACAATTTCGGCAGCACGCCTGCGTTTTGTATCACCGGCGACATTGGCCAGGAAACGCTGGGGTCCCGCATAGATGTGTTCACCAAAAAATCTGTAAAATAGTTCATGATAAAGTTAAACATTAGCGTGGTAATAAACTCATCCATGCCAAAATATTTTCGTAACAACGCCGCAATAAGGGCCAGAAAGGCACCGGCAAGCGCGCCGCCCGCAAACATCAGCGGCACAAGAATGATGCCCGGCAGCGGCAACGAACCAATGGCCGTGGCAGCAATCGCCCCCGCCATAATTTGCCCAAACATGCCCAGGTTCGACGCCCCAGAAGTAAATGTGGTGGTGGCGGCCAATGCCACCAACCCCACAATAGCGGTACGCTCCAGCGTGGTGCCCAGTGCAAAAGGACTGGCCAGGCTGTATTTAAAAACAGCACCGTAACTGCTGAAAGCATCATACCCTTGCCAGGTCAGCAGCAGCATACCCAGCAAAACCGCTGTAACAATGCCCAAAAATGCAATCAAGGCGCTCTGCAGTTTTTTGGTCACTCTGCAACCCCCTTTACGCCCAGCATATATTCGCCAATCTCT
Source organism: Oscillospiraceae bacterium (assembly GCA_031549285.1). Taxonomy (GTDB): domain Bacteria; phylum Bacillota; class Clostridia; order Oscillospirales; family Ruminococcaceae; genus JAAYCI01. The sequence continues at coordinate 110,821 of JAVBPZ010000013.1, read as the reverse complement.
TCCCTTGTGGTCTCACCCGGTAACTTTTCTGCGGTAATTTTCCCACGGTGGAACACCAATATCCGGTCCGAGAGCGAAAACAACTCGTCCAAATCGGCAGAAATAAGCAGACAGGCCACACCGGCGTCCCGCATTTCCACAATTTTTTTCTGAATATATTCAGCACTTCCCACATCCAGTCCGCGGCCCGGTTGGTCAACCACCAGCAATGGCGCTTTCAGTTCTACCTCTCTTCCCACAATCACCTTCTGCTGATTTCCGCCAGACAATTCCCGCATTCGGGTGGCGTCACTTTTACACACCACGTGGTATTCCTTTATAATCTTTTGGGTAAGCCGGTGCATTTTTTTTGCGCTCAACAGGCCCAGCTTCCCCAGCAGCGCATCCGAAACATAATGGTGTGTCATTATGGCATTGTCGGCAATACTATCTTTCTGCGAAGAAGAACTTCTTTTCCGGTCCTGCGAAACATACGATATCTTTCGCCGGCGCTGGCGTATCGGGCTTTGGGTAATGTTTTCGCCATCCACCACAATCACGCCGGACTCTGCGCGCATGGTACCAATCAGCGCCTGCACCAGTTCATATTGTCCGTTCCCTTCTACGCCCGCAATCCCCACAATTTCCCCCGAGCGAACCTGCATACATACCTGGTCATTGTCCAGCTTGTCCGGGTTCCGCAAATCACGCACGCACAGGTCCTGTATGTCCAGTACTACCTTACCAGGCTGTGCAGGCTGCTTTTCTACTGACAACATCACGTCTCGCCCCACCATCGCACTGGAAAGGGAAACCTTGTTCAGCCCTTTATTGGGCTTGGTCCAAATGCGAAGTCCCGCGCGCATCACAGTAATCCTGTCAGAGATTTTCAGCACCTCATCCAGCTTGTGGCTAATAAATAAAATCGTCTTGCCCCTTTGACGCAGCTGTTCCAGCAGCACAAATAGCTGTTCCGCCTCCTGGGGTGCCAGCAAGGCGGTCGGTTCGTCTAAAATCAATATATCCACTTCACGGTACAGCAGTTTAATAATTTCCGTTTTTTGCTGAGCCGCCACCGACAGGTTCAAAACCAATTCGTCCAGCTTCACATCAAACTGAAAGTCCTCAATAATAGCCTGCAGCCGGCTCCTGGCATCGTCCAGGCGCAACAGCCCCAGTGTGTTGTGGGGCTCCTGCCCCAGCACAATGTTCTCCAATACCGTATATTCGCCAATCAGCATAAACTCCTGGTGTACCATTCCAATACCATGCGCCACGGCTTCCCTGGGCGACGAAATATTCACCGGAGCGCCTTTCAGGCGAATGGTCCCCCGGGTATGTTTTTCCATGCCATACAGTATTTTCATCAGGGTAGATTTCCCCGCTCCATTTTCGCCAATGATAGAGTGTATCTCGCCTTCCTTCACTGAAAGGCTCACGCCTTTCAAAGCCACCACATCGGGCGGATACACTTTCACAATATCTTCCATCTCAATCAACACTGGTTTGCCCATGATCCACCTACTTTCTCACCTGGTTCTTTTCCGACAACCAAGCCGCCACAGCCGAATATCCTTTGGTAAAATTTTACACCCGCCCGCTCACACCAAGCATGGTGCCGGGCGGGTGCGTTTCCTACCACCTCCGCTTCAAGGAGGATCAGCCGTTCACCCAGAACTCGGGGTACAGTTCCACTTCAATTTCCCCGTCCTTCAACTTCTGCTCAATATCCTTTACCTCTGCCAGCATTTCCGGGGTCAATATTTCTTCGGTGTATTCATCAATCGCAATATAGGTTCCGCCTTCACCATAGTAGTAACGGTAGTGTTCACCGGGAACATAGCTGCCGTCCACAATCTTGGTGTAGATGTCATAAATGGCACCGCCACAATCCTTCACCATAGAGGTAGGGATATGGCCCGGAGTTTGGGCGTTTTGGTTGGAGTTAACGCCAATGGCATACTTGCCTTGCTCACCTGCTGCTTCCAAAACACCGTTGCCTGCTACGCCTGCAATCTGATAAACGATATCACAGCCCTGCGCGTACAGTTGGTTTGCCGCCTGCTTGCCTTTCACAGCGTCCATGAAATCGCCGCAATAGCTTTCGATCACTTCAATATCTTCGTCCACGTAGGCAACGCCCTGTTTGAAACCATGAATAAAGCTGCGGATGACCGGAATATCCATACCGCCCACAGCACCCACTTTTTTGTCGGCATTGGCAAATTCCAAATCGCCTGTGGTAACCAGCGCAGCCACAACACCCGCCATAAAGGACCCTTCCTCCTGTACAAATTGCACGCTTGCAATCGTCCCCTTGGAATTATCCAAAATGGTGTCTATGTTTACTACCTTAATGTCGGGGTTTTCGTCGGCGTACTTACACAACTGCTCTTCAAACCCGTTCGGTGAAGCAAACACAACATCCGGCCCCCACTGGAAACAGGTGTCCACAATCTGGTTGTACTTAGAAGAATCTCCACCGGCTTCCAGAATGGTGGTCTCGCAGCCAAATTCCTCGGCAATACGGTTTATGCCTGCCACACAGGAATCTGCAAAGCCATTGTCGCCCTGCGCTTCCCAGGTAACGAACGCCACCTTCATGGGTTCTTCCCCTCCGGCTATGCTCGGGGCGGATGCGGCGCCTCCGCCCGCCGGTTGCGAGTCTGCCGGCGGTGGCGCGGTTGTTCCGCATGCTGCCAGCAGCATAACCAAAACCAGCCCAAATACCATCATTTTAACAAACTTTTTCATCTCTTTCTCCTTTTCGTTTTATAGTGTAATAGATAATATCTCTTTCAGCATGTCAACGAATAGCTTGCGGTTCGCATCCAGCGCCACATAGGCATTGGGTTCTTGGTGCGCATACCGTTTTTTTACATCGAATATGGTTTTCCCATCGGAAGCCCCGCCAGAAAAATCCACGTCATAATACACGTGGTGTACATCCTGCAAAACGTTGGGGTTTAATAGCGCACAAACGGTAAGGGGATCATGTACGGGAGCTGCGTCCGGCACATCCAGCGGCTGCCATTCCGTATAACCCAAAATTCTTTGCCGTATCATTTCGGCCGCTTTAATGGCAGCTGGCGTCCCAATCGCCTCTATTTCGTCACATTCCTCTTTCGTTACATAGGCGGCATGGGTCGCATCGGTGGGCACCGCAATAATTTTCGCACCGCAATCGGCTACTATTTTCGCAGCTTCGGGATCCATCCAAATATTGAATTCCGATGTGGGGGTGGTGTTACCAACAGCATGCGAGCCTCCCATAAAAATGATCTGCTTTATTTTTTTGCCCAAGCGTGGTTCCATGCGAATGGCCATGCCAATGTTGGTTTGGGGGGCCATCGGGATCAACGTTATATCCCCATCGGAAGCCATAATGGTATCCACCAGCCAGGTAACGGCATGTTTGTCCTCTACCACACGTGTTGTCTTGGGCAGCGGCAGATAATCTGTGTGCACATTTTTTGCTTCCTCATGCTCGCTTGTAAAGGGAAGCATCGGCCGCCGCCACTTTGGCAAAGAAGCCACCATCGGCCATTTGCAGCCACGGTATACCGGCACATTGCTGTTAAGATACTCCAGCAGCCGCAATGTGTTCTCGGTGGTATACTCCAAATCCCGGTTTCCGCCCACGCTGCTCGCACCTAAAAATTCAATCTCCGGGGACAAAGCCGCCAGCATCAAAGCTATTGCGTCATCCGTCCCAGTGTCCACGTCCAAAATCACTTTATGTTTCAATAATAATCATGCACCTCCCGTCCCGTACATAGACACTTTTGTGAATTTTGCGAACATTTTATCAAGCCATACCCTCCGGATGGTATAGCAGATAAGCTTAGATATGTGTTTTTCAGTCTATCTCGTCAATATATTTTCTATATCTTTTCTGTTGGGTATCTCCACAAGAGACCCCGGCTGCGCACAGGCCAGTTCCATCACGCCGGCTGCAAACCGCAGTGCCTGTCGCCAAGGCTGCCCTTCAGAAAGCCACACGGCCAACGCAGCGGCAAACACCGCTTGCAGTGCCGGCAGGCATTGTTTGCCGGGCAATGGATACTGCCACGGCTCGTGCGAGGCGCTGTAGGAAAAAATTCCCTCTTCATCCAACAAAACAACCTGCTCAAACCCTTGCTCAAAATTTACCGCCAGCCTTTCTGCCAACACCGCACCGTTGCTTTCCCGCAGGCTTGCACCCGGCACCACCAGTATGTACCCTTGCAGTGTTTCCAGTATATCTTTTGATAGCGGGCTCGTAACACACAATACGGTCTTGCAGTTTCTTTTCTCACAAACAGAAGCTACCGTCGACAACACCCCCGCAGGAATACCAGCATCTATAACACAATACTCACTCTCGGCGAATATCTGCATGTGACGCTCTATCTGCCGCGCAGAAAATGCTTCGTTTGCGCCGTAGAACATCACCTCGCGCGTTTTCGCATCCGGCGTAACACTAACCATGGCAAACCCTGTCTCACAAGTATTGTCTACCGTCAGGCCATCCAAGCCCACATGATTTTTTCCGAGGAAAGCGCGCAGTTCCTTGCCATAGGCATCGGCACCAACACGGCCCACCATTTGCACATTTCCTCCCAGTTTTGCTGCAGAAATGGCCATAACAGACCCCAGCCCTGAGGGCAGATATTGTACCTCCGGCGTGGGCTGGCATTCCCCACATTCCGGGAATTGGTTTACCCTGCCCACAATTTCCATGTGCAAATTGCCAACCACCGCAAGCTTTTTGCGGTTATCCAGCTCGCTCTTGGGCATCCGCACACTGCCGCGCTTCACCAGCATCACATCAAATAAATGGTTTATTTGCGTGTCCTCTTTACCGGCACCCATGTCAATCAGCAACTCCATAGCTTTTTTGCCCATTTCATATGTTGGCTGTTTAATGCTGGTAAGCGGCGGGGTGAGCAGTTCAGACACATAAATATCGTCAAAGCCGATGACCGATAGATCACTGGGAATACCCAGATTGCTTTCAATCGCCGCACGGTACACACCGCACGCCATCAGGTCGTTGAATGCAAAAATAGCGCTTGCACCCTGTTCAATCAAATATTTTCCCCATTTTTCGCCACTCGCTTGGGTGAAATCCCCTTCACAAATTAAGGACTCATCCAAAGCAATGCCCATTTCGCTCATCGCCTTTTTGTACCCTGCCAACCGGCGAACAGAGGGCTTATTGTGCTTCGCGCTTGTAATACAACCTATCTTCCTGTGCTTTTTTTCTATAAGGTATTTGGTTGCATGGTAAGCTGCGGCTTCGTCGTCAATGTATAGCTGCGGAAAGCGGGGCGCATCGGTAATCTTATCCAGCAGAACGGCATATGCTCCGCTTTTGCCTAGCTTGTCCAGTACTTTTTCCGGGTGGCTGCCAGAGGGAAATATCATAAAACCTTCCACCTTTTTCTGCAGCAGGATATCTATATATTTGTCTTCTTTTCCGTGGTCATCATCGGTGTTGCATACAATGATGCTACACCCGTGTTTCTGCGCACAGTCTTCTGCCCCACGCAGCAGCTCCGCGTAAAAAGAGTTTTTTATATCGGGCACCAACAGGCCGAACAACTTGGTTTGGGGGGTAAGCTTTTCCACCACTTTTTGGTAGGGCGTATAGTTATACTCCCCAATCACCGCAAGGACATGTTCCCGCGTTTTGGGGCTTATCAAAACATCTTTTTTGTTAATGATATTAGACACCGTGCTGGGGGAAACTTTAGCAATACGGGCAATATCACGTATGGTCATGCCTGCTTCCTCTTTCCACAAAGTAAACGGTTTTATTAAACATGTTTTCTTGCTCACATTATAGCATTTCGACATTCATCGTCAACGGGGGCAGTGGGCATGTAAAGTGAAATCCGGCTCATGCGGAACAAAAATGAACCGTCCATTGATAATATGAATTCTATGTTTTAAAAATGTAAATTTTTATGCCTGCCCGGCACAAGCCATCCGGCCTATTCGTTCCTGTTTTTCTTGACGTGGCACACGCATTGTCCATTATATGTCACTAGGGTGCCGGCACAAAAACACACCGCCAATTTCGGAAATAAATGCTAGCATGGCTGCATTTTCCGCCTTCCGTCCGCCACCATCCACCACCGGTAGGCCATATGGTGGATGCGATTCATTTTCTCTTGTTTGGAAAACTGCATAATTCTTAATTCTTTTGAAATCATTCCCATTTCCTGCGCTAACCCTTGTTGGATATCCTCATTGTATCGTGGATGCAAAACAGCTTGATTAATTCTAATTTGGTATTCATGAACGTATTCCGGATCATCTGTGTTCACGCCTATCTCTATCATATATACCGCATTACGGATGTACTGGAAGCCGTGTTACTACCTGATACAAAACATGGATAAAATGAAAAGCAGGGGCTACCCAAAGCGGGCGGCTCCTGCTACTTTATGGGGGACTATTTGACCAAAACTTGACCATTGGCCTTTTCGGACACAAAAAATCACCGCCGATTAAGCTAACAATCAACGATGATTCGTGGTTGCGGGGACAGGATTTGAACCTGCGACCTTCGGGTTATGAGCCCGACGAGCTACCGGACTGCTCCACCCCGCGTTATTATTGTCCGCCTGTGCGCGAACACTCTTTCTTTAGAGCCTTTGTAGTATACCACGCCCACCCCAAAATGTCAACGCTGCGTTGGCTATGCCCGCGCGCGGGCCGCACTGTATGCGCCCGCGCCTACGGCGGTTTTATGCGGCAATGCCATATGGCAGCACATATTTTGCTATGCAGATGTAGTGCAGCACACTGCCCAGCAGCACAAACAAATGCCAGATGGAGTGCATGTATTTTACCTTCTTTGCCAGGTAAAATGCCACACCGCCGGTGTACCCCACACCGCCCAAAATAAGCAGCCACAGTGCCGCCGGCGGCAGCGCCGCCACTACATCGGGAATGGCAAACACCACACCCCACCCCATTACGATGTACAGCACCAGCGACAGTTTCGCAAACTTTTTCAGGTTGATGGCATTCAGTGTGATGCCCACCAGCGCCGCCACCCACACCACAACAAAAATCACGATACCTTTGGTGCTGCCTTTCAGCGTGATAAGCATGAAGGGAGTATAGGTCCCGGCAATCAGCAAAAACACGGTGGAATGGTCAAACACCCGGAACACATATTTTACCTTCGGAAACGGAAACGCGTGGTATAGCGTGCTCATGGTGTACAGCAGAAACAACGAAACCGCATAAATGGTACAGGCCACCACCTCGCGCGCGCCGCCAAATACCGCGGCCAGCGTGACAATGACGCTGCCGCCAATGATAGCCAACAACGCGCCTACCCCATGGCTTACCGAATTGAACACTTCTTCCCCCACGGTATATTGCTTCAGGGGTTTTTCCTCTTTTTCCTTCTTCTTGGCTATTACGGCTGCTTTGCTGGCCATGCTGCTCTCCTTATCTGCCACTAAAAATGGCACTCCGCTGCGCACACCCCATGCGGCACATACGCACAAACAGAAAACGCAGAACCCGGCGGGTCCTGCGTTTTAAAAAAGTCTAATACGCTTCCGATGCTGCCCGGGATTCTTTTATGCGTCGGCTTTGGCGGCCTTGGCGGGTGCTTTTGGCGCCGGCTCGTCCATTTCCTCGGGCAGAAAATCACCCTCGTCGTCGAACTCCTCACCAAACAGCAGCTGCTCATACTCGTCCAGCTCTTTTTCGCGGCGCAGTACATACACATACAGCGCACCCAAAACACCGGCCACTGCTGCCAGCGCCACCAACAAGGCAATTATGGTAGATTTTTTCATGGTCACACCCTCCCCGGATTTTGATGACTTTTTCCTGGCGGCAAACCTGTCCCAATCCGTCGCCTTGTCACGCATCGACCGGCCAAAATTCCCAATCATCAGCGCAATGCCGGCGGCGCCCGCCAATGCTGCTTTGCTCATACCTCTGGCGGCTTTTCCGGCGTGCTTTGCCGCCTTGCCAACATCATACATGGTCCCGCGCGCATGGTTCAGGCCCCTGCGCATCTGTCTGTTCAGCTTCATGGCCAACCCTCCTTTAACTTGAAGTGAGAGCCGCAACTATCTCAACTAGTGTACCTATTATAGACCTTTTCACCCTGGAATTCAACCGTCAGTTTTTGTCGCTTTCTGCGCAGTGCGCGGTTCATCGACATTTTCTTCTTTGGGCATTGCATATAAAAAAGGCAGATAGGCCCGGAATGCGCTGGGCAGCGCGTAGTTTTCCCGCAGCCCGGCGGCGTCCGCCAGCACAAACGCGCCGGCCGGCAGCGGGCTGCCTGGCGGCAGCGTGCACACCCAGCCATTCATCTGCCATACCTTGTGGGTAAAAATATGCTTTGCCGGCGGTAATTCCCCGCGAATTTCCACCCCCGGCAGCAGTGCTCTCAGGCGGCTTTCTGCTTCTGCCGCGCTGGCCACGCCCTCCAACAGCACCGGCTGCCACAGCCCCGCCAGCAGCCCTTTCCCCGGGCGGCGCTGCAGCAGCACCGCGTCCCCGCAATGCACCACCGCCAGCCATACCGGCACCCGAGGTTTTTCTTTTTTTGGCGGTTTTTGCGGCAGCCGGTGCGCAATACCGGCCTGCCGGCCACGGCACAGTGCCGCCAGCGGGCAACTTTCACAGGCAGGCACACCCGGCACGCACACCAGCGCACCCAGTTCCATCAGCGCCTGGTTATAGTCGCCGGGGGCATCCACTGGTTGCTGCCGCGCCACCTCCCGCGAAAGGAACTTTTTCGTTTCCGGCAGCGTAATATCCGCGCTGCTGGCCAGCAGGCGGCTGAACACCCGCAGTACGTTTCCATCCACCGCCACCTGCGGCAGGCCAAACGCAATAGACGCGATGGCTCCCGCGGTGTAGGCGCCTATCCCCGGCAGGGACAGCAGCGCAGCATAGTCCGCCGGCAACTGCCCACCCCAGTTTTCCACCACCTGCTGGGCCGCGCGCTGCATATTGCGTACCCGGCTATAATAACCCAGGCCCTCCCACAGCTTGTGCAGCCGGGCCTCCGGCGCCGCCGCCAGCGCCGCCAAAAAACGGGTATAATACGGCAGCACCGCCGTCATTCGGGTTTGCTGCAGCATAATTTCGCTGACCCAAACGTGGTAAGGGGTGGGGTCCTCCCGGAACGGAAGCGCGCGCCGGTTGGCGCGGTACCACGCCAGCAGCGGCACCGCTATGGGCGGCAGCGGCACGGTGTCATTCAGGGTTGCTGGGCCCACTGCCCTCGACGGCATTTTCTGCCCGTTCCGCTTTTGTTTCGGCGTTTCTTTTTCTATTTTCTGCGGTTTTTTTGGCATATTTTTCTTCCATATTCAAGGGGTATTTTTTTGCACAGCCACGCATTCACTGAATCTACCAGACCAGGCCGGCGAAATGCAGGGCGACGCAACACCAAGCAAAAGCAGCGCTGGACAAGGCAAAAAACAAAAGAATCCTTGTTGGAATCCAGGAATTTGCAGCGACATACTTCCTGTTGTTCCGGTGGCGGACGCCCTGTGTTTGGCTGATTGCCGCTAAGCATAAAACCCGCCGGCGGTGCGCGGAAACGGAAGCACGTCGCGGATATTGGCGATGCCGGTGAGGTACATGACCAGCCGCTCGAACCCAAGGCCAAACCCCGCGTGTTTCGCGCTGCCGTACCGGCGCAGTGAAAGGTAGCCTTCATACTCTCCGGTATTCATATCCAGCTCCCGCATGCGCGCCAGCAGCCGGTCTTCCCGCTCTTCACGCTGGCTGCCGCCTATCAGCTCGCCCACGCCCGGCATCAGCAGATCCATGGCCGCCACCGTCTTCCCGTCCTCGTTTTGGCGCATGTAAAAGCTCTTGATTTCCTTTGGATAATCGGTAACGAACACCGGCTTTTGGAATACCTGCTCGGTAAGGAAGCGCTCGTGCTCGGTCTGCAGGTCGGCGCCCCAGCGCGCCTGGTACTGGAACTGTGCGTTTTGCGGCATCAGCAGATCTATCGCCTTTGTATAGCTGATGCGTTCAAACCCCGCGGTAAGCAGGCCGGCCAGCCGCTGCAGCAGGGTGGTATCCATAAACTGGTTAAAAAATTCCACCTCTGCGCCGCAGTGTTCCAGCACATATTCTACAACATATTTCACCATATCCTCCGCCAGGTCCATGTCGTCCGCCAGGTCCGCGAACGCAATTTCCGGCTCAATCATCCAGAACTCCGCCGCGTGGCGTGGGGTGTTGCTGTTTTCCGCACGGAAGGTGGGACCGAAGGTGTATATTTTGCCAAAGGCCAGCGCCATGCTTTCCCCTTCCAGCTGGCCGGAGACGGTCAGGTTGGTTTCCCGGCCAAAAAAATCCTGTGAAAAATCCACGGCGCCATCCGGCAACAGGGGTGCCTCCGGCGGCAGGGTGGTCACCCGGAACATTTCACCCGCGCCCTCGGCGTCGGAACCGGTGATGATGGGGGTGTGCACATACACAAATCCGTTTTCGTTGAAGAATTTATGGATGGCATACGCCGCCACGCTGCGCACCCGGAACGCCGCCGCGAACGTGTTTGTGCGTGCGCGCAGCTGCGGCAGCGTACGCAGATATTCCAGCGTGTGGCGCTTTTTTTGCAGCGGATAGTCCGGCGGACAGGCGCCCTCCACCTCTATGTCATCGGCGTTTATTTCCAGCGGCTGTTTCGCGCCGGGGGTCACCACCACCCGGCCGTGCACCACCAGCGCGGCGCCCACCCCCACATGAGACAGTTTTTCGAAATCCGCCACGTTTTCCTGTTCAAACACCACCTGCAGCGGGCGAAAGTGCGAGCCGTCCGACAGCTCAATAAAGCCCACGTTTTTAGACGCGCGCACAGTGCGCGCCCAGCCGCACACCGTTACCGGCGTACCGTCCTTTGGCATGGTTTCGTACAGGGCATATACTGTGCTGCGCTTCATGGCGGCCTCCTGTGGTTTTGGGGGAATGTGCCCGCGGCTGGAATGCTGTTCCGGCAATTCCGTGCAGTGCTTCTCAACACCTTTGATTATACGCAAACGGAGCGGATTTGAAAAGCCGGACGGCAAAAAACACACCGGGTGGCGGCGTGCAAACCCGCTGCCGGCACCCACCGGCACCCGGCCGAAGGCCGCCCGCCGCCTGCGGCGGCGGGCCCCGGGCGCAGGAAGTTGCGCCACGGGCCGCGCACGCTGCGCGTGCGCGGGGCCTTCGGCCGGGCTGGGCGGCGCACACAAGCTTCCGCTATCCAGCACTTTTCCCATTTTGCCTCTGCACAAACGGAACAGACGTGGTATACTTATGCTATACAATCGCCCCAACATTCGGCAGCCACCCGCTGCCACCGGCCACGGAGGTGGTCCCCTTGAAACGCATTCTTATTGTCCTGCTTACTATTTTAATAGCCGCGCCGCTTATTTTGGGCGGGGTCATCGGCTACAGTTATTCCCAAACCGGGGTGGAGGAAGTTCCCCAGCCTGGCATTACGATAATGGAAAGAACCCTGTCCCCCGCCGCCTATGAATGGCATGCCCCGGTGTGGAATGGCGTGGTGTTCAAGGACTTTTCCGCAGCCGCCGGCGCACCGGAGGACCTGGGCACCTGGCTGGGCGACCCGCTGGCGCTGCGCGTAGCAGAGGGTTATGCCTCCACCGCGTCGCTGCAAAAGGACGGCACCCCGGTGTGGAGCGGTACGGCGGAGGAAATTGGCAGTTATACCTTTACCGAACCGGGCAGCTACCGCCTGGATGTGCAAAGTGATAAACCGGTTGACGGCAAAAAAGCTTACGGCACTTTTTATTATGCCGCCACCTTCACCGTGAACATAGAGCCGGAAATATCCGTCAGCGCCGACAACGTTTCACAGGGCGACGTGCTGGCCATACAGGTATCGCGGCTGTTTGGGGGCGTGCTGCCCACCGCCGAAAGCACCCTGGAAAACCTGACGACCCCCATCGTCTTTTTCCCGGTGGCGGAAGGCACCTCGGTGGCGTTCGTGCCCATCATGCACAACCGCGAGGCAGGGGAATATACCATCACGGTTACCGCCGGGGAAAAAACCTGGACCGTTCCGTTCACGGTATCGCCGGGCGCATTCCCCCGCCAGGACCTGACCATAGACACCACCGATGAAACCATCAGCGAGGCGAACAGCCCTGCTGCTTACCAGCAGTTCCGGGACAAAATTCACCCGCTGTATGATACCGCCGACCCGGAAAAATATTGGGAGGGCGTGTTTATAACCCCGGCAGAGGGACGCATCAGCACCGCGTACGGGCTGTTCCGCTATACCAACGGCAGCACCACCCCCAGCCGTCACGCCGGCATAGACATTGCCGCGGACGAAAACGCCGCCGTGGTGGCGCCAAATGCCGGGAAGGTGGTGTTTGCAGAGTACCTGCTGAACACCGGCAACACCATCGTCATCGAACATGGCGGCGGGCTGAAAAGCTATTTTTTCCACATGGATGCCCTGTCGGCAGAGGTGGGCCAGATGGTGGAAAAAGGCCAACCGATAGGCCTGGTGGGCGGCACCGGATACTCCACCGCACCGCACCTGCACTACGAGGTCCGCATCGGCAACCAAACCATCAACCCCACACTGCTGACCAGCGGGGAAAGCGCCTTATATTATTTTGAGTAAGGTCCTTTTGGCACAGACCGCCGCGCCAATTTTCTTATAGCGGCCGTACCGCAAACCCACCCGCGCCGCAGCAAAAAAACACCCGAAAAATGGGGGAATATTCCGTGAAAAAGCCCAGAATTTTTACCCTGCCCTTTGCCAGCGTGTACCCGCTGTATATACAAAAAGCCGAAAAGAAGGGCCGCACAAAGGAAGAGGTAGACCAGATTATTCTTTGGCTGACCGGCTATGATGGCGACGGCCTACGGCGGCAGATAGACACCGCTGTGGACATGGAGGCCTTTTTTGCCCAGGCGCCGCAGATACACGAAAACGCGCCGCGCATCACCGGGGTAATCTGCGGGTATCGCGTGGAAGAAATAGAAGATGAAACCATGCGGAACATTCGCTATCTGGACAAGTTGGTGGATGAGCTGGCCAAAGGAAAACCCATGGAGAAAATACTGCGGTAGCGCTGCCCGGCACCTGTTTCCACCCCTATTTCATTGCCCCGAAATGCTGGGCGCTGCTTACCAAAAGCACCGCCTGCCAAATGAGATCTGCCGGATGCCTGGCCGACAAATGAAAGTAAGGGATGCTGGACCGGTAGGGTCCAGCATCCCTTTTGGTTTGTTACGAAAATTCGTGACAAAAACAGTAAAAGCACCTATTCCATTCCGCCAGGCCAGCGTCTGTTTTCAAATGAGAGAAATGACCAAAGCCGGCAGATTTCCCGGTGGTTCCAGGCGCTTTTGCGCAGGAACCCCTTGGTAGTTTTTTCAAAGGGAAACACCGCAGAAGCGGCGGTGAAGATGTTGGCTTTGGGCGCTTGGGAGATTTGAAAACAGACCCTGCCCTCTACCGCAGCGCAAAATCAGGACTCGAAAAAATATGCGGCATTTGGCACAGGCAAAACGGATGCCCGGCGGGGTCAAACATCACCGTCCATCCTTCCGAAAATTGTTCTTCAGCAACGGTAGCCCCGCACTGGATGGCATATTGCACCGCTTTTTCCAAATCATTCACGGCAAAATCCATATGCGCCATCTGCTGCTGCCTGTCCGGCTTTTCCGGCCACACCGGCGGCGTATACGCGGGGTTCCGCTGAAAGGTTATGCCGGGGTACGCCCCCTGCTGAACGCCCGGCGGGGCAATAATTACATATTCCTCATCCTGAAACGGTATCTCCCACTGTAGCAGCGCCGCATAAAATCTCGCCAGTTCCTGCGGGTCGGTGCAGTCCAGCGTGACTGCATTCAGCTTAATGTTCCGTTCTGCATCCATACTATTTTCCCCTCCTCTTTCCTAAAAACAAACGGCAGAGGGGTGCCAACACGCGCCCCTCTGCACCAGCTGCTGTATCTCTTTCTTGCAAACAACACACAGCGTATTTCATACCGTATTTCTTACTATTTATTACATCTTTTCCGGCGCCGATACCTTCAGCATAGCCAGGCCGTTCGCCAGCACCGTGCGGGTGGCCACACACAGCGCCAGCCGCGCCTGCAGCAGCCCCTCTTCCTCACCCTTCACGCGGCAGGCGGTGTAAAACTTGTGGAACACGGTGGCCAGCTCGGCCACATAGCGGGTGATGCGCGCAGGGTCATACCCCTTTGCCGCCGCCACAATCTCGCCCGGGAACGCCGCAATCTGCCGGATCAGCGCACGCTCCTCCGGCGCGGCCAGCTTTGCCAGGTTGGCAAACGCCACATCCTGACGGAAGGCGACCCCATCCCCGGCCAGCGCCTTTAAAATGGAGCAGATGCGCGCGTGCGCGTACTGCACATAATATACCGGGTTCTCGCTGTCCTGCGCCACCGCCAGGTCCAGGTCAAACTCTATCTGGCTGCCGGGATCCCGCAGGTTAAAGAAAAACCGCGCGGAGTCGATGGGCACTTCCTCCAGCAGGTCGGTCAGGGTGATGGCCTTTCCGGTACGCTTGCTCATGCGTACCGGCGCGCCGTCCCGTACCAGCCGCACAAACTGCATCAGCACTATGTCCAGTTTGCTGCCGTCCAGCCCAATGGCGTCCAGCGCGCCTTTCATGCGGGCCACGTGGCCGTGGTGGTCGGCGCCCCACACGTCTATCGCTTTGGTAAAACCACGGGCAAACTTGTCCGCGTGGTAGGCAATGTCCGCCGCAAAATAGGTGGGCACGCCGTTCGCCCGCACCAGCACCTCGTCCTTGTCGCCGCCAAAGGCGGTGGCCTTGTACCAGATGGCGCCGTCCTGTTCGTACGCGGCACCCCGTTCCTGCAACAGCCGCACCGCCGCGTCCACCGCGCCGCTCTCGTGCAGCTGCGATTCGCTGAACCACACGTCGTAGTGCACCCGGTAGGTGGACAAATCCTCCCGCAGGGCGGCAATATTGCGCGGCAGGGCATAGTCAATGAGCAGCTGTTCCAATTCCGCCGCGTCTTTTTGTGCTGGGGCGGCGCCGTACTCGTCAAAAAAATCCTGTGCGCGCTGGCGGATATCATCGCCCTGGTACCCGTCCTCCGGGAAGGGCACCGCGTCCGGCCCCTGCACAATCTGCAAATAGCGCGCCGCCAGGCTGACGCCAAATTTCGCAATCTGGTTGCCCGCGTCGTTTATGTAAAACTCCCGCGTTACGTGGTACCCCGCCCAGGACAGCGCCTCTGCCAAACAGTCGCCCAGCGCGCCGCCGCGCGCGTTGCCCAGGTGCATGGGGCCGGTGGGGTTTGCCGAGACAAACTCCACGTTCACCTTTTCGCCGCGGCCCGCGTCGGTGCGGCCATACTCGCCGCCGCACAGCACCGCCGCCATGACCACCCCGGCGTAATACCCCTGGCCCAGGAACAGGTTAATGAACCCCGGCCCGGCTATCTCTACCTTTTCAAACATGTCCTCGGCGGGGAAATGCGCCACCACCGCCTCGGCTATTTTGCGCGGGGGCAGGCCCAGCGCCTTTGCGTTCACCAGCGCCAGGTTCGCCGCCAGGTCCCCGTGGGCAGCATCCCCCGGCACCTCCACCACAAACGCCGCCGACGGCGCGGCGGGCAATGCCCCCGCCGCTACTGCGCGCTGTGCTGCCGCCAGCAGGGCGGCGCGGGCCTCTTCCCGTGCCATGTCCAGCAGGTCCTTGCGGTGGTACGCTTCCTTGGCGTGTTGTGTATAGGCGGCCGCTTCCGGTGCGCCGGTTTGCTGTATTTCTGGCATCAATGGGCCTCCTGTACGGTAATTTTCACCTTGTTGTGGGAGATGTGCGCGTCGCCCTGGTCCAGTGTATAGCTGAAGGCCAGCTCGCCCCCGGTCTCGGTCAGCCGGTTGTCTATTTCGTCCGCCGCCACCCCCAGGCTCAAAACGCCATAGGCACTGTCGTAATGGCACACGTGGCGCTTGCCGCGCTCTATCACCAGCTGGCTGGGCATGTTGCCGCTGCGCAGCATGGATACCTTGCTGCCGTTTTCCACCTTCACGGTGGTGATGTTCCCCTCATAGCCGGTGGCTTCCGTTTCCGCATAGCTGATGAAAAAGTTACCGTTCCGGCGCGCAAAAGAGCCACGGGTCATCAGATGGATGGTATCCACCTCGCCCGCCTGTTCCATTTCGCCTTCTATGTTAATCAAATAATTTTCTTTCATGTGTTATCCTTCGTTATCTCTTTTTCCGTGCGGCGCCGGGCGCACACACGCTAAAACGCCTCTATGTTTACCTGCTGCACCGGGCCGCCGGCTTCGCCCCCCAGGAAAATGCCGGCCAACCGGCCAAACCGGTCGGCGTCGTCGCTGACATAGTACTGCACGCTGCCCCCGGCGGTTTTGCCGGACAGCAGCCCCTTGGCTTCCAGTGTTTTTTGCAGCTGTTTTGCCGCCTCATACCCGGAATCTACCAGCGTCGCATCCGGCCCCAGCACCCCGCCGATGATGCCCGCCAGCAGCGGGTAATGCGTGCAGCCCAGAATGACCGTGTCGGCGCCAAACGCCTGCACCGGCGCCAAATATTCCTGTGCCGCCAGGGTGCTCAGCGCGTCCCCGGGCGCAAAGCGCCCGTTTTCCACCAGCGGTACAAACAGCGGGCACGCGATGCCCAGGCTCTCTACCCCCGGCCGCAAGTTCGTCAGCGCCGCCTGGTACACCCCGCTGGCAACGGTCGCCTCGGTGCCCAGCACCGCCACCCGGCCGTTTTTCGGCGCGGCGGCCGCCGCGGCCGCGGTGGGCAGCACCACCCCCAGGTACGGCACCGGCAAGGGATCGGTCTCTTCCGCCGGCAGCGTACTGCTTACCGTACCACAGGCCGCCAGAATGCACTTCACCTGCTGCGAGCACAAAAAAGCGATGTCCTGTTTCGCATAGGCGATGATGGTATCCCGACCACGGGTGCCATAGGGTACCCGCCCGGTATCGCCAAAATACACCAGATCCTCCCCCGGCAGCATGCTGCGCAGCCGGCGCACCGCCGACAGGCCGCCCAGGCCGGAATCAAACACGCCGATGGGGCCTTTGTTCATACCTCCGCCCTCTCGCAAGCCAGCATGATCAGCTGGTCAATCAGTTCCGGGAACGGCGTACCGCTCATGTCCATCAGCTTAGAGTACATGCTGATGTTGGTAAAGCCCGGCATGGTGTTCACCTCGTTAATAAACACCCGGCCGGTGGCCTCTTCCACAAAAAAGTCCACCCGTGCTAGGCCCGCACAACCCAGCGCCTTATATGCTTGCAGCGCCAGCGTGCATACTTCTTCCTGCTTTTCCGCCGGAATGCGCGCCGGCAGGTACAGGCGGCTGGCATCGCCGGACAGGTATTTTGCTTCATAATCATACGTCTCATTGCAGCTTTCCACCTCGCCCGGGCGGCTGACGAACGGCGCCGTGTTGCCCAGTACCGAGCACTCCAGCTCTTTGCCGCTTACCGCCTGCTCCAGCACAATCTTGCGCCCATGCGCGGCCGCCAGCTGCAGGGCGGCGGGCAGGTCCTCGGGCTGCTTTACCTTGGTCACCCCCACGCTGGAGCCACCAATAGATGGTTTTACAAAAATGGGGAAGGATATTTTCCCCTCCATGCGCTGCAAAATCTCCTCGACATCCGCCATCTCGTCACGGTCCAGCGCCAGCCAGGGCGTGTGGGGAATGCCCATCGTGTCGAACACCTGGTTGGCGGTAGCCTTGTCCATGCACATGGCGCTGGCCAGCACACCACACCCCACATACGGAATGCCCGCCAGGTCCAGCAAGCCCTGGATGGTTCCATCTTCGCCGTTGCGGCCGTGCAGCACCGGGAACACCATATCCAGCTTCATCACATCAAAGCCGCCCTCGTGGCTGATAATAAGCCCGCGGGTGGTGCGGTCCGGCGAGATAATGGCCGGCACACAGTCCGGGAACGTGTCCCAGCTGCCATCGCGCATTTTATCGGTACCGCCGGGGTACAGCAGCCACCGTCCTTTTTTGGTAATGCCTATTTTCAGCACGTCATAGCTTTCCGCCGACATGTTGTCCACCACCGACGCCGCCGACAGGCACGAAACCTCGTGCTCGCTGGAAACGCCGCCAAACAACACCGCCACCCGCATTTTCGCCATGTGGCACCCATCCTTTCCACACATTGCCCGCCGGCATACCGGCGCAGAATGATCCATGTATTATTCCGTGTTTGATTATACCACACCGGCACACCATTTGAAAATATTGGCCGGCAACCGTGGCGGCTGCCGGCCTGTTCCTTATTTTATAGGGTCGAAAACGCCACGCCAAGCGCCGCCGCTCACCGGCGCTTTTCGCCCACATACACTACGGCAATAGCATCCGGCCCGGTGTTGGTGGCCACCGCGGCCCCCAGCTTGAACAGCAGCAGGGGCTCTGCGCCCCACTGTTTTTTGCACATGGCCGCCAGCTGTTCTATGGTTTCCTGGTTGGTGCCGCCCACCATATATTCTTTGGTGTCGTCCATATGCTTTTCCACATACTCCAGCATCGTGGGCAGTACTTCTTTGTCCCCGCGCACCTTTTTCTGCACAATGCTGATGCCGTCGTTCAGGCTGACAATGGGCCGCAGGCCCAGTAACTCGCCCGCAAACGCCGCCGCCGCGCTGATGCGCCCGCTTTTTTTCATAAACTTCAGGCTGAACGCCGCCAGCGATATCTCCACCCGGGAAAACATATCCTCCAGCCAGGCCACCACGTCGGCCATTTCCGCGCCATTTTTCAGCTTGCGCGCCGCCTCGGCCACATACCAGCCATACGCCATGGAATAGGCATGGCTGTCCACCAGGTAAATTTTCATCTGGCTGGCCGGGCGCTCTTTGCGGAACTCCCGCTCGGCCATGGTGGCCGCGTTAAAGGTGGCCGACCCCGCGGCGTTGATGGATACATACAGCACCTCTTGCACTTTGGCGTCGTCATACGCCAAAAACTGCGCCAAAAAGCGCGGCATGGTAACATGCGCCGTGCTGGGAATCCCCTCACAGGTGCGCAGCATCTCGTAATACTCGTCGAAATCAAAGTCCTGCCGCTCGGTATAGCTGTTGCCGTCTACCGAGATTTGGAAACACAGGATATCCACCCCGTGCTTTTCGGCCAGGTCATATGGCAGGTCGCAGGCCGAGTCTGTCAACACCGCAAATTTTCTTTTTTGCATTTTTATCCACTCCTGTTACTCTGTCTCCCTCTCCCCCGGGAACGCCCCTGTTGCGCACAGACCCGCAAACTGCCACTGGCGCAGGGTTTCGTACACACCCACCGCCACCGTGTTGGACAGGTTCAGGCTGCGCAGGGTGTTTTTCATGGGCAGCCGCACACATTGTTCCGGGTGCTGCCGCAGCAGCGCCGCGGGCAGGCCGGCGTCCTCGCGGCCAAAAACCAGATAGCAGCCGTCGGGGTAGGCCGCCTGGGTATAGCACCGGGACGCCTTGGTGGTGAAAAAGAAAAACGGCCCGGGTTCTGTTTCCAAAAACGCCTCTAGCGACGCATGGTAGGTGACATCCAGCTTGTCCCAATAATCCAGCCCGGCGCGCTTCAGCTTTGCGTCGGTCACGGTGAAGCCCATGGGCCGCACCAGATGCAGCCGCGCCCCGGTACACGCGCAGGTGCGCGCCACATTCCCGGTGTTCTGGGGAATTTGCGGCTCTACAAGTACCACATTCAGCGTCGGCAGAAAAATTCCTCCATCCTGGGGCATCTGCTGGTTACTCTTTGGCCGCACAGCCATGGGCCGGCAGCGATACCAAAACCAGCGGCGGGTTAATGATCCGCCAACTGCGGCAACAACGGCTCGAACCACACACCATGACGGGCTTCGCCGTTGTTTTCATAGGTCAGGCGAACCGCCGCCTGTACAAACGACACTGCGCGGCGAGCGGCTTCCGGCAGGGAAAGCCCCTTCAAAAACAAACCGGTGGTGGTGGCGGTAAAAACATCGCCGGTGCCGGGATAATCCCCCGGGGTATACCGGCCGGAAATGCTGTATATTCCCGTACCGCCCGGCCCGCAGCCCACCACCTCGCGCTTGTCGCCCGGGGCGGGCACGCTGGTAACCAGCACCGAGCACTCGGCGCCGGACAGCGCACGCACGCGCCTTTCCAGCGCAATTTGTTCCGGAATATCCATGGTAGGGGATTCCCCCAGCAGCAGGGCACTCTCGGTATAGTTTGGGGTTATCAAATGCGCCATGGCGCATAGGTTTTTCATCTGCGCCACCGTGTCCGGGGTAATGCCGTTATAGGTTTTGCCGCCATCCCCCAGGGCCGGGTCCACCACGCGTATGGCATTGGGGTATTGCCGGAATGCCTCCTGTGCCAGCGCAAACTGATCCCGCCCGCACAGGTAGCCGGTATAAATGGCGTCAAACTCTATTTTTTGTTCCTTGAAATGCGCCAGTGCATCCAGCGAAAAGCTGGCCATATCGGTGGTTTCCACCGCGCCAAACCCCGCGGTGTGGGTGGAAAACAGCGCCGCCGGCAGCGGGCACGCCTGCACGCCACAGGCAGACAGCACCGGCAGCACCACCGCCAGGCTGGCGCGTCCCACGAAAGTAAGGTCCATGATGCACAGCACGCGCTTGGGTCGTTGCATTCTGTTTGGCCTCCTTTCGGGCTTCGTTGGCAGCCGTCATCAGCTGGCAGATACACGGCACATCATTCATGCGGGTTTGCCGGCGTCAAATTGTCTTGTTTTTATGAATCTGCTCTATTATATATCAAATATAAAACCGAATGCAAATTTACCCGGGATGCGGCGAAAACAAATGCCGGGGCACCGCTGGCAAAACCTTTGCCACCGGCGCCCCGGGCGCTGTTCTATTATTTGGTTCTTCAAAAATTTCTTCCCGCCTGCCGTGTCAGTTCCCGCTACCCTCGCCGGTTCCTTTATCGCCTCTTTTTCCGGCTTTCTTTTCCGGCTTTGTCTCCGGCGCCAGCGGCACCTCGAACCAGAAGGTCGAGCCCTTGCCCACTTCGCTCTCCACGCCGTACTCAAAATCCTGCGCGTTGAAGATTGCCTTGGTAATGGACAGCCCCAGGCCGGTGCCGGGTTTTCCGGCGTCGGCGCGGCTGCGGTAATATTTATCGAACAGGTGTGCCTGTTCCTTTGCCGGAATGCCCGGCCCGTGGTCCACCACCTCTACCCGGGCGGTGTCGTGGGTGGTTTTGTATATGCGCAGGCCCACAAAGCCATCCTCGCCCACATGGTGCAGCGCGTTGCCCATCAGGTTGTGCAGCGCGCGCTCCAGCAGGTCGGGGTCGGCCACCACCTCGCACCGGTCATAGCACAAAAACTCAAACGTATAGCCGTTCTGGCGGCATACCGCATCGTACCGGTAGGTCATCTCGTCGCACAGCTCGGTTAAATCAAACCGCACGGGCTTTGGCTTTTCGTGCCCGGTAGACATGCGGGACAGCTCCATTACGCTGCCCACCAGCGCGCTCAGCCGGTCCGCCTCGTCCACAATCACATCCAGCTGTTCCTCGCGTTTGGCGGGATCCTCGCCGGTTAAATCCCGCACTGTTTCCGCATAGCCTTTTATCAGCGTCAGCGGCGTGCGCAAATCATGGCTCACGTTCGCTATCAGGTCCCGCTGCAAATCCGACGACAACTTTACCTCGTGCGCCATGGTGTTAAAGTTCTGGGACAAATCGGCAATTTCGTCGTCGCCCACCACCTCCACCTGCACGTCATAGTTGCCTTTTGCCATCTGTTTGGCCGCGGCGGACAGGCGGTTTACCGGGCGGGTGAACCACCGGCTGAAAATCCACGCGCTGCCCAGCGAAAACAAAATCAACAGCGCGGAAATGGGCAGCAGCAGGCTTTTCAGCACCGCCACCGCCTGGGGTATGCGCTCCAGGTTGGCGGTAACAATGACCGACACCTGCCCCCCGGCCACCAAGCGGCCCATCACCATCTGCCCGCTGTCCAGTGTTTCATACAGGCTGCCCTGCTCAAACACCTTCGCCCGCATCAACGTTACCAGCGTGCCGTTGCGCTCCGGTTCCATCTGCACACCCTCGGCGGTCAGGCCGGTTTCCATGCTGGGGTGCAGTACGCACTGCGGCAGCAGGTTATCCGCCAGCAGCAGGGTCCTTAAATCGCCGCCCGCAATATCCAGGCACCGCCCGCTCAGGTTCAGTTTTCCCTCCTGCTGCGCCGCGTTCAACCGCCGGACACACTCGTCCGACAGGCGCGCTGTCTGCCGGCCATCCGGGCCCGCTTCCAGCGTCACAATTTCCACGCCGTCCTTGTATGCGTCATCCAGCACGGCGCTGGCGGTGTTCAGCTGGGCAGACATGTCCCGCCGGATGCTCTGGTGATAGGTGGGCTGCAGCATAAACACGCTGAAAACCCAAAACAGCACCACCACCAACAGGCACAGCACCACCACAAAAAAGGTCAGCTTGCGGCTGATGCTGCCAGAGATGATATGGCGCATTTTTTCGGCCGGATTACATTTTTTCTCGTGCTTTGCTTCCACGGACTTACCTTCCCTCCGGGTCAAACTTATAGCCCACACCCCATACGGTGGTAATAAAATCCCGGTACGGGCCCAGATGGCTGCGCAGCATCTTCACGTGGGTATCCACCGTGCGGTCCTCGCCCACGTAATCATAGTTCCACACTTTTTGCAAAATCTTTTCCCGGGTCAGGGCAATGCCCTTGTTGGCCGCCAAAAACACCAGCAGGTCAAATTCCTTCGGCGTCAGGTCGGATTCCTTCCCGTCTATCTTCACCGTGTGCGAGGCGGTGTCTATGGCCAGCCCGTCAAACACATAACTTTCGCCCTCGGTCTTTTCCTTTGGCAGCGTGCGCGCCAGCACCGCTTTCACCCGGGCCACCAGCTCCCGCGGGGAAAACGGCTTCACAATATAATCATCCGCGCCGCCTTCCAGCCCGGCCACCCGGTCGTACTCTTCGCCCCGGGCGGTCAGCATGATCACCGGCATCTCCATTTTGCGAATCTTCATCTCCCGCAGCACGCTCATGCCGTCCAAAAACGGCATCATGATATCCAGGATGACCAGGTCCACGCCGCCCTTTCCCAGTGTGACCATGGCCGCCGAGCCATCCGGCGCCTCGTCACACTCAAACCCCGCATGCTCCAAATGCTCCCGAATCAGTTCCCGAATCCTCGGCTCGTCGTCAACAATCAGGACCTTAACCATACTTTCACACCTCACAGCTTAAAATCGAACCTATCATCGAACGCAAATGTCCAGTTATATAATACATCTTATTTATGTTGTAATCGTGAAAAAAAAATCGTACAATGAAATTTAGTATTGGTTCCACACACCCGGCTATTTGGGGATTCGCGGCCTGCACAAACGCCCTGCAGACCCACCCCCAAAAGCACCCTATAGAAAGGGGGTGTCGTTATGCTGCTGACTGTTTTGGTTATCCTGTGCGCGCTGGCCCTGTTGCTGGTTTTTTTAATGCTGCCGGGCGAAAGCATGCTGGACAAACGCCGGCCGTTTTGGGGGGTGAACTTCGCCCACCGCGGGCTGCACACCCAGGACAAATCTGTTCCGGAAAACAGCCTGCTGGCCTTCACAAAAGCGGTAGAGGCCGGTTACGGCATAGAGCTGGACCTGCAGCTGTCCAGCGACGGCGAGGTAATGGTCTTTCACGACGACGACGTAAAACGCGTGTGCGGTGTGGAAGGACGGCTGGACAGCTTTTCCTACGATGAGCTGCGCGCCATGCGCCTGCACCATACCAACCAACGCATTCCCACCCTGCGGGAGGTGCTGGCACTGGTGGGCGGCGCCGTGCCGCTGATTATTGAACTGAAACGCAGCGCCCGCAATGACCAGTTGTGTCAGGAATCCTGGAAAATTTTGCGTACCTATGACGGGGATTTTTGCATCGAAAGCTTTGACCCCCGCATGGTGCGCTGGTATAAAAAACACGTGCCGGGCATTCTGCGCGGTCAACTGGCCGCCCCGCCAAAAGAGCTAAATTCCGGCGCGGCAGGTGTGCTGGTGGGGCTGGGCCTGGCCAATTTCCTGGGCCGGCCACAGTTCATTGCCTACCAGAACGGACCAAAGCCCATCTCCATCGCGCTGGAAGAACGCTTTGCCATGCGGGTGGTGTGGACCGCGCGGGATGCCAAAACCGCCCCACGGCTGGAGGAAGAAAACGATGCTGTGATTTTTGAATATTATACGCCGGAACCACGCTTTAAGCAACCACCCAGCGAGGAACCGGAGCTGCCGGACGACGCTTTCGTCTTCCCGGAGGAAATCACGGAAAAAGATATCACTGAAACGCTGCTGCTGGACGAGGACGAAGACACCGTGCCGCCGGAGGAAACTGTACCAGAGGGAACCGTGCCATCAACGGAAGCCCCGCCGGAAGAACCGGCGCCGAAAAAATCCCCACTATCAGAGGAAACCTCACCACCGGAACCCCCGCCTGCCAAGGCCCCGCCGAAGGCAAAAGCCCCACCGCCAAAGGGCAAGAAGAACCCACCACCAGACGACACACTGAAAGATAAACCGTAAAAGGAGCACCCCGCATGGAAAACCGCGTCGCCACCTATTTCAAAGAAAACAACCTGCCGCTGACCCCCCTCTTCACCGGCGAGGACACCACCACCGTGCACAAAGCCGCCGAGGTCATTGGCGTGGAGGACGGGCAGATTGCCAAGAGCCTGGCGCTGCGCACGCCGGAGGGGGTCATTGTGCTGGTGGCCATGGGCACCGCCCGCCTGGACAACGCCAAATACAAGGCGGCGCTGGGCTGTAAGGCAAAAATGCTGTCAGCAGAGGAAACCCTGGCCGAGACCGGCTACGCGGTGGGCGGGGTTTGCCCGTTTGCGCTGCCGGGCGGCGTGCGGGTGTTCCTGGACGACAGCCTGAAACAATACCCCTCGGTTTACCCCGCCGCCGGCACCGGCGACAGCGCGGTGGAGGTGCCGGTGGAAAAGCTGGCGGAATATACCGGCGGCCGGTGGGTGGATGTATGCAAATTGGTCGTTGGTGATTAGACCGTAGCCATTCGTTGCGTAAACCGTTCGCTTGTTACCATTTCCGCAGACTCTTTATCATTTGGCCGCGTCCATTACTATAGAAAGAAAACACCGGCCACGGCTGTTTTCCACACCCGGTACAGCACCCCGCCGCTATCGTACGGCGCTGCCGTACCACTGCACCACAAAATACCCCAACCCCAAGGAGGCACACCCCCATGAAAACCGATATCGAAATAGCCCAGGAAGCCAGCCTGCGCCCCCTGCAGGATCTTGCCGCAGAGCTGGGCCTGGCGGCGGACAGCATTTTGCCCTATGGCCGCAACAAGGCGAAAGTAGACCACCGGCTGGTGAAGCAGCTGGCCGCGCAGCCGGACGGCAAAATCATCCTGGTCACCGCCATCAGCCCCACCCCGGCGGGCGAGGGAAAAACCACCACCAGCATCGGCCTGGCGGACGCCTTGCGCCGCCTGGGGCACAAAACGGCGCTGGCCCTGCGGGAACCCAGCCTGGGCCCGGTGTTCGGCATCAAGGGCGGGGCCGCCGGCGGCGGCTATGCGCAGGTGGTCCCCATGGAGGACATCAACCTGCATTTCACCGGTGATATTCACGCCATTGGCGCGGCGAACAATCTGCTGGCCGCCATGGTGGACAACCATATTTTCCAGGGCAACGCCCTGGGTATCGACGTACGGCGCATCACCTGGCGCCGCTGCATGGATATGAACGACCGCCAGTTGCGGTTCCTTACCGACGGCCTGGGCGGCCGGTTGAACGGCACCCCGCGGGAGGACGGTTTCGACATCACCGTCGCCAGCGAGATTATGGCCATTTTCTGCCTGGCGCGGAATTTGGCCGACCTGAAGGAACGCCTTTCCAAAATTGTGGTGGGGTACACCTTTGCAGACGAGCCGGTCACCGCCGGGCAAATAGGCGCGGCGGGGGCGCTGGCCGCGCTTTTGAAAGACGCTTTCGACCCCAACCTGGTGCAAACGCTGGAGGGCACCCCCGCGCTGGTACATGGCGGCCCGTTCGCGAATATCGCCCACGGCTGCAACAGCGTCATTGCCACCAGCCTGGCGGCCAAGCTGGCCGATTATGTGGTAACCGAGGCCGGCTTCGGCGCGGACCTGGGCGCTGAAAAATTCCTGGATATCAAGTGCCGCCTGTCCGGCCTGCGGCCGTCCGCCGCGGTGGTGGTGGCCACCGTGCGCGCGCTGAAGCACCACGGCGGCGCGGCAAAGGACCAGCTGGGTGCACCGGATGTCGCCCTGCTGGAAAAAGGCGCCGCCAACCTGCAGCGCCACATAGAAAACCTGCAAACGGTATACGGCCTGCCGGTGGTGGTGGCGGTGAACGCTTTTCCCACCGACAGCCCACAGGAACACGCCTGCCTGGCCGCGCTGTGTGCGGAATGGGGGGTACCCTGCGCCCTCAGCGAGGTATTCGCGAAAGGTGGCGAAGGCGGCCTTACACTGGCCCAGGCGGTGCTGGCGGCCGCCGATGGTGCCGTGCCGCAGCTTTCCTTCGCCTACCCGGATGCGGAAACCCTGCCGAAAAAAATAGAAGCCGTTTGCCGGCGCATTTACCACGCCCACGGGGTTACCTTCGCGCCCGCCGCGGCCAAAATGCTGGCCCGGTTCGAGGACATGGGCTATGGCCGGCTGCCGGTGTGCATTGCCAAAACGCAATACTCCTTCAGTGACGACGCCACGCTGCTGGCAGCACCGGAGGGCTTCACGGTGAACATCCGCGAGGTCCGCCTGTCCGCCGGCGCGGGGTTTGTGGTGGCGGTGGCCGGCAACATTATGACCATGCCCGGTCTGCCAAAGCACCCCGCCGCGCTGGACATAGACGTGGACGAAAACGGCGTCATCAGCGGCCTGTTTTAATTTTCTTGCATTTACCGCGCATTTGTTTTTCATTTTTTTCGCCCATTATCCTGCCTGTTCCGCGCAAACGCAACCCAAAGTTGCCCCGGTGCAAACCACAGTTGGTAGTCCCTTTTTGCCCCGCGCGGTACAGTATGTTCATGGCCCGGTTCTGTATATCCTGGCGGCAGTCCCTCTTTTTTCAGCAATGGGAACCTGCCGCACATTCACACCACCGCCGCCATAACATACTTTACAAAAGGGAGTGTCTTCACATGGAATTCCACGAAAAGTTGCAAACCTTGCGCCGGGAAAGCGGCATGTCACAGGAGGACCTGGCCGAGCAGCTGGGTGTCTCGCGCCAGGCGGTCAGCAACTGGGAAAACGGACAGGGTTTCCCGGAAACCGACAAGCTTATCCAAATCGCCAACCTGTTTGGCGCATCGCTGGACTATTTGTTAAAAGAAGACCGACCGACAGGCGCACCAGATACCCCTGCCACAGCCGAACCCGGCCTATACGTAAACCGGGAAACGGTAGAGGGGTTTTTGCTGTATAAACGGCAATCGGCGCTGCGCATAGCCATTGGTGTGGCGCTGCTTATCCTTTCGGTGGTGCCGCCCATTCTGCTGGGCGGGGTGCTGGGCCCGGTGCTCATGTTCCTGTTGGTGGCCAGCGGCGTCGCTATTTTAATCTCGTCTTCTTTCCGCGGCCGCCGGTATGAACAGCTTTCCACC
Source organism: Oscillospiraceae bacterium (assembly GCA_031549285.1). Lineage (GTDB taxonomy): Bacteria > Bacillota > Clostridia > Oscillospirales > Ruminococcaceae > JAAYCI01. The sequence continues at coordinate 83,205 of JAVBPZ010000013.1, read as the reverse complement.
CAGCCGCTGTTGTTCGATGTCGCATTTCTGAAATCTTTTCGTGCCCGGTACTATACCCTGCGCAAAAACTATGGCCTGGCCATCGCCGGCGGGGTGTTCCTCATCATTCTGGGGCTGGCCGTGGTTATTTTGGCCAGCCAACTGCTGGGCGCCACCTGGGAAGACCACACCGGCGCTTTCTTGTTCCTGTTCACCGCTCTCGGGGTCGCCATCATCGTATATGCCGCGGTCTGCCTGGGCGCACACCGGCTCATCGCCGAAAACGAAACGCATATGACCGAGCAAAGGGACTCACATACCTATGGCTGGATATATGGCGTTTTAATGCCGCTGGCGGTCATTGCTTTTTTTATCATCGGCATTACCACCGATGGCTGGCAGTACAGCTGGCTGCCGTTTCCTATCGCCGCGCTGCTGGGCACCGCTATTGTAACGGTGCTGCGAAATGTCTCTAAAAAACAGTAGGTATTTGCACATCTCCCCATCTACCAACAAAAAAACAACGGGTATTAACCCCGGGGCAGAGCCCCGGCCCCGCGCTTCGCGCGGCAGCCCGTAGGCCGCCATCCTTTTAATCTCTTGGGCAGAGACCGCGGGGTAGTATACCCGTTGTCGCCCTCCTCACTCGGCTATGAGAATGCAAGCATTCGCATGGCGCTCGCTTCGTCGGGCAATAAACCTTCCCACAGACACCCCCAAAAATGAGTTTTGCGCCAAAAGGTTTATTTTTTTTCGTTTTGGCCGTATAATACTGTATAGGAGCGTTGCCTGCACAGTTTTTAGAGCAAATACTGAAAATGACCCGCCGTGGCGTCGTTTGGAAATTTGCTCTCTTTTGGGGGAGGGTATCCTATGCGAATCGATCATATTGCGCTTTTTACCGGACAGCCGGAAAACATGCTTGCCTTTTACAAAACATACTTTAATGCTGTTGAACACTCCACCCATTTCAGCGAGCGAACCGGCTGGCGCATTTGGGTACTGGAGTTCGACAAAGGTTCCCATCTGGAAATCATCAGCACGCCGGGGTATGTGCAGCGCCCGCCGGAACGTACCTCCGGCTATGGCCATATTGCGCTGAATGCCGGCGGCCACGAGGAAATCGATTTCCTGACCGAGCGCCTGGCGGACGACGGGTACTCCATCGTCAGCACCCCGCATATCACCAGCGAGGGACATTACGAAAGCTGTGTCATGGACCCGGACGGCAACTGGATAGAACTGCGGGCGTAAGGCAACTGTAGGGAACGTATATACACTTTCTCTTTATTGCTATTCTTTCTATAAAAAATAAGCACCCCCGGCACCCGGGCGTGCTGCACACAGCGGCCTCACCAATCCGTTTTGGGCAGGTGGGCCGCTTTTTTGTTTTCATGACCGAGATTTATACGATGCTTCCCCCTTGCGCCAATGGCGCTGTTTGCTTTTGCCGTGATTCACTACAGTTCCACCATTTTACAGGCGTTTCCATGTTCCTCCACCAGCCGGCGCAGCGCCTCAAACGGCAAAAAAACCGTGGCGGTGTTGTCACAGGGGTGTACCCCCACCATGCCTTTTTCCGGCAGCGCCGCGTCAAAGAAAACCTCCACCGCCTTGTCCTCGTCAAACAGCACGCCCAGCGGGGTCACCTCTCCTTTTTGCAGGCACAGATACTTTTCCAGCCGTTCCTGCGAGGCAAAGCTCAGCCGCTCGCCCAGGGCCTGGCCCGCCCGCTGCAGGTCCACCTTTTGCTCCCCGGACACCACCAGCAAAAAATGCCGTTTCCCTTTTTTGCTGTCCCGCAAAAACAGGTTTTTGCACACGTGGCCGTGCCGGTCTATGCCATAGGTCACTATGTCCTCCATGGTATACGCCGGCGGGTGCTCCACCAGGGTATAGGGAACACCCTGCTGTGCCAGCCACGCCAGCACCTGCGCGCGTTGTTCCTTTTTCTGCTCTTCGCTTATCATGTATGTCCTCAATGCCTTCCATAAAAAAATCAACACACCACCACAAAAAGAATGCCATCCACCCATAAAAACCATGTCCGGGCGGCCCCTGCGTTCGAAGGCGCATCTTTAAAATCCGCTTGCCTGTGGCAGTAAATCGGCGCGGGGCAATGCCCCGCGCCGATTTCTCGTTGTCTGTGGAACCGGCCGCCAAAGCCAACCGGTCGCAAACGCAGCCAAATGGCTTTACCTTGGCCTCGCTGGCTTACGCCCCGCTGGCCGCCACGGCGCACGCCACGGTGGCGCCCACCATGGGGTTGTTGCCCATGCCGATCAGGCCCATCATCTCCACGTGCGCCGGTACGCTGGACGAACCCGCGAACTGTGCGTCGCCGTGCATACGGCCCATGCTGTCGGTCAGGCCATAGCTGGCCGGGCCGGCGCCCATGTTGTCCGGGTGCAGGGTGCGGCCGGTGCCGCCGCCGCTGGCCACGCTGAAGTATTTGTTGCCGGTCTCGTTCGCCCACTTTTTATAGGTGCCGGCCACCAGATGCTGGAACCGGGTGGGGTTGGTGCTGTTGCCGGTGATAGACACCTGCACACCCTCGTGCTTCATAATGGAAACGCCCTCCAGCACATCGTTCGCGCCGTAGCATTTCACCGCCGCGCGCTCGCCGGCGGAGAAAGGAATCTCTTTCTTCACCTTCAGCTCATCTTTTTCAAAATCGAAATCGGTCTCCACATAGGTGAAGCCGTTGATGCGGCTGATGATATAGGCGGCGTCCTTGCCCAGGCCATTCAGGATAACCCGCAGGGGTTTCGTACGGGCCTTATTCGCGGTACGCGCAATGCCGATGGCCCCTTCCGCCGCGGCAAAACTTTCGTGCCCGGCCAAAAACGCAAAGCACTCGGTTTCGTCCCGCAGCAGCATGGCGCCCAGGTTTCCGTGCCCCAGGCCCACCTTGCGCTGCTCGGCCACAGACCCCGGAATGGTGAATGCTTCCAGCCCTTCGCCAATCGCTTCGCTGCATTCGGCGGCGTTGGTCAGCCCGCGCTTCACCGCAATGGCGGTGCCCAGGATATACGCCCACACGGCGTTGTCAAAACAAATAGGCTGCACACCTTTTACGATGGCCTCCACGTCTATGCCCTTTTGGAGGAGCAGCTCGCGGCAGGCGTCCAGGCTTTCCAGCCCGTTTTGTTTCAGGCATGCCTCTATCTTTGGCATGCGGCGGTCCATATTTTCAAACTTTGCCATAACCTACACTCCTCCTTTCTTATTCTTCGCGCGGGTCAATGTACTTCACCGCGCCGTCTTCTGCTTTAAACCGGCCATAGGTACCCACGTTGCCCTCATAGGCTTCCTTCGGGTCCTTGCCATGACGAATATCTTCCAGCATTTTGCCCAGGCGCACAAACTCATACCCTATCACTTCGCTGTTTTTATCCAGCGCCATGCGGGTGATGTACCCCTCGGTCAGCTCCAGGTAGCGCACGCCTTTTTTGCCGGTGGAATAAATGGTACCGGTCATGCTGCGCTGCCCCTTGCCCAGGTCCTCCTGGCCGGCGCCAATGGGCAGCCCGTCCTCGGAAAACGCGGTCTGGGTACGGCCGTATACGATCTGCAAAAACAGTTCGCGCATGGCCACATTAATGGCGTCGCAAACCAGGTCGGTGTTCAGTGCCTCCATAATGGTTTTCCCCGGCAGAATTTCGCCCGCCATAGCGGCGGAGTGGGTCATGCCGCTGCAGCCGATGGTCTCCACCAGTGCTTCCTCAATGATCCCCTTCTTCACGTTCAGCGTCAGCTTGCACGCGCCCTGCTGCGGCGCGCACCAGCCCACGCCATGGGTCAGGCCGCTGATGTCTTTCACATCATACGCCTGCACCCAGCGGCCCTCTTCCGGTATGGGCGCCGGGCCATGATGCGGCCCTTTGGTCACCGGGCACATCTGCTCTACTTCATGGGTATAGGTCATACAGCAATGCTCCTTCATACAAATTTTGCGTTGGTTTACGGTCGCCGCACAGTACCCGGCGCCGTCATCTTTCCGTTTGCCAAAGATTTAACACGCTTTGTCTATTATATAGGCTTGTCCCCTCCTTTTCAAGGGCAACGCGCAAAAGGACCGCGCAATTCCGGGCAAAAAAACCACCATAAATTCCGCGTTTCTTTGACACCGGCGCCATGTCACAAAAAATTATCGCCTTGTCTATTGTTTATTCTTATTTTCACCGACGGCTTTTGGTATACTGTTCGCGACAAACGCCCGGCTCTTTTATATTTTTCATCACCCATTTTTTTTGCCGCACGGCAGGAGGGACTCGTATGGAAATGACCAATGTGGACCTGAAAGCCTTCATGAAGGTGCTGGATTCCTGTGAAGGGGACGTGTATATGGTGACCGATGAAGGGGACAAGCTGAACCTGAAAAGCAAACTGAGCCAGCTTATCGGCTTCACCACGCTTATCGAGGGGGGCCGCGTATCCCATGCGCGCATAGAATGCACAAACAAAGCAGACGAGCAAAAACTGTTCCGCTTCAACCTGTTTGGGGAAGCGGAAACCATGCCGAAGTAATATTTTGCGCACAAAAAATCACCCTTCCCGCTTTCGGAATGGGTGATTTTCTTTCTTCTTTTTGTTTATCGCATGGTCCTGCGGGCGGCTTCACTCCGCCGGCTGGTACTCCTGCTCACAGTACACACAGCGGTACACCTCGCTGCCGGGGCTGCGGCGGAACATCTCGTTTACGCCCCGCTCGGTGCTGGTAATACACCGGGGGTTGCGGCACTTCACCACGTTCACCACCTGCATGGGCGGGGCAATGCGTTTTTTCTCCACAATACTGCCGTTCACAATCACGTTTACGGTAATATTGGGGTCAATAAACCCCAGCACGTCCAGGTTCAGGTCAATCTCGTCTTCAATTTTAATAATATCTTTCCGGCCGGTTTTGCTGCTGCGCGCGTTGCGAATAACCGCCACCGGGCAGGTCATGCTGTCCAGCCCCAGCAACCGCACAATCTCCATACCTTTTCCCGCCGCAATATGGTCTATCACCACGCCGCGCTCTATGCTGTCCACGTTCATAGGGGATCCACCTCCAGCAGGGTCAGTATCAGCGCCATGCGGACATATTTCCCGTACAGCACCTGCTTGAAATACACCGCGCGCGCATCGGCGTCCACCTCGGTGGCTATCTCGTTCACCCGCGGCAGCGGGTGCAGCACCATCATGTCTTCCTTTGCCAGGCGCATCTTCGCCGCGTCCAAAATATAGCTGTCCCGCAGGCGCAGGTAGTCTTCCTCGTTGAAAAACCGTTCCCGCTGCACCCGGGTCATGTACAGCACATCCAGGCGGTCTATCACCTTTTCCAGCTGGTCCGCTTCCTCAAACGGCACCCCCTGGCGGCGCAGTTCCTCCAGCAGGTACCCTGGCAGGCGCAGCTCCGGTGGGCTGATAAGCACAAACCGCACACCCTGCCTGGGCAGCAGCGCGCGCACCAGCGAGTGCACCGTCCGACCGAACATCAAATCCCCGCACAGGCCTATGGTAAAGTTTTCCAGCCCCCCGCGCGGGCGCAGCGCGCGTATGGTCAAAAGGTCGGTCAGGGTTTGTGTGGGGTGCTGGTGGCCGCCGTCCCCGGCGTTTATCACCGGCACGGCGGCGTTGTCCGCCGCCACCTGGGCCGCGCCTTCCTTCGGGTGGCGTATGGCTATAATATCCGCAAAATTTTCCACCACCCGCACCGTGTCCGCCACCGTTTCGCCCTTCATGGTGGAGGAAGAATCCGCCGAAGCGAACCCCAACACACTGCCGCCCAGTTCCATCATCGCCGCCTCAAAGCTCAGGCGGGTACGGGTGCTGGGTTCGTAAAACAGGGTGGCCAGCTTTTTCCCCGCGCACAGCTGGGAAAAGGCCCCCGGGTTTTCCCGTATCTCCTGCGCCAGGTCCAGCATGGCGTCGGTCTGGGACAGCGAAAAATCATCCGACGAAATCAAGTGCTGCGGCATCTGCGCAAAACCTCCCTTTGGGGTTACCTGTTTGTTCCAAACATGCACAGTATCTTCTTCATTAATTATGCCGCATACCTCCATCAAAAGCAAGGCATTTTCCCGCCACTGTCCACTCTGCCCACCAAATAGCTTCTCTTGTTAACCTGGCCGGACCGCCTATCACACAGCATTCACGTCCATGAGAAACAGCGTCCCCAGGTTGTTCGCGCTCAGCCATATGGGCAAAATGTAAAAATACACCTGCCCATCGGCACCATATACCACATCGTAATATTCATTTAAGGGTTCGTACACAATCGTGCCGGTTTGTATCACTTTTTGTTCCCTCAGGGAGCAAAGCAACACCTGTGCCCGGCCGTCTTTGTCCCCCACAAACACGATGTTGTTTTCGTCAGGGGAAACGTCAAAATCGGTTATATAATACGTGTTTCCCGGGTATACCCCACCAACCTCAAAACCAAAAGAGGTAAGCTCGGTTTTACTAAAAGCATAGCTGTTCAGGTCCAACTTGCCAATTTTTTTCATGCCAACCCCCGGCGAATAATCCATACAACCGGCAAAGTACAGCTGGTCACCAACTACTTTTTGGGGATACCAATAAGACCATGGTTCCATTTCCGCATCTATGCGGTAATCCATCCCGGAGGAAAGATCATAGACGCCCATACCATACTGGTAGAAAAACCCGCCGATGGTATAGACAAAGCGGTGCTCATCAATCATACCGTCAAAATATACGGTTTCTTGCTCAAAATCATCGCCTAAACCCACACCCGCGCTGCGGTACCCCGCCAACAACAGTGTTTCCTGGCCAGATTCTGTCAGCAAATACAGGTTCCCGGTTGCATAGTCGGTAAAAAGTACCCGTCCGTCCGGAATGCGATATCCTTCTGCATCCTCCTCCACCTTCACCTTGGTCACTTCCGTTGCTCCTTCAAAAAATTGGAACGAGGGCCGGTCTTTTTTGTAGGCACGGTTTTCCGGGTGTGAAAAATCCAGCTGCGTAATGTTCTGTTCCTCATAATGCCGCTGCAGGCTTCTGCTTGCTTTGGATGCCGCGTCTTCATATTCGCCCAATGCTTTAAAAGCAGTGTATGCCTCCAGATATTCCCCCGCGGCAAACTTTCTTTGCGCGGCGTTCAGCATCGCCGACAACTGTCCCGTTGTGGCTTTCAGTTGCTGGTTCACCTCCGGCGCATTCGACAGCGTGTCACACCAATCCGCCCGCATCTCTGCGTCTTTAAATTCCCCCAGGGAAAGGTACATTTCCTGGGCACTCTCATAGTCACCGCCGGCCATCAGCGCATCGGCCTGCTGGTATACCAGCGACTGCCGACACAGCGAAAGATACTCTCCGGCGTTTTTGAGGTCTGCTGTTCGTTCGAAGCATTCCGCGGCGGCTTCGTATTGCCCCTTTTCAAAAAGGTCAACACCTGTTTGGTACACGACCTCACCATGCAGCGCAAAGCCGCCAAACAACGTCAAAATGAAACACGCCAAAACAGAGTAGCACACCACCTCGCGCTTTGCGTGTTTCCAAAGCCAGCCTGCCGTCGACCGGGTGCGCGCCCACAGCCGGCTTGTCACCTGTTTGCACGCACCCCACACGGTGTTTTTCAGGGCCTGCATTTTTGTCCGGACAACCATCGTTTTTTCTTTCTGTTTCAAAAGTATACCCTCCCCACAGTAAGCATTGGTATGCCTGTTTCTACTTCTATTGTATCCGATGGAAACGCAAATGCCAGTTACAAATTGGAGACAAAATAGTAACAGCTGGTTACAAAAAACCACCGCATGTTATTTGATTTTCCAAAGCCCTCTCCTGCTAAGGTTTTTTTATCCTCCCTTTTCCGCCCCAGGATTTCCTTGCATTTTGCCCCTGTTGCCGCTATGATATTGGAAAGGTTTTTCCGGGCGAAAAATTCGCCGGGTTCTCCGGGCGTTTTTTACCATCGCACCGCCACTGGCCCGGCCGGGCCGGCGCCCATACATCACAAAAAAAGGGGGCTTTTCTCATGCGCAAATCCGGCATTTTGCTGCCGCTCAGCAGCCTGCCCTCGCCGCATGGCATCGGCACGCTGGGCAAGGCCGCGTTCGCTTTTGTGGATTTTTTGGCCGCCGCCGGCCAAAGCCTGTGGCAAATTCTGCCCATCGGCCCCACCGGATATGGCGACTCCCCCTATCAAAGCTTTTCCGCCATGGCCGGCAACCCCTATTTTATTGACCTGGACCTGTTGGCGCAGAACGGCCTGCTGCTGCGGGAGGAAATAGGCGACGGCTGGGGCAAAAATCCCGCCCGGGTAGACTATTACCTGTTGTTCAAGCGGCGCTTTGCCGTACTGGCAAAGGCGGCCGACCGCGTGTCCAAAACCGAGCCCGCATACCTGGCCTTCTGCGGCAAAAATGCCTGGTGGCTGGACGACTATGCCCTGTATATGGCCATTAAAGAAGCATACGGCCATGTCAGTTACCACGACTGGCCCGAGGATCTGCGCCGGCGTGACGCCGCCGCCCTGCAAAGCGCCCGGGTGCGCTATGCCCCGCGCATAGAGTTCTGGCGCTGTGTGCAGTTCTTTTTTTTCACCCAGTGGCGCCGGCTGAAACGCTATGCCAACGCCCGCGGTGTCGAAATCGTTGGCGATATTCCCATCTATGTTTCGCCGGACTCCAGCGATTTGTGGGCCCAGCCGGAGCTGTTTCAGGTGGACAGCCAGGGCCGCCCCACCCGCGTGGCCGGTGTGCCGCCGGACAACTTTTCTACCGAGGGCCAGCTGTGGGGCAACCCCCTGTATGATTGGCGGTATCATAAGCGCACCCGCTATGCCTGGTGGATGAACCGCCTGCGCTATTCCGCCGAACTGTATGACATCACCCGCGTGGACCATTTTCGCGGGTTTTCCGGGTACTACGCCATTCCCGCCGGTGCCAAAACGGCCGAGCTGGGCGTATGGGAAAAGGGTCCGGGCAAGGACTTTTTGCGTACATTGCACCGCGAACTGCCGCACATCAGCCTCATTGCCGAGGACCTGGGCTTCCTGACCCAGGACGTGCACGCGCTGCTCACCTACAGCCGGTACCCCGGCATGAAAATTTTGCAGTTTGCGTTCGACAGCCGCGACGAAAGCGATTATCTGCCGCACAACTACCTGCGGCACACGGTGGTGTACACCGGCACCCATGACAACACCACCACCGAGGACTGGCAGGCCACCGCCCTGCCGCACGACGTGGAGTTCGCGCGGGATTACCTGGGCCAGGCAAGCAAAAGCGGCTTTACCGACGCCATGATACGCACCGCCCTGGCCTGTGTGGCCGATACCGCGGTTATCCCCATGCAGGACTGGCTGCATCTGGGGGCCATGGCGCGCTTCAACATTCCCTCCACCCTGGGCGGGCGAAACTGGCAGTGGCGCATGCTGCCGTACCAGCTCAGCTATGACCTGGCCGCGGATATCCGCCATGCCAGCCGGCTGTATGGCCGCCTGTCCGCCAGCGAAAAAGCCAAAGAAGGGTACGAGGCATCCCTGGTGGGCGACACGTCTTCCTTCTACCGCCGCAGCCTAACGCGTGAACGCGCGAAGCTGGCGGAAAAAGCGGTACTGCTGCCGCCGCCGCTGCTCACCGACGAGGAAGAGCAGCGCGCCGCGCGCGAAGCTGGCATTCCCGCCTTTGGCCACGACCTGGTGGAGGCGGAACAGGCGCAGCACGCTGAACAGGCCGAGCAGCATCCGGACCAGCTGCCGGCAGATGCCCCGCAGGACACAGCGGAAGACCTTTCCAACAAGCAAGACCCGTTCGACCCCACCACCGAAGGGGAATAGCCTTGTTGCAAGGTCTGGCGAAGAAAATATGCCTAACCAGCATTCGCCACCAAAACCCCACCCATCGCCAGCAAAAATGACCGGCACATTCTGCGCACCCATGGAAACGCCATGCGCCCACAACGAAAACGCAAAGGATCCCTCTCATGAAAACCCAGCCCGCACAACCCCAACCCCCCAAACGTAAGCGGCCGGTCGGTTTCATTCTGCTGTTTGCCGGCATTGCGCTGCTGATTCTGCTGCTCATGCTGCCGCTTATTTGGTGGCTGTCCCAGCCGAACACCCAGGCCGAAATACAGGCATGGGTGGCAAACCTGGGCTGGCTGGGCGTGCTGGTCACGCTGCTTTTGCAGATGCTGCAGGTGGTTGTCTCGGTCATCCCGGGCGAGCCGTTCGAATTGCTGGCCGGGGTTTTATACGGCGGGTTTGGCGGCCTGCTCATCTGTGTTACCGGTTGTTTTTTTGCCACGCTTATCGCGTTTCACCTTTCCCGCCGGTTTGGCAAGCCGCTGCTGAAAAAGCTGTTCGGCGAAAAACAGCTGCAAGAATACCGCTTCCTGCAAACGCCCAAGCGTCAGGAGACAGCAGTATTCATCCTGTTTCTCATCCCCGGCATCCCAAAGGATATCCTCACCTACATTGCCGGCACCGGCCCCATGAAACCGCTCACCTTCACCATCATTGCCACCTTTGCGCGCATCCCGGCCATTGCCGCCTCCACCTTCATCGGCAGCAACATCCTTTCGGGGAACTGGGTGGCGGTGCTCCTTTTGTTCGCCGCCATCGCCGTGCTGGGCCTGTTGGGCATCCATTTTCGGGACCGCATCATCGCGTTCACCCAGCGCCTGGGCCAACGAAAAGAAGAAAAAAACAAGAATGGCGCCCCGCCAAAACAATGATTTTTCGTTTGCCTTTTCGCTGTTCTCCTTTTCTAAAAAAATATTGTTGCCCTGTCCGGAACATCCCGGGCAGGGCCTTTTTACGGTATAACTCCTACATACTTTCCGCTGAAAACGTTTCCTTTTTTCTCCTGCAATCCCCAAAATGATTCATCCAGAGACAACCACAGTCTCAGCAGTTCCCCAGTAAAACATGCCGCAGGTATTTTTGGGCTATTTTTTGCAGATTTTCCAGAACCTGCCTTTCGGTGGCCGCCTCCACCGCCTGCCAGCGGGGAAAATAGCGCGACAGATGCAGCGGAATCTCCGGCGAGATGCTCGCCAGCCACGCCGCTTCGCGTTCCATATCCTCGGCGCTGTCGGACAGGCCCGGCACCACCAGTGTGGTCACCTCCAGATGCGCCGCTGTTGCCACCGCGCGTATGCTTTCCTGCACCGGGGCCAGCGCCCCGCCCAGGCTCTGGTACCCCTCCTCGGTAAAGCATTTTAAATCAATGTTCCACGCGTCCACATTTTCCAGCAGCTCCGCCAACGGCCCGGCACAAATATACCCGTTGGTCACCATCACGTTTACCAGGCCCTGCCGCTTTGCCAGGCGGGCGGTATCCCGCACAAACTCATACCCCACCACAGGCTCGTTATAGGTAAACGCCAGGCCGATGTTCCCGCGCACACGCAGTTTCAGCGCCATTTCCACCAGCGCCTCCGGCGTGGTTTCCTCCGCCAGGGTGCCGTCCGCCTGCTGCGCAATGTCGTGGTTCTGGCAAAAGGGGCAGCACAGGTTACAGCCATAGCTGCCCACCGACAGCACACTGCTGCCGGGATAAAAAAAATGCAGCGGCTTTTTTTCGATGGGGTCCAATGCCAGCGCGGTCACGCGGCCATAGTTTTCGCACACCACCCGGCCGCCCTGGGCTTTGCGCGCACGGCAAAACCCTCGCTGGCCATCCTGCAGTGCACAGTGCCGCGGGCACACAGGACAAATAACGCGCTCTGCGCCAGCCTGTCTTTGCCGGGTGGCAGCGTCCGCGCTGCTATTACCAGCCATTTTTGGCGTATTTGTTTGGGATTTTTCTTTCATTTTTTCGTCCATTTTTGGCAGTATTCTTTCTTGGCGTTTTGTATGCAAAGTATCCCGTATGGCCCACAGTCCTCACTCGTGCCGTACCACCTCGAACCGCTCCAGCTGCACCGCCGCATCCTCCGGAATACCCGCCTTGCGCCGGGCAATTTCCACCTGCTGGGCCACCGTGTCCACCCCGTCCAGGTCCGGCAGCAGCAGCCCGCGCCGCGCGCCCGCCGACACTATCACCCCATACTTTTTCACGTCCAGCTGTTCTTCGCTGTCTATCCCTTCGGCCGGCCCCAGTACATCCACGTGGATGCTCAAGTATTCTTCCTCGCTTTGTGCCACCGGGGGAAATCGCGGGTCTTCCGCCGCTGCCGAAACCGCGTTGCGCCAAATCTCCTGTGCAACGCTGCCGGTCGCCGGCGCTATGGTGCCGATGCACCCGCGCAGCTCGCCAAATTTATGCAGCGACACAAACACCCCGGCGCGCCTTCCTGTCAGCTCCGCGGGCAGGTCCTCCGGCAGCGCGCCCGCACGCCCCGCACGCAGGTACTCGTGAATAGACCGGCGGGCCAGCGCCACATACGCATCTTCCCCTGCCCGCTGCTTTTCAGCTTCCTGCCGCCCCGCCGCCTCATACCGCGCCAGAAAATGCCGCGTTTTATCCGGCGCGCCCGGCCGGAAACTCGCCACCGCGTACCCCACGCCAAACGTCCCTTCATAAGATAACAGCTGTGCTTCTACCTTCCGCCCGTCCAGCGCCCCCGCCATGATGACAAACGAGCGCAGGCCGCACTCGGCGCCTTTGTCCGCCAGCACCGGGTCTATGGACAGCAGCGCGCCAAAATCACCGGCGGCCATCGCCCGGGTAATTTCTTCGTCCAGCTGCGGCCCTTCCGGCACATAGCCATACGGCCCGTCTTCCTTCAGCCTGTGGGACAAATCTCCACTGGCGATAACCGCCACCCGGCGCCCGGTTTTTTCCGCCGCCGCGGCAATCGCCTGCCCCAGGCGGTAGTGTTCGCTTGCCGGCAGGCCGGACAGGCCCACCCGCACAACCGGCACCAGCGGCATTTCCTTTTGCAGAAACACCAGCGGAATCACACTGGCATGGTCCAGCGCCGGTTCACGCTCACCGTCGGTGCCGGCGGCAATCCCCCGTTGCCGCGCCTCGGCCTCTATGGCCGCCACCAGCTGCGTGTCATAGTCCACCTGCACCCACACCTGCGGCGCGCCAAACCGGGCCATGCTGCCGCTGGCCCCCTTGCCCGGCGATATATGGAACCAGTCGCCATACAGTGTGGCGTGCGGGCTAATCAGCACGATTGCCTCCGGCTGCGCCGCGGCCACGAACCGCATGGCCTGCACGAAGGCATCGGTGGTTTTCTGAATCGCCTTCTCGTCTCCTTTGCCCACCTCCGGCAAAATGATGGGCGGATGTGGAACCGCCACACACGCTACTATCGCCATACGTTTTCCCTCCTTGTTTTGCTGCGCCTTCCGCTTCGTTCGTTCTTTTCGCTATATCATTTGTGGAATTATTTCAAAACAATTCCGTTCGTTTTGAAACACACGGCCAATATGGCCGCGTAAACCCACGCCGTGTGCGAGTTTATGATTTTGTTCTTCATAGTCAACATCTGTGTTTTAGGACTCTTTTCAAATTAGTTGACTATATATACCACTTTATACAAAAGAAAACTATTTGCAAGAGATAAAATGTGTCTTTTTCCATACCGCTGTGCGTATTTCTCCCCCACTCTTGACAAGCATCATCCTTCCTGTGGTACAATAACATCGCTGACGAAAAATCCGGGCAGAAGATACAGGGCGCATTGCTGCGTCAGCTGCATCCATTTATTTCTTCGCCTGTACATTTTAATGAAGTAATTGATTTTTGAAAGGGGTTCTTCCAGCATGAAAAACATGATTATTGCCCAGTCTGGCGGGCCGTCTCCGGCCATTAACGCCTCGCTCTCCGGCGCGGTGCAGCGGGCCATGGCCAGCGATGAAATCGGCATTGTATACGGTGCGGTGCACGGCCTGCAGGGCCTTCTGAAGCGCAACATCGTGGATCTGTCCGCCCAGATGAAAACCGCGTTCGATTTCGAGCTGCTGGCGTACACCCCGGCCATGGGCCTGGGCTCCTGCCGGTTCAAACTCCCGCGCGACTCGAAGGAAATCTACCACCAGGTGCTGGAGATCCTGCGCGAATACAACATCGGCTATTTCTTCTACTGCGGCGGGAATGACTCCATGGATACCATCAACTGCCTCTCGAAATTCTTTGCCGAGCAGGGCGAAGACATTAAGTGCATCGGCATTCCGAAGACGGTGGACAACGACCTTGCGGTCACCGACCACACCCCGGGCTTTGGTTCCGCGGCGCGGTTCATCGCCACCAGCATTTCGGAAATCATGATTGACGCCTCTGCCTATCCAGACCCGTCGGTCACCATCGTCACCATCATGGGGCGCAACGCCGGCTGGCTGACCGCCGCCACCGTGCTGGCCCGTGGCCACGGCTTCACCGGGCCGCACCTCATCTACCTTCCCGAGGTTTCCTTCGTACCGGAAAAATTCCTGGCAAAGCTGCGCGAATTACAAAAAACTGAAACCCATGTCCTGGTGGCCGTCTCGGAAGGCATACGCCTGGAAAATGGGGATTATGTCTCCCAGTCTGACAGCGGCGCGGTGGATATGTTTGGCCATGCGCAGCTGGGTGGCGTGGCGGACGTGCTGGCTGGGTATGTTCGGGAAAACATGGAAGGCGTAAAGGTTCGCAGCGTGGAGCCCAGCGTGATGCAGCGCGTGGGTATGCACCTGGCCTCCGGCACCGATCTGACCGAGGCGCGCGAGATCGGCATCACCGCCGTGGAGGCCGCCCTGGCTGGCCGCACCGACCACATGGTCGCCATCAACCGCGTGTCGAACCACCCCTACCTGGCCCGGTACGAGCTGGCCCCGCTGGAAGACGTTGCCAACCACGAGCGCAAAGTACCGCTGGAGTGGATTTGTGACGAAGGCACCAACGTGACCAAAGAGATGGAAGAATACCTGCGCCCGCTGTTCCGGGGCGAGGTTCCTATGAAGTACGAAGACGGCCTGCCCCGGTTCTTTAAGCTGGACCGTTCGCAGTGGGCAACGCCGGAGAAGAAGTAAGCTTCTTCCCTGAAAACACACACGAGGCAGCCGGTACTGGCTGCCTCGTTTTTTGTGCCATGCGGCCATACCCTATATCCGCGCGCCGTTTCATGATATACTATAGCCACATACCATTGGGGTACGCCGCTGAAACTGGATGATGCCGGCCGCTGTACTGCCGGCGCCAAACTGCAAGAAAAATAAGGAGCTAAAAATGGAACACAACGACCTATCCATGATGGATGTATTGATAGAAACGCATATCGGCCTGGAACGCCAGGGCCCCGGCAGCCCGGAAATGACCCGTAAGGCTTTGGGCTTTTTGGGGAACCCAAATGCCATTTCCCGGGTAGCGGACCTGGGCTGCGGAACCGGCGGCCAAACCATGGTGCTGGCACAAAATATCCCCGGCCGCATTGTCGGCCTGGATCAATTCCCCGGCTTCCTCACTGTTTTCAACAACAATGCAAAAAAACAAAATTTCCAGGAGCGTGTAACCGGGGTGGCCGGTTCCATGGAGGACCTTCCTTTCCAGGAAGAGGAACTCGATCTTATTTGGTCGGAAGGGGCTATCGACAACATCGGCTTTGAAAAAGGGCTGACCTATTGGAACGGCTTTCTCAAAAAAGGCGGCTATGTGGCCGTAACCGCACCCTGTTGGTTAACCAATAATCACCCAGCAGAAATTGAAACATTTTGGACGGATGCCGGCAGCGGATTAGACACCATCGGGAATTCTATTTCCATCCTGCAAAAAGCCGGGTATGCTTTTGTTGCCGCGTTCACCTTGCCGGAAACCTGCTGGACTGACAACTATTTTATTCCCCGAACCGCCGCGGAAAATGCCTTGCGGGACAAATATCCCGCAAGCAAAACAGTGGCGGAATCCATCGAAAATTCAACCTATGAAAGGGAGCTATACGCAAAATACAGCCGCTATTATGGGTATGTTTTTTATATCGGCCAAAAAGTATAGCTGCGGGTGGGCCAAATAGGGCCGACACGCCGCAAGCGTATAAAAAAAGGGAAGGTGCCGCCGGAATGTTTCCGGCGGCACCTTGTTTTGGTTCTCTGCTTGTTCGCTCCCGTCCAGTCCTATCGCTCGGTTCCCATATAAAACAGCGCCATGGTTCCCGGGCCGGAGTGGCTGCCGATAACCGGCCCCACATAGTTGATGTAAAAATCCTTCACGCCCAGCCGCCGTTTTATTTCGTCCCGCACATACTCCGCTTCCTCCAAACAGTCCCCGTGAGAGATAAACACCATTTGTTTTTCGGGTTCTATCGCGCTTTTTTCCATGTGGGACACCAGCGCATCCAGGCTTTGTTTGCGACCGCGCACCTTTTCCATCGGAATCAGGTGCCCGGTATCGTCTACATGCAGCACCGGTTTTATGTTCAACATGGTGCCAAACAGTGCCGCCGTACTGGACACCCGGCCGCCGCGTTTCAGGAAATTCAAATCATCCACCGTGAACCAGTGCACCTGGTTCAGCTTGTGTTTTTCCACCCAGTCGGCCACCTCGGCCACCGGTGTGCCCTTTTTCTTCATTTGGACGGCATACCACACCAGCAACCCCTGGCCCAGGCTGGCCGCCAGCGTATCCACCACCAGTATCTTGGCGTCCGGGAACTCCGGCGCCAGCTCCTCCGCCGCAATGGTGCCGGACTGCACCGTCCCCGACAGCCCGGACGAAAACCCAAGATACAAAATGTCCTTACCCGCTTTCAGCACCGGGCGAAACGCCTCTATAAACTCAGTCACATTTATCTGGCTGGTGGAGGAAACCAATCCTTCGCGCAGCTTCGCGTAAAATTCCTTAAAAGACATCTCGCGCCCATCCGGCCAGTTTGCATAGGTCTTCCTGTCCAGCGTAAAGGTCAACGGCAATATTTCCACGCCCAGCTCCTGCATCATTTTGGGGTCAATGTCCGCACAGGAATCGGTGAAAATTACATAGTCTCTCAATGCTATCTCCTCCTGAAGGGCCGCCGACAACACCAGCGGTTTTTAAATTAGCGATGTTATTATACCACGCCGGTGCCGAGAATGCCACCTTTGCCGGCGTTTTTCCTTCCCTGTTTTTGCGGTACAGGTGCCCGGGGCGCGCCTTCCTCGCTCCGCAAAAACCCAGGGACTTCCTCTGTGGCCACCACGCCGCTTCATTCCAGGTTCCCGGTCAAGGTCATCACCGCCGCCAACACCGCCGCCGGTGCGGTCTCACTGCGCAGGATGCGCGGCCCCAAACCCACCTGTATACACCCGGCACCCTGTGCCCGCCGCGCTTCCTCGGCGGAAAAGCCCCCCTCCGGCCCGGTAATGATACCCACCGTCTTTTGGCTTTTCAGTACCTCGCGCAGCGCGGCGCCACCGCCCTCGTACAAAAACAGGGCCAGTTCATTCTGCGCCGCATCCGCCAGCATCTGGGCAAACGGCAGCGGCTGTGCCACCGGCGGCACCAGGCCACGCCCGCACTGTTTGGCCGCCTCCAGTGCAATGCGGTTATAACGGACGGCCTTTTCGGCGTCATTCTTTGGCTTCACCACACTGTGCGCACTGTAAAACGGCACAATGCGCGCCGCGCCCAGCTCCACCACCTTTTGCACTGCCAGGTCCATGCGTTCCCCGCGCGCCATGCCTACATACACGGTGACCGCCACCGTGGGCTCCACCGCCGACGGCACCGCCTCCAGCACCCGCAGCAGCACCTCGTTCTGCGAAATTCCGGTTATTTCCGCCGTATAATCGGTACCGGCGCCGTCGCACAGCGTCAGCTGTTCGCCGGGCTTTGCCCGCAGCACACGGGCCAAATGCGCTGCGTCCGGCCCGGTAATGCGGGCGGCCTGCCCGTGAATATCGGTTGTAAAATAACGGTGTGCCATGCCCAGCTCTCCCCTGTATATCCTATAGTGTGGTACATCTTTTTCCGCGTTGTTCACTCTGTTTGCGATGCGAATAACCCATCACACACACAACATTCACCGGCGCGCCAGCAGCGCAACCCAGCCGTTTTTCTCCCGGGTTTCCACCTGGCCAAACCCCATCCCGGCCAGCGCCGCCGCCACCTCGGCCGCGCGCTCGGTTAATATACCGCTGGCAACAAACAAACCCTCCGGCGCCAGCAGCGCCGGAACCTGCGGCGCCAAGCGCAAAATGGCATCCGCCACTATGTTCGCGGTAATAATATCATAGGTTCCTTCTGCCGCCGCGGCCAGGTCGCCGCACACTGCCTGGAACTGTCCTTCCACACCGTTGCGCAATGCGTTTTCATTTGCGGTACGCACCGCCATCGGGTCAATGTCCACCCCCAAAGCGCTGTCCGCACCCAATAGCAGCGCCGCCACCGCCAAAATACCGCTGCCGGTACCAATATCCAGCACCCGCACCCCGCTGCGCACCTGTTCGTCCAGCGCCTCCAGGCACAGGAACGTGGTCTCGTGCGTGCCGGTACCAAATGCCATGCCGGGGTCCAGCCGCAGCTGGATGCGCGCGCCGCGATACTCCTCCCAGGACGGCACTACCACCAGCCACTCGCCTACCTCCAGCGCGTGATAATGCTGCTTCCAGGCGTTTTCCCAGTCCTCCTGCTGCACACCGGACAGCGCCAGCGTATACAGCACCTGTGCCGCTGCCAGCGTCTGGCGCAGCGTGCCCACCGCTTCGGCCGGGTTTTCATCCGGGGAAATATATAGGTGGATGCTCGCTTCCTCCCGTGGTTTTTGCAGTAGTTCCTCCTCAATCAAATCCACATGGGCGATCGCCTGCACCTGCTCCTCCAGGTCGGAATAATCCTCAATATACAGCCCACCGTCAAACACCGCGGTAATGCCCGCCACCGCGGCATCCAGCTGCGCGCGCGGCACGCGTATGGTCACATCGGTCCACTCCATTGCACCCACCCTTTGTTTTGTTTCATTTGCCTTCCCTGCCTATGGTCACCTTTGTTGATGAGAAACCGCCGGCCTGCGAAACCGGTATTTTCCCTCCAGCGCCCGCAGCCTTTCGCCACCTTCCCGGCAGGCGCCGCCAACCAAACCCGCCACCCGCCGCCACACTGCCCGGCGCAGCACCGCCGCCTGCGGCGCCGGTGGCACGGCACGCCGTGCGCCCGGGTGCTGCGCACCCGGCCCTGCGCCGGGCCGCCACACCAAAACTTTCCGCCTCGGCCCGCCATTCTTTCCCCACCGGCCCCAGACACGCAAAACACCCCAACCTATAGGGAAAACCAATCGCGTTCATTATACCACCCCAGCCCCCATTCGCAAAATGCACAAAATTTGTTAATTTATTATCAATCTTTCTCTCTTTCGCACATTGATATTTTTTTAACAATATGCTATACTAAAACCACCAAAAGAACTGCTTTGGGGCACCGGCCACCAATAAAACCTAAAAAACAGCCGACCGTAACTAAAACAAATCCTCAAAACTGTATTTTACTTTTTCTCGCTTACGCTAGTGCCTTTCACCGCCCACAGCGCGAAAACCCAAAAGGAGAGATGCCCTATGGCAACCAATAAAAAACAAGCTCCCAACAAAAAAACCAAGGCGGCAACCACCCAAAGCGGCACCCGAACAACCAGGCAAAAACCTGTCGAAAAAGCGCCGCTGAAAAAGACCCCGCTCGCGGCGGATGCCAAACCAGCGGCCACCCTCGCCCAAAAAACCGAGGTGCAAAAAACCATAGACGCCATGGTGAAAAAAGCGCAAACCGCCCTGGACGCATACCTGAAGATTGACGACCAGCAAACCATAGACAATATCGTGCACGCTATGGCGCTGGCCGGGCTGGACGCGCACGAAAAGCTGGCGCGCCTGGCGGTGGAGGAAACCGGCCGTGGCGTGTTCGAGGACAAGGTCATTAAAAACATGTTCGCCACCGAGTACATCTGGCACGATATCAAGCGTCAGAAAACGGTGGGCATCCTCTCGGAAAACGAGATGGAAGGCAGCGTGGAGGTGGCGGAACCGGTCGGTGTCATCGCCGGGGTCACCCCCACCACCAACCCCACCTCCACCACCCTGTTCAAGTGCCTTATCGCGGTAAAGACCCGCAACCCCATCATCTTTGGTTTTCATCCCTCCGCCCAGCACTGCAGCGCCGAGGCCGCCCGCGTCGTGCGGGACGCCGCCATCGCCGCCGGCGCGCCGGAACACTGCATCCAGTGGATCCAGGTTCCCTCGGTGGAGGCCACCGGCGCGCTCATGAACCACCCGGGCGTGGCCACCGTACTGGCCACCGGCGGCACCGGCATGGTCCGCGCGGCCTACTCCACCGGCAAACCGGCCCTCGGCGTCGGCCCCGGAAACGTACCCTGCTACATTGAAAAAACCGCCGACTTGCACCGCGCCTGCACCGATCTGATGATGAGCAAAACCTTTGACAACGGCATGATCTGCGCGTCGGAACAGTGCGTCATCGTGGACAAGGAAATTGCCCTGTCGTTCGAGGAATACATGACGGCAAACAACTGCCACTTCCTCACAAAAGACGAAACCAAAAAGCTGACCGCATACATGTTCCCCACCCCCGGCAAAGGCGTGTTCGCCGATGCGGTGGGTAAAACCGCCAGCTGGATCGCCGCACAGGCTGGCTTCACGGTACCGGAAATGACCAAAATTCTGATTGCCCCGCTGCCGGAACCTTCCGAAAAATACCCCCTCAGCTTTGAAAAACTCAGCCCGGTCCTGGCCTATTTCCAGTCTGAAGATACCCAACAAGGGTTCGCCTTCGCGGGCAAAATGCTGGAGCTGGGCGGCCTTGGCCACAGCGCGGTCATCCACACCAGCGACGACGCCCTCGCCGACCGCTACGGCATTGAAATGCGGGTCGGGCGCATTATCGTAAACAGCCCCTCGTCCCAGGGCGCCATCGGCGATATTTACAACACAAACACCCCCTCGCTCACCCTCGGCTGCGGGTCCTATGGCCACAACAGCGTCTCGCAAAACGTCTCCACCGTGAACCTCATCAACATCAAGCGGGTGGCCAAAAGGAGGGTCAACATGCAGTGGTTCAAAATCCCGCCGAAGATTTATTTCGAAAATGGATCCATTCAGTATCTTGAAAAAATGCCGGATATTTCCCGCGCGTTCATCGTCACCGATCCTGTCATGCTCAGCCTTGGCAACGTGGACAAAATCCTGTACTACCTGCGCCAGCGCCAGCAATACTGCCACAGCGAAATTTATTCCGATGTGGAAGCCGACCCCAGCGTGGAGTGCATCATGGCCGGTGTACAGGCGATGAACGCTTTCCAGCCGGACGTTATCATCGCCATCGGCGGCGGCTCCGCCATAGACGCCGCCAAGGGTATGTGGCTGTTTTACGAACACCCGGACACCTCCTTTGGCGGGCTGAAACAGCGCTTCCTCGATATCCGCAAGCGCGCGTTCCAGTTCCCGCGCCTGGGCAAAAAAGCGCAGTTCGTCGCCATTCCCACCACCTCCGGCACCGGCAGCGAGGTCACCAGCTTCTCGGTCATCACCGACAAGAAAAACGGCAACGTGAAATATCCTCTGGCCGACTATGAGCTCACGCCGGACGTCGCCATCATCGACCCGCAGTTCACCGACACCATGCCCAAAAGCATTGTGGCGGACACCGGTCTCGACGTACTCACCCACGCCATCGAGGCATATGTCTCCAGCATGGCCAGCGACTACACCGACGGCCTGGCCACCCAGGCGGTGGAAATGGTGTTTGAATACCTCCCAAAAAGCTATGCGGACGCCGATCCCCTCGCTCGCGAAAAAATGCACAACGCGTCTTGCATTGCGGGCATGGCGTTCACCAATGCGTTCCTGGGGCTGAACCACTCCATGGCGCACAAACTGGGCGGTGAATACCACATTCCGCATGGCCGGGCAAACGCCATCCTGCTACCGTATGTCATCGCCTACAACGCTGAAAAACCTACCAAGTTTGCAGCCTTCCCAAAATACGCCGAGTACATTGCCGACAAGCGCTACGCCAAATTGGCCCGTCGGCTGGGCCTGCCCGCCGCCACCACCCAGGAAGGCGTGCAAAGCCTTATCACCGCCGTGCGCGAACTGATGAAAGCCACCGAGCGCCCCATGAGCATTCGGGACTGTGGCGTGGACGAGCGGGTCTTTATGGATGGCCTGGAGGAGCTCAGCTACCGCGCGTTCGAGGACCAGTGCACCACCGCCAACCCGCGCTATCCCCTGGTCCGCGAAATTGCGGAAATCTATAAAAAAGCCTACTATGGCACCGACAAATAACCCGGTAAATATGGACCAATTTAATTCCCATTTAATTCCAAAATAAATGCCAAATTAAACCGCATTTTTCCCTCCGCCATGGGTGCTTCCCACAGACCAAATGGCGGGGGATTTTTTTGTATTTTTGATGCTTGTTTTTGGTGTTCGCCACATTGTTTTTTCTTCCCAAAACTGGGCAGTCTTTTCTTTTGCACCCCAAATTCTCTCTACTTCGTTTCGGTCATTTTTCGGCAAAAATCGCATGTTGTCTTTTTGCTTTTTCCGGCCTTTTCTCCTCCCTTCTTTTTCGCATTATTATCCCCGCATATTTCCCCTTGCCCCATACCCCAAACCTGGCGGGCCTTCGTGCCACCGCACCCACGCCATGGCGCCAAGCACCCCATCCACACCCGTGCACCGCCACTGGTTTGGCCCGTTTGTTCGCTTGCACGACGTTGAAAAAATACTTTTCACATCATCGTCTTTTTTCCTAATTTTTCCACCTTTTCCTTTTCAAAAAATACGCATTTAATGCGCATTTTTTCCACCTGCAAACCGAGGCGCCCCGTGTCTTTTGGCGCCTTCTCCACCCCCGCAGCCGCCACAAAAACTCTCCCTTATCCCCTCCCCGCTCCCATAAAAAATCCGCTCAAAACCCTCCCGGAAAAGGCCGAATAAACCCGAAAACAAATCCCTGCATAAATGCAATTTAAATCGCAAACAAATCCCCTTTTTTTCTCTTGTTTTTATTTTGTGCCTTGCTTTTACTGCTGCCTAAAACCACAAAAAGACCCGCTGCAAAACACCAGTGGCCGTGTGGTTTTAAAATAACCACACGGCCACAAATCACAAGCTCTTTCGCCCAGTTTTTGGGCTGCTTTTTATGCGTGTTTTCACCTTTCGCGGGACACGTTTTTTTCATCCTTTTCGCTGCGCGCTCCTCAGCTTTCAAACGGAAATTTCACGCCCCATTTTTCGCGCAAACCATCCATCACTTCCATCAGCCGCACGCTCTCTTCCCACGGCATTTCGTCACAGCACAGCTTGCCTTCGTCCATCGCTTTTATCGCCGCGCGTACCTCATATTCATACCCGCTTATTTCGAACGGACACTCCACCGTATACGGCTCTTCGCCGCGCACCGACACCACGAACTCCTGGCACATCCAAAAGTCCTTGCACAGAATGGTGCCCTTTACTCCACCTATCGCGCCGGTGTTCGGCATCCACCCGGTCATGCAGCTGCACAGGCTCGCCAACTTGCCGGCGGCATACTCCACCGTAATGCTATTTTGGGCGTCCACGCCTTTGTCGGTCAGCACCGCGGTGCCACTCACCCGCCGCACGTCGGTGCCCAGAAACAAGCTGGCAAAGGTCAATGGATAAATTCCCAGGTCCAGCAGCGCCCCGCCGGCCAGCGCCGGCTCCTGCATACGCTCCACATGTGTCAGCGTCTGGCCAAACCCGCACTGCACAGACTGTACCTCGCCAATGACCCCTTGCGCCAGCAGCTCGCGCACCTTTTCCACAAACGGCATAAACCGCGTCCACACCGCCTCGCCCAAAAACAGCCCCTTCTCCCTTGCCAGCGCCACCAGCTCTTTTGCCTGGGCCGCGTTCGCGGTAAACGCTTTTTCGCACAGCACATTTTTCCCGTGTGAAAGACACAGCTTCACGTGCTGGTAATGGTGCGAATGGGGCGAGGCCACATACACTATATCCACGTTTTCGTCCTGCACCAGCTCTTCATAGGACCCATAGCTTTTTTCAAAGCCATATTTTTCCGCCATCGCCCCGGCGCGCTGGCCGTCCCGGGCCGCAATTGCATACGGCACCAGCTCCCCGCGCATACGGGACAGGGTACTGGCCATCACCCCGGCAATGTTGCCGGCGCTTAAAATCCCAAACCGAACCTGTTTCATCTTGTTCTCCTTTTGTGTTGGCAGGCGCACGGCATGCTTCCCCGCGCCCTTTCCCTTCGTCCTACACTTTGCTATCCGGAAATCGAACTGCAGGGGGCCTTCCCAAATCCCTATTTAAAGCAATCCTTCCCCGGCCATTTTGCCTCGTCGCCCAGCTGCTCCTCTATGCGCAGCAGCCGGTTGTACTTCGCCACCCGTTCGCTGCGGGCCGGCGCGCCGGTCTTTATCTGCCCGGCGTTGGTACCCACCGCCAGGTCCGCAATGGTAACGTCCTCGGTTTCGCCGCTGCGGTGGCTGACAATGGTCTTGAACCCTGCTTGTTGCGCCATCTCTATTGCGGCCAGCGTCTCGGACAACGATCCAATCTGGTTCAGCTTTATCAATATCGCGTTGCCGCACCCTTCCCGGATGCCTCTTTCCAGCCGCTGGGTGTTGGTAACGAACAAATCATCCCCCACCAGCTGCACCTTCCCGCCAATCGCGGCCGTCAGCTTTTTCCAGCCGTCCCAGTCCTCTTCGCCCAGCGCGTCCTCCAGCGAGGATATCGGCCAGCGGCTGACCAAATCCTCCCAGTAGGCAATCATCTCGTCGGTGGTAAAATCCTTGCCGCTTTTTGGCTGATGGTACCCGCCCTCGTCCTTTTCCCACTCGCTGGCCGCGGCATCCATCGCCAGCACAAAATCCTCGCCCAGCTTGTAGCCCGCTTTGTCTATCGCCCGGGCAATATATCCCAGCGCGTCCTCATCACTGGCCAGGTTCGGCGCAAACCCGCCCTCGTCGCCCACGGCGGTGGCCAGGCCCTCCGCCTTCAATATTTTCGCCAGCGTGTGGTATACTTCGGCACACCAGCGCAGCCCCTCGGCAAAGTTCGGCGCCCCCACCGGCATAATCATAAACTCCTGAATATCAATGTTGTTTGCGGCATGCGCGCCACCGTTCAGGATATTCATCATCGGCACCGGCAGCGGTTGGGCCGCCTGTCCGCCTATTTTTTCATACAGCTCCATGCCGTCCGCCACCGCGGCCGCCTGTGCCGCCGCCAGGCTCACCGCCAAAATCGCGTTGGCGCCCAGCTTTCCTTTGTTCGCGGTACCGTCCGCTTCAATCATAATGCGGTCCACCGTCACCATTTCCCCGGCATCCTGCCCGGCCAGCAGCACCGCAATGGTGTCGTTCACGTTGTTCACCGCCGTCAGCACGCCTTTGCCCATATACCGGCTGCCGCCGTCCCGCAGCTCCACCGCCTCAAACTTCCCGGTGGACGCGCCGCTGGGCACGCTGGCCGTGCCAAACGCCCCGCCAGACAGGGTAACATCGGCCTGCACGGTGGGGTTTCCACGGCTGTCCACCACTTCTCTTGCGTGTACCGTTTGAATGTTTTTCATCGTCTCTGCCTCCTGTTTTTTATAAAATCGGGGCTTCCTCTTGCCTGTAAAAACACCGGTGTCCCACACGGTTTCTTGCCTTGTTGGAATTGATTATTCCACCTGCATCCATTATACTGTTTTATATATAGTACGGCCAGCTTTTTTTGTCGCCAGCGCGGTTTCTGGGTGGGTTTCTGGGCGGGTTTCGCCGCAGCACATTCGGCCGGGCGACCTTTTTCGTATTCCAGGAACGCAGGGAGGCGGTCCTTCATGGTGAAATATGTCCTGAAACGGCTGCTGTATGGCCTCATCACCCTGTTCATCGTGGCCACCGCCACCTTTTTTTTAATGCGCATGATCCCCGGCGGCCCGTTCCTCAGCGAAAAGGCCGCCAGCCCCGCCGTCACCAAAGCCCTGGAGCAAAAATACGGCCTGGACAAACCGCTGCTGCAGCAATACGGCACCTATATGGGAAACGCCGTGCGCGGGGACCTGGGCCCCAGCCTGAAACAGCGCGGCCGCAACGTGGCCGATATTATTTCCGAAAAGTTTCCGGTGTCCGCCCGGCTGGGCGGGCTGGCGGTGTTGGTGGCACTGGCGGCCGGGGTGCCGCTGGGGTGCCTGGCCGCCCTGAAACGCGGCAAAGCCGCGGACCGCGTCATCAGCGTGTTTTGCGCTGCCGGCGTGGCCATTCCCAGCTTTGTTATATGCACCGTGCTGATGTATGTTCTGGGGGTATGGGCCGGGTGGCTGCCCACCGTGGGCCTTACCAGCTGGAAAAGCTATATCATGCCGGTATTCGCGCTGGCGCTGCTGCCCACGGCGTATGTGGCACGCCTCACCCGCTCGTCCATGCTGGACGCGCTGGGCCAGGACTATATGCGCACCGCAAAGGCCAAAGGCGTGCCCACCTGGCGCCGGGTTTTCAAGCACGCGCTGCGCAACGCCATCCTGCCGGTCATCACCTATCTGGGGCCGCTGCTGGCGTTCCTGGTCACCGGCAGCATGGTGGTGGAAAAAATCCTTACCATCCCCGGCCTGGGGGACAGCTTCGTCTCCTCCATTCTGAACCGAGACTACCCGGTCATCATGGGCACCACCATCTTTTTGGCGGCGCTTATCATCTTCATGAACGTGGTGGTGGATATTCTTTATAAGGTAATCGACCCGCGCATTCAGCTGAACTGATGTGGGGTTCTTTGTTGTGCAGCGGTTTTTTAAATTCCCCGGCCGTATTTCTGCCCGCGCACATCTCCCTCATTATTTTAAAAATAACACCGACGCGAAATCTCGCAAGAAAGGAGGGCCCACGCATGTTGAAAAAGCACACCCTGCAACCAGACACCGCGCTGGCATCCGGCGCCGTGGCCGTGCCGGCAAACGCCCCCCTCACCCCGGCGGATTTCACCCCCGCCACCCCGGCGGAAAAACAAAGCCAGCTCACCCTGCGGGACAGCGTGGGCTTTTGGCGTGCCGGTGGCCGCCGCTTTGCCAAAAATCCCCTGGCCATGGTCAGCCTGGCGGTGTTCCTGCTCATTTTCCTGTTTGCGTTCCTGCTGCCCCCGCTGTACCCCTACCGCTACGAGCAACAACTTCGCGGCAGCGAGGACCTGGGCCTTATGCAGTACAGCGCGGCGGAACAGGCCCGCATAGACGCGGGCGAAACGGTGTTTCCCCACATCTTTGGCACCGACCACCTGGGCCGGGACTATGCCGTGCGCCTTATGATGGGCACGCGGGTCAGCCTCATCATCGGCATCGGCGCCAGCCTGCTGGTACTGCTCATCGGCGCCACCTATGGCGCCATCTCCGGCTACCTTGGGGGCAAGGTAGACACCGTCATGATGCGCATTGTGGACATCTTCACCACCATCCCGGAAATTCTGGTCATTATTTTACTGATGGTCACGCTGAAATTCCCCCTGCAAAAACTGGCGGACACCGCCCCCGCGTTCGCGTGGATACGCACGGTGGGCGTACCGCTGGTGTGCATCTTCATTGTGTTTGCCCTGCTGTACTGGGTAAACATGGCGCGCATTGTCCGCGGGCAGGTGCTCACGCTGAAACAAAGCGAGTTCATCACCGCCGCAAAGGCGCTGGGCGCTTCCGGCCCGCGCATCCTCACCCGGCACCTGTTGCCAAACTGTGTGGGCACCCTCATCGTGGTAACCACTCTGCAAATCCCGGAGGCTATTTTCACCGAGAGCTTCCTCAGCTTTCTGGGCATTGGGGTGGCGGCGCCGCTGCCGTCGCTGGGCTCGCTGGCCACCGCGGCGGTGGGCGGCCTGCAAAGCTACCCCTCGCGGCTGTTTTTGCCGGCGGTGCTCATCACGCTGCTCATTCTGGCGCTGAACCTGGTGGGCGACGGCCTGCGCGACGCCTTCGACCCCAAGCTGAAACAATAGCACAAATTCCATCCTTCTCATTCCCGCTTGCACAGCCCGTTCCTTGTATGGCTATTGTCTTGTGTCTATTGCCTGACCAACTTATTGAAAGGAGAGGCCCATGGAACCTATGGAACCCACAAAACAACCGCTGGCCACCGTCCAGTCCCTGCGCCTGTCCTTCTTCACCGACGCGGGCGAAGTAAAAGCCCTGAACGACGTTTCCCTGCAACTGGACGCCGGAAAAGTGCTGGGTGTCGTGGGGGAATCCGGCTCCGGCAAATCGGTCACCGCCTACTCGCTCATGGGCATCATCCCTTCACCCGGGCGCATTTTGTCCGGCAGCGTGCAGTTTGCCGGGCACAACATCACCGCCCTGTCGGAAAAGCAGCTGCAAAAAATCCGCGGCAAAGAGGAAAGCATCATCTTTCAGGACCCGCTCACCAGCCTGAACCCGGTGTACACCATCGGCAACCAGATCCGCGAGGCGATTCTGCTGCACACAAACGCCACCAAAAAACAGGCCACCCAGCGCGCGGTACAGCTGCTGCAGCTGGTGGGCATAGACAACGCCCCGGCCCGCCTGAAACAGTACCCCTACCAGCTGTCCGGCGGCCAGCAGCAGCGGGTCATGATTGCCATGGCGCTGGCGTGCGAGCCAAAACTGCTGATTGCGGACGAGGCCACCACCGCGCTGGACGTCACCATCCAGGCGCAAATACTGGAGTTGCTTGCCCGCCTGAAAGACCAGCTGGGCATGAGCATCCTGCTTATCACCCACGACCTCGGCATCGTCAGCAGCCTGTGCGACGACATTGCGGTACTGTACGGCGGCCGCGTGGTAGAGCACGGCACCACCGACGAGATTTTTTACGACCCGCAGCACGAGTACACCAAGGGCCTTTTGAAAAGCATCCCCACGCTGGTGGAGGACCGCCACGACCGCCTGGTGCCCATCGAGGGCGCGCCCCCCGATATGCTGCATCCGCCGGCGGGCTGCCCGTTCAGCCCGCGGTGCACTGCCTGCATGCGGGTGTGCATCCAGCGCATGCCCCCGGCCACCCGGCTGTCCCCCACCCACCACAGCGCCTGCTGGCTGCTGCAAAAACAGGCCGCCGATGCCACTGCCACCCCGGCGCCGAAAGGGGGCGGGGTATAATGCCGGAAACCCGCATAGAAGTACAACAGCTGAAACAATATTTCCCCACCCGCGCCGGCGGAAAAAAAGCCACCGTGAAAGCGGTGGATGACATTTCGTTCACCATCGCCAAAGGCGAAACCCTGGGCCTGGTGGGGGAATCCGGCTGTGGAAAAACCACCACCGGCCGCAGCATTCTGCGCCTGTACCAGCCCACCGCCGGCAGCATTCTGTACGACGGCGCCGACATCACCCACGCCAAAATGCTGCCATACCGCCGCAAAATGCAAATCGTTTTCCAGGACCCGTATTCGTCGCTGGACCCCCGCATGACCGTCAGCGACATCGTGGGCGAGGCGCTGGACATTCATCATCTGGCGGAAAACACTAAAGACCGCCAGGACAAAATTCTTTCGCTGCTGGAAACGGTGGGCCTGTCCGCCCAGCACGCGCAGCGCTACCCACACGAGTTTTCCGGCGGCCAGCGCCAGCGTGTGGGCATCGCGCGGGCGCTGGCGGTAGAGCCGGAGTTCCTGGTCTGTGATGAACCCATCTCCGCTCTGGATGTCTCCATCCAGGCGCAAATCATCAACATGTTTGCGGACCTGCAAACCCAGCGCGGCCTCACCTACCTGTTCATCGCGCACGACCTGGCGGTGGTGCGGCACATTTCCCAGCGCATTGCGGTCATGTACCTGGGCAAAATTGTGGAAATAGGCCCCAGCGACACGGTTGCGTTCCACAGCGCGCACCCCTACACCCGCAGCCTCCTTTCCGCCATTCCCATCCCGGACCCGCGCACCGCGCGCGCCGCCCGGCGCATTGTGCTGGCGGGTGACGTTCCCAGCCCGCTGCACCCGCCGTCCGGCTGCCGTTTCCGCACCCGCTGCCCCTATGCGGACGCCCTGTGCGCCCAGGCAGACCCTCCGCTCACACAGCTGTCCCCCGGCCATTTTGCCGCCTGCCACCATCTGGAGCGCATTCTTTAGCGCCAAAGCGACAAATCCCACACGCATCCTCACACAACATCCGCCTCATGGTTATATCCTTATACTATTTTACAAAAAGTATTGCATTTCGACAGTATGTATTGTATAATCCCCAATACTCTGGGGAGGTGTCTACATTGGCGCCGCCCAAACTTTGCATCTTGACGGCACACCTGCGGGGAGGCACACCCGGTTTGCGCCTGTTATCTTTTCATCCCGCATTTTGCGGCGCATACCTAAACGTTTGGTGTGAAACGGAACGGCGGAACGGAATCCACCTGTTCGGCATTTGAAGGAGGCATTCTCATGCGAAAGCTCTCGTTTTTACTGGCTGTATTGTTGGCCGGGGTCATGGTACTGTCCGGCTGCGGCAGCAGCACCGGCACGGACACCGCAGAGGTTTTTTTCGACCCCACGAAACTGGCCATACGGGCCGTGGACGACAAAACACTGGAGGTAAAGCTGAACGCCGTCACCCCTTATTTTTTGGAGCTCACCGCCTTTCCCACCTATGCCCCAGTGCGTACCGATATCATCTCCCAGCACGGCGAAGCCTGGGCCATCACACCGGAAACCTACATTGGCAACGGCCAGTATAAAATGACTGAGTATGTCTCCGGCTCTTATATAAAAATGGTAAAGAATGAACACTATTGGGCGCCGGTCACCGGGCCGGACACGCTGGTGTTCCATCTCATCTCCGATGACACCGCCCAGTATAACGCCTTCCAAACCGGGGAGCTGGCGTTCGTAGACACCATCCCCCCGGCGGAAATCCCGTCGCTGCTTGCGGACCCGGAGTTCCATGTGGAAAGCCAGCTTGGCACCTACTACCTCAGCTATAACACCCAGGCCGAGCCGTTCGACGACCCCCTGGTGCGCCAGGCTTTTACACTGGCCATAGACCGGGACTACATCGCGAACCAAATTGGTGACGGGCTGTACATCGCGGCCGGCGCGTTTGTTCCTCCGGGCCTTTTGGATACCGACCCCGGCAGCCAGTTCCGCACAAACGGCGGCGATTACTACGACCCCAGCGCCGCCGCCTATGCCGCGAACCTGGCCACCGCGCAGGATCTGCTGGTACAGGCCGGCTACCCCGGCGGCCAGGGCCTGCCCACCATCAACTATTTATACAATAAAGAAGACTCCATGCACGAAAGCGTGGCCGAGGCATTGCAGGACATGTGGGGCCAGCTTGGCGCCACCGTAAACATCGAGGCGCAGGAGTGGAGCACCTTCACCGCCACCCGCCGCAACGGCGACTATCAGGTCGCGCGCAACGGCTGGCTGACCGACTACAACGACCCCATCTCCATGCTGGACCTGTTCACCACCGACAGCGGCAATAACGACTCGCAATGGTCGAACCCCGCCTATGATACGCTTATTTCCCAGGTCAAATCCTCCGGCGAGCGCGCCCAGCGCATGCAGCTGATGCACCAGGCCGAGGACATGATTTTTGACGACTGGATGCTGTGCCCCATCATGTACTACGCCGATGTTTACATGCAGAAGTCCGACCTCGATTCCTCGGTATGGACCTCGCCCCTCGGCTATAAATACTTCATGGAAGCGCAAAATTACCCCACCTTGGACGTTTGCATCGGGCCCAACCCCGAAAGCATGGACCCCGCCCTGAACACCACCGCAGACGGCGGCACCATGATCATCCACGCGTTTGAAGGGCTGTACCGCCTGGGCCACGACGGCCTGCCGGAGCCCGCCATGGCCGAAAGCGTGGATGTCAGCGCAGACGGTCTCACCTACACCTTCCACCTGCGGGACGGCATTAAATGGAGCGACGGCAACGCCATCACCGCACAGGATTTTGTGGACAGCTGGCTGCGGGCGATAGACCCCGCCACCGGCGCCTATTATGGCTATATGTTCGAATCCATCGCCGGCTATTCCGAGGCACTGGGCGGCGAGGGCAGCGTATAGCCGCCTGTTGCCCGCGCCTTTCACCTGCTGCTTTTTCCCATACAGACACGTCAGGACCACCCGCTGAGCGGGTGGCTTGTTCAGCGCCTAGAAGGCGCTGGTACCAGCTTGCGCCTGAGGGCGCACTGAAAAGGTCATGCCTCTTGCACTTCATGCACCGCCGCCGTTAAAACGGCAAAACTGTTCTTTTCTAGCCCACTGATGACTCTCAACCGCCTTACTAACATTAAGGGCAAGGGCCTTACAGCTAAAGCAAAAGACAGTCCAACCACCGGCATAGCCGGTGGTGTTCTCGTGCTAAAGCACAAACCATAAATATCCCGGTTGCCTTTTCGGCAGCCGGGATATTTTCTTGTTTCATACTTTGGGGGCGTCTGCTTCCCTTTTCGCTTCTTGCGCCCAACCCCCACCAGTGCGGCTCGGTTCTGCCAAAAAGAACCCAGCAAAACGCCCTATCCCTTCGGCTCAATATCCGCGGTAGATATCAGCATCTTCACGCCATCCGCCTCCAGCAGCGGCTCGCACCGTTTGCGTATCCGCTCTATCACCGTCTGGGTGTTGCGCGCATACTCTATGCTCAGCATAATAATATACTGGCTTTTGGAATACCGCGCCACCGTATCGCTGCGGCGCAGCAGGCCGTCCATCAGGCGGGCCTTCACGCGGTTCATGGCGGTGGACAGCACCTTCGCCGGCACATGTTCCCCCTCTTCCCCGCCCAGCGTCACCAAAATAATGATAATATGGCTTCCGCTGCGCTCCGAGGACCGGGACAGCATTTGGTACAAATACTTAAACACGTCATAGGTACAGTACATCGGCCCTTTTGCGCTCACGCCCCCTTGCACCGCGTCGCGCAAATCATCCTTGATAATCATGATATCCTGTTCTATCACATCCACCTTTTCACTGGCGGCCTCGTAAATCATCTTTATTTCCTGATTCATGGGTATGCCCAGCTCTTCGGTAAAAATGCGCTGGGTCTTTTGGTAGTTCGGCACAATCACCCGGTACATGCCCAGTTCGTATAATGCCCTGAATATATACATATAGTATTCTTCTTCGGTCATGTCCACCTTGTTTGCCTCGGTGGCCGCGGCCAGCAGTTCACTGTATTGCTTGCTGCTGTACAGCGCCGAGCACAGGCTGCTCATACACTCAGAAAACCGCTTTTTGTAATACAACGCCAGCGGCATCACCCATATTTCGTCCCCCAGCTGCGGCAACAGTTCGCCCTTATACAGCGCCGCCGCCCGTTGCAGCATCTGCAGCCGCGCGCCGCCGTCCGCCTCAAACGCCTGGCGGCATGCCTCCTCAAACGCATCCACATCCACCTCAAACACTATGTTCGGGTTACAGATATACGCCCCGTTTTCAAACAAAATGGGACTCTCGTTTGTGTCGTCCACATTTTTAAATTCCCGCCGCAGCGCATAAATAGTGTTCTTCAGCACGTTGCCCGGGTCGCTCAGGTTTTCCTCCGGCCACAGTACGGTAATCAGCCGGGTGGGCACAGAGGGCCGGGCCCTGTTTAAAACCAAAAAACAGAACAGCTGCCACGGTTTATTAATTTTCGAGGCCCCGGCCACCACCGGAACGTCGTCGGCCCATACCGACAGCCCGCCCAGCAGCTCCACACGTATGCGCTGGATCAATGGTAGCCCCCATTCCCTTCATAGCTTCGGCAGATATCCCGCCGCTAAAGCGCAAATTTATAAACACATCTTGCACGGCCAATACCCGGGTAACGTGTGAACGGCACGAAAAAGTGATCCCTGCCCACTTTTCCGGTTTCCACCCATTGCCCAGGTTCTTTTCCTTCACTACGTTCAGGCCATGCCCCGCCTAAACGGTACCGTATCCAAAAGTTAATGGCTGTTCACCCAACCCTGTCCGTTCCGCCCGGAAAACGCTACCCCTGCCGGCTGCAACCAGCCCGGTTTCATCCTCGTATGCGCATCAAACAAACGCCCGGCTCCACCCCATTTAGGTGCAAACCTTCTTCTTCATTTCTTCCAGGTTCACGCTGTACTGCAGCGCCGCGTCCGCGCTAATACGCCCTTCTTTAAACAGTGTATACACGCTTTGGTCCATGGTCACCATCCCCATGGCCGCCCCCGCAAATATCGCGGAATCAATCTGGTGCACCTTGCTTTCGCGAATCATATTCCGAATCGCCGGTGTCAGCAGCATAATCTCAAACGCCGGCACCAGCGAGCCGTCCACCGACGGAATCAGCTGCTGGCTAACCACGGCGCGCAACACCATGGACAGCTGTATGCGTATCTGGTGCTGCTGGCTGGGCGGGAAAATATCCAAAATACGGTCTATGGTATTGGCCGCGCCGGTGGTATGCAGCGTGGACAGCACCAACTGCCCGGTCTCCGCCGCGGTCACCGCAATCTCAATGGTCTCGAAATCGCGCATTTCCCCCACCAAAATCACGTCCGGGCTCTGTCGCAGCACCGCCCGGAGCGCACTGGCATAGTCCTTGGTATCGCCGTTAATCTCGCGCTGGCTCACTATGCTGTGCTTGTGCCGGTGAATATACTCTATGGGGTCTTCCATCGTCACAATATGTGACGCTCGTTCGTTGTTTATCTTGTCTACCAAACACGCCAACGTGGTAGATTTACCGCTGCCGGCCGGCCCGGTAATCAGCACCAGCCCCTTGGTAAAATCCCCCATCTCCATTACCACCGGCGGGATACGCAGGGTGTTGGGGTCCGGCAGGGTAAACATAACCACCCGCACCACCGCGGCCAGGCTGCCTCGCTGGCGAAACGTGTTCGCGCGGAACCGCCCCACCCCCGGTACCGAGAACGAAAAATCGTCATCGCCCTCGCCCAGCAGGTGCTCTATCGGCCGGTCGTTGGTATAGCTGTATATTTCCCGTACAAGCTGTTCCACGTCCGGCACCGTCAGCGGCTCCTCGCTGGCCCGTGTCACCTGCGAGTCCTTCCGGTAGGCCGGCGGAAACCCCGCAATAAAGAACATATCCGACGCGCCCGCATCGGTCGCTTCTCTCAACAGTGCCTTTAAATCCATACTGTTTTCACCCGCCAGTCCAAAGTTCGCCTTCATCCACCGGCTCCCACGGCCCGGTCCGCACCGCCACCTGCTCCAGCACGGTATATCTTTCCCCTCCCGTGGGGTTCAGTACCAATATTTTGGTCACCAATTCGTTGTTCTCGTCTATCGGCACCGAATAGGTAATCTGGTTTTTCCCACTGTCTATCTGGCACCCCATCGCGCTGGCGCCACGCAGCGCCGCCACATAATACGCGTTTTCTTCTCCCGCGCCGGTGCCCGCCTGCAGGTCCGCCAGCATCCCGTCTATCTCGGCCAGCTTCACATCCGCCGCGCCCTCGGCCACCGCCAGGCTCATGGTCGCCTCGGCGCTGCGCCGGTGAATGCGCTGGCTGGATGCCGCGGTACTCAGGCTCAAAATCGCCAGCGTTGCCAGGCACAGTATGGTAAAGATCACCAACAGCGACGTGGTGCCGGTCCCTATGCCCGCGCGCTGCTTGAACCGCCCGCCATACCGAATCTCATTCATGCCGCACCACCTCCCTGTTCCGGGTGGTACACCGACGTCTCCAGCCGGAAAATTTCTTCCCCACCCACCGTGTGGCACACAGCCACCACACTGCTCAACGTTCCGCCCGCGGTCTTCACCGGCGCAATCGCTACCTCTATCTCATACGCCGCGCCCTCGGCCGAGGTCCGGCCCCATTTTTCGTCATAATAACAGGCAAAGGTGCCGTCGCCGCGTTCTTCGGCGCCGACCAAGCCCTCGGCGCCTTGTGCGCGCACCATTTCCAACAGGGCGTACGTCTCGGTCCCGGCAAAGCTTTTCTCCCGGGTTTTGCGCGCCATAATGCCCGCCGAGCCAAATAACCCCACCAAAATAGCGCAGGAAATGCTAAATACAAAAATATTGATAAGCAATTCTGTCAAAAATGCAATGTTGCGGTACCGTTTCTTCATGTTTCCTCCCCCTGTGCCAGGAGGAACACCGTGCGGGTGCTGTACCCCGCCGGGCTCTCTATCTCCGCGGTAAACAGGCCGTCCTCTATGGAAAAGCTACAGGAGCGCACCTTGGCAATAGACATGCCGCCCTCCGGCGAAAACGGCGCGCTCGCCATGGCATAGTTTTCCATCAGGCGGCCGTCCTGCACATAAATGCGGGTCTCATACCGCTCATTGCCCGTCCCGCTGGCAATCACCAGCACCTCTATGTCGCCCTCTGTACGCAACGAAATCGCGCCGGCCCGGTTGTTTTGGGCCAGCTTGGTACGCAGATAATTCGCCGTAACGGTGGAATCAAAACTGTCATCCACCCCGTTTTGTATCGATTTATACGCCTGCCCACCCATCAGGGCCAGCAGCAATGAACAAAAGGCAAATAGACAAATAAGCCCCAATGGCAACAATATACCGGCCAACGCGCCAGATTTATTTTGTCTTCCCTGCATCTGTCCACCGCCTTCCTTTTCGGCAAAACCACACCGGAGCCATCCCGGCCGCCGCTATCTGCATCCCTGCAGCCAGCCACACTGCCGCGCTCCGTTATTTCTTTACCACCTTAATAACCGGCATAACATTGGTGGCAAACACCTCATATCGTACCGAGTACCGCTCCCGGTCTATTTGTACCCCATAGTTTTCTTCTATATACGCAAGGCTGGGGGGATAAAACCCTTCACTGGCATAGCACAAAACAGCCGCCCGTTCTATCGCCTGCTGGGTCACGGCGGTTTCCTCGCTGGCGGCACTGCCGGACAAACCGGAGGTCGCAAACACCAGCACCACCAGCATCGCCACAAATAGCACCAGGGCAATCACTACCCCCAGCCAGCTCTTCGAGGTTTTCGTATACATGTTTTCCCCCCTTCGTGGGAATGTGCTCCTGCGCCGCGCAACGCCCCGGGCCGGCATTTTTCCCGGCCCCGTTCAGCAAGGCTTCTGGCGCTGCCTGCCTACGGTCTTAGCCAATCGCGCTCATAATGCTGGTCAGCGGCAACATCACCGACAACAGTATCACGCCGATCGCCACGCTCAAAACACCCACCAACGCGGGCTCTATGGCACCCAGCAGCCGGTCAATCCCGTTGTCCGCCTCGCTGGAATAAATCGCCGACAATTTCTGCATGGCGCTTTCGGTTTCGCCCGCGCGGGAGGCGGACAGCAGCACCTTCGCCTCAAACCCGTCCAGCACGCCCACCGACACCAGCATCTTGCCCAAATCCTCGCCTTTGTCCACCTCGGCGCGCAGCTGCGGCAGCTTTTCCAGAATACGGTGGTTGTCCACCAGCGCTCCGGCTTTGTCCACTGCCTCGCCCACCGGAATGCCGCTGGCCATCAGCATGGCCAGCCCATGCGTAAACCGGCTGGCGGATATCGCATAATGAATGCGGCGGGTCAGCGGGAAAGACTGGGCCAAATCCGCCAGTTTCTCTCGCCCGTTTGGCAGCACATACATCACCACCAGGGCCAGCACCACCAGCAGCAGCACCCCCACCACTATCATGGAGATCCGCGCCGCCAAAAACGCGCCGCCCATACCGCCGCTGGCCGCTATCCCCAGCGACTCAAAGGTATTCTCAAACACCGGCAGCACTACCACAATCAGGAAAAACAGCACAATGCCCATAATAACCAGCAACAGCATCGGCCCGCTTATGGCGCTGCGGATGCTCTGGCTCAGTTCATCCTGCCGGCGGTAATAGTGCCCCAGCGACACGGTGGTAGACTCCAGCCGCCCAGACTCTTCCCCCAGCCGAATCATCTCAATGGCATACTCCGGGAAGGCGCCGCTTTTGTCCATCGCCTCGCTCAAAATAAACACATCGCCGCCGGACAGCATATCCGCCACCTTGCGCGCGGCTTTTTCCAGCTTGCTGCCTTCCATATCGGTGGCAATAATATCCGGGCATTCGTTCGCCGGTACCCCCGCGCGCAACAGCATGGCCATACTTTCAAAAAATGCAGCCAGCTCATGTGAACGCAATTTCTTGGTGCTCTTTTCCGGCATACCGGTTCCCTCCTTAATTTGCAACGTCCCTATTCGTCAGACTCTGAATGGTTCTCTTGCGCAACCGCGGGTTCAGCGATATATGTACCTGCAGCATGGGTCCCTTAATATACAAACATAGAAACATAGTTTTGTCCATCACCAATGAACTGGGCAATATTCGGATCCTTTGAGGAGGCAAAGGTCAAATCCAGCCGCTGCCATTCCTCCGGCGTGGACGGCACCTTCACCGCCACCCAGCCCTCGTCCTCCAGCCAAATCATATTCCAGGCGTGGTACACCGTTCCGCCCTCTACCGAAACATCCCCCACCACCAGCTGGCACGGAATGCCGTTCGCCCGCAGCATGCTGGCCACCAGCGCGGCATAATCATAGCAGATACCCTTTTTCTCGGCCAGGGTCCTGTCCACATCCGGCAGATACCCGCTGGCGTTCCGCACCGCGTTGGCCTTGTCGGTATCGTACGCAATATTGTTTTCTATCCAGTAATATACCTGCTGCACCACTTCCAGGTCACTTTGGGCATGTTCTGCCAGCGTCCAGGAAAAGGATACCACATCCGACTGTGGGGTATAATTCACTATCTTGTTCGGCACCAAAAACGGCGCAAACTCATTTTCCAGCACCACGTCCGCTTCCGCCGTCAAAAAATTCATGTATTCATCGCCAGAAATATTTGTATACACGGAAAATGTGTAATACCCGTCTCCCAGCGACAGGGGGAACACATCATACACACCGGTATTGTCTATATCAAAATCAATTTTTTCGCTGCCACCGGCGCTCGCGCACTCCACCCGGAACTTCGCCCGTACCGGGGCTATGCACTGTGCCGTCACATAGCCTTTGCTCACGTTGGTCAAATCAATAACAGCGGTTTTTCCGTCTTCTTCTTTTGCCTGTTGGTTTTCACCAGAATACCCCGACATCACGACCGCCGGCGGCTTGCGCACATACTCGGGGTCGGTATATTTGGGCTCGCCGTTAAAGGAAAAGTCCCCATCCTCCGAGGAGGACAGCACAGAACACGCGGCCAGCTGTGTCACCAGTAAAAAACCCAAACACAGGCATAACGCAACCGTTATAACACGCTTTTTCACGGCAACACCTCCTGTTTTGTTTTTACTGTTCTTTGGCAAAACTATTATACAATATCATTATGCCGCATCTGTGTGATAAAACTATGTGGAAAATTCCACACTACATCACGGGGTTCGCCCGTTCGGCCATTCCCGGGACAAACCCTCTGGCGCCGGTACCGCTGGTTTCACGGGAACTACCGCCACAAAACAAGCAACGCCACCCAAAAGACAGCAAAACATTTGCCATACTACCGGCTCTCCGGCACCCGGCAAATGCTCCTAGAATGCTCATTAATAATACATGAACAAGTGCAAAAAATCAAGCCGTTTTGAAAAACGGCTTGATTTCTATTTGTTGATATTTCGTTGTTTTTATCCGGTTTCCGACATTTTGCACCCTGTTCACACCGGCAAACCGGCTCCCAAAAGCCACACATTTCGCTTTCCCGCGGCCCGCACAGTCAAAAGCCCTGCCCGGCCGGGCTTTTCTTTTTACTGCCATTTGCCGTTCGCCCGCGCTTTCGCCACGGCTGGCACGCTCGTCACCCGCCCATACCCCGGGTCATTTTTTCCGCTTCGCATCCAGCATCGCCTTTACCTTTATCGGCAGCCCAAACAGGTTTATAAACCCTTCGGCATCGGCGTGGTTATAGTCCCCGGTGGCAAAACTGGCCACCTCGGCGTCATACAGGGAGTACGGGCTTTCCAGCCCCGCCGGAATAATATTCCCCTTGTATAGCTTCAGCTTCACGGTACCGCTCACCCGCTCCTGGGTGGCATCCACAAACGCGTCAATGGCCTCCCGCAATGGCGTATACCACTGCCCATTATACACTAAATCCGCCATTTTCATCGCTACAGTTTGTTTAAAATGGCTGGTTTCTTTGTCCAGGCAGATGCTTTCCAGCATCTCGTGCGCCGCATACAAAATGGCCCCGCCGGGCGTCTCGTACACGCCGCGGCTCTTCATACCCACCAGCCGGTTCTCTACCAAATCCAAAAGGCCCACACCGTTTGCGCCGCCCACCTCGTTCAGGGCTTCTATCATCGCCACACCGTCCAGCGCTTTGCCGTCCAGCGCCACCGGCACACCCTTCTTAAACTCCAGCGTCAGGTAGGTATCCTTATCCGGTGCCTTTTCGGGGCTCACCCCCAACTCCAAAATCTTGTCATAGTCCGGCTCGTTCGCCGGGTCTTCCAGGTCCAACCCCTCGTGCGAAAGATGCCACAGGTTCATGTCCTTGGAATAGTTCGTCTCCCGGTTTATCTTCAGCGGAATATTCCGCGCCTCGGCATAGGCAATGGCGTCCTCGCGGCTTTCAATATCCCACTCCCGCCACGGTGCAATGATTGCCAGTGTGGGGTCCAGCGCCTTCACCGTCAGCTCAAAGCGCACCTGGTCGTTGCCCTTGCCGGTGGCACCGTGGCAAATGGCATCCGCACCTTCCTTGTGCGCAATCTCCACCAGGGCTTTCGCTATCGGCGGCCGCGCAAAGCTGGTCCCCAGCAGGTACCCTTCGTACTTCGCCCCCGCCTTCAGCGTCGGCCAGATGAAATCCTCCACCAGTTCTTTTTTCAAATCCATCACATACAGCTTGGTGGCACCGGTCGCCAGCGCCTTTTCTTCCAGGCCGTCCAGCTCGCTCTTCTGGCCCACGTCAGCCGCCATCGCCACCACCTCGCAGCCATAGTTTTCCTTCAGCCACGGAATGATGATAGAGGTATCCAGCCCGCCGGAATACGCCAGCACCACTTTTTTGTATTGTTTTTTCATTTTCCCTTCTCTCCTTTTGGGGTTGCTTCTCTGCGAATTTTACAAATTATCTGCGCATAATCGTTGTTTTATTTCATAATGACCCATTTTCCGCCCCTGCAACATTTTCTCTCTAAGAATTATTATACATCATTACTGTATAAAATCAAGCATTATGTGAATATTTATACTTTTTATTTCCCCGCACACCACGCTTGCCCACCCACTCCACTATGGCCGCTTGCACCCATATCTCAAATCCGCTACACTATACTATACTGCAGGCCCACAATGCAAAATTCTTTTCCGCGCGTCTCTTCCAAAACACCGGCCCGCGTTCACAATGTTGCGATTTTGATTCTTTTGTTTCATTTGCTCACTTCAGAATATGCCATTCCTGCCGATAATTATTTCAAACCCCTTATACCACTGCATCCTTCCTACCGGTACCATACCACAAAGGAGACACCATGAAAACCCGTTTGCTTTCTGCGCTCATTGCTATACTGCTGTGTGTTTCCCTGTGCAGCTGCCAGCTGTTTGTCCCGGCGCCTACCTCCGGCAGCCGGTCCACACCGGCCACATCCCATACAGATACCTCTGTCACTTCCGAAGAGGATATCCAGGCAACCCTGGCCGCGCTGGCCGGCGCAGACCCCCGCCGGGACATCACCGCCGGCTTTCTGCGTTGGGGCAATGAAGCCATAGACCCGGCCTTTACCGCGAAAATCTCCGGCTATCTGCAAACCGCCGCCTACACAGACGATCTTTTTTATGAACTTTTCGGCAGCACCCTGCTGGTGCTGTACGACCTGTACACCGCCGCGCCGGGCACCGCCTCTAATCTGCATATGGCGCAGGACTCCGCCACCCAGCCAGTGCTGGCCTTCACCGGCGATGTTAACCTGTCCGACACTTGGGAAAACATGGTCTACATGGCCGCCCAGCCCGCCGGCATTCAGGACTGCATCACTCAGCCGCTGCGCCAGCGCATGCAGACCGCCGACCTGCTGCTCATCAACAACGAGTTCTGTTTTTCCGACCAGGGCACCGCCATGCCCGGTAAGCAATACACCTTCCGTGCAAAGACAGAGAACGCCCAAATATTAAATGAACTTGGTGTAGATATTGTTTCTCTTGCCAACAATCACGTCTATGATTTTGGCGAAGCCGCCTTTCTGGACACACTGGATACCTTGTCCGCCGCCGGCATTCCTTATGTGGGCGCCGGGCGCACTATCGACGAGGCCTCGCTGCCGCAGTACTTCCTGGTCGGTGGCATGAAGGTCGCCTATGTCGCCGCCAGCCGCGCGGAAAAGAATATTCTTACCCCAGAGGCCACAG
Source organism: Oscillospiraceae bacterium (assembly GCA_031549285.1). Lineage (GTDB taxonomy): Bacteria > Bacillota > Clostridia > Oscillospirales > Ruminococcaceae > JAAYCI01. Next base: position 41,140 of record JAVBPZ010000013.1, on the reverse strand, counting down.
AAACCACCCCGGGCGTGCTGCGCACGTATGACCCCGCCCTGTTTCTGGCCGCCGTACAGCTGGCGGCGGAAAATGCCGACGTGGTCGTCGCCTATCCCCACTGGGGCACGGAAAACAGCACCACGCTGGAGGACGCGCAAACCACCCTGGCCCGCCAGCTCATAGACGCCGGGGCCGACCTAGTGGTGGGCGCGCACCCACACATCCTGCAGGGCATCGAGTTTTACAAAGACAAACCCATTGTCTACAGCCTGGGCAACTTCTGGTTCAACACCGCCGCCGTGGACACCGCCCTGCTGGAGGTCACCCTAAACGACCCGCACAACCTGTCGTTGCGCGTGGCCCCCTGCCTGCAGTCCGGCGGCGTCACCACTCTGCTGCAGCAGGACACCGACCGCCAGCGTATTTTCGACCTGCTCTCCTCCATCTCACCGTCTCCCATCACCTTTGCGGCCGACGGCCTGGTGCAACCTGCCGCATAGAACATAAACCAAATTTCAGAAAAGAGGGCTTGCATGCACATTGCGGCAAATTCCATTAAAGACACGCTGTTTTCTATCGCGCAGCTGCTCGGCAGAGCGTTTCCCGCCCATTCGGTTGAAGTAATAGACAGAGGTGTTCCACACGCGGCGCCAACCTTACCCAACGGAAAGATGGGCATTTACATGTTCGCCTGTCATGATGTCATTTTGAAAATTGGAAAGGTCGGCCCCAAAAGCAACGCCCGGTTCCACACACAGCATTATCTGCCCACATCCACCCAAAGCAACCTTGCACGTTCCATCTTGGCGGATAAAGACTTTTGCGCAGAGCATGGTGTCGATACCCAGGATATTAAAAACTGGATGCTGAACCATCTGCGCCGCGTGGATATTCTTTTGGATGAAGAACTGGGAATGTCCACTCTAGACCTGTTTGAAATGTGCCTGCAATATCAATACCTGCCAAAATATGAAGGCTTCACCAGCCAGAGGAAGTGATTCTGCAGCTGCTTCCTTCCCTCAAACCCTCCTATAAAAACCTACGGCCCGCATCACACCGATGCGGGCCGCTTCATTCTCTTTATCCTTCCGCGCTTACTTTTCCATCCATCCCGCATCCCGCGGGTTCTCCCGGAACGCGCGCAGCTTTGGCAGATCCTCCGCCCGCACATATTTTTCGGCCACCGCCTGTTCAATCAGCGCGTCATAGTCCGACAACGACACATTCTTCACTTCTTTCGCCGCCAGCTTCTCCAGCCCGGCCGCCAAACCATAGGTGAAAATCGACGCGATGCCCAGCACCTCGCACCCCACCTCGCGCAAGGTTTCCACCACGTCTATCACCGACCCGCCTGTGGAGATCAAATCTTCCACTACCACTACTTTTTGCCCAGCCTCGGCCTTTCCCTCTATCTGGTTGCCCCGGCCGTGGTCCTTGGCGCTGCCACGCACATAGCACATCGGCAGGTTTAAAATTTCCGCCACCAGCGCCGCGTGCGCAATACCTGCGGTGCTGGTTCCGGCCACCAGCTCGCAGCCCGCATACTCCCGTATAATAATATCCGCCAAGCCCTGTTCCACCCGGCGGCGCACCTGCGGGTACGAAAGCACCAGCCGGTTATCACAGTAAATGGGCGATTTTATTCCGCTGGCCCAGGTGAACGGATCCTCTGGCCGCAAAAACACAGCATGTATAGACAGCAGATCCTTCGCAATCTCCTTCTTCACGTTTTCCATACTCGTCATCTCCATTCGTTACTTTTTGGCTTTCTCCGCTACGGCAACCCTTGTCACAAAACCAGGCGACACCACTGCAGCTTTGCGCATCGCCCCACCCAGGCCGAAGGCCCCCTGCCCGGCGCACGCGCCGGGCAGAGCCTGTCGCGGGCTACGCCCGCGCCCGGGGCGCGGCACGCCGCGCCGGCCTTCGGCCGGGCACCCGTGCGCACCTTCAAAACAATATCTCTCTTGCCAACTACCCTCGCACCACAACGTCCCGCTCACAAACTCCCGCACTCTATCCCAAAAAATCCGCCCGCACTTTTTCATACGCGGCCACCGGGTCCGTCGCCGCGGTAATCGGCCGCCCCACCACAATATAATCACTGCCTATCTTCGCCGCGTCGGCGGGGCTGGTCACCCGGCTTTGGTCACCGATATTCCCATCCGGGTAACGGATCCCCGGCGTCACCGCCAGAAAAGCACCGCCACACCGCTGTTTCACCGCACTTACCTCCAGCGGGCTGCACACCACACCCGCCAGCCCCGCTTCCTGCGCGCACGCCGCATACCCCGCCACCGTGTCCATCACGCTGCCCGGAATGCGCAGCTCCTCGTGCATCACTTCTTCGCTGATGCTGGTCAACATAGTCACCGCTATCAGCTGTGCCGCCGCGCCACCGGCCCCTTCCTCCAGGCCTTCCTTCGCCGCCTTCATCATGGCCACGCCCCCGCCCGCGTGCACGTTGGTCATGTCCACCCCCAGCTTTGCCAGGTTCTTCATCGCACGGTGCACCGTGTTCGGAATATCATGCAGCTTCAAATCCAAAAACACCTTGTGCCCCCGGCTCTTCACCTCGCGCACAATCGCGGGCCCCTCGCCGTAAAACAGCTCCATCCCTATTTTTACAAACGGTTTTTGTTCTTTGAACTTCTCCAAAAAAACCAGCGTTTTCGCCTTATTCGGAAAATCACAAGCAATCATTACGTCTTTGCTGCTCATTTTTGCGCCCTCCCGCGTATACTTTCCAAACTCTCTATTCCATACACCCGCATCACCTGCGGCAGCGCTTCCACAATCTTTTTGCACGCATACGGGTCCACCAGCGTCGCGGTTCCCACCTGCACCGCCGCCGCCCCGGCGGAAATAAACTCCAGCACATCGTCCGCGCTGGAAATGCCCCCCACGCCAATCACCGGCACATCCACCGCCGCGCACAGCTCATACACCATCCGCAGCGCCACCGGCTTCACCGCCGGGCCGGAAAATCCCGCCGCGCCAATCGACACAATCGGCCTGCCACTTCGCGGCTCTATACGCATCCCCAGCAGCGTGTTGATAGCGGTAAACCCATCCGCGCCGGCCTCCCGGCATGCTTTCGCAATCTCCACTATGCTGGTCACGTTTGGCGACAGCTTAATGTACACCGGTTTTTTCACCGCGGCTTTTACCGCGCGCGTCACCTCGGCTGCCGCCGCGGCACTGGTTCCAAACGCCATGCCTCCGTGCTTCACATTCGGGCACGACACGTTGATTTCCAGTATATCCACCGTCGGCACTTCGTCAAATTTTTGCGCAGTATATACATATTCTTCTATGGAAAACCCGCTAATATTAGCAATCACCGCGCCACTGTACACGTCCCGCAGTTTTGGCAGCTCCTCGGCAATTACCGCTTCCACCCCCGGGTTTTGCAGCCCCACCGCGTTCAGCATTCCCGCCTCACACTCCGCAATACGCGGCGTCGGGTTGCCAAACCGGGCTTCCTTCGTGGTCCCCTTCAGCGCAATGCCACCCAGGCAGGCAAGGTCATACCACGCCGCCATCTCGTACCCAAACCCGAAGGTCCCGCTTGCCGGTATTACTGGGTTCGGCAGCCGCAAATCGCCCAGCATCACGCTGGTATCCACACTACTTTCTGCCGCCGGCTGCCCACCGCCGCCCTGCGGCCCCATGCTGGGCTGCTCACAGAACAGGCTCTCCTCCGGCTGCCGCACAACCTCGGCCACTGCGCCGTCGCCACCAATCCTCACTTCGCCTTTCACTCGAACATCACCTCCCGCGATGGAAACACCGGACCATCCACGCACACCCGCTTTGGTCCCACCAGCGTCTCGCAGCTGCACCCCATACACGCGCCAAACCCGCAGCCCATGCGCTCCTCAAAGGACAGCTGCCCCTCGGCATTTTTTTCTTTTCCCAGGGCATGCACCGCCTGCAGCATACCCTGCGGCCCGCACGCGTAGTAGTACCCGTACGTCATGTCCCGCAACGCGTCGGTCACATATCCCTTCACGCCGGCGCTGCCGTCCTCGGTGGTCACCACCACTTCACAACCCAGCTTTTTAAACTCTTCTTCGTAAAAAACATCCGCCGCCGCCCGGAACCCCATCACTACTTTGGGTATAACTCCAGCATATATCAACGCTTTGGCAAGTGCGTACAACGGCGGCAACCCACACCCGCCGCCCACCAGCGCCACCGGCGGTTTTCCCAGGCCCTCCGGCAGCGAAAAGCCATTGCCCAGCCCCAGCAGCAGGTCCAGCTGGGTTCCGGGGGCATACTGCGCCATGCGCGCGGTGCCACGGCCCATAATCTTATAAACCAGCGTCATGCGCTCTTCGTCCCAGTCACAAACCGAGATCGGCCGCCGCAAAAAGAACCCCTCCAGCTGGATATTCACAAACTGTCCCGGCGCCACCAGCGCCTCGGTAGGCCCTGCCAGCACCATCCGGTGGGTATCCCGCGCAATATGTTCGTTTTCCTCCACCCGGAAGATCGCTTTTTTTATCATACCTGCCTCCGTCTCTGCCGCCAATGTATCCACACCCGCGCCCACACCACCGGCTTCTTCTCTCAACCCGCACGCCCTCGCCCGGTTTCACTCCGCGTCTATCGTGCTCACGCCCATGGTAATCTCCTCCAACACATCCAGCAGCACCGCCACCGTGTCCAGGCTGGTAAAGATGGTCACGTTGTTCTCCACCGCTCCGCGCCGGATCAAAAACCCGTCCTTGCGGTGGTCTTCGCTGCCGGGGTTCACGGTGTTCACCACATACGCCACATGCCCCGCCCGCAGGGAATCCAAAATCTCGTCCGAGCCGGCGGACAGCTTCTGCCGCACCCGCGTGCGGATGCCGTTCTCCTTCAAAAATTCCGCCGTCCCGCTGGTCGCTTCTATGTTAAAGCCGATATCATAAAACCGTTGTATCAGCGGCAGCGCGCGCTGCTTGTCCGGGTCGGCAATGGTCACCAGCACCGTGCCGTAGTTGTCCACCCGCTGCCCCGCCGCCTTCAGCGCCTTGTACATTGCGCGGTTCAGCGTCTTGTCGTACCCTATCGCCTCCCCGGTAGACTTCATCTCCGGCGACAGATAGGTATCCGCCCCGCGCAGCTTCGAAAAACTAAACACCGGGCTTTTCACGTACCATTTGTCTTTTTGCGGCGCCACCCCGGTACCGTACCCCATCTGGGCCAGCGTCTGCCCCAGCGCTATGCGCGCCGCAATGCCCGCCAGGTTCACCCCGGTCGCCTTCGAAATAAACGGCACCGTGCGGGAGGAGCGCGGGTTCACCTCTATCACATACACGTCCTCTTTTTCGTCCGCAATAAACTGGATGTTAAACGGCCCTTCTATGCCGATGCCCAGCCCCAGCCGGACGGTATACGCCACAATGGTCTCTTTCACCTTTTCGCTCACCGAGAAGGTCGGGTACACCGACATCGAATCCCCGCTGTGCACCCCGGTACCCTCCACGTGCTCCATAATCCCCGCAATATACACGTCCTTGCCGTCGCACACCGCATCCACCTCCAGCTCCCTGCCGGAAATGTACTTATCCACCAGCACCGGCGCGTCCTCGCTTGCCAGCACCGCCTCGGACAGGTAATGCCGCAGCGCGTCGTCGCTGTTTACAATCTGCATCGCCCGCCCGCCCAGCACGAAACTGGGCCGCACCAGCACCGGGTAGCCCACCACCTGTGCGGTAGCCACCCCGTCCTCTATGTTGGTCACCGCGCGCCCCTTTGGCTGCGGTATCCCCAGCTTCTCCATCAGTTTTTCAAAGCTGTCGCGGTTCTCCGCCCGATCTATCGCCTCGCACCCGGTCCCCACAATCGGCACCCCCAGCGTGTCCAGCCGCGCCGCCAGGTTTATCGCCGTCTGCCCGCCCAGGGTCACAATCACCCCCTCGGGTTTTTCCAGCGACAACACGTTCATTACATCCTCCACGCACAGCGGCTCAAAGTACAGCTTGTCGCTCACCGTATAGTCGGTGGACACCGTCTCCGGGTTGTTGTTTATGATAATCGCCTCGTACCCCGCTTTGCGTATCGCCCATATCGCGTGCACGGTGGAATAATCAAACTCCACCCCCTGCCCTATGCGAATCGGCCCCGCGCCCAGCACCACTATTTTCTTGTTGGTGGTCACCCGGCTCTCGTTCTCGTCCTCATAGGTAGAGTAAAAATACGGCACATAGCTTTCAAACTCACTGGCGCAGGTATCTATCATCTTGTACACCGGCAAAATCCCCTGTTGCTCCCGCAGCCGGAAAATATCCAGTTCGCTCTTTTCCCACAGCACGCCAATGAACCCGTCGGAAAACCCTTTGCGCTTCGCTTCCCGCAGCACTTCCAAATCACCGGGGTGCTCCCGCACCACATTTTCAAACTCCACAATCCCCTGTATCTTGTTCACGAAAAACGCGTCGATGCGCGTCTCGTCCGCAATGCGCATGGCATCCACCCCGCGCCGCAGCAGCTCCGCTATCGCATACAGCCGCTCGTCGGTGGGGTTCTGCAGCATCTCCCACAGCTTCGCGTTGGTCATCTCATCCAGCTTGCGCAGCCAAATGTGCGACACGCCCACCTCCAGACTGCGCACCGCCTTCAGCAGGCTCTCCTCAAACGTCCGGCCTATCGCCATCACTTCGCCGGTCGCCTTCATCTGCGTGCTCAGCAGCTTAGACGCTTTATCAAACTTATCAAACGGAAACCGTGCTATTTTTGTCACAACATAATCCAGCGCCGGCTCAAACGACGCGGGCGTGTTCGCCAGCGGGATCTCATTCAAATGATACCCCACCGCAATCATGGCGCTCACCCGGGCAATGGGGTACCCGCTGGCCTTGGACGCCAGCGCAGACGACCGGCTCACCCGCGGGTTCACCTCTATCACGTAATACTGGAACGAATACGGGTCCAGCGCAAACTGTATGTTGCATCCGCCCTCTATGCCCAGCGCCCGAATGATTCGCAAGGAGGCGTCCCGCAGCATCTGCACCTCGTGGTTGGTCAGCGTCTGGCACGGGCACACCACTATGGAATCGCCGGTGTGTATCCCCACCGGGTCCACGTTTTCCATGTTGCAAATCGTGATGGCGGTATTGTTCGCGTCGCGTATCGCCTCATACTCTATCTCTTTGTACCCTTTTATGGATTTTTCCACCAACACCTGCCCCACCGGCGAGGCGCGCAGCGCGCCCTTCGCCAGCTCGCGCAGTTCGTCCTCATCCTCCGCAAACCCGCCGCCGGTCCCGCCCAGCGTGAACGCCGGCCGCAGCACCACCGGGTAGCCTATCCGCTCTGCCTCCACCGCCGCTTCCTCTATGCTGTGGGCTATTTCGCTCTGCAGCGCCGGCTCGCCTATCTCCTCACACAGCGCCTTGAACAGCTCGCGGTCCTCGGCCCGCTCAATGGAATCGAACCCGGTCCCCAAAATCTCGCACCGGCACTCGTCCAGTATCCCTTTTTTCGCCAGCTGCATCGCCATATTCAGCCCGGTCTGCCCGCCCAGCGTCGGCAATATCGCGTCCGGCCGCTCCTTGCGAATGATCCGCGCCACAAACTCCAGCGTCAGCGGCTCCATATACACCTTGTCCGCAATATCCACGTCGGTCATGATGGTCGCGGGGTTGGAGTTGATCAAAATCACCTCAAAGCCCGCCTCTTTCAGCGCCAGGCACCCCTGCGTCCCGGAATAGTCAAACTCCGCCGCCTGCCCTATCACAATCGGCCCACTGCCAATCACCAGAATCTTCTGTATATCGGTTCTTCTAGGCATACACGGCACCTCCACTGCGGAAATCATCCATCATCTCCATATACTGTTTAAACAAATACGCCGAATCCTGCGCACCGGGGCAGCTTTCCGGGTGATACTGTACCGAGAACACCATGTCCTTCACACACGCCAGCCCCTCCACCGTTTGGTCCAGCAGGTTCACATGGGTCACCGTCAGCCCGCTGCCCGGCACACTGTCGGGGTCCACCGCGTACGAATGGTTCTGGCTGGTAATCTCTATCTTCCCGGTGGCCAGGTTCATCACCGGGTGGTTGCCGCCGCGGTGTCCAAACTTCAGCTTGTATGTTTTGCACCCGTTCGCCAGCGCAATCATCTGGTGCCCCAGGCAGATGCCAAAAATGGGCAGCTTTCCCTGCAGTTCCTTCACCAGCTGAATCACCGGCTGTACATCCTCGGGGTTTCCCGGCCCGTTCGAAAGGAACAGCCCATCCGGTGAAAGCGCCAATATCTCCTCGGCCGGCGTGTCATACGGCACCACCGTCACGTTGCACCCGCGCCGCGTCAGGCTGCCTATTATACTCAGCTTTATGCCGCAGTCCACCGCCACCACGTTGTATTTCACGCCACTGGTACGCGCGTACCATTTTTTCTCACAGGTCACCTGCTTCACCTGGTCGTGCGGCACCGGCGTCGCTTTTATCTGCGCCAGCGCGTCCGCGTCCGGCTTGTCTGCGTCGCACAACATCGCCCGCATGCTGCCGCCATCGCGTATCATCCGGGTAATGCGCCGGGTATCCACCCCTTCTATCCCCGGTATCCCCAGCTCTTCCATCTCTTCCGCCAGCGTTTTCGCCGCGCGAAAGTTCGCCAAAGACTCGTTATATTCCCGCACAATAAATCCACCCATGTGCGGCGTTTTGCTCTCGTTGTCCTCCGCCGTCAGGCCATAGTTGCCTATCAGCGGGTAGGTCATGCACACAAACTGGTCTTTGTACGATGGGTCGGAAAATATCTCCTGGTACCCCACCATGGCGGTGTTAAACACCACCTCGCACACCCGCTCGGCGTCCGCGCCAAACCCAAACCCGCAGAACACCTCGCCGTTTTCAAACACCAGCTTCTTCCTTCTTTTTTCCATCTTTCCCACCCTCGTCTTCAATCTCTATTTTATTCGTTTTGGTGCCGCATTCGCAAATTTTATCTGGATGTCACGCGTCCAACTTGTCTTTACGCTTTAATAACCCTCCGGCCAACATCCCTGCTGAAAACTTTCCACCTGCCTCACAGGCCGTCATCACGCCGCCCTTCCGGGCGTTCCATGCGGGACGTTATGCTACGCTTTGCAGCTGGTGCATTGTAAACGCGCTGTTTGCGTCCGGCGCAAACACCCTTGCCCCTTTTGGCCGTCGGAAACGTTCCTTTTACCGTGGGTGCCGCAGGCGACCCTGTCCTTGTCCCGTTCTCCTGCCGCTATCGCCACCCATAACCCCGGCTTACTCCCTCCGGTACACCTGCGCCCCATCACAAAAGGTCATCACCGGCCATCCCGTCACCTTCCATCCCGCAAACGGGCTGGCCCGCCCTTTTGTCAAAAAATCTTCCGGCTGCACCACCCGCTCGGTGGCCAGGTCCAGCACCACCAGGTCGGCTTTTGCCCCCGGCTGTATGGTGTTCCCCTTGTCGCCCAGCACCTTCCGCGGCCCCGCGTTCAGCAGCTGCAGCAGCTTTTCCAGCGGCAAAATCCCGCTTTGCACCAGCCCGGTGTACAGCACCGGGAACGCCGTCTCCAGCCCCACCACACCGTTCAGGCTGTTCACAAACCCGTCTGCTTTTTCGCTGGCGGTGTGTGGTGCGTGGTCGGTGGCTATCGCGTCTATGGTCCCGTCCAGCAGCGCCGCCAGGGCCGCCTCGCGGTCGGCCGCAGTGCGCAGCGGCGGGTTCATTTTGTACTTCGCGTCGTCCTCGGCAATATCCTCGCAGCACAGCAACAGGTTGTGCGGGGTCACCTCACAGCTCACCGGCAGGCCTTTTTCCTTGGCCGCACGCACCAGCGCAAAGCTTTCCGCCGTGCTGGCATGGCAGATGTGCACCGCACACCCGGTTTCTTCTGCCAGCCGGATATCCCGCTCCACCTCGGCCCATTCGCTCCGGTTGTTGTGCCCGGCAAACCTGTGCTCCTGCGCAAAATCGCACCCATCCTGCACACACACGCCGTTTTCCGGCAGCTGCGCCTCGTCCTCACAGTGCGCGGCAATGAAACTCCCGGCCTGCTTCACTTCTTCCATCGCGCGGCGCATGGTTTCTTCCTTCTGCACCCCGCGCCCGTCGTCTGAAAACCCGCACACAAACGGCGCCAGCACCGCAATATCAGAAAGGCACTCGCCCATTTCCCCCACCGTCACGCTGGCATACGGCAACACCCGCACCACTGCGTCTTTTTCTATGGCATCCACCTGCACCGCCAGGTTTTGCAGGCTATCCGGCACCGGCGTCAGGTTCGGCATGGCGCACACGGTGGTAAAACCACCGGCCGCCGCCGCCGCTGTACCGGTCGCAATGGTTTCTTTCGCCTCCCCGCCCGGCTGGCGCAGGTGCACATGCAGGTCGGTGAACCCCGGCGCCACCAGACACCCGGCAGCATCCACCACCGCGGCATCCTCCGCCGCAATATCGGTCGCCACCGCGGCCACCACGCCGTTTTCCAGCAGCACGTCCGCCTTTGCCACACGCCCGCCGCGCTGCACCATCCCGCCTTTCATCAGCACCTTCATGTCGTCCACCTCCCGCTCTCGCTATTTTGCGCACGGCGCCGCGTCCGCCCGCGCCACGCGCGCCGCTTTCACATCGAACGCCCCATGTACCGTGGCCCCCGTGCATTTTTGCCCAAAAAAAAACCCGTTCGCTCAGTTTCCATTACCGGAAAGCTGAACACGGGTCTTGTTGTTTTGAAAAAAGGAAACACGGGCACGGCAGTGGTGGCACTATTCTTTTTCCGCACACCATAGGCATAGCGCCGTCGCCCTTTCCATTCCTATTTTTACTAGTATAGCAAAAATCGTCTGCCGCCGCAAGAACTTTTTCAGGTTTCCTTCCTTGTTGTTTTTTCGCGAGGCCAGCTCGCCGCCCCCTGCTTTTCCTGGTTAGCGCGCACACCCAAAATTTTGCACAAGGCCACCCGCCAACAAAATATTCACCCGCGTCAATACCCCTGCGCCCTGTCCACAATACTTCCGTCAACGGCGTTGACCGTCAGCAGATGCCGGCTTTCCTCCTCCGGCGCCCCTTCCATGGTCTGTTCTGCTTTTGCACCGCCCCAGGAACCATTCCCGTAAAAATCCCACACCGGAACCAAAATATATTCTTCCCCTGCCTGCACACGCATTAAATTCAGGGATATCCCGGTCACATGCCAGTCGTAATTCTCGCTCTCTTTCATAATTCTCGCATCCAAAAACGCCCCTTGCGCGGCACACGCCAAAATCTGTTCCAGCGGCAGCATCGGCGCCTCCTCGGCCAGCACCTCCGTCACATCATACGGGTTTTCCCAGCTTATGCTTTCCAGGCCATGCGCACCCACCCCTATAGTCAGGGTTTCATACCCCCACGATGACTCGAATTCCTCTTCGCCAATCAACATAGCGAAAAATGTAAAGGGCCATATATATTCATCGTTAAACGCAACACCGTTTATTTCCCGCGCAAAGCTAGACATATACCGCACACCATCCAGCGTCCTATCTGTTTCCAGCAGCTGCATTCCTTGCGCACAGGCGCCAATGGCTGCTGCCGCATCCTCCGCCACTTTTTCCGCATCTTCACAGGATTCCACCGTATCTGCCGCTTCGTTTGGCGAAAGGTACCCCGAAAATTCATCCCGGGAGAATACCTGGGAAAGAGACACCCTGCTCCACCTTCCCACCTCATCGCTGCGTATTTTCAGCTCAAACAAAGCGTCATTTTTCACGAAGTAGCCTTGTATTTCATCCACCACATACGTCTCATCGAAAGAGGGAAGCTCATCTCTAATACCTATACCCTCCCCTCCCTGCACAAAGGTATACCCCATGCCATCCCAGACGCCGCCACCCCAGGCTTTATATTCTCTTTTTCTGAACCTGCGGGACGCTTCGGGAAACGTCTCCATGTCTTTTGCCGTTCGGTACGCCTTTCTGCATTCTTCCAGTTCTGCTTCCTGCGCGTCAATATACGCGCTCTTGGAAGCCTCCTTCTCCGGGCTGGATGACTCTAAACTTTTACAGTCGGCAATGTTCTTCTCATACTCATCCATGTAAACCGCCAAAATCTGCTTTGGCAATTTATTATATTTAATTTCTACGTTCCCCGCGGTGGCATAGGGGGTATCCATTTGAATAAACCGGGCATCCCCCACGATATACGCCAGCATCACGTCCGCCTCTTCCTGTGTAATCCGGTGCGGCTTTACCACCGCGGCCGGCATTTGGGCGCTCGCCACCGTCACTTGCGCGTCTACAACAAACCGCGCCGGCAGTGTGTCATACGTTATGCTCTTTTCAATATGCATGTCGTTTTCCGCCAGTTCGCGGTACCAGCCGTCATTCGCCTCTCCTGCCAGAATTTTTCCCCGCAGCTGCCGGTCTCCTTTGGCGTCATACAGCGACCCCGCCTCTGTTTTCCCGCACCCTGCCATGCCGGCCATCAGCAAAAGCGCCAACAAAACACAACCTATTTTTTTCATGACGCGCCATCCTCCCGTCCCGGTGTTTCCCTGCGCGGCCACGAAAGTTTCACTTTCACCGTCGTCCCCACGCCCAGCTCGCTCTCAATAACCAGGTCGGCTTTGTGCGCTTTCGCAATCATCTGCACCAGCGCCAGGCCCAGCCCGCTGCCCCCCGCCTTTTTGCTGCGGGACCGGTCCACCATGTAAAACGCATCCGTCACACGGGGAATCTCTTCTTCCGGGATTCCGCTGCCGCTGTCACAAACCTCTATCGTACAGTGGTGCATACGTGTCGCGTATATTTTTTTATAGCCAAAGTCGGTCTCGCACGCCCGCAGGCGAATCGTCTGCCCTGCCTCAGACGCTTTGGACGCGTTGTCCACTAGGTTCATCAGCAAGGATTTCATCAAATCATAGTCCGCTTCAAAAACGTCAACCTCACTTTCCATCACCAGCGGTGTGTTCCGCGCCTGCAGCATTTCCGCCGTGCTGGCCGCCACATCTTGGAACAGCTCCTGCGTTTTCACCGGATGAATCTCAATCTCCTCGCCCAGCGTGGTCAGCTTCAGCAGCTTTTGTGACAACCGCTCCATCCAGCGGCATTGCTCATACAGGTGCCGCAGGGATACTTGGGCCTCCGCCGCACCCAAATCCGCCGTCAACAGCGTGTCGGTGTGAAGCATCATCGAGGTCATGGGCGTTTTTATTTCATGCGTCAGCCCACCCACGAATAACTGCTGCCGCTGCACCATATCCTCCAGCTGTTCCACATTCTGTTTCACCGCTTGTGTCATCCTGTTAAAGTTGGCCGCCAGCTCGCCCACTTCGTCTTTTGTGCGTATGTTTACCTGGGCGTCATAGTTGCCCTCGGCAATATGGTGGGTCATTTCATTCAGCTGCGCCAGCGGCCGGGTGGCGCGTCGCATCAACAGGGCAATCAGTACCGCCCCGGCTACCACGCTGGCGGCGCAAATAAACACAAACCACCAGGTCATCGTGGCCATTTCCTCATACGTTCCCGTAATATCTTTCACAACAAAAACGCCATAATAATCACCCGGGTCATTTGGTAGGGCAACCACCCCGCCCGCAATAAGAACATGCCGTCCATCAATCACTTCTTCACGGCACATGTTATCTGGGTACGCTACCGTATCATAGCCAAACCAAAAAGTGAATTTGTTGTCGGTTCCTGTAATTTTTTCCGCCAAAATCTTCTCCGGCTTAATAGAAACAGAAGAATACAGCGTCTCTTCGCCATACGTCAGCACCGCCGTATCATCCGCCACCCGCGAAAAGCAATATTTTATGCCAGATTCCTTCACCACCGGGTCGGTCTCCTCCGCCACATAATACGCCGCCATCTCCGAAAACGATGCCGCCAGCTCCCGCTGCTGTATCCGCGTCTGTTCTATCGTCACATCCAAAATATTTTGTTTTGCCTGGTTCAGCAGCAGTGCGCTGCACACCGCAACCACCAGCACCATCACCGCCACGCTTATCACCGATACTTTTTGCCACAACTTTCCGGTCTTTCTTTTTTTCATCGCTTCATTCCTCCAGCCGGTACCCATATTTCGGCACGGTCTTAATCACATCGCCGAACCCCAGTTTTTTTCGTATGCTGGAAATATGCACGTCCACCGTATGCGTATCCCCAAAATAATCGGCACCCCATACCTCATCCAGCAGCTTATCGCGCATAATCGTTCTTTTTTTGTTGCGTGCCAGCAAAACCAACAGCTCAAACTCCATTGGTTTCAATAAAATCTCTTCCCCCTCTTTGTGCACCGTCTTGTTCCGCGTGTCAATGGTAACGTCCTTCACGCGAATCATCTGGTTCAGCTTCCCGGTTCTTTCCAGCACTTTTTCTATGCGCACCAGCAGCGTCAGCACATCAAAAGGCTTTATGATATAGTCTTCCGCGCCCTCACGCAACCCCTTTATTTCCGAAACCGCGTCGCTCTTGGCGGTAATATATATAACCGGAATATCATACTGGGCCATATAATCAAACAGCGCAAACCCATCCAGCCCCGGCAGCATAATATCCAGCAGCGCCAAATCATAGGAATGGTCCGCCACCAAAGCGTCTGCGGCCTCTTTTCCGTTATCAAACACTCTGCATTCATAACCGGAATACTGCAGGTTCATCGCAATCCCATCCGCAATGGCCGGGTCGTCCTCCACCACCAAAATCCTGTTTTTACTCATATCCTCCGCCCCCACCCCCCTCTCGATAACCCCTTCCTAACGGTTTAGAACCCTTTTTATCTGGCGTTGGCCTCATTATAGCATGGCACCCACGGCAAATCTTCAACAGAACATCAACATTTCTTGCCGATACCCGCTTCTACCTAAAACAACACCATATAAAAAACAGCCGCCATCTCTTTTTGAGGAAGAGCGCGGCCGCTTTACACTGTTTTCTGTGGGTACATAGAAACCGTCAACACATGCTGCAGCGGCATCGCCCGCCATCATTCCGGGGCCGGCGCGCTGTCCATCTCTTTCACAAACATTTCTATTTCTTCCTCGCTGGGGGCATCCTGCCCTCCTGCGGAATGCAGTACGTACTGGTACTCTCCCCGCGTCCAGCTAACCATCACCGCCCCATCCGCCGCGGTGCCCACCCGCACCTCCATGCCATCCACCTGGCGCAGCTCATCCCCCGCCGCATAAGACCCCGTATAGGTCGCGGCCAGGCTTTTTCCTTCTTTTTTCGCCACCCGCACCACCAGCGTGCGTTCATCCTCGGTAACATACTCTATCTGTCCAAACCAATCATCTATCGTGAAAAACTTTTGCGGGGACAGCGCCGCCGTGTCGGGATACTCCGTCACATCAAAGCCCAGCACATCCCCAAAATCAGGGCTGTCATATGTCCCTATCTCCGCCGGCGCCACACTGCGCGCGGCGTCATTTTGTGGCCGCCATTCGCCCACCACCTCGCCAAAGTTCTGTCCCGCACCGCTTTGCCCACACGCCACCAGCAGCACCACCGCCAGCGCGGCAATCACCAGCATCCTCCATTTTTTCATGGTACACCCTCCTGCCCGCGTTTCTCTGCGCCAGGCATCCTATTGCTTCCGCCGCTTGCAAATTTCCCTTCTAAAGAGCACAATGAAACCACGCCGTTCCCTTTACCCATTTCAACATATATATTAGGAGGCCCACTTATGCCATACATAAAAACCACCACAAATGTGTCCCTTACCGCCGCCCAGCAGGACACCATCAAAACCCGTCTGGGCCAGGACATCTCCCTCATTGGCAAAAGCGAAGGCTGGCTGATGGTAGACTTCTGCGCAGACAGCCCGCTGTATTTTAAAGGCACCGCCGCGCCGGCTGCCATCGTCACCGTGGAGCTATACGGCGCCGCCGACCCCGCCGCCTATGCGCGCATGACCGCCGCCATCACGTCGCTGGTGGGGGATACCCTGTCTATTCCAGCCGACTGTATCTTTGTAAAATACGCGGAATACGCCCACTGGGGCTGGAACGGATCCAATTTTTGACCCTTCTCATAACTGTGCTTGCTGTGTCTCTCTTTTGTGCGCATGGCAAAACAGCCGCGCACACCCTAGCCCAAAAACCCATCCGCACCCCTGCACAGACACCTTTTTAGCCTCGCCGTAAACGCCCTTCGCACCAGCGCTCCGGCACCACCGGCCCCTCCGGGACCTTCACGTCTCCACCACCGCCCGCGGACACTCCGCGGGCTTTTTTCCGCCTTTGCCGCCCTCTTCCCTGGGCCACCTGCCCGGCGTGCTGCCCCGCCTGCGGCGGGCCCGCGCAGGTTCCCTGCGCCCGTCGCGGGCTTCCGCCCGCGCCACGCCCGCCGGGCCGCGCACTATCTGCACCTTCCGGCACCCAAACACCCGGGTACCCTTCCCTTCCTACAACTGCCCTTGTTTCCGCAAAAGCCGCCACAACATCGGTTCCACACCCATCTCGTGCATCGCCTCCTGCACTTCCGCGCGGGCCTTTTCGCGTTTGGCGGCCGCCACCGGCCCCTTCACCGCGCGTATCAACAGGTTCTTTGGCGTGTGCTCTACCTCCACAAACTCCATCAGCTGGGTCTTGTACCCACACGCCACCAGCATATTTGCGCGCATCGCATCGGTCAGCAGTGCCGCCGTGCGCTCCTTTATCACCCCATAGTTCATCAGCACCGCCAGCTTTTCACTACGCATCTGCGCGTTCACCTCGTGCTGGCAGCACGGCACGGAAAACACCATCTGTGCCCCCCAGCGCACCGCCGCCGCCAGCGCAAAATCGGTGGCGGTATCGCACGCGTGCAGGGACACCACCATGTTCACCGGCTGCTGCGTGTCCCAGCTTTCTACGTCACCAATAACAAATTTCAGCCCATTATATCCATATTTTTTTGCCGCATCGGCACATTTTTCCACCACTGCGGCCTTGCGGTCCACCCCGGTCATCTCCACCTGCAGGCCTTTCCGCTCGGTCAGGTAATAGTACAAAACAAACGTAAGATAGGATTTTCCACATCCAAAATCCACAATTCGAATGCTTTGTTTGTCATACCCGCGCAATACATCCTCCACCAGCTCCACAAACCGGTTAATCTGGCGGTACTTGTCCCGCATGGCCGCCACCACCTGGCCGGATGCACGCAGCACACCCATATCCACCAACGGCGGCACCACCAGTCCTTCCGCCAGCAAATGCTTTTTCCGCCGGTCATGTGCTGTGTCCCCTTTGGGGCTTTTTTGCGCGGCACTCTCCGGGCCCTTCTGTGCGGCGCTGTCTCCATCGCCCAAGGCGCCACCCATATCACCGGTGGCCACAACATGTCGCCCCAGCAGCACCTTGCCCTTTTTTGTCACCCGCAGGCGAAACTCCTCCGTCGCCGCAAACGCGTGCAGTTCGGAAAAACTCTGCTCCAGCAGCTCCCGCAGCACCTGCGGTAGCTGCTCCGCGCGTACGTTTTGGTGAAACGCCTGCTCCGCGGAAAAGCGCTCCACCTGCCAGCCGCCACCCACCGGGCGCAGCTGTGCCCGGCGCAGCACCGTCTCCCCTTTTCGCGGCACCGACAGTACCATCCTCACCGGCTTTGCGCCCAGCACCTGCTGCAGCGCCTGGTCCAGCTCCCCTTCCGGCATACAAACTCCTTTTATTTCCCATGTTCACAATCTTCTGTCTTTTGGCTGTGCCATCCGGCCCCTACACGCCCGGTTTCCTGCCCAGGCGCCTTTTGGCACCCTGCCGGCAAAACACATCTTCCCCCGCAGGTTCGGCCTCTCTAAAGTACATCCCCCGCCAGCGCATCCACCGCATCCGGCGGAACACCTTCGCTTTTCACCAACATCTCTTTTTCCGCTTTGGTCTTCCGCTTCAGCGCCGCCTCGCACATCATTGCCTCACTCTTGCTGGCAAACGCGCGCGCCCACACCAGCTGCACCGGCCCCCGCCCGCGGGTATACTTCGCGCCTTTCCCGGTATTGTGCGCCGTCATCCGCTTTGCCAAATCCGGGGTCCATCCCGCGTATAGCGTTCCGTCCCGGCACCGCACCAAATACGCCCAGTTCATGGTTCACCGGCTGCTTCTGCCTGCCCGGCGGCAGCACCCACTACCATGGTGGCGTCGCCTTTCTCTATCCCGGGGGCGCTCTGTCTGTTTTTCTGCGCCTCATCTTTTGCCGCCTCGGCCGCACTTTCCCGCACGGCATCCTTCTCCGCACCGTTTGCCGGCTGGGCGCCATTCGCCGCCAGTTGCTCCTGCCGCGCTTTCTCTTCCGCCTGCTTCTTTGCCAGCTCTTCCTGCGCCCGCCGCACCAACTTCCGCGCGCCGTCCAGGCTACCCACCGTCATCATAAACCCACTGGCATGGCAAAAGTTCGCATCCTCCACGCCGGTCAACCTGCGCAGCTCATCAACAGGTTTCGCATACCATCTCGCTGGTAACGGCACTTTATTGCCCGTTTTGCCGTTATAATCCTTTGGCACACATTGCAGCGAGTACCCCCCGCGCAGGGTGGGAAACACCACAAACTGCGCGCCGGACTCCACCAGCACCGGCTTCCACGGCACGTACAGCGGCAGCACCACCAGCCCGTTTTCCATCTTTGCCAGGGCTTCCCGCACCACCACATGCCCGCGTTCCACCGCGGCCAGGCTTTTCAGCTTGTGGTCCAGCAGCTGGCGCGCCACCTCCACCGCCTCATTAAACGCTGCTTCCAGGTCGGCATCCGCGTCATCCCATGGCGGGTTAAACGCGCCAATCAGGCCCGCCAAAACATTCCCGGTACCATTGTTGTCATCAATATCCAGCGGTTGTATGAACTTTTCATCAAACCGCAGCGCCTCTTCCTCGCTCAAAAAGAAATGTCCATATTCCCGCCATAACAGCCCAAACGACGCATACGGCGAGCCATTGGGCCGCCGCAGCCGGTCCTTCGCGTGGTGGTCAAACGGCCCATCCCCTATGTCAAATACAATCCCCGAAAACCCCTTTGGCACCACAAATCCGCGGTAAATGCGGACATCCGGCCGCATAATACGCAGCAGCGCCGCCGAAAACACATCATCCGCGTGAAACCGCCCACCATGCGTAAACCCCAGCTCCGGTATCCCCGCTGGGTTCCCCAAAAAATCCATTTCGCCATCCTCCTATATATTACTATTTTAGTATACTGCCCGCCCCCCTATCCGTCAAACCAATTTCAAAGGCTTTGCATTGCTGTTCCGGTGGCACGCCTGCTTTTCCTCCGAGGCCGTCCCCCTTGCCGTCCGCACCGGTTCTTTCCTCCTATCGTATCGAATTTCTTTCTCCACACATTTTTTCGAATTATAGCTTATTTTGTGTTCCAGGGTCTTGATTACCACAATATATAGTAGTATAATGAAATAACTTTAAAAGGGGATCCGTGGCGGCGGCCGGTGAAGCGCACACTTTCACCCGCCCTAAAGGGGAGAACAAGGGACAGCAATATCAAACAGGGAGGCTCATCATGGCGCTCACAGAAATCAGCAATAATGCAATCAAGGTACTGGAAAAACGCTACCTTGCCAAAGATGCCCAGGGACAGGTCATTGAAACGGTAGAGGGCCTGTTTCATCGTGTGGCCGGTGCGGTGGCCGCGGCGGACAAAACCTATGACGCAAAGGCGGACCTGAAAACCACCGAGCAGGCTTTTTATGACCTGATGGTGGACCTGCGCTTTTTGCCAAACTCCCCCACACTTATGAACGCAGGCCGCCCGCTGGGCCAGTTGTCGGCCTGCTTTGTGCTGCCGGTAGAGGACACCATGGAGGCCATTTTCGAGGCGGTGAAAAACGCCGCGCTCATCCACAAATCCGGCGGCGGCACCGGGTTTTCCTTTTCGCGCCTACGGCCAAACGGCTCACCAGTGGGCTCCACCGGCGGGGTCGCGTCCGGCCCGGTCAGCTTCATGCGGGTGTTCAACATGGCCACCGAGGCCGTAAAACAGGGCGGCACCCGCCGCGGCGCCAACATGGGCATCCTGCGCATCGACCATCCCGATATCCTGGAGTTCATCGACTGCAAGAAGAACAACGCCGACATCACCAACTTCAACATTTCTGTCGGCCTTACCGAGGCTTTTATGAACGCCGCGGCCGCGGGCGAAGACTATAATCTCATCGACCCCCGCACAAAGGAAGCCACCGGCACCCTGAACGCCCGCGCGGTCTATGACAAAATCGTGGATGCCGCCTGGCACAACGGCGAGCCCGGCATCATCTTCCTGGACCGGCTGAACCGCGACAACGTGGTCCCCGCCCAGGGCGAGATCGAGTCCACCAACCCCTGCGGCGAGCAACCGCTACTTCCGTATGAAAGCTGCAACCTTGGCAGCATTAACCTCGTTAAAATGCTAAAAGAGATCGATTCCGGCTATGAAATTGACTGGGAGCTGCTCTCCTCTACCGTACAGGACGCGGTGCATTTCCTGGACAATGTCATCGACGTAAACAACTACCCGCTGGACATCATTGGCGAAACCACTCGCTCCACCCGCAAAATCGGCCTTGGTGTCATGGGCTTTGCCGACATGCTGTTGCTGCTGGGCGTCCCGTACAACTCCGACGCCGCCCTGGCTCTGGCCGAGCGGGTCATGGGCTACATCACCACCGAGGGTCGGCGCGCCTCCCGCGCGCTTGCCAAAATCCGCGGCGCTTTCCCGCTGTTTCATGAGTCCATCTACAAGGACGAAGAACCCCTGCGCAACGCCACCATCACCACCATCGCGCCCACCGGCACCCTGTCCATCATCGCGGGCTGTTCCTCCGGGGTGGAGCCTGTCTTCGCCTACGCGTTCGTGCGCAACATCATGGACGGCACCGAGATGATTGAGGCCAGCCCCATTTTAACCCAACGCCTGGAGGCGGACGGCCTATATACCGACGATCTCATGCGCCAAATCTCTGCGGAAGGCACCATCGCCCACATCGAGGAACTCCCCACAGACCTGCGCGAGGTATTCGTCTGCGCGCACGATGTCAGCCCTCTGTACCACATCCGCATGCAGGCCGCCTTCCAGCGCCACACCGACAACGCCGTCTCCAAAACGGTCAACTTTCCCAAAACCGCCACCCGTGAAGAGGTGGCCGAGGTATACAATCTCGCCTTTGTGGAAGGCGCCAAAGGCGTCACCATCTACCGCGACGGCAGCCGCGAGGCCCAGGTTCTGAACATCGGCGCCGTAAACAGCTCCGGCGCCACCCTGCCAAACCCGGACGGCGTGCTGGCCGCCCTGCCGGACAACCTGCAGCCGTATGGCCAAATCACCCCGCGTGACCGCCCGGACGTCACCTCCGGCTTCACTGAGCGCATGAAAATCGGCTGTGGCAACCTGTACGTCACCGTAAACTACGACGAAAACGGCATCTGCGAGGTGTTCACCAGTACCGGCAAAGCCGGCGGCTGCCCCAGCCAAAGCGAGGCCACCGCCCGGCTATGCAGCGTGGCGCTGCGCAGCGGCATGTCGGTACGGGAGGTCTGCAGCCAGCTGAAAGGCATTCGCTGCCCTTCCACCATCCGCCAGCCCGGCATGAGCTGCACCTCCTGCCCGGACGCCATCGCGAAGGTAGTCATGAAGGTAAACGACTACATCGAGGCATACAAAAGTGACCCCACCGCCCGCCTGGTGGCGGAGCCGGTCACCCCCGCCAAACCCGCCGCCGCAGATACCACCGGCGACATGGCCGGTGGAACCCCTGCCGATTCCCCGCTGCCGGCTGGCCCGGAACCGTTCCGTGCCGCCGTGTTGGCACACACCGCCGCGCGCCCCACCGCCAGCGGCGCCGCCGCGGACGCCGCCCTGGAAAAAGGCATCTGCCCGGACTGCGGCGCCGCCATCGAGCATGAGGGCGGCTGTGTCATCTGCCGTAACTGCGGCTTTTCCCGCTGCGGCTAGCTGTTTGCCGCATTCCCCTTCTGGAAACCCCTGCAAACCATACCATTTCGGCCGGCCAGGCACGGTCACTCCTTCTCCGGCTGCACCTTCTTCCCCCCGGCCGCAGGCCGCCCACCGCCTTCGGCGGCGGCCCACATCCGCAAAAGTCCGCGGCTGTGCCGCGTGCGCTGCGCGCCCGCGTGGCCTGCGGCCCGCCATCCAAACTACACACCACCTCACCAGCCCCCTCAACAGAAAGGAGCCCTCCATGTTTTTCCGCATCTAATTCTGCATACGGTTCTTCTTTCCTCTTTGCCTTCTGTTTCAAAACAATATAGCGCACCATTGCCTTTTATCAGCACAGTTTGTGACGCATCGGAAAACCGGCGCGCCACAAACTGTGCTTTGTAAAACCTGCCCTTCACACCGCCACATTCCCCGCCGGCTCACCCCGCTTCTTTGCGGCCGTTTGTTTTTCGGGCCACAAACGGCCGCCTTCATTTCCGGCAAACTTGCCAGTTCTGCCGTCTAAATTTTTCTGAAATTATTTTTTCAAACCCCTTGTAAATTACCGCGCGTATAGTCCGGTTTTGAATTTATTGTTGAAAACTCTGTTGAAAGTGTTAAAAAGTCGCATTCTAATCGCATTCGTTATTTATTTCACGCTTCCTCCGCGAAAAGCATTCATAACTTTTTGTTGAACTTACCCCCTGCCTCTGCTACAATGATACCATTCCCGGCGGCCACCGCCCCACCGCTCACCCCGGCCGCAATTATCGCATAATCGGCGCACATTTGCGCCTGGCACCACACAGGAGGCCGCCCCCATGAGATGGACATACAAACTGGAAAACAAACTGGGACGGTTTCGCATCCCCCACCTTATGCTTGCCATCGTTGTGGGCATGGCGGTGGTGTACCTGGCACAGCGCATTTTCCCCACCGTTCCTATCTATTATTACCTCCAGTTCGACCGCTCCCTCATCTTTTCCGGCCAGGTCTGGCGCGTGGTCACCTACCTGTTTTTGCCTGGTGAGGGGAACCCCTTCTGGTTTTTGTTCTCGCTGTATTTTTACTATATGCTGGGCAATATTCTGGAAGGAATCTGGGGCTCTTTCCGCTTTACCTTGTTTTATGTCACCGGGTGGCTGCTCTCGGTCCTTGCGGGGTTTTTGGTGGGCTACACCTACAACGCCGCCTTGAACAGCACCCTCTTTTTCGCGGTAGCCACCTTTATGCCAGACATGGTGTTCCGCCTGTTCTTCATCATCCCCATTAAAGCAAAATGGTTAGCCTTTGGTTACCTGGTGTTTGCCATTCCGCCCATCGTTCTTTCGTTTATGGCCTCTCCGCTCACCGGCCTGTTCTCCCTGTGCATCACGCTGGCCGCCCTGGTCAACTTCTTCCTGCACTGCGGCCGCCAGTTCATCGATATGGTCAAAAACCAAATCCGCATTTACAACAACCGCCGCAACTGGAACCGCCGCGGCCGCTGACATATGAATTTTAAAACACCTTTTTACGATAAAATGGCTGCCCTCGCTGCCCCGAACGCCCGGTTCCATGTCCCGGGCCACAAAGGCAACGCGGCAGCCATTGCGCCTTTTGGGAACATTCTGCCGCTGGACCTTACCGAGATTCCCGGCGCCGACAACCTGCAATGCCCCAGCGGCTCCCTGGCCGCCAGTGAAGCAAACATGTCCCGCGCTTTCGGCAGCGGTGCCACCTTATACAGCGCCGCCGGCGCCACCTCCTGCATCGGGGCCATGCTCGCACTGTTCCTGCGCCCCGGCGCTTCGGTGGTCATGGCGCGAAACTGCCACGTTTCCGCCGTCCGCGCGCTCGCTTTTTTAGACGCTACCCCTCTCTGGGTCCTGCCGGAAAACGGCCGCATCACGCCATCCTCGGTAGAGGCCGCCCTCGCCGCCGGCACCGCAAAAACGGTGTACATCACCAGCCCCACCTACTACGGCCACATTTCCGACATCGCCGGCATCGCCGCCGTGTGCAAACGCCATGGCGCCACCCTGCTGGTGGACAACGCCCACGGCGCCCACCTGCACTTTTTGTCGCCGTCCATCCATCCCCTGGCCCTTGGCGCCGACGCCACCGCGGACTCCGCCCACAAAACCCTGCCCTGCCTCACCCCGGCGGCGCTGCTGCACCTGCGGGACGCACAGCTTGCTGTTCGCGCCCGTGAAATGCTGAACTTTTTTTCCTCCACCAGCCCCAGCTACCTGGTGCTGGAAAGCCTGGACCTGGCCGCCGGCCTGCTGCTGGATGCCCCGCCGGATTTTTCCGCCGCCGCCGCGCGCCTGGCCGCAGCCGCCTCGGCAGCGCCGCACCTGCTGGCCGACAGCGACGACCCGCTGAAGCTTTGCCTGCGCCCGGCACAGGGCGGCTGGCCCGCCGCCCAGGTGGATGCCGCCCTCGCCGCCGCCGGCATCCAGCCGGAACTTTCGGACGGTACCCACATCGTGCTCATGGCATCGCCCTACAACCGCCCATCCGATTTCACCCTTCTGCACCACACATTACAGGTTTTTTATCAAAAACCACCTTTATCTTGTCAAGATATTATGTATTTTCTGCCACAAATTGACCTTCCCGTTCGGCAGGCATTGTTTGCAGAAAAACAGCGCATTCCCACCGCCGAAGCCGTCGGCCGCACCGCCGCCGGTCTTGCCGCGCCCTGCCCGCCGGCCCTCCCGCTGGTCATGCCTGGCGAAGTCATCACCGCCGACATCGCACACAGCCTTGTCGCCGGTGGCATTTTTGCGCTGGATGTGCTAAAATAAAGGTAGGCTACGACCGGGATTCCCGTACTACTTTCAGTCCATGTTTTTTCGGCAGCCCCTGCCACACGGGGCCCGGTGGGGCGTTTCTGTACCTCATGTCGTTCGCATCCGCCGCTTTCGCGGTGTCCGTCTCGTTTTTGCCGGCACGACACTGAAAGTCTCGGTTTTTCGCCCTGCCCGTCACTCTTTTACATTCCGCTTTTCGGGAAAGGAGTGCTCCCTATGAAGCTCATCACCGCCATTGTTAGTAAAGACGACGCCAAAGCTGTGGGCGCCCAGCTGGTGCAGGCCGGCTTCACGGTCACCCGCCTGTCCACCACCGGGGGCTTTTTGCTGGCCGGCAACGTCACCCTGCTCATCGCCACCGAGGACGAAAAGGTCGAGGAGGTCATCGGGGTCATCCGGGAATACTCCAGCCAGCGTACCGAGGTCGTCCCCTCCTCTGCCAGCTATGACGGTATCGGCATTCCGTCGGTCTACCCGCTGGAGGTCACCGTCGGCGGCGCCACCGTCATGGTCACCCACCTAGAGCGCTTTGAAAAACTATAAGGTAACCTACCCATTATGAAACTAGACGCTCTCATCGAAAACACAGAAACCAAACAGGCTTTGTCGGCCGCTCTTGCAAACAGCAAGCTCAGCCACGCCATTTTATTTGTCTCCTCTGCCGGTTGCGGCGCGAACTTTGCCGCCCGTTCCCTTGCCGCCGATTACCTCTTTCCCACCGGTGGCCCCGGTGCCGAGGCGGTACTGCGCGGTGAAGGCAGCGAAGTGTTGCTGGTACAGGGCGAGGGCAAATCCGGCCAAATCCCGGTAGACGCCATCCGCGCCGTCCGCGCCGATATTTTTCACTCTGCATTGTCCGCCGCGGGCCGCGTGGTGCTCATTCGGGACGCGCATAAAATTGCCGCCCCGGCCGCCAACGCCCTCCTGAAAGTCCTGGAGGAACCACCCTCCGGCGCTTTGTTTATCCTCACCGCCCCTTCGGCGGCCTCGGTACCGCCCACCATCCTCAGCCGTTGCACGGTATATCCCCTGGCGCCGGTTTCGCTGCCTGCCTGCCAGGCGGCGCTGGAAACCTGCCTGCCACAACAGGCCGACCCCACGCTCCCCGCACTGCTTGCCGCCGTTTACGGCGGCCGCATCGGCGCCGGGCGCAAAACCCTATCGTCACCGGATCGCCAAGCCATTCTGCAGGATGCACTGGCCGCGGCCAGCGCGGCGGCGGCCCGCAACCGGTACATGCTGCTGCGCATCTTTTCCCGGTACGAGGGTCGCGCAGACGACGACCGCGACAAACGCGAGGCTCTATTGAGCGATTTTTCCGACGCTCTGTCGGCCAATCTTCTTGGCCTCGCCGCACCGGGCCTGCCTGCCATTCTTCCGGCGGTGGCCGCCCTGCTGCTGCCCCCGGTCAGCGCAGCGCGCACATCCCTTCGGGGAAACTCCTCCCCCAAACTTACGTTCACGGCGCTTGCCATCCACCTTTCACGCGCGGGTTTGGCCGGCTAGCGCCCTCAGTTCAAATCCGCCCTCTGCCGCTTTGGCCCATTTTCCGCGGCTGTTCCACCCGGCCGGGCTGCTGTGCTGCCCGCCAAAGCTATCAAATTCTACAGTAAGGACAGGAACCAAACCCTATGAAAAAAATTGTCAGCGTCCGTTTTAAATCCACCGGAAAAAGCTATTATTTCGATCCCGGCGACCTCGCCATCGAAACCGGCGCCTACGTCATGGTGGAAACCTCCCGCGGTCCGGAATGCGGGGAAGTGGCCCAGGGCGTGCACACCGCGGCAGATTCCGCCATCCCCAAACAGCTGAAAAAAGTGGTCCGCCTCGCTACCGATGAGGACATCCACCGCCTGAAGCAAAACCGCGAGGACGAGCGCAAAGCCTTCACCCTGGCGGAGGAGCGCATCGAAAAGCACAACCTCCCCATGAAGCTCATCGATGTGGAATATGCGTACAATCGAAATAAAATTTTGTTTTATTTCACCGCCGACAGCCGGGTAGATTTCCGCGAACTGGTCAAAGACCTGGCCGGCGTGTTCCGCACCCGTATTGAGCTGCGGCAAATCGGCGTGCGGGACGAGTCCAAAATGCTGGGCGGTCTCGGCATCTGTGGCCAGCCCTTTTGCTGCAGCCGGTTTTTGAAAAACTTCCAGCCGGTTTCCATCAAAATGGCAAAGGAACAGGGCCTTTCGCTGAACCCCACCAAAATCTCCGGCTGCTGCGGCCGGCTCATGTGCTGCCTTGGGTACGAGCAGCCCGCCTATGAATACCTCAGCCGCATCACCCCCATGATCAACAGCATCGTCAAAACCCCCGAGGGCGAGGGTATTGTCACCGAGGTAAACCTGGTCAGTGGCATGCTGCGCGTCCGGCTAGAGGGGGCAGACACCGCCCCGCGCTATTTTTCCCGCCAGGA
This sequence comes from Oscillospiraceae bacterium, assembly GCA_031549285.1. Classification (GTDB taxonomy): domain Bacteria; phylum Bacillota; class Clostridia; order Oscillospirales; family Ruminococcaceae; genus JAAYCI01. The sequence continues at coordinate 14,109 of JAVBPZ010000013.1, read as the reverse complement.
CTGCACCTACATTCGCGGCGGCAAACGCGCCCCCGTCGCGCCCGACCCAGAACCTGCCCCCACCCCCGCCGACCTCATGGACGACCCAATTGATTCCCCTTGAAAAACTGAAAAAATGTGATAGAATATATCCAGGCTGCACACCGGCCTTTTTCCACTGAAATTTTACTCTCGAAAGGAAGTACCCCTTATGGCCTACGTAATTAACTCTGACTGCATTTCCTGCGGCACCTGCGAGGGCGAGTGCCCCACCGGCGCTATTTCCAATGGTGGCGAGCAGTATGTCATCGACGCCGACACCTGCATCGATTGCGGCGCCTGCGCGGGCGTTTGCCCGGTGGATGCCATTTCCGCGGGCGAATAATCCCCCGTTTGTGTCCACACTATCTGCACCCGGCGGCGTGTTTTTAAACAGCCGCCGGGTTTTCTTCTTTTGCATTAAAGCTGATTAACTTAACATGGCGCAAAACGACACCCAAAAAATTATTTGCAGTAGGCTTGCCCACCCCCTGCCCACTTACGAAATAAGGATGGTTCCCCCATGCCTCAAAAACAGGAATCTTTACCGAACGGCACCATCGTTTTCACAAATGATACCCATAAAATCAGCAGTGATTCTTTGCTTCTTGCTGCTTTTTCTTCTGTAAAACCCCGCTGGTCCGCCTGTGACCTCGGCGCCGGGTGCGGCATCCTGCTGCTTTCTCTTTTCGATCAGGGCCTGGCTGGCCCCGCCACCGCTGTGGAGCTGGCCCCAGACGCCTGCGACCTGCTGGCTGCGGCGCAAACCGCAAATCCCGCGCATCCGTTCACCCTCTTCTGCGGGGACCTGCGCCAGTATACCTCGCCCCGCCCGTTCGACCTTGTGCTGGCAAACCCTCCTTATTTTAGCGCAGGCGCGCTTCCACCCTCCGCTGCCCGGGCGGCCGCCCGGCACGAAACCACCTGCACCCTGGCAGAATTTTGTTCTACCGCCGCCCACATTTTAAAAGACGGCGGACGTTTTTGCCTGTGCTACCCGCCCGACCGCCTGGCGGAACTTTTCGCCATCCTCACGGCCAAAAACCTTGCCCCAAAGCGCATGCAACTGGTACGCAAAACACCCGATGCCGCCCCCTGGCTGGCGCTGGTAGAGGCACACAAATTCGGCGGTACCGGGCTTGCCATTCTGCCGGACAACATTCTGTCCACTTCTTCACCACTGTGGTACTAGCCCCTTACTTTTATTTCATGCTTACGTTTATCCTGGGCCGCTTCCTGTTGCTGCCAGACTCCCTATGCCGCTAAATATACCTTACTGCCCTTCCCGTAAACCATTCCCACCCGCCAGCCCGGCCCCATCATCCACCCGAGCGCCCCCATAAAAACACCGCTCCGGCCAGCCAGACCGCCCGGCTGCCGGCCGCGCTGCGCGCGCCCGCCCGGGCGCTTCGCGCCCCGCCCCCGGCTTCGCCGGGCCCGCCGGGCTCCCCAAACACTCTCTAAATCCTCAAACCTTCCCGCATTTTTTCCAAAACCCTCCTCTTCCCACAGGAAATCATCCTCCAATATCCTCTCCCTATTTCAAATCTTTGTCCCATTTTCCCCTTCTTTTTCCTCCCAAAACCCCCAACCCGCTTTTTCCATTTCACCCCAAAACTCCACCTCACCCCACTCCCCATTCCTCCAAAAACCAAAAGGAGCTACCCATATGTCCGGAACACTCTATGTCGTCACCACCCCCATCGGCAACCTTGGCGATCTCACCCCCCGCGCGGCGGCCACCTTCGAGCAAGCAGACTTCATCGCCGCCGAGGACACCCGTGTCACCCTGCGCCTGCTAAACCATCTGGGCCTGAAAAAGCCCCTGGTCAGCTACCACGAACATAACGCCCGCTCCTCCGGCGATACCATACTGGACCGCATCGCCGCCGGTGAAAGCTGCGCACTCTGCAGCGATGCCGGCGTCCCCACCCTCAGCGACCCCGGCGAGGCACTGGTCGCCGACGCTCTGTCCCGCGGGCTTTCGGTGGTTCCGGTTCCCGCCGCCAGCGCCGCCATCACCGCGCTGTGTGTTTCCGGCCAGGCCACCGGCCGCTTCGTATTCGAGGGCTTTCTCGCCCAAAACCGCCGCCAGCGTCTGCAGCGGCTGGCTGCCCTACAGCCGGAACAGCGCACCATCATTTTTTACGAGGCCCCGCACAAACTACCCACCACCCTCGCGGACCTCACCGCCACCTTCGGGGGCGAGCGCAGCGTCACCCTCTGCCGCGAGCTCACCAAACTACACGAGGAAATCTGGAAAACCACCCTTGCCGAGGCCCTGCAAAAATACCAAACCGAAACCCCGCGCGGCGAGTTTGTGCTGGTACTGGCCGGCGCCCCTCCCACCGCCGATACCGGCCCAGCCATCTCCCTCGCCGACGCCGCGTGCCAAGCCCTCGCCCTCGCGCAGGACCAGCACCTTTCCGCCAGCGAGGCCGCCCGCCGCACCGCTGCCGAGACTGGCCACCCAAAAGGCTCTTTATATAAAGAAATGCAACTATTGCCTTAGTTTGCTTGTTAATATTTCTTATATTTACTACCGTTTGTCACCCCGCCAACGCTCTTTTCCTCCACAATAGGTCCTTCCTCCCCCCACGCGCACCTTCCCACTTCTTTGTGTCCCCTTCTGCTTTTCCACCATAAGCAACCTTCAATAATCACCACCAGATTTGTCCCTTGCTTTTCCCGCTCTTTTTTCCCTACGGTATTCTGCTATCTTCCCTCCATTTCCCGTTCGCATATACACACCCACCCCACACCCCATCGAGGCACCCCATGAACCTGCTTGTTTTTTCCGACACCCACCATTACCCTGAGCGCATGCTCCGCATCGTCGGCGGGGAACCCCACCTCACCGCTTGTTTTCACCTGGGCGACGGCTGGGACGACGCCGAACTTTTGCAGCAACGTTTCCCCGCCATACCGGTCTATTCGGTCGCCGGCAACTGCGACCGCTTTCCCTTCGCCCCCCGCGAGGGTCTGGCGCCATTTGGCGGGATGCTGTTCTTCTACACCCACGGCAACACCTACCATGTAAAACACGGCCCCGGCCAGCTGTGGCTGGCCGCAAAACAGCGCGGCGCCACGGCAGCCTTGTACGGCCACACCCATACCCCCTTCTACGAAATCACCGATGGCATCCATATTTTCAACCCCGGTTCCCTTTCGTTTCCACGCTCCGGCCCGCCCACTTTCGGGCGCATCACCATCGCGCAGCAAACGCCCACTTTTTCCATCTGCCCCTATGCTGAATAATGGCGTTCTGCCAGAATGCCTCACCACAAATCCGCATCCCGGCATCCGCTTCACTTCTTCCACCGCGTGAATTCGCACGCCCCCAACGGCCATCTTTCACAAGAAACACCCCATTATAACAAAAAACACCCGTCTGTTTGCATCTTTTTGCAAACAAACGGGTATATTTTATGTATCTATAAATTCACTATACTCTCTGGCAAAATCCAGTTCTCAGTATGCGTTCTCATCAATATCAAAACTGGGTTCATCCACCATAATGCTCTCGGTCTGGGTACTGGTAATCGAGATATCGCCCTTCAGTGTGGCTCCTTCGTCAATAATCACCGTACCGGCCACTAAGTTACCCACCAAAATCGCCTCTTTTTCAAAATGCCCGCGTTCATACACAGACAGGTTCCCTTTTATCTTGCCGTTCACTTCCATGTTTTGCGCGGTCACATCGCCCACAACCACTGTCTGGTTGTCCATTTTCAGCATGCTGCGCGCGGTCACGTTGCCCTTCACTTCCGAACCCGCAATCATAACATTCTCCGCCTCAATATCACCAATCACCTTACCGTTCAACTCCAGCTGGTCCGCCACCCGCAGGTTCCCCTTGATATTGCCGTTCACCTTCAGCCCGCCGCTGGTGGTCACATCCCCCACAATCGTGGTCCCTTGCACAATAACCGTCACTTCTTCGCCCTCCTCTGCTTTCTTCGTTTGGGGCTGCCAACTGGGTGCAGGTGCCGGTGTCGGCGCCGAAAACACGCTGGTGGTGGACACAACCTCGGCCACGCCGGCAAATACCGGGGCCTCTTCAGGTTTTTCCTCCTCTTTTTTCTTCACAGGCGCAGGCGCGCGCGGCGGGCGCACTTCCTCCGCTGCGGCAAAGGACGAAAAAGACGTCAACGGCGCCCCGCCGTTCTCCTCCGTCTCTTTTTCCGCCACACCGCTCTCCGCATTCAGCAGTTCCTTCATCGCCTGTGCAAAATTATCCTTCGCGCTCATAACATTCGCTCCTCCCAGCAAGTTCTCATTTTCGCCGATGCCCAGATCCCAACTATCCATTCACCGGCATTTCATTCAGGATATGCATAACAAATTGGTAAAACACTATTGTCCAGCGCGGCAAACGTAAACCCCCTTGCCTGCAGCTGGGTAATAATCTCCGGCAGCGCCGCCGCGGTGCTGCTGTTCGGCCCACGGTCATGCAGCAGCACAATCAGCCGTTCCTGGTCCCCGGCACTGTGCAGCACATTCTGCACTATCTCCTCTCGCGACAGCGTGGGGCTCACCGCGTCACTGGCCGCCGCGTTCCAGTCATAAAATACAAACCCGCGCCGCATCATCTCCGCAATAACCTGCTGGTACACCGGCCCGTTATAAGAATTGATGCTCCCCCCGGGAAACCGGAACACCGTCGGCGCCACCCCGGTTATCTCTTTCACACAGGTATACATCTCATAAAAATCTTCCAAAAACGCCTCCACCGAGGCATAAATCGTCTCATACTCGTGGGAATACGAGTGCACCCCCACCGTGTGTCCGGCCCGCACCGCCGCCCGCAACAGCTCCGGGTTTTCCTCGCTTCCTTTCCCTGTCACAAAAAACGTCGCCTTCACGCCACATTCATCCAGTGCATCCAACACCCGCTGGGTCACCGCCGACGGCCCGTCGTCAAAGGTCAAATAACAGGTCTTCGGTACCGCTGTCTGCGCCGGGCGCACTGTCACCACCATGTCCGGGTACAGCGCCTGGTATGCCAGCGAAAGCTCCGGCGTGTTTCCCTCCGCCGCGGCATCTCCGGCGCGCATCAGCTCCGGTTCCGGCAGTTCCATGCCGGGCGCCATCGCCTGCATCTGCAGGTAAAGTGTTTCATTTTCCGCTTCCAGTGTGCCAAAACGGCCCTTTTGTTGTGAATACAGCACTCCAAAGGTCACCGCCAGCGCTATCGGCACCAAAACCAGCAGCAGATACACACTCACAATCAGCACTTTAAAAAACTTTACCGAGCCTATTTTCATACCTGTTTTGCACCCCTACATCCATCATGTTGCGCAAACCTTATCACCATCAAGTCGGGCGCCAACAGTTATAAATAGTATAGCAAATTCCCTTTCGGAATGCAATCAAAACCCCAGCAGGCCCGGCACTTTTTCTCTTTAAAAAAAGGCAAATGAAAAACCCGTGCAGGGTGGCACGGGTTTTCCAAAAGGGGTATCTCATTGGTGTGAGGAGGAATCATGCGCAAAGGAGAGGTTGCGGCTTCCTCGCCTCTGCACCTGTAGTATACCGCCAGAATGCGAAAGGTTTGTGAAGTCTATATGAATATTATGTAAATTCCCTTATCACTATCGCCCATCGCGGCCCTTCTCACCTGCTGGCTCACGCTGCCTGCGGCGCATCATTTTCCTTCTTCTCCGGCCAGCGCGGCCCGAATCGCCTTTTCCACAGCGTCCAGGTCAATGCCAGCATCTTCCACATATTTTTCTCTTCGCAGCAATGGTTTAAATGTTGTCATGGTATAGTGTCCGGTATTTTTCGGCAGCGCCAACTGCACCTTCGGGTCGGTGAACACGCACACCACCTCCACCGGCACTTTTTTCAGTTTTGCCGCGAACAACGCGTCCCGTATCACCCGCACGTCGGCGGCCGCCTGCTTTATCGGGTTTTCAAATACCGTGCGTGTCTCTTCCTTGCCGGCTATCTGCACCCATTCGTCTTCCCCCACGCTGCCATAAATATTCCCGCCATAGTCCAGTGCCCGCACGCCCAGCACGCCAAAATAACCCACCACCACGGCGTCCAGCGTTGTTTCAGCCTTTCCACCGGTAAAATGTGCCGGGGCAATACACCGGTACCCATTGCTGCGGGCAAAGCGCGCCGCCATCTGTGCCGCTTTGGCTTTTCCGCGTCCGGTGCCACTCGCCACCTTCTGCGTTTTCTTTTTGTTCTGGGTATACAGCACAAACACCAGCAACGCCAGCGCCAACACCGGCACCGCAATAGAAACAATAATATCCAGCAAACTCTGCCACCCTTTCCTTCCCAAAAAAACGTTCGCGCTCTTTCAAAAGCGTGTCCCCATTATAGCAAATCGCACCCTGCATTACAAATATTCTCCCCTGTTTTGCCCGGGCTCCGCCACACAAAAACCCGCGCCCATCTCCCCACATTCATTGACAGTCAGCCTCTTTTTATGCTATCATATTATTTGCATCCGCGCTGCTAGCTCAGCTGGATAGAGTGACTGGCTACGAACCAGTAGGCCGGGGGTTCGAGTCCCTCGCAGCGCACCAAAACAAAAAGCACTCCATTGGGGTGCTTTTTGTTTTGCATGCCTCGAGGGCTCGACCGTGTAAACGCACTACCACAATGGCAACAAAGCCAAGGCGACAAACAAAACCAATATACGTATGCAATCGCCCCAGCATCCCCTCGCAGCGCACCAACAAAACCCGCTTTGCTCCGTCGTATGACGAGGGGCAAGCGGGCTTTTTACTTATAAATGTTGTTTATTATTTATTTTTTGATATCATCTTTTTTTCAAAGATAAAATTCAACCCCACCATCAAAAAACCAAGTAGCATAAACCCTAACCCTAGAAAAAAGACAACCGCTACAGCCTTTCCCCAACCCATTTGAATATAGTTAAGAAAAAAATAGGGGAACGATGTTCCATTATAAAAAATAACATCTGTCTGCGCGACAAACATAATAAACAAATAATACGCCACCGGAATCAAAAGCCATACAAATGGATCCGTCTTGCGAAGTTTTCCTATAGGGTCAAACAATATCCAATCCAAAATCATCAATATCGGCACAAGTAAATGCCGAACTATGCTGTCAATGCTCGCGCCACCTGTAGCAAGAAATAGCCAAAAAATAATCATTGTTATCGTTATCATTACAACTACAGCGCCTTTTATGCGCGGCACAAAGCAAAGAGCGCCTTGCACACCATCCCGATGGATAGCTTTAACACAAAATAAGACTGCAGCAATCCAATAAAGCAAACAAAATAAATTGCTTAAATTTGTGTAGTAAAAAAATGTGACCTGCCGATAATGTCCCTGCAAAATACCAGATGCACTCGCAAGACCCGCCGCGCAAATAAAAACTGAAATGATTTTAAAAATTAAAGAGGCTTTGCGGTTTTGGACGATTCCCATACAAGCACACCCTGTCGTTAATGCTATGTCGCTATAATAGCATATCATGGCCAGCCACTTTCGTCCAATATTATACGCCATCATCGCCAGCGACGTCTTTTTTATTCCTATTAATATGCTTACCCGCTTTGCCCCACCCTCAACACCGCATCCGCAATACTCTCCGCATTCTGTTCATCCGCATCTTCTATGATATGCGCGTATATATCCGTGGTTGTGCTCACCTGTGCATGCCCCCAGCCGTTTTGACTCTGAAACCAAATTTGCATCATTATATATCAACAAACTTGCTTGTGTATGTCTGCACTCATGAGGATTGATTACAGCAACCCTATCCATAGCCCCATCAAATTGCTTCGCTCAGTAAACTGATGCCAATAATCAAAAACATTACAAACGAGATGAGGTCATTATATTTCATAAGCCAGGTACTCAGGGTATCCATAAAATTGCTCATTTTATCTTTCAAAAGGAAATAGGCAAACATAGTTACATAAATGGGCCAACAACCAATCAGAATATAGAGAAGACCAGCTGTTACAACCTGTCCCGCAGGAAGTGACAAGGAAGCAATTTTTGTCCCGGCTCCCATACTCAACAGCATGTTTTTATCGTTCAAAAAACACATGAGAAAGCCAATCCCAAAAAGGCCAAGTGGGGACATCTTGGCTATTTTTTTAAATATTTTGGGCTCACTCACTTCGCCTTTCGCTTTGATAAACTTTATTAGATCCGCAATTGCCTCATAAACCATAAACGCAGCAAGCGCAAGCAGGATGATTCGCACAACCGTTGACATGTTTGTCTCCGAGGTGGAGCCGCCCACCGCAAATGCGGAAATCAAATATACAACAAAGGTGGTTAAAATCCATGTGGTTGAATAAACAAGGCTTTTCAAAACGTATTTTTTGCTCAACAAAATAATAACCAAAACTGAAATCGACAACGGGCTAATCATAATGCCGACCGCCGGAACCAATATTGCTTTTATTACCTCACCCAAAACCACACATCCTTATATAGAAATCATCAGAATATCCGGCAAGGGACATATATTGCCCTTGCCATGCGGCAATCGTTTTATTTTTTGCTTGTTGGAACAAAATGCAACGGGGCACCGGACGGGATCAGTGGTTCTTTTTCTACGCTTGCCTCAAACTCCTTAATCAACCGCGAGGCATGATGGGATACCCAAGAGTGCAGATATTGCGGGTTAATATTCTCACGCTCTTGCGGGTCCACCACCAAATTCATCAGCTTTGGCGCAGACAGGTTGCCCACCGCATCTGTTGAGTATTTTTGTTCTTTAAAGGCCACTTTAAAATCATGCCATTTCACACCATACAGCTCTTTTCCCATCCAGTACAAGTATCCCTCACGGTTCGATTCTTCCTGCCTCCCGCATAGCCAATCCCATTGGTTAATTCCGTCTATTACACGGTCCCCGGGCACGTCCACGTTGGCCACATTCAATATGGTCGTAAACCAATCGGTTATATGCATAATTTCATTGCTTACACGACCTCCCGGTATCGCTTCTGGCATCCGCACAATACATGGTGTGCGCAGGTTTCCTTCGCCTCCCGCAAAATACGAACCTTCCCAATACCCTGGGGTACCGCGCCAAGGCTGAATTTCCTCCGGCCCATTATCCCCGGCAAAAACCACCAACGTATTGGGTTCTTCGCCCAGCTGTTGAATATGGGCCAGTAACTGGGCAAAATCGCTATCCAGCTCCAGCAGGCTGTCCGCCCATTCCCCATTGCCGCTTTTTCCCTTGAACCCTTCGCGGGGAATCACCGGCATATGCATAAGCGAATGGTTAAAATAAACGAAAAATGGTTTATTTTCCTGCACCGAACGCGCCATGAACGCCTTCGCGCCTTCCATATAGCGCAGATCGATATCACGGCGGACTGTAAGCGTCAGCTGCTCACCTTCCGTTACATCACTCTCGCCTTTTTTTGCCGATACGGTCTTAGAAATAGGATCCCGCCCGGGACGATACCAAGGATCCTCCGGCCAAAGCGCTTCATCATAGGTTCGCGGCACGCCCGTCCATTCCTCAAACCCATGGTCGGTCGGCCAATGCCCCGGCCCTTCCCCAACATGCCATTTTCCATATACTGCGCAGGCGTATCCCGCTTCGCTCAACAAATCCCCCAGGGTCTTTTCCCAGGCCACAAGACCCCAGTCCCCGCTGCTTCCTATGGGAACAGAATGATTCCCCGATCGTATTGCATACCGACCGGTCAACACCGCTGATCGGCTTGGTGTACACTGTGCTTCGGGGGCATAGTTTGTCATGCGCAATCCGTTTTGGGCAAAAGCATCAATATTTTCCGTCCATGCACCGCGGAACGGCCCGCCACTGTAACAGCTCAGTTCGCCAAATCCCAAATTATCCACCTGGAAAAATACTATATTGGGCTGTTTCTTGTTCATAAGAATCTCCTTGCGTTTGGTACGCTTTTGGGGGCATATCCTGCGGCCATGTCATCCACTGTCGTCCGCGCATCTTTCGCTGCTGCGTTCACTATACCACAGCAAAGCCTTTTTTTCCAGCTCAATAGTGTATAAAAAACGCCACCGGCATATCTTCCCAAAAACGCCTTTTCAATTCACACTTTAGTCCGCCTTGTCCCCTCACCACAATACCCCTTTAATACACATCTATCCCCATTTATCGGTCTTTTTCTTGGCTATTTGCATATTAGCCACACCATGTTTTGGTCATTATAAACAAATTAATCCAACAATATTCAGTTTTTATTGCTTTCCGCCGAAAATACATTATAATTTGATATAATAGTGGTAGTATCGCTTTATTACGGCTTTTTTCGACAACAATATTTTGCATTCTTTAAAATATGGAAGGGGTGCCCGTATTGGAAAAGACGGATTTTTTGCCTCTCGGCTCTATTGTCATCATCAAAGGCGGCGTGAAGAAAACCATGATTGTCGCACGCGGTTTGGCTACCAAAATAAATGATGAAATGCAATTTTTTGATTATGGCGGCTGTCTATATCCCGAAGGTTTAATGGGCGACCAAATGCTGTTTTTTAACCATACGGATATTATGAAGGTCGTCTTTACCGGCTATACGGATGACGACAACGCTTTGATGCTGGAAAATCTGGACGCTTGGCTGCAGAATCCGCAGTTTAAACGTGGCGACCCCGCGCAGCTAAACAAAAAAAATGGCGTACCGCCGCCAGAGGAAAAATAGCCAAAAGTAAAGGGGGGAGCTTCCCATGAGCCAAACCAGCGCACAACAGGCCCAGGAACTGCGGAATGAGCGGTTGGCAAAACAACGTGAAAAGGCTATGAAGGAAGCGCGGAAGGCCGCTGTGGACGCCAAAATCGCCCGATTACAACACGCAAAAAAACAAGTGACTGCTGTAAAGAGCGATGTCGGCACCTTAAAAAAGAACGTAAAGGGTAAAGAAAACCAGGAGGATACCTGGCAAGGATATCATTTTACCTGGTATGACGATTTCGTGCCGGGCACTTTTCGCAGCGATTACGACGCCTACCACAAAGAACTGGACACATTTCTGGATGCCATCTGCGACAAAATCACGCAGCTGGAAAATGAATCCCGTGACCTTGGGGCCGGCATCAACTGGCTGGTCAACGCTCTTAATTCCATCGGCAATGCCATCGAAAAATTGTTTAATTAATATTTGCGGCAAAATCCTGGTACCCAAAAGGAGGAAGATTCATGCCCCCCTACCAAATTGCGATTAACGACCTGCACTATATGACCGCGGTCAGCAGCCTTGCAAACGGTGTCAATAACTTTGCGCCGGCTGTGGAGGTTCCCGAGCATACATCCGTTGCCGTGGCCATGCAAAAATACCAATCGACGCTTACGGCACTGGCACAGATGATGTCCACTTACCAGCAGCTGCTGCAGCGCGACACCAAATATCTTCGTGAAGTACAGCGGGAACTGCAACAACTGGATGCCAGTTTGGCTGGCAGTATGGGCCCGACTATTATGGGACCTACACCGCTTTTACCGTAAAAAGGGGGGCGCAACTGTGCCATATATTGTAAAATACGATGATATCGCAAACTTGTTGTTTGCATCCAATGCCAAGTTTGGCGAGTGGAACGACAGTTTTGCATCCATAACCCAGTCGCTGCAGTCCTTTACCACCATGGATAGCTTTAAAGGGCAAACCGCGACAAATGTGAAAACATATATTTCCGAGGTTCATTTCACCATTCTGCTCAGCATCAGTGAAATATTGGCAGAATATCAGTCGCGTTATTTGCTGTACAAGGATGGCTGGCACCAGCAGGTGGACAATCATCTGCATTCCGACCTGCAAGAAGAAACCTTGGTCAACCTGAAAACCTTCTTCAAACAATCCTGTATAGACTTTACCGACCAGCACGAAGAGGCACAGCGCATTGCCTCCTCCATCAGCGATCTGATATCGGCCTCTTTTCCGCATGCAAGCGCGGTAGAACGAGATTACAGCACCTCCTCCTATCGCATCTCTTCGCTTTTGGAAAACGCAGGTGACTACGAATACAAGCATTATTCCAGTGATTTTACCCACCTGGACACCATGATCTCGGCCCTGAATAGCTTTCTGGCGGAAATGTTGGCCGCGGACAAATCTTACATCGTAACCTTTGCGCCCGGCACCCTGCAATCGGCGGCGTCTATCCCCGCGCTGGCAAACGCGGTGAACACCGCTTATGCAGACCGCATTTCCCTAAGCGACGCGCTTTCCGCTGCGTACGAAAGCGAACAGCTGCGTTTCAGCCAGCTGGAGGCGGAATGGGCCAAACAGCGGGAAGAAGAAGGCTGGCTCACACTTGCCATCAGCGCGCTTGTCGTTGTCGGGGGCGTGGTGTGCATTGTGGCCACGGCAGGCCTGGCCACACCACTGGTCGTGGCGGGTGCCGTGGCAGGCTCCGCCACCATCGTATATGGCGCGTCCAATATGTGGGAAAGCGGCGAAAACATTTATTATGGCATGAACGGAGATTATAGCACCGCCGCCTTTAATCCCTTGCGCGATACAGTGTTTGGTGGGGACCAGGCTTCCTACGACATTTTTGGCACCGTTTGTGTGCTATCCTCTTCTGTGTTAACACTGGGCGCGGGGGCCATCTCGTCGGCTGGCGCCGCCGCGCAGGCAGGCACCTCTACAGTGCGCGCCGTCACTACATTTGGCGCCAAAACCGCATTTACCATGGGCGCCGGTTTTGCCGGCGGCTGGGTCGGCGAAAGCGTCGCGTTGGAACTAGGCGCCAGCGACTCCATGGCAAAACTGACCGGCCTGCTTTCCGGTACAGGTTTTGGCATGGTGGCTGGTGTTGGTGCGCAGGCCGTGGACCAGCGGTATAACCTCAGCGGGTTTTACGGACCCCAAAAAATTACAAACCCGGATTTTGTGAAAAACCCAAATGACCCACCGGAAAATTGGGAAGCTGACTTTAACAAACATGCTCCGGGCGGTGGCTACGTGCTGGATGCCGATGGAAAACCCATTGTTAAATTTATAGAAGAAGATGGTATATTCAAACCGGGCGCCACTTTAAAACGAGTGGGCGATGCCGAGGGACGGTATACCACTGTTATTGGGCAAGATGGTTCCTCCGCTTCTTATGGGCAGGTATCATTACCCTATGCGGAAAATCCCAATGCCGTTTCCAACCAAAGAATAGTACGAGACTTTAGTGAATTGCCCAATGCTGTAAAAAACTTGCCGGAAGGCCCTTTAAAAAACGAAATAACACAAACTGTAAACACCTATTTCAATAGGGATGTAAACAACCTGAAAGTAAAGTATGGTCAAATTGCGCCAGCTTTTAACCAACCCGGCGGCGCCGTACAGTTTGAACTGCCTCTCAAAATAAGCACCCTGCAAAATCTGGGCTTTTTGAAAGATACCACCCCGCTTTTCCCCATTTCACCCGCCACCTTCCCAGCAGCTGCAGGTGGTGCCGCGGGCGCCACAAAGTAACTCACAAAAACGGAGAACCTCGATGAACATTCAAGAAATGCTCAGCATTATCAAAACCGAAAACCTGTACGAATATGCTGCCTTCCAGGTTGGCCCGCCCAATGGCATGGAAAATGTCGGCGTTTGGGCTCCGTTGGTGGATTCAGAAGGTATATTCCAAGATACCGCCGGTGAATGGAAAATGTACCGAGAAGACGAGCGGGGCGCCATACAATATGCAACGGTTCATCTGGCAAATGAAGAGGACGCGTGCAATCATTTATTGCTTGCCCTGCGAACCCACAAAGCATATAGCATAGAATACAAAGAAAAAAAAATACCCTATATTATCAAAAACAAAAATGCGTGGTGGGCCTAACGAAATACTATAGCAACCAAACTTTTAAAAGGCGCTGCTGGTACCTTGGTATCAGCAGCGCCTTTTCATTGTATTCTAAACCCCACATAGAATATAATAAGCGTGCCCGCCGCAACCTTTCGGTTCGGCGGGCACGCTGCGTATGGTTTGGTTTTTACATGGTCTTTGCGTCAGCGAATATGCTTACACCGGCGCTTCCGTAACCTGTTCTTCTTCCTTTTCTTCGTCCTTCACCTTGCGCTTGGTCGCGTTGTACACAATCAGGAACGCCACGCAAACCACGAACACCGGCACAATGATCGGCGACCACTGCGTCACCCACAC
>JAVBPZ010000017.1:0-18808 GCA_031549285.1 Oscillospiraceae bacterium | reverse complement strand
GGAGTACGTGGACCCGTTCAAGGCTGACAAATAGCACCCCTGCAGGCGACAGGCCCTGCCATGAGCCTTGAGGCTCCGCTGGCATCATAGCGCTTTGCGCGCATATGAAGAACCCCCGGCTTCGCCGGGGGGTTCCTATTTGGTCCGAGTGACAAGAGTCGAACTTGCGGCCTCCTGAACCCCATTCAGGCGCGCTACCATCTGCGCTACACCCGGGCACTGCCGCCCTAAAGCGGCTTTATAATTATATCTAATGCAGGGTAGGTTGTCAATCTTTATAAGAACAGCACCGTGCTTTTTGCATGCGGGCTAGGCCCTGTCTTGGAAAGGCTCCTTTCAGATGAAAACCTTGCAATTTGCCCGGAATTATATTATCATAGGAAAGCGGCTTGGGTATCCGGCCCGGATAGTATGGAAGCTTAGCTCAGCTGGTAGAGCACCTGCTTGACGTGCAGGGGGTCAGGGATTCGAGTTCCTTAGCTTCCACCAAAAAATTCGTCGTTGATTAGTTTCTAATTGACGACGAATTTTTGTTTTGTCCACACTGCTATGCGGTTGTGTCCGGTTTGTCTGCCAGCATGCCGGCGATGAGCGCCTGCAGGTGCGCGGCGTTTTGCTGCGCGCTGAGGGTATGTGCCTGTTGGTGGCTGTTTTGCTTGAATAAATCTATTTCCGCGGCGGTAAGTGCGTTTAGCATAGCGGCCATCTCTTTTGGCTGGAAACTGGGGGCTACAATGCCAAGGTCATATTGCTGCACATACGGGCGCATTTCTACCGAGGGGCCAATGGCGATGGCAAGCCGGCCTTGTATAAACTCAAAGAATTTGTTGGGCAGGGAGTGTTTTTCGTTAAAGTTGGTACCGGAGATGAGGTACAGGCCGATATCGTATTGGTTTAGGGTAGCGGGCAGCTGGCCGGCAGGGACCGGCTGGTGAAAATGTACGGAGGGCAGGTCTGCCGCCTGGCGCTGCAGGCGGGCGATATACCGCGGGTTGCCCATGAGGTAAAAGTGCAAATGAAAGCGAGGGTCGGTATAGCGCATGACCTGCAGCATGCTTTCGATGCCGCGCGAAGCCAGTGCGGCGCCGGGATGCACCATGTTAATTTGGTCCTCAGCGGTGGGATGCGGGGAAAGGTCCTGGTATGCGGGGGCGTTGGTGATAAGCGAAAAAGGCAGCCCAAACTGCTGCCGGTATTCCTGCGCAATGCCGGAGGCCACCGTGGTGCGCCGGGTGGTGCGGGGTATATAGGTTTTGCACAAATACCGGCGGAAGCGAGAAAAAAGGATGCGCCAAAGTAGGCTGTTTTCAAACTCCAGCGGGGAATACTCGTGCGCGTCGAACAAAATACCATGCCGTGCGGTGAGGGTACACGCCAGAGGAAGGGTATCGGTGTCGTTTGCCAGAATGACGTCGTAGGTGCTTTGCTGCAGGCGCTGGCGCAGTTCCCGCAGCCAGCGGGGGTACCAGTAGGCGGCCTCGAACCGGCCCAGAAGATAGCGGGAATAGATGCCCAGGCGCTCGCCCGGGGTTTTTTCGTGGAAACCGGTGGGCACAAAGGCGCAGCCGGGAATGGCAGGGTCTTCATTTCCCACCGCCGTCACCCGGCAATGCGGCACCAGGGCCTCTATCTGGCGGCGGATGCGCATGTCCCGGCGCAGGTCTGTGAACGCAAGGATAAGCACCTGCGCTGTTTGCATGCCGTTGTTTGCCATGGGCCCTCCTGTGGAAACGGTTTTTGCAGTGCCGGTTCGCTATGTTTTGTTGACCTGCTCAAAACGCCAGCCGATGGGAGTCGACTGGCGTTTGCGTTTTGTTGGTTTACAGAATTTCGATGTTGTCGCCGGTGACGCCGCGGGAGCGCATGACGTTTTTGGTGTCGAAGATAGCGGTGGCATTTTGCTGCACCATGGCATAGTCCACGGTGGTGTGGCCGGTGGTGATGACCACCAGATCTGCTGCCTTCAGCAGTTCCGGGGTCAAGGGGCCACAGGTGTCATACGCCTGGCCGCCTGCGCGGAAGGTGGCCACATACGGGTCGTGTACCGTAATTCTGGCGCCTTTTTCCTGCAGCAGCTCGAACACCTTCAGCGCCGGGCTCTCGCGGTAGTCGTCGATATCCTGCTTGTAGGCAATGCCCAGCTGCAAAACTCGCGCACCAGCCAGGGATTTTTCGTGCCGGTTCAGGATATTCATGATGCGCTCGATGCAGTATTCCGGCATTTTATCGTTGATCATCATGCTGCTTTCAATCATGCTGGTGTGGAAACCGTATTCCCGTGCTTTCCAGGACAGGTAGTACGGGTCCAGCGGGATGCAGTGTCCGCCAAGGCCGGGGCCTGGATAAAATGCCTGAAAGCCATAGGGTTTGGTTTTGGCGGCCTCTACCACTTCCCAAATGTCAATGTCCATTTTGTGGCACAGCTGGGCCAGCTCGTTCATCAAGCCGATATTGATGTTGCGGTAGGTGTTTTCCAGGATTTTTTCCATCTCCGCAATGGCGGGGCTGGAGGCCTCAAAGATATCGCTGTCCAGCACGGCGCGGTACATGGCGGCGATCACCTCGGTGGCGTCTGCGCCGATGGCGCCGACCACTTTGGGGGTATTCTTGGTTTTATACAGCAGGTTGCCGGGGTCCACCCGCTCCGGCGAAAAGCCAAGGTAAAAGTCTTTGCCGCAGGTAAGGCCGCTGCCGTTTTCTAGCAGGGGTTTTATCAGTTCCTCGGTGGTGCCGGGGTAGGTGGTGCTTTCCAGAACCACCATGGTGTTGGCGGACAGATGCTGTGCAATAGCCTCGGTGGAGCTTTTCACATAGCTGATGTCCGGCTGTTGGTGTGCATCCAGCGGGGTGGGCACACAGATGGCGATGAAATCCGCCTTGACCACGTCGGCAAACTCGGTGGTGGCGCGCAGCATACCGGTTTCCACCATCTGGGCAAGGTCCCCATCTACCACGTCGCCGATGTAGTTGTGTTTTTCGTTTACCAGGCGTACCTTGTCAGCGTTTACGTCGAAGCCGATGGTTTTAAACCCGGCCTTGGCCTTTTCCACCGCCAGCGGCAGGCCCACGTACCCCAGGCCCACCACCCCGACGACGATGTCGCGCTTTTCAATTTTTTCCAAGAGCAGTTCTTTCATTCCCATACTATGCGATGTCCTTCCTCTCATTTTAGCAAGGTATTGTGCGGCGCGGCCGGTGTGCGACACGGCTGTGCCGGCAACAGATTATGCGTTCAGTATATCGCAGATGTTCTGCGCGGCGGCGCCGTTGCCAAACACGGCGGGCGGCTGGCCGGTGGGCGCAAAAGCAGCGATGGCGTTTACAATTTTTTCTTCGTCGCTGCCCACGATGACGTTCCACCCGTTTGCCACAGTTTCCACCCATTCGGTTTCGTCGCGCATGGTGATGCAGGGTTTTGCCAGGAAATACGCTTCCTTCTGCACGCCGCCAGAGTCGGTGACGATTTTGCTGGCGTTGGCCTCCAGCGCCAGCATGTCCAGGTAGCCGATAGGTTCTATGACATGGATGTTATCGGCGGTTTCAATGCCGTATTGGGCCAGGAATTTGCGGGTGCGCGGGTGCAGCGGCAGCACAATGGTTTTGCCACTGCGATTCAGCGCGCGTACAATAGCGGCAAGGCGCTGGGGATCATCGGTGTTTTCCGCGCGGTGGATGGTAGCCAGCAGGTACGGGCCGGTTATGCCCAGCGTCTGCAGAATAGCGGTGCCCGCCTTTTCGCGGTAGTACAGGACACCGTCGTACATGACATCGCCCACATTGTGCACCCCGGCGGTAAGGCCCTCGTTTGCCAGGTTTTCGCGGGCGGTCTCGGTGGGGATGAACAGGTAGTTGGAAATGTGGTCGGTGAGGATGCGGTTTTGCTCCTCCGGCATGGCCATGTTGAAGCTGCGCAGGCCGGCCTCTACATGCGCCACGGGAATGTGTAGCTTGGAGGCGGCCAGCGCCCCGGCCAGGGTGGAGTTGGTGTCCCCATAGACCAACACCAGGTCCGGCTTTTGCGAAAGGTATAGTTCCTCCAGCGCCATCAGCATGCGGCCGGTTTGCTGGCCGTGCCCGCCGGAGCCAATCTGCAGGTTGTAGTCCGGCTGCGGGATGGAGAGCTCGGTAAAGAAAATATCCGACATATTGGGGTCATAGTGCTGGCCGGTATGCACCAGAATTTCCTGGTGATACTGCCGCAGGCAACGCGACACCGCCGCCGCTTTTATCATTTGGGGGCGCGCCCCGATGACCGTGAGAATTTTCATAAGTTTATTGTTCCGCCTTTGCTTTCATACGGGGCACGACCGGTGCCCTAAAAACTATTATATTATACAGGCCACAGCGCAGAAAAGCAAGGCTGGGCGGGAGGATTTCATGCCGTGGCGGCTTTTTTAAGCGTGATGTTTTCCGGCCGGGCATGGCGGCATTTTGGAAAAGGAAGCGGCTTTTCCCGCCGGCATGGCAAAAACGCTTGTGCATCCGCCTAGTTTGTGGTATTCTTTCTTGTGGAAAAGACGCATGGTGCAAGCCAGACAAACGGAAAGGCAAGTGTGGAATGGAAAGAAAAGATTTACGCAATGTCGCAATAATAGCCCACGTAGACCACGGCAAAACCACCCTGGTGGACGAGATGCTGAAACAGAGCGGCGCATTCCGCGAAAACCAGCAGGTGGCGGAACGGGTGATGGACTCCGGCGATATTGAGCGGGAACGCGGCATTACGATTTTGGCGAAGAACGCCAGCTGTGTATATGACGGTGTGAAGATTAATATTGTGGACACCCCCGGCCACGCCGATTTTGGCGGCGAGGTGGAGCGGGTGCTGAAAATGGTGGGCGGGGTGCTGCTGCTGGTGGATGCCGCCGAGGGCTGTATGCCGCAGACGCGGTTTGTGCTGCAGAAGGCGCTGGCGCAGGATTTAAGCCTGGTGATTGTGGTGAACAAGGTGGACCGGCCGGACGCGCGCATCAAGGAAGTGATAGACGAGGTGCTGTTGCTGCTGATGGATTTGGGCGCTACCGATGCCCAGCTGGATTCCCCCATGGTGTTTACCTCCGGGCGGGAGGGCACCGCCAGCTATTCCCCGGACGCGCAGGGCGCCGATTTGAAGCCGCTGTTTGAGACAATTCTGGAATATGTGAAGCCCCCGGAAGGGAACCCGGACGCGCCGCTGTCGATGTTGTGCTCCAGCGTGGACTACAACGAATATGTGGGACGCATTGGCATTGGGCGGGTGGAAAACGGCGTTATCAAAACCAACATGGATGTAGTGGTGTGTGACTGGAACCACCCGGAACTGAACAAAAAGGGCCGCATTACGGCGCTGTACAGCTTTGAGGGCGTGGGCCGTACCCCGGTGGAGGAAGCCGCCGCGGGCGACATTGTGGCGTTTTCGGGGCTGGAGGATATCAACATTGGCAACACGCTGTGCCAGCCGGACGCGGTGCAGCCGATCCCGTTTGTGAAGATTACCGAGCCGACGGTGGAGATGACCTTTTCTGTGAATGATTCACCATTTGCAGGCAAGGAGGGTAAGTTTGTGACCAGCCGGCAGATTCGTGACCGGCTGCACAAGGAACTGCTGAAGGACGTGGCCCTGCGGGTGGAGGATTCGCCCACCAGTGATTCCTTCCGTGTGATGGGCCGGGGCGAAATGCACCTGTCCATCCTGATAGAAACCATGCGGCGGGAAGGGTTCGAGTTTCAGGTGTCGCCGCCGAAGGTGCTGCTGCGGGAGGAAAACGACGAAACCTATGAGCCGATGGAGCATGTGGTGGTGGACGTGCCGGTGGAGTACCAGGGCAGCGTGATGCAGAAGCTGGGCAGCCGCAAAGGCGAACTGGTGCAGATGGCCCCGCAGGGCAGCCGTATGCGGGTGGAGTTCCGCATTCCCAGCCGTGGCCTGTTTGGCTACCGCAGCGAGTTTTTGACCGATACGCACGGCGAGGGGATCTTGAACACCATTTTTGACGGGTACGATGTATGGCGTGGCGATTTGCCTACCCGCGCCAGCGGCAGTTTGATCAGTTTTGAAACCGGGGACGCGGTGGCGTATGGTCTGTACAACGCGCAGGAGCGTGGCCGTCTGCTGATAGGGCCTGGTGAAAAAGTGTATGCCGGCATGGTGGTGGGGGTAAGCCCCAAGGCGGAGGACATCACCGTGAATGTATGCAAGACAAAGCAGCTGACCAACATGCGGGCGTCCGGCAGTGACGACGCGCTGCGCCTGGTGTCGGCGACCCGGATGAGCCTGGAAGAGGCGCTGGAGTTTTTGAAGCAGGATGAGCTGGTGGAGGTGACGCCGTCCTCGCTGCGCATTCGCAAGAAGATACTGAACCACGAGCAGCGCATGAAGGCCGGAAACAAGAACAAAAAGGCATAAGGGTAGTGGGTCTGTGTGGTTGCCGTTGCTAGGTAAGCGCGGGTTATAGCCCGGCACGTTCTGGCGACACATCTTAGGTCAAACCTGCACCCCCAGCCCGTACCGCCATTTTTGCATCGCTTACCTGGGCCGTACGGAAAAAACAATAGTACGCCCCCTGCCGCGAAGGATGCGGCAGGGGGCGGTGTTTTGTGTGCGGGATTTTGGCATAAAAGATGGGGCGGGAAATGCGGGTATGGATGCAGCACAAACGGCTTGGGAATGGCACTCGAAAGCACTACCGGAGGATCACTGCCGTGGAAAGCTCCAGCTCGAATGGTTCCGGCAGGCGGTGGGTGTCGGGGATGGCCCAGGATAGTGTTTCTGAGATTTTGGAATCTAGAAAATATTCGGTAAGCTGATTGCTTTGCCGCTCTGAAAAAAAGGGCAGGATATCTTTCCCCAGTGCCAGGTAAATATCCTGAAATTCCACCAAGCCATGGTTAATGGAACCGGCAGGGGAAAAGCTGCCACGATACACCCATGTTGAAAGCGCATTCACCAGCATAGCATCCGGGTCATATTGTATGGAAAGTAGGGCGGTGCCGTCGGTAAGCAGGGTTGGCTCCAGCGAGATACCGATGATGTCGCAGCCCGCGGTTTGGGCGGCCGCCAGCGCCGGGGCCAGCACAGAGCTGTCATTTATCAGCAGGGTGGCTGGGTTGTTCTGCAAAAAGGTAGCCAGCCGGTCAGCCAGGGAAGAAAGGCTTTCTTCCGGCAGCAGCGTGAAGCCGGTGGCGGTGATGGCGCCGGGGCCCAGGTCCAGATCAATAGCGGCAGCATCTGCCCCCAGCAAAAAGCCCAGTGAACAGCGCTGCGCCTCATTAGAGTCCGCGCTCAGGTAGACAAACGACCGCTGGCCGGCGGCGACGGCGGCGTACCCGGCCAGCCAGCCGCCTTGTTCGGCCTGATACACTATGGAATAGACATTGTCGCGCGCCTGGTAGGAGTCGCGTGAAAACAGAATGAACTCTGTGTCCGTATATTGCTGCGACAAGGAGAACAACATCTCAGACATAAGGGGGCCAGAGGTGACCACCAATTTTGCCCCGCCCTTCACGGCCAGCTCTAAGGTGGCCTGAGCGGCCTTCACAGTGGGCTGCGCAACAGTCAGCGATGTACAGGCGTAGCCATTCTCGCCAGAAAAGCGGGAGATGGTGTTCCAGACAGACTGTATAAAAGGTGTGTTGTGCTCGGTTTCCAGGGTGATGAGGGCAATTTGTGCGCCGGCAGAAACGGGCGCGCCGCCGGACAAAGACGGTTCCAGCGAGGCGTCATCCAGGCTGGTGGAAAAGCGCGCGCAGGAGGACATCAACAGCAGTATGGGCAAAACAAAGGCCAAAAACCGGTATAGGTTTTTCATGGTGCCCTCCTTTCTGGCAGGTTGCGTTTTCTGGCCCTGCATGAAAATGAATGATATCCTACCGCGGGGCAGCCTACGGGCTGCCGCGGGAAACGCGCGAAGCGCGGGGCCGGGGCTCTGCCCCGGGGTTAATACCCGTTATTCTATTGGGTGCGCGGCGGGGTATTTACCCTCTCTGCCGGCCTCGCGCAGGGCAGCCGAAAGCAAGTTTTCGCGCGACACTCGCTTCGTTGGCCAATAAAAAAATGCCCGGCGCGAGGTGTGCGCCAGAGCACAATATCGCATACTTAATAATAGCGTGCAAAAAAGAGAATAGCAATCGAAACGCGGTTACAATTTGGTTACAAATGTGCGATGAACGGCGGATGCGGCGGGGAACATTATGATGACAGCCGGGGTTTTGAGCGAGCCAGGAGCGGCGGTACCAGCCGCGCGCCCGACATCAGCCCAGGGTGTCTGGGCCAAAGCCCACTGGCAACAGCTGGCCCAGCGTATAGGTTTCGTACTCGGTGCTGCTTTTGGCCAGCAGTATAGGCAGGGACGCGTCACAAAACTCATACAGTGCCTGGCGGCACACGCCGCAGGGCGCGCACAGCGGTAATGGCGCGGCGCCGGTGTTTTCCGCAGGACCGCCCGCTACCGCAATGGCTACAAACCGGCGCGCGCCCGCGTTTACCGCGCAGGCCAAGGCCACCCGCTCGGCACAGATGGAGACGCTGTATGCGGCGTTTTCGATGTTGGCGCCGGTGTACACGGTACCGTCCTGTGCCAGCAGCGCGGCGCCCACCGCAAACTGCGAATAGGGCGAGTAGCTTTTGCCGCGGGCGGCCAGGGCGGCGTTTACCAGGGTGGTTGCATCAAAATGAGACATGGGGGCGGCCTCCTAAATAGTAGTCGTTAGGCAATAGACACAGGGCAATAGGTATCTGGTATCGGGGTTGGCGGGCATATAAAAAATGGGCCCGGCCGCAGCCTACAGTGCGCCCAGCGCGATGCGGACCATGCCGGTGAAGCCCTTTTCCCGCTCGTCTGAGGTGGTTTGCTCCGGGGTGATGAAGCTGTCAGAAATGGTGAGCAGGCAGGCAGCGTTTTTGCCGGTGATGGCGGCGTTGTGGAAAAGGGCAAAGCTTTCCATCTCCACCGCAAGGCAGCCTTTTTCATCGCGCAGCTGCTGCCAGTATGGGATATCGCCGGTGTCCTCGCGGTAAAACACGTCGCTGGAGTGTACGCAGCCCTCAAATAAGGGCATGCCCAGAGTGTCGGCGGCGGCGCGCAGTTTATCGCACAGGGGGGCGCTGGGTAGAATGGTGTCGCCGTCGAAGCCGTTTTGGGTGCGCGCATAGGTGGATTCGCTGTAGGCGGCGCTTGCCAGCAGCACGTCGAACAGGGCCAGGTCCGCGGAATAAGCGCCGGCGGAACCGATGCGCAGGATGTTGTCCACGCCGTACTGGGCGAACAGCTCATAGGAATAAATACCGATGGAAGGCATGCCCATGCCGCTGCCCATGACCGAGACGCGGCGGCCGTTATACAGCCCTGTGTAGCCCAGCATGCCGCGCACGTGGTTGAATTCTGTGGCATTTTCCAGGAAGGTGTCGGCGATGAATTTGGCGCGCAAAGGATCGCCGGGCATCAATACGGTTGCGGCGATATCACCGGGGGCGGCGGAAATGTGAGGAGTAGACATAAGGCAGGCTCCTTTCCTGTCAAAAATTAATCAAAAGGGGGTGTTTTGCGGCGCGGCGCGCAGAAGATGCAGGAGAGAATCTGCCGTGGCGCAGGTGCGGGAAATCTACCACTTCAGTATACCACAGCGGCGGGGTTTGTGATACAATACCCACAACAAACAGCGGGGGGCGGCAGGATGGAAACAGGAATGGCGTGCAGGCTGTGTCCACGGCAGTGTGGTGCGGTGCGGGCGCTGGCCCCTGGACGATGCGGTGCGGGAACACAGGCCAAGATAGCCCGCGCGGCGCCGCATTTTTGGGAGGAACCCTGCATTTCCGGCACGAAGGGCAGCGGAACGGTGTTTTTTTCAGGGTGCCCGCTGGGGTGCGTTTTTTGCCAGAACCATGTGATAAGCCATGGGAATTTTGGGAGGGAGGTATCTGCCGACCAGTTGGCGCAGGTGTTCCTGCGCCTGCAGTGGGAAGGGGTGCACAACCTGAACCTGGTTACCGGCACGCAGTATGCGCCACAGATTGCGGCGGCGCTGGACGCGGCAAAACAGCGGGGGTTTGCTCTGCCGGTGGTGTGGAATACCAGCGGGTACGAAACACTGGAGACAGTGGCGTTTTTGGCCAAATACGTGGACGTGTGGCTGTGTGACAGTAAGTTTTTTTCACCGGAAGTTTCGCGCCGGATGGCCGACGCGCCGGATTATTTCGCGGTGGCAAGCGCGGCACTGCGGCAGATGGCGCGCCTGGCGGGGCCACCGGTGCTTGGGCTGGACGGAACGCTGGTGTCCGGCCTGGTGGTGCGCCTGCTGGTGTTGCCGGGACAGCGGCAGGACGCAAAGGAAATTTTGCGGTGGGTGGCGGAAAATCTGCCAAAAGAGGGGTTTTTGCTGAGCCTGATGCGGCAGTATACGCCGCCGGAGGGGCTGCCGCTGCCGGCGCCGCTGGATAGGCGGCTGGCAAGCTTCGAGTACCATGACGTGGTGGAGATGGCGCTGGCGCTGGGGTTGACCGGCGGCTACACACAGGAA
The DNA here is from genome assembly GCA_031549285.1 of Oscillospiraceae bacterium. Classification (GTDB taxonomy): domain Bacteria; phylum Bacillota; class Clostridia; order Oscillospirales; family Ruminococcaceae; genus JAAYCI01. The sequence continues at coordinate 8,314 of JAVBPZ010000017.1, read as the reverse complement.
CAGGAAAGCGCACAACAGGCCTATATCCCGCCGTTTGATCTGGAACAACTACAGCAAATTTAGGTCAAATTCGTTAAAAAAAACACGGCGCCAAGCTAGGCGCCGTGTTTTTTGTGTTCGATATACCCTGCTTTTACTTTACAGCCCGGCGTTTTCAGGGGGGGGCGGTGACATAGTCCAGTGGGTCCAGAAGAGTGCCGTCGCTGTCGTGCATTTCAAAATGGCACTGTGTACCTGTGGAGTTCCCGGTGGAGCCAACTGCGCCGATATATTCGCCCTGGTCTACCGTTTGGCCCACGGTAACGGCCAGTTCACTGCAGTGGGCATATAAAGTGCCTATGCCGTCGGCGTGTGCAATCTGGACATAGTAACCATAGCTGTAGTGCCAGCCGGCGGCAGTGACTTCACCTGCCTGTGCCGCAAAGATGGGGGTGCCTTCCGCGGCCAGAATATCCAGCCCGCGGTGGCCGTCTGCCAGGCCCCGGCCAACAGCGTCATACCCGGGAACCGGCCACATGTATACGCTGGATTCTGTAGGTGTATTGGTGCCGGAAATGGGGTCTTCTGAGGCGGGGGGCACCACCACTGTGACGGGGGCGGTAGATGTGGAAGCACCCGATGAAAGCACCGAGGGGGCGGTTTCTGAAGAAGAGAGGGATGTGTCTGAAGTGCCGCTGGCGGATAGGGAATCCTCGCTGTCCGGTGCAACGGCGCCGGCGGAAAAGCCGCAGCCGGCCAGCAAACAGGCCAGAACACTGATGCAAAGGACCACAGCGGCGCCGGCGCGCAAGGCGCGCGAAGGCCGCGGCGGGTGCAACAGCCCGGCCAGGCGCTTTTTCAGCGTGGCGGCCGGGGACGCAAAGCCCGCCGCCGCAAAGGGAACCCGGGCACAGGCAAAATGGAACAGGGTGGCCACATAGGCTTTTCGCCCGGTGGGGTCCAGACGCTCTGCGACCTGTTCATCGCACAGCTGTTCACAGGTGTCGTTCCAGTTTTTTTTCAGCAGCCAGGCAAAGGGATTCGCCCAGTGCAAAACACAGACCGCCAGAACAAAGCATTTCAGCGGGAGGTCCTTGTTTTTGTAGTGGGTTAGCTCGTGCTGCAGCGCGAATGCCAGCTGGGCCGGGGACATTGTCTGCTGTGGCAGCACGATGACCGGCCGGAAGGTACCCACCAAAAATGGGGTGTCGGCGTCGGCGTTTTGCAGCAGGCGCGGGACGGTGCGCAGGCCCAACTGCTTGCAGAGCGATGCGTAGGACGCCTGGGTGGCTTCCTCCTGGATGGGGGTGCTGGTTTTTACCAGCCGCCGGCGGAAGTGGACGTAACGCCCGCCGCTGACGGCCAGCAGCAACAGCGTGCCGGAAAGGTACAGGCAGCCGGCGATGAGCGGAATATTCGCGGCAGGGGAATGCGTGGGCTGGGCACCGGGGGCCGGCTGCTGATTTTCTTCCGTGGGGGTTTGCACAGAGGCGCCGACCAGCGCGGAGGACAGGGCTTTGCCTGCTTCATAGGCGGGTGCGGCGGCCGGCACGGTGCGCACCAGGGCGGGCTGTGTGCCTTCCGGTACAGCGCCGGGCGAGGCGGCAGTGGCGGCCAGCGGGCCGCCCGGGGTGAACAGCAGCGGCAACGGCAACAAAAACAGGGCGGAAACCGCCAGCAGCGCCCAGCGCCGCAGGCGCGCGCCCAGCTTTTTCCACAGCGGGCCCAGTACCAGCGTTAGTAGAAACAACGCGCTGCCGGCAAGGCCCATGGAAATAAGGCAACGAAATAGCAGTTCAAACATCCGGGTTCACCTCCTGTTCCAAAAGCCAGCGGCGCAGTTCGGCAAGCTCCTGTTTGGAAATGCCGCTGGACGTGACCATGGCGGAAAGAAAATCTTTGGCGCTGCCGCCGTACATGTCCTCCAGAAATACCTTGGACTGCGCCTGCTGGTAAGCGGCGCGGGTGACGATGGGGCGGTATTCGTTTTGTTTTTTCCGGCGTTCCACCGCCAGCATGCCTTTGTCCTCCAGACGGCTTAAAAAAGTGAGCAGTGTGCTGCGCTTCCAGCCGCGCGCGGCCACCAGCGCGGCCAGGTCGTCCGCTTTCATTTCGCCTTTTTCCCAGAACCAGCCCATGATATAGCCTTCGGCCTCGGAAAGCTTTTGTTCGCGCATTGTGGGCTCCTTTCATTCACGCTACAGGAAGTAGTTTGTTCTACATCATGTAGTACATATTACAGGGTGTCAGCCTATGTGTCAAGGCTGAAACTGGCGAAACGCCTGTAAGGCGGAAATATTTGGCGATGATATGATTTGATTTTTTTTCGCATTGCATGCCCAGGCGAGCAGCCCTATGGTGTGGTATGCTGCCACAGCAGGGCGAAAAGCCATCTATTTGAAAAATATGTAAACAATTCTTTAAATAAAAGGGAAGCAACAACAATCGACAATGATTGCTGGTATACTGTTGTTGCCGTTTTGGGCGGTAATAAAAAAATAGTCAGGAGGGTTTTTCAAATGGCAGACGTGATAAACGAGCGCGACTGGAAAGAAAAGCTGTCGGATAAAGAAGAAGAAGTAGAGCTGGCGGTGAAGGCCAAGGCAAAAAAAGTGTCCAATGACGTGAAGGATACCGCAGAAAAGGCGCAGCGTGATATTAAAAAGAAGCTGGGAAAATAGCAGAAAGCAGAATGCGAGGGCCGGTTTTCCGGCCCTCGCATTTTATAACTGTGGAAAAGTATAAAGGCTACTCAATACTCATTGCGCTTTTTCTTTGCCTTGCTGCGCCAGACGATGATGACCACCAGCGCGATGGCAACCGCCAAGAACACCGGAATCAGCCAGCCGTTGCCGGCCTCTGTCCCGCCGCGCATATCGCTCCACGCCTTGTCCATCTGGGTGTTCAGCTCGTCCGGCAGCACATTAAAGGTTTCCATGTTGGCCAGCTGTTCCGCGCTGGGGTAGGCAATGGGGTTGTTCTTTACCTCTTCCGGCATGGCCTCTTCCGCGTCCTCCTGTGGGGTGGAGTAGCCGATGTACAGGCTGTTTGCCATGGAGACCTGTGTCTCGCACAGGAAATTGATGTACATTTCGGCGGCCTCTTGGTTGGTGCTGTCTTTGGGAACGCACATGGCGTCGATGAAATAGTTGGTGCCTTCCTTCGGGATAGCAAACGCAAGATCCGGGTTTTCTTCCATCATGGTGATGGCGTCGCCCGCGTAGTAGGGTGCTACCGCGGCTTCGCCGCCTTCCATTTTATCAAAGATCTGGTCCATGACATATGCCTGCACCAGGGGTTTTTGCGCGGCCAGTTCCGAGGCTTGTTGGTTAATTTCCGCGTCGGTGGTGGGATTGATGGGCATGCCCAGCTTTTTGGCGGCGATGCCGAATGCGTCGCGGGAGTTGTCGAACATCAGGATGTTGCCGCTGTAGGTTTCGTCCCACAGGATATCCCAGCTGTCCACCGTGCCGTCCACCATGGTGGTGTTGTAAATGATGCCGACATAACCCCACATGTACGGTACGCTGTAAGTGTTTGCCGGGTCATATGTCTGGTTTTTGTAGGCGTCGCCAATCATGCCGTAGTTTGGGATGTTGGCAAAGTTCAGCGGGGAAAGCATATCTTCGTTGATCATTTTGCCAATCATATAGTCCGACGGGATGATAACGTCGTAATTGGCGCCGCCGCTTTTCAGCTTGGCATACAGGGCCTCGTTGGTGTCGAAGGTGGTATAGTTCACCCGGATGCCGGTGAGCGCCTCGAACTCGGCGTTTACGTCCATGCTTTCGCCGTCGGTGCCGGTGGAGATGTACTCGCCCCAGTTGTATACGTTCAGCACGATGCCGTCGTCCATGAAACGGGTGTAGTCATACCCGGGGGCGATGTCCACCCCAGCGGGGGCGGTGCTGCCGCCGCAGGCCGCCAGCGGCAGTACCGCCAGCAGCAGTGCGGCCAGCGCCGCGATAATGCGTTTTGTTTTCATTTTTTCCTCCGTGATACCAAATTCATGATGTGTGGCAGAAGAATCAGGCGCAAAAAAGAGATGCAGTGCCAGGAAGTGGAAAAACGCGCAAGGGCGCATATATATAATATGTAACCGCCACGCGTTTTTGAAACTGACAACGCAATGCGTTCTTTTGGTGCCTGATTTTTAGCTGTTTTCGCGCGCCGCCAGTATCTGCGCCTTCCGGCGTTTTCGCTCGCCGGCGCTTTCGCGGTAGTTTGCGATCAAAATAATAGTAAGGATTGCCAGGAACATGATGGCCGACAAAGCGTTTATTTCCGGGCTGACTTTTTTGCGGGTCATGGAGTAGATGGCGATGGGCAGCGTTTGCAGGTTGCCCGCGGTGAAGTAGCTGATGGTGAAGTCGTCGATAGAATAGGTGAGGCAGATGAGGAAGCTGGAAAAAACGGCGGGCATGATTTCCGGCAGCACTACCTTAAAGAAGGCCTGCCGTTCGTTGCACCCCAGATCCAGCGCGGCCTCGTACAGGCGCACGTCCATCTGGCGCAGTTTGGGGGAAACATTGAACAGCACATACGGCAGGTTGAAGGTGATGTGCGCAATGAGCAGGCTGGGCAGGCCGATGAGGTTGCGCGCCATCCAGCCGAGGGCCCCTGCTTCATTTGGGTCCAGCGCCAGCAGGCCGTTTTTCATGACCACAAACAACAGCATCATGGACACGCCGGTGATGATTTCGGGGTTTACGATGGGCAGGTAGCTGATATTCATGACCAGCCCCCGCGGGCCGCGGCGCATGCGGTTTATGCCCACCGCCGCCATGGTGCCCACCACCGTGGCCAGCAAGGCCGACACCAGCGCCAGCACCACACTGAGCGCCAGGGCGCTGAGCACCGCCTGGTCGCGGAAGAGCTCGCCGTACCAGCTGAAGGTGAAACCACCCCACACCGTGCGGCTTTTGGAGGCATTAAAGCTGAAGACAATCATGACCGCGATGGGGATATACAAAAACGAGAACAGCAGAACCAGGTAGACGCGTTTTAATACTTTACCCATCAGATCACCCCCTCGATGTCTTCCGAGTCAAAGCCGCCGGTGACGCTCATGCACAAGAGCACCACCACCATAAGCACCAGGCTCATGGCGCTGCCCAGGTTATAGTTATAGCTGTTGCCCAGGAACTGGCTTTCAATAAGGTCGCCGATGAGCCAGAAGTTGCCGCCGCCCAGCATTTTGGAAATGATGAAGGTGGAGATGGACGGCACAAACACCATGGTGATGCCGGTCTGGATGCCGGGCTTTGACAGCGGGATCAGCACCCGGGTAAGCTTTTTCATGGTGCCGGCGCCCAGGTCCTCGGCGGCCTCGATGATGCTGTTGTCTATTTTTACCATCACGGTGTACAGCGGCAGAATCATATAGGGCAGGTAGTTATACACCATGCCCAGCACCACCGCGCCGGCGGTGTTTATCATTTCAAACGGGCCCAGGCCGATGAGCCCCAGCGCGCGGTTGATAAGGCCGTTGCGCTCCAGCAGGCTCATCCAGGCATAGGTGCGCAGCAGGAAGTTCATCCACATGGGCAGCATGACCAGCATGAGCAAAATGCCCTGGCGGCCGGCGCGCAGGCGGGACAGCATGAAGCTGACCGGGTACGCGATGATGAGACAGATGACGGTGGCAATGATGGCCAAAATGAGGCTGATGAAAAAGACCGAGACATAGTTGCCAAGGCCGGTGATGTTGGCGATGGTGAGGTGACCGTTTTTGTCGGTGAAGGCAAAGTAAATGACCAACAGCAGCGGCAGTATGGTGAAGATGACCATCCACGCGATATACGGTGTGGAGGTGGTCTTATTCCTCTTCTGGGTCAAAGGAATCCACCTCCTCGCTGCGGTGCATGATGTGCAGGGCGTCCGGGCTGAGGTTCATGCCCACCAGTTCCCCGGGCTGGCTGGCCACGGTGGACTGGATAATCCATTCGTTACCGGCCTGCTCCACCAGCATCTCGAAATGCACGCCTTTAAAAATGAGGGTGCGCACCACACCGGTGAGCTGGCCCTCTACCGGCGGCACCACCTGTACGTCCTCCGGGCGCACCACAACCTGCACCAGTTCGTTCGGCGCGAAACCCGCGTCCACACAGGTGAAGGTTTGGCCGGCGAACTCCACCAGGAAATCCCGCGGCATCATGCCGTCAAAAATATTGCTCTCGCCAATGAAGTCCGCCACGAAAGCGTTTAGAGGTTCGTTGTAGATATCCTCTGGGCTGCCAATCTGCTGGATGACGCCTTTGTTCATGACCACCACCGTGTCGGACATGGTGAGAGCTTCCTCCTGGTCGTGGGTGACGTATACAAAGGTGATGTTCAGCTGTTGCTGGATGCGTTTTAGTTCGGTTTGCATTTCCTTGCGCAGTTTCAGGTCCAACGCGCCCAGCGGCTCGTCCAGCAGCAGTACCTTCGGCTGGTTTACCAGCGCGCGGGCGATGGCCACCCGCTGCTGCTGGCCGCCGGAAAGTTGCTCGGTGCCGCGGCGCTCGAACCCGCGCAGGCCCACCAAGTCCAACATTTCCAGCACTTTTTCGCGAATTTCTTTTTCCGGCAGCTTTTTCAGCCGCAGGCCAAAGGCCACGTTCTCGAACACATTCAGGTGTGGGAACAGGGCGTATTTTTGGAACACGGTGTTCACCGGCCGCTTGTACGGCGGCAGCGCGGTGATGTTTTTGCCGTCAAAAAAGACACTGCCGGATTTTGGCGAAAGGAAGCCGGCAACGACCCGCAGGGTGGTGGTTTTACCACAACCCGACGGACCCAGCAGCGTAACGAACTCCTCGTCGTGGATATCCAGCGACAGGCCGCTGAGCACCGCTTCCTCGTCAAAATCTACAACAATGTCCTGCAATGATACGATGATAGATGGTTCCATAGGTTGCATCCCCCTTTGCGGATTTTTCCCCGGGTGGCGAAGCGTGACCTGCCAACCGAGGGCTGCACTGCTTGGAACACCACCCCGCAAAAGGTTTGTTACACCATGTAATGGAAACGGTGGGAACAAGGCCCGACAGAGAGGGCGGTTGTTCAGCGGTTGCCAAAACACAGCTACAGCGGTATTTACAGCGCAGGCAAGGCGCGCCGTTTCGGCGGCCTTTTTTTGCGTGGAACAGATGGCGTGGCGCATTGTGTCGTGGGGGCCTTCTGTTCACGGAACCCCTTGACAGAGACGGCCAAAAAACGCCGCCGCAATCAGGGGGTTCATTCAGGTAAGCGGGGAATGCTATGGCGGCGTACATTTGTACCGCCGGTACCGGCTGTGCAGTATTCCATGCTTACACAAGATAGATGCTGACACACAAGAGTAACTATAAAGGCACGGTAGGGTTTTGTCAATACTTTCTTCCCTGGCGAAGCAAGTGCCTTTTCTTCTGTGAAGGATACAGAAGGGAAACGTACCGGACAAGGCAGGGTAGATGCGGGTGATAAGGCCGGCGAATGAATAGAAATAGCCTTTGCGTTTGTGCGACAAAAAATTGTTTGCGCTGGGGGGGATATATGGTATAATCACTGTGTAACGGATGGGTACGCGGCGAATGTGCCGTAACGCTGTTGGCCTGGGGATATTGCCGGTGGATTTAGAGGCGCAATGCCTTTAAATATATTATTGATTGTGAAGAGGAGATGTACAGTATGAAACAGGGTTCAAGGTTGTTGCAGGTTACGGGTATTCTGAACATTATCGGCGGCGGGTTAAGTATTGTTCTTGCTGTTTTGGCTCTGGTTGCAGCGCTGGCGCTGCTGGGCGGCGTTGGTGCGATGATCATACTGGCGGCAGTTGCTGTTACTTTGATTGCTGCGGTGGTGCAGCTGGTGGCCGGCATTCTGGGCGCCAAAAACTGGCAGCAGCCGGACAAAGCAATGCCCTGCATTATTTTTGGCATCATTATTATTGTCATGGTTGGCATTTCCACCATCATGAACCTTTTCAGCGGTACTGGGCTAAACTACTTCTCCCTGGTTCTTGGCTTGGCGCTGCCCATTCTGTACCTGATTGGCGCGTTCCAGCTGAAAGGCATGGCGGGCCAGGCGGCAGCAATGCCTCCCCCAGTAGCACCACAGGATCCGCAGGCACCGCAGGGTCCCACCGCGTAAGATTTGTTTGGATGCTTCGTGTTTTGCGTGAAGCAGCAAAAGAAAGTAAAAAACCATCCCCGCTGTTTTGGCGGGGATGGTTTTTTTGTGGGTTGTGCTTTAGCACGAGAACACCACCGGCTATGCCGGTGGTCGGACTGCCCTTTGCTTTAGCTGTAAGGCCCTTGCCCTTTGTGTTAATAAAGCGGCTATCAGTTACCAATGAGCTAAAAAAGAGCAGTTT
>JAVBPZ010000027.1:0-28369 GCA_031549285.1 Oscillospiraceae bacterium | reverse complement strand
AAAGATAATCATTGCCGTTTCAACGGCGGTGGGGCATGAGATGCGAGAGGAATGACCTTTTCAGTGCGCCCTCGGGCGCCAGCCGGTACCAGCGCCTTCTAGGCGCTGTACAAGCCACCCGCTGAGCGGGTGGTCATGACTCCTTCTTTCCCACTTGCCGCACCCCTCCCGCCACACAGCACCCGGGACCCCGCCCCCCACGCTTGCAATATCACCTTCCTCGGCACGCCATCTCCGGCGCCCCTCCCTTGCCATCCGCACCAGTATTTGATAAAATATCTCTGTTACAATCATAACCATGCAGCATATCTTTCGAGCAAATCAAGCAAACACTGTTCCCCTTACCGAATCCACATCCCCTACGTTTGCTTAATCTGCTTCAATCACTGGAAACGAGGATGAAAAACAATGGGCATCAAAGGAGATTTCCTCTGGCAAGCACCGGAGCCTGCGGACCTGGCCGCCAAAGAAGGCGAGAAGGTCACTTTTCGCGGCACCGTCCATAATATTCGGGAGCTCGGCGGCATATCTTTCATCATCTTGCGCACCGGCCGCTACCTGTTCCAAACCGTATGGGACAAGGAAATTTGCCGCACCCCTCGCCACGAAATCGCCATCGGCGACGCGGCAGAGGTCACCGGCACCGTCCGGCCGGAACCCCGCGCCGCAAACGGCGTCGAGGTTCTGCTGGATGATTTCCGCATCCTGAACCGCCCGGCGGAGCCTTCTCCCCTGAACCTGGCCGACCGCAACCTGAAGGCCACCCTCGGCACCAACCTGGAGTACCGCACCGCCGCACTGCGCCACCCCAAAGAACGCGCCGTGTTCCGCATCAGCGAGGGGGTCGTCTCCGGCTTCCGGGAATTCATGCTGGCCCATGGCTTTGTGGAAATCCACTCGCCCAAAATCGTCGGCGTCTCGGCCGAGGGCGGTGCCGAGGTGTTCCGGCTGGATTATTTTGGCCAGTCCGCCACCCTCACCCAAAGCCCGCAGTTCTATAAGCAAACCGCCGTCGCCTTCTTCGACCGCGTGTTCGAGGTCGGCCCCGTCTACCGGGCGGAACTGCATAACACCAGCCGCCACCTGAACGAATACATCGGGCTGGACTTTGAAATGGGCTTTATCGACGGCATGGAAGAGGTCATGCAGGTCGAAATCGCTATGCTGCGCTATGTCATGCAGGTGCTGCAGGAACGCTACGCCCCCGAATTAAAAATGCTGAACGTCACCCTGCCACAGATCGGTGAGGTTCCGGTCATCCGTTTCGCGGACGCGCTGGCACTGCTCAAAACCCTCGGCGGCGGCAAAAATAAAGGCGACCTCACCCCAGAGGACGAGGTCCTTCTCTGCGATTACTATAAAGAAAAAGGCGAAGGAGAGTTTGTTTTTGTCACCCATTTCCCCGGTGGCAAGCGTCCCTTCTATGTCATGGACGACCCGCAGCACCCCGGCGAAACCCTCAGTTTCGACCTGCTCTTACGCGGCCTCGAAATTACCACCGGCGGCCAGCGCATTCATGAGTATGACCGGCAGGTGGAAAAACTCACCGCCCGCGGGCTGGACCCCGCCCAGTTTGAAAGCTACATTGGCGTACACCGGGTGGGCCTGCCACCGCACGGCGGGCTTGGCATCGGGCTGGAGCGCCTGGTCATGAAACTGTGCGACCTGCCCAACATCCGCCAGGCTTCGCTGTTCCCGCGGGACATCACCCACCTACAGCCATAGTCGCGCCCCGCATAACCCATATACACACAGAAGTCCCGCGGCCACCGGCCGCGGGACTTTCCCTTTTCATCTTATAAACCAAACCTGTCACTGGTTCTTTTTCTTATACTGTTGCGGCGACAAGCCAAACTCCTTGGTAAACGCACGGTAAAATCCCGCATAATCTCCAAACCCGCACTTCTGGTACGCTTCCTTCACCGGAATCCCGCTCAGCATCGCCTCACGCCCTATCTGCAGCCGGCGCAGCAGCACGTAATGATACAGCGATGTCCCCATCTGCTTTTTAAAGCTATGCGCCAAATGAGACGGACTATAGTCAAATTCTTCCGCCAGCTTTTCCACCGTCAGCGGCTGGGTGCAGTTGGTGTGAATATAGCTCAGCACCGGCGAGAGTCGGTTTTCATCCCCGGCCACCAGCACCGCTTCCCCGTGTTCTTCCACCAACCGGTTAATACGCACCCACAGGTTCGACAACCGCGCCTTGGTAGACAACTCCGCGTTCAGGCAGCTTTCGCCGCACTCGCTCACCATTTTTTCAAAATCTTCCCGCAGCGGCTCATATGCCTCGTCCGACAACCGCAGCAAATACCGTCTATCTTTTGCCGCACGTTCAAACGCATACGCCGCCTCGTCATCCTGCAGCTGCAAAAAGGTCATAAACCGGCGGGACATCCACACCCCATGCCGGCCAAAGGGGCAGCCCTTGGCTTTCAGGCTGCCGCCCACCATCACACCAATGGGAATCAGCAGCACGTCCCCCTTCAAAAGCTTATAGTGCTGGTCCTCCACCCAATACTCCGCCGAACCCTCGGTGACGCAAATCAGCTCATACACCTCACGCGCCGCACTGGGAATCTTGCCCGCCGCCACATCGCGGGTGGTTCCTCCCTCATAATCCTGCTTGCGCAGCAACATCGCGCCTGCCATGGAATCTCCTCCTTCGCCACAATATACTAAAACTTATTGTACCGCAGTTTCACTGAAATAGCAATCAATCTATAAAAAATTTATAATAGTATGTTTTTTTGTTTGGCTCCGGATTCCACACCCATTGTGAATTCCTCTCGTGTCTTTGTTCCCGCCCTTATGCACCTCGCCATGTTCTGGCGAAAATTAAACGTATCATCTAAAAATATCACACATTTTCCACTTTCAGCAGTTTTCGCCGTTCGCGATAATCCGGCATCAATCGTGCCATTTCTGCATGAAATGGGGCCTGGTGGTTCGGGTGCAGGAAATGCACATACTCATGCAGCACCACATACTCCAGCGCCGCGCGCGGTTTTTCCGCCAGCCGCATGTTCAGGGTAATGGTACGCTTTTTCACGTTACACACCCCCCACCGGGTCTTCATCTCCCGCACACGTATCACCGGTTTCTTCCCCTGCAGCAGGTCCGCAAACAGCGGAAACACCGCGTCACTTACCGCGGTAAAAATCTCTAAACACTCTTCTTTGGTATACCGGCAGGGCATCGGCACCGGCTTTTCCAGCATCTGCCGCCGGTTTTTTTCTATCCACCCCGCTTTGTCCTCCAAAAAAATCTCTATCTCTGCTTCCGGCATACGCATCGGCGCCGACACCATCACCTGCCCATCGGCCCTCACCCGCAGGTTCAGGTTCCGCACCCTTTTGCGCACCAGGGTATACTCCACCGCCCCTGCCGGTGTCTGCAGCACTTTCTGCGCCTTTGCCGGTTCATTTTTTTGCTTGCGCATACTGCTGCCTTTCCCCCTTATTTCATTTCTCGCTTTGTCTGCCACCGCCGTCCTGCCATCCTCTCGGCTCTCTCTCATGGAAAAAATCCGTATCTCCGGCATTTATGTATCGTACGCGCCGGTAATGAAATGAACCGCAAAACCCAGGCTCTCTGCGCCGGCAGCACCTTTAAAAAACACCGCCAGCACCCGCACTGCTATACCAGCAGCTGCACCGCCTCTTCCGGCGGCAGGCCCGCCACCAGCGCAGCCAGCGCCTTTGCGCCGGGATTTTTCCCCACAAACAGCGCGCCGGTCAGCTTCCCGTTTTCAAAAAACAATCGCCGGTATGCGCCGGTATGCTCGTTCCGGTACACCGCCGTCTCCTGTGCGTCTTCCTTTGCCGCCCCCACGCTGAACAGCGAAAATCCCGGACACTCAAAGAAAGTCGCCGGTACAAACGGCGTATATGGCACCCGTTCGTCCCCCGCCATCGCCGCGCCCGCCACACTGCCCATGGAACTGGCCGCGCCCATCATCGCCTGCACCCGTCCGTCAAACTCCGCGCAGTCCCCTGCCGCCCAAACGTCTGGCATGCTGGTACGCATATATTCATCCACCACAATCCCGCGCTCCACCACCAGCCCCAGTGCCTGCGCCAGGGCCACGTTGCTGCGCACCCCCATGCTGGCCAGCACATACTCCGCCGCCAGCTCCGCGCCATCTTTCAGCACCACGCCGTGCGGGGTCGCCGCCGTCACCGACATGCCACACATCAGGCGAACCCCTAGCGCCTCCAGCTTCGCCGCCAGCATGCGGGATACTTCCTCGTCGGTCTGCAGCGGCAAAATCCGTGGCGCAAACTCCACCACCGTAACAAAACACCCTATTTCTCGCAGCGCCACCGCGGCCTCCAGCCCCAATATGCCGCCACCCACCAGCACTACCCGCTTCCCGCGCGCGTTTTCCGCCAGCGCCATCGCATCTTCAAAACACCGCAGCACCCCCACCGGAATCGCGCCGTCCTGCCGCTGTATCGGGTTAAACGGCACCGCGCCCATCGCCAGCAGCAGCCGGGTATACGGCAGTTCTTCCCCGTCCGCCAGGCGCACCACTTTCTTCGCGGTGTCCACCGCCACCACCTCGCGGCCCATCTTCACCTCCAGGTGGCTGTCCGCATAAAACGCCTCTTCTTCCAGCAGCAGATTCGCAAAGGACAACCCATCCGCCACCACGTCGCTCAGCGCCGGCCGGTTATACGGGTAATGATCTTCCCCGCTCACTATGGTCACCCGCGCGGTTTTGTTCCGCTGGCGAATCGCCTTGGCCGCCTCCACCGCCGCCACACCGCCGCCAATCAAAACAAATTTATCCTCTGTGTCTTTTTTATAATATGTTTTTTCTGTCTCTATCGCTTCAAACGCCTCTCTCCCCGCCCCACATACAGGGCATGGCACCGGCGGTGTTTCTCCCTCAAATATCTTGCCACACACGCTGCACCGCCAGCGCGTGGGCAGCGTCGCCTCCAGCAGCACAAACGCTTCTTCTCCCGCCCCACATACCGGGCACGGCGCCGGCGGCGCATCCCCTTCAAATACTTTTCCACACACGGTGCATTTCCACTTTTTCACGCCTTGCCTCCTTTGGCTTGCACGGCACTGCCGCCATCTCCCGCCTGTCAATCCTCACGGCCACATCGCGCCTGGTGCATCCCTTCCACTTTCCGCCCCGGAGATTGACACCCGGCAATCACCCGCCCATCTTATCTTTACCACTATCTCACCCGGCAGTTATAGCTCGTTCTATCCTGCCAGCCAGTTCCTCTCCATCAGCACATATCAAAAAAGCTGCTGCAATCCCCACGAAGGAAGCTCCCCCGCACTCATTGCAGCAGCTTTTGCGTCCTATCACTCGGTCACTTCTTCAAAGTTCTCCGGTCCACTCGCTCCGCAAATCGGGCAAACATCCGGCGGGGTATCCCCTTCAAACTCTGCACCGCATACCAAACAACGCCATTTTTTCATCTTCGTTGCCTCCCTTACATTACTTTTTTATATCACACAGCCGGCGTTTTGGCGGGCACACCGCCAAACCATCCCGCTCATGCGCATCCAGGGGTGCCCCCGGCACCAAAAAACGTTCTCCTATTCCAAACCTTTAAAAAAACTGCCTCAGCCCTCCAGCATGGCCCGCGCAAAATCCTCGCCAAACTTCTGCGCCATCGCCAAATCCTCCGCCGTCGGGTTCAGCCGCACGCGAATCCCCGGCACCGGCAGGTTCATGCGCAGCTGCTCCAGCCGCGCGGTAATGTTGTGCACCGCTTCGCCGCTCCAGCCATAGCTGCCAAACGCCCCCGCAAACTTTCCGCGGTGGATCACCGGGTTCAGCCCTATCATCACCTCATACACCGGCGGCAGTGCGTCCCCTACCAGGGTCGGGCTGCCTATCAGCAGTCCGTCGGCGGTATCCGCCGCTGCTTTTGCCTTGTCCATCGGGTCGGTAACCAGGTCATACATCTCCACCTGTTTTATGCCGCCCATATGCAGCCCTTTTTCTATCGCCTGCGCCAAACTGCGGGTATACCCATATGCCGAAACATACACGATCACCACGTTCTTTTCCGTCTTTTTCGCCGGTTGGCTCCACGCGCGGTACATTTCAATATACTTGCCAATGTCACTGCGCAGCACCGGCCCGTGCCCGTTGCCAATAAACTCTATCGGCAAATTGCGAATCCTCTCCAGGGCATTTGCCATATGCGGGTACTTGTATGGCCCCATAATCATATCAAAATAGTACTTATATGCGTCGGTAAAATCCCCGTCGTCCGCCATGGCGTCGTTAAACACCCGCTCGTCGGCATAATGGCACCCAAAGCTATCGCAGGTAAACAGCGCTTTTATCTCCGGGATATAGGTGAAAATGCTGTCCGGCCAGTGCAGCATCGGCACCGACATAAACTGCAGCGTCATCCCGCCAATATCTATGGCATCCTTCTCGGTCACCACCTGGTGCTTAAACGGCTCGTTCACAATCTCTTTCAGAAACGTGATGGCGGTCTGTCCACCCAGCACGGTGGCGTTCGGCGCCAGCTCCAGCATCTTCTTCATGCTGCCGGTATGGTCCGGCTCGGTGTGGTCCACTACAATATAATCTATCTCTGCCGGGTCGCACACTTCTTTAATATTGCTCACCAGTTCATCAAAAAACTTGTCCTTCACCGTCTCGAACAAGACCGTTTTCTCCGTCCCCTTCACAATAAACGCGTTATAGGTCGTGCCCTTCTCGGTATACATTATAATATCAAAAATGCGCAGGTCCTTGTCCAAAGCACCCACCCAATACACATTCTCCATTGCCTTCAGCGCACCCATGCCAAACCATCCTTTCCGGCGTTTTTCGTGGTCCTCGCACCCTGCGCGCTCCTGTATTCTTGCGCAGCAAAAATCCGCCATTCACGTACTTTCAAAAATCAACCTGCTTTAAAGTTACCTTAGTATAGCAAACAACCCACAACAAAACAAGAAAATTTTGTAGAGGCGTTTCTCTTCGTGTTCATCTTCAAATTCTGCTGCGGCCTATCGCGCCATTCCGCCCCGGCTTCCGGCTGGGCTCCACCGCATCTTCCGTCCCGCTTTACCCTGCGGCATCCTTCTCATGCAGCACCACCGCACACCGCCACAGTTCCAGCAGCATCGCCGTGTGCAGCGCGGTCGCCATCCACCACAGGCCGGTCCACACCGCCGGGTGCGCGCCTATCAAAAACCATAGCGGCGGCACCACCGCTGCCAGCATACACCCGCCAAACGCCACCGCCGCCAGCACCGGGTCCGCCTTCCCGCCGCCGGTACGCAGCGCCCGCCAAAAACCCCGCAGCATCATGGCATACAGCACCACTTCCGCCACCGCGCGCAATACCGCCAGCACCTGGCCCACCGTGCCGTCAAAAAACAGCTGCAGCGCGCATATGCCTACCAGCGCCAAACACACCGGCCCGCTGAACCCAAATCCGTTTTCCTGCCGGGCCAGCACCCGCACACCGTTCCACACCAGCAAAAAGCCCACCGCGTCTATCAGCAGGTCTATCCCCGCCACTTCCAGCGAAAAATACGCAAACAAAAAACCCACCATCATAATCAAAATGGCTGTCCTGCGCATCACACGCCTCCCTTTCGCGGCGGCCTTTCCTTGTACAGGCATCCCGGCACTCTACCTATCACAACACCTTGCGTCAAACACATCTAAAACTCAAAATACATCGTATGCCCTGCGCTGCGCCAATGCCACGCTTACTGGTGCTTCAAAAAATCCTCAAAGTTCGCATACTTCACTTCACTGTTCGTCCGGCTAATCACCTTCAAAGAATCATCCTGCGCCAGCTCTTCCTCAGAAAAGTCAAACACACCGTTCTCATTCTGCTTGGCGCCCTGGGCCTTCTGTTCGCCATTTCCATGGTTCTGGCCCTGTTCGTTGCGGTTTTTTCCGCCACGGCCTCTGCCGCCGCGCCGCCTGTTGTTACGGCCCATATTCGCATCTCCTTCTTTGTTTGCCGCGTCGTTCTTTTCCGCCCCCGCCGGCTCGGTGTTCCAAATCGGCTTTCTGGTCACGATCGCCTTTCCGCCGGACCGGTTCTCATAAGGGTTATACTCTCCGCGGCTGTTTCCCGCTTGCTTGCCCCGCGCATTCTGTGCACGGTTTTTCTTTTCCTGTTTGCCCGCACCGCTTTGTGGCTGCCCGCGCTGCTGCGCTTCTCGCGCAGCCACTTCCACACGGTCCTCCCGCAATGCGTACTTTTCCTTCGGCACGTCCACCAGCGGCATCGGCTTTTTCGCCGCAGCCGGCTTTGCCGCACCGGCTTTTTGCCCGGCCACTTTCTCTTTCTGCGCGTTGCCATTCCCTTTGGCCGCGGCCTTTTGCCGCTTGTTCCTGCCCGCTTCCTCCGCACCTTTTCCCGCATCGCCGCGGCTCTGCTTCTCCTGTGTATTGCCGCCCTGCCCTTGCCGTCCCTGTTTCTTTTCGGCCGCCTCAAACACCTGCATCGGCCACGCATGGTCCTTCACTTCCGGCACCGCAAAACCTATCAGCCGCTCAATATCCTTTAAATACGGCAGCTCATCAAAACAACAAAAACTAATCGCCACCCCACCGCGCCCGGCACGCCCGGTGCGCCCAATGCGGTGCACATAGGTCTCCGGCACGTTCGGCAGGTCATAGTTAATCACATGCGATAATTCGCTGATATCCAGCCCTCGCGCCGCAATATCGGTCGCCACCAGCACCCGCACCTGGCGGTCCCTAAACCGCGCCAAGGCGCCCTGCCGTGCGTTCTGGCTCTTGTTCCCGTGTATCGCCATCGCCGGAATCCCATCCCGCGCCAAATCCCGCGCCACCTTGTCCGCGCCGTGCTTTGTGCGGGTAAACACCAGCGCGCTGTCCACGTCCGGCGCGCGCAGCAGCTGTGCCAGCAGCTTGCGCTTGTTGACCTTGTCCACCTTGTACAATGTCTGGTCAATGCTTTCCACCGTGCTGGACACCGGCGTCACAAACACCTTCACCGGCTGATGCAGCAGTCCGTTCGCCAGCTCCACTATCTCCGCCGGCATTGTGGCAGAAAACAGCAGTGTTTGCTTTTTATCCGGTAGTTTTTTCAGCACTTTTTTCACATCCTGCACAAACCCCATGTCCAGCATGCGGTCCGCCTCGTCCAGGACAAATACCTCCACCGCGTCCAGCTTCACGTGCCCTTGGCCAATCAAATCATTCAGCCGTCCGGGTGTCGCCACCAAAATATCCACTCCGCGCCGCAGCTGTTCCACCTGGGGGTTCTGCCCCACGCCGCCAAAAATCACCGCCGCGCGCAACGGCAGATACTTCCCATACATCTCAAAACTTTCCTCTATCTGCAGCGCCAGCTCCCGCGTCGGCGTCAGCACCAGCACGCGTATCGCGTTTTTTCTCTCCGGCGCGCAGGCAGTCAGCAACTGCAAAATCGGCAGCGCAAATGCCGCCGTTTTCCCGGTTCCGGTCTGGGCGCACGCCAACAAATCCCGCCCGGTCAGCACCGACGGAATCGCCTTTTCCTGTATGGGGCTGGGCGTTTGGTACCCCGCCTCCTCCACCGCCCGCAGCAGCGGCGGTATTAACGTCAGTTCGTCAAATCGCATGAATTGTATCGATCCGTTCTTCTTAAATTTTTCCTGTCCACACCTTGCCTGCGCGAACAGTTTCGGCCCCGGCAGCGTTCACTGCCTGTTGCCGTCCTGCGGCCAGCCCGGCTTTTTTGGCGTTTATACAAAACATCGCCTTCCCGGCCACGAAAATCCACACACTATGCAAATTTTCACTTTTGTTCCGCATCGCCACTATTTGTATTTTAAAACTCTTTTTGGCCAAATTACCTATACATATTGTACCACACCCATCCCAAAAACACAAAAAGTATCTCCCGCATATCTTCTTTGCGACGCACCGCCCGCCGGCATTCTCTTTGTCTGTCCGGCCCATCCTTTCGCCCGGGTTTCCCCGTGCCGCCCCAAAACCCCACTTCTGCCCCCTTATATCCGGCACATTCCGCCCCTATCTTTTCGCGCAAAAACCCTCTCTTTTCACTCCAAAATTCTTCTCTTGCATTTTCCCCGCAAACCCGCTATACTATGCTTTCATCTATCCTTCACCCAGCTTTTTTGCCCCGGTAAAAGGAGGTTCCACCATGTCTGCTCTTGGCCTGTTTGTCCTCGCCCTTGGCCTTTCCATGGATGCTTTCGCGGTATCCATCTCCAACGCCATGTGTTACAAAAATCTATCCCCGCGCTGGGCCCTGGTAACCTCCGCCAGCTTCGGCATTTTCCAGGGCATCATGCCCATCATCGGCTTTTTCGCCGGCCGGCTCATCGGCGGCTTCATCGGCACGTTCGACCATTGGCTCGCCTTCATTCTGCTGGGCTTCATCGGCGGTAAAATGGTGTACGAGGGCATTCGCGCCCTGCGCCATCCCGAGGCCTGCCCGGTGGACGCCCGCTTCACCTTCAAAACCCTGCTGGTACAGGCGCTCGCCACCAGCATCGACGCACTGGCCGTCGGCATCAGCTTCGCCGCGCTCTCGGTGGGCATCTGGGGCGCCGCCGCGGTCATCACCCTCACAACCTTCGTCTGTTGCCTCGTCGGCAGCCTCCTCGGGCGGAAGTTTGGCCTGCTTTTGGGGGACTGGGCCCAGATCCTCGGCGGCACCGTGCTGGTCGGCATCGGCCTGAAAATCTTCATTGAGCACATGCTCGGCGGCGGCTAGGCCAATGGGCCATCGCTCTCTTTTGCAATCGGCCTTTGTCTCCCCACACCAAAATACCTTCCCCATAAAAAACCAAAAGACACCGCCGCGTCGGTGCCTTTTTTCTTTCCCTCACCCCAGCAGCCGCCACAAGCAGCTATCCTCCGCCAGCTCCCGCGGGTGCTCCGCAATATCCTGCAGCTGGTGCGCATCCGACGACGTCACGATTTTCGCCGCCTTCGGCAGCCGCCCCGTCTCCAAAAGCATCTGCAAATTATGCTCCGGCCGCTTCACTTCAAATGCCTCAAACGGCAAATCCTCCGGCGCAAACCCCAGCACCGACAACAAGGAAAAACTGTCCTTGTCCACGTGCGCCGGCACCGCCACACCGCCCAGGCGGTCGCACAGCGCCTTCACTGCATATACATCCATCTGCACCGCGCCGGTCAACAGCTTTTGCACATTTCTTACTTCTTCATCGTTTTCATTCATAACAATCTGCCGTCCCCAAATCTGCGCATCATAGGGAAACTCCGGCAACGCCGCATACAATTCCCGCCCCATTTCCAGCGCCGCCTCCACCGTTTTAAAGTAAGTCAGCAGGTGTATCTCCTCGGCCGTGTTCACCTCTATCCCCGGCAGCAGCCGCACTCCGTAGGCATCACACGCCTTCTGCGCCGCCGGCAGGTTGTCCGCCGCGTTGTGGTCGGTCACCGCAATCACGTCTATTCCGTTCAGCTTGGCAAACCCCGCTATATTCGCCGGGGTCATATCATCCTCCGCACAGGGCGACAGACAGGAATGTATATGCAGATCATAGGTCATCCCATCCTGCCTCCTTTTTGCTCTCTCTGTTTAGCACTCTGTCGCATCAAATCTACTCTATGCGGATTTTTTCCTTAAATTGCCGAGCAATATAAGGATTTTTTCACTCCGGCAGAATTTTCGCCGCTTTGGCAATTTTCACCCCTGCGTCAAACGCCGATAGTGTCGTTTTCGCTATATTTATTCCTTTTTCTTCCGCCTTGCTTTTTGCATCCTCATCCAGCACAGCGCCCTCGCACAGCACCAGCACCGCCACATCCGCCAGCGACGCCACCGCAACCGCATTCACATTCCCCATCACCGTGCACCAGGCGCTGTCCGCCGGCGCGCGGCTCATCGCCCAGCTCAGCAGGTCCGCACAGTACACCGTCTCTATCTCTTTCTCCTCACCGCGTACCACCAGCTCAAAATCCGGCATCCCCGCCAGTTCCCCTGTTTTCACACCACCGCCTCCTTTCAAAACCGCGGTGACGCACATCCGCGCCACCGCACCGCATCTTTTTCACCCGGCATCCCTTGCCGGCCTCACTTTTTCTTTTTGTTCTTTTCCTTTTTCCGGTCTTGCAGCAGCGTCTCCAGCTTCCTGCGCATCAGCACCACGCAGTCATTCATCGCCGCATCCCCGCGCACCACATCCTCCGCAAAGGTTTCGCAGGTCGGCGCGCCACAGCTTCCGCAGTCCAAACCCGGCAGTTTTTCCATTATTTTCTCTATTTGTTCGTATTTTTCAAAGCTTTCCTGCTTTGTTTTCCCCAGTTCCAGTACCGGCGCATACTCCAAATCCGCATCCCACAACATCTGCGGCGGCAGCGCCCCTTCCAGGTGATTCAGGCTCACCGGCATATACCGGCGCAGCTTCTTTATCTTCGCCTTCGCAATATACGGGTTCTCCACCTGCAGCACGCCGCCCACGCACCCGCCGGCACAGGCATCCAGCTCTACAAACTCCAGGTTCTGGTACTTGTCATCCTCCAAATCCTCCAAAACCCGTATCACGTTTTCTATCCCATCCGCCGCCAAATATGCATCGGTGGTCAGCAGCCCGGCGGCCTCCCCGCCAGACTCTCCCCACCCCAGGCCTATCCGCCCGCTTTGCGGCGCCTCGTTCGCCTCCACCTTTTTCATGTGCCCCAGCAGCGCCGGGTACACTTCTTTTGCTGCCACCGCGGCATCTATCTCGCTCCTGCCGGACCCTATCGGCATCTTCATGGCGGTCACCTTCGCGGGACACGGGGTAATAAACACGCAGCCCACATCCCCGCGTTTTTGGCCCGCCGCCACCGCCTCGTCCTTCGCCATGCGCGCCGCCAGCTCCACCGGCGCAATAATCGGCAGCACCCGGTCTATCAGCTCCGGAAACCGCACCCGAATCAGCCGCAGCACCGCCGGGCACGCGGAGGAAATCACCGGTTTTGGCACCGCGCCGGTCTCCATCAGCCGGCGGGTCGCGTCGCTCACCAGCTCGGCTGCCCGGCCCACGTCAAACACCGCGGCAAACCCCATTTCCTTCAGCGCCGCCACCACCAGGTCCGGGTCCTCCAAATTGTTAAACTGCCCATAAAAACTGGGCGGCACCAGCGCCACTGCATACGGATACTTCTGTATCACATCCAGCGGATCATAAATCGCCTTTTTCGCGCGGTGCGGGCAGATGCGAATGCACTCCCCACAGTCAATACACCGCTCCGGCATAATGTAGGCCTTGCCGTCCCGCACCCGAATCGCCTCGGTCGGGCAGCGTTTTATACAGTTGATACACCCTTTGCACTTATCCCTGTCCAGCGTCACAGAGTGAAAATATTCCGCCATGGCAAAGCCTCCTTTATGCAAAATTTATAGCAAATGTCGTTTCTATATTGCGTAATCCGCTCATTGCGTCACATGCCGCCGCATACGCATCCCCTGCAGTATCACCTGCAACACCATCACCAACACGCATCCTGTCTTTTTGCGCCATCCGTGCTCCTGTACGTACCCGCCATACCCAGGCACCCGCCGCACATCCTCACACCGATACCTTCATCCGGATGCGCGTCCCCACGCCCACTTCAGACTCTATCGCAAAGTCATCGGTATAGCTTTTCATATTCGGCAGCCCCATACCGGCGCCAAACCCCAAACTGCGCACCTCGTCCGGCGCGGTAGACCACCCCTCGCTCAGCGCCAGGTTCAAATCCGGGATCCCCGGCCCTTCATCCGCCACCTGCATGTCTATCTCTTCCGGGCGCACCTCCACCTCTATGTGCCCGCCCCCTGCGTGAATCGCCAGGTTTATCTCCGCCTCATACAGCGCAATCGCCGCGCGCCGCACCGCCTCGCTGGGCAGCCCCAGCTTTTTCAGCCGCGCCTTCAAATCGGCGCTGGCCTCGCCTGCCCGGGTAAAATCATCCCCCGGCACCTCATACTTCAAATGAATCGCCTCGGTCATCTCACACTCCAAACGCCACACGGGCCGGTGTTGTTCCTCGCCTGTGGGCAGCCGATTTCTGGCATCCGGCCCGCCATACTTTTTTCTCTCTTTTCCTTCTTTGCCACGCCCCCGGGCCCCTTCTTCCACATCCGCAACCTGTCACATCTGAGCCCCTTCTCTCTCACCCGCGGCCCGTCTCCGCCGCCGGCCTCTTTCTGCACACCCGCAGCCGGGCCACCTTCTCCGCACCTGCGGCCCGCCTGCCCCGGCGCACTGGCCCGTTTATGCACCCATGCTGGTTCCGCCGCGCAGCCCCTTCTCATACAACAGCCCACAGGACGGGAACATCGGCAGCTTTGTGGTCAGCAGCACGATATCCAGTTCCTCCGCCAGCTTCAAAATATTTGCGTCCGGCCGCTTGCCCCGCACAAACACAATGCACACCATGTCCATCATGCTGGCGGTGCGCACCACCTGTGGGTTGTTCAGCCCGGTCAGCAACACCGCCTGGTCCTTCACGTACGCCAGCACATCGCTCATCATATCGCTGCCACAGGCGGTATGCACCACCTTTGTCATGTCCGCCTCCGGCGTCAGCACCTCCGCGTGCAGCACCTCTACTATTTCCCGAATCTCCATCGCGCTTCCTTCCTTTCGCCTCCAGTGTCTTCCCGGTCAAATCATCGCAAAACCGTCCGCCCCTCTATTATTCATTATTATACAATATTGCGCAACAATCGTAAAGACTTTGTGCCATAAACCTCTTTTTCTTGTTGATAACGCTATATTTTCATCAAATACTGTTCGTATTTTGTTTCCCCCGCCCTCTTTTTGCCGCCGGCATCCCCGCCCACACTAGCCGTGCGCTGTCCTTTTGTGGTATATTTATTATCAGTAGCAGTTGTATTTACCCGGTAGGTCGGGTATAATAAATTCTGCGTGGATTGTCAAACCTTTAACAATGCAAATAGGACAGGAGGACTCTGATCGATGAAACGCATTTCCACACTGCCATTCGCTGGCACAAAGGAACAGGAAAAAGAACTAAAAGGCTGGTTGTCGGCACATAAAAGCCAGCCCGGCGCCGCCATGGGCGCGCTGCAAAAGGCGCAGGAAATCTATGGTTACCTGCCGCTGGAGGTCCAGCGCATCATTGCGGAATCGCTGGAAAAACCGCTCGCGGAAATTTACGGCATCGCCACGTTTTACTCCCAGTTTTCGCTTTCACCAAAGGGCGCTAACCAGGTCAGCGTCTGCCTCGGCACCGCCTGCTATGTAAAAGGCAGCGGCAAGGTGCTGGAAATTCTGGAAAAACAACTGGGCGTCGCCAGTGGCGAGAGCACACCGGACGGTAAGTTCAGCCTGGACGCCACCCGCTGCATCGGCGCCTGCGGCCTTGCCCCTGTCATGACCATCGGTGACGACGTGTATGGCCGCCTCACCGGCGAGGAAAAAGAACTCACCGACATTCTGGCGAAGTACCAGTAATGCTTCGTTAACACATCTCTTGGCAGCCCCATTCCCCGGCGTCATGTGGAGGATTTCCCCTATGCAGGAACTTTCGATGAACATTCTCGACATTGCGGAAAACTCCGTAAGCGCAGACGCCACCCTGGTGGAGATTTCCCTGGTGCAAAACACCGCCCAGGCCACACAGACCCTCACCATCCGGGACAACGGCCGCGGCATGGACGCCGAGATGGTCCAGAACGTAACCGATCCATTTTGTACCACCCGCACCACCCGCGACGTCGGCCTTGGGGTCCCTTTCCTGAAAATGGCCGCTGAAATGACCGGCGGCGCCTTTTCTATCAACAGCACCCCGGGCGAAGGTACCCTGGTCACCGCCGTGTTCACCCTCGGCCACATCGACCTTGCGCCGCTCGGGGACATGGGTTCCACCATTTCGGCGCTGGTGCAGGCAAATCCCGACATCGATATTTCCTTCACCTTTGCCCGGGACGGCGCACAGTTCGCCTTCCACACAAACGACGCCCGGGCCATTCTGGGCGACGTTTCCCTGTCGGAGCCCTCTGTCGCCCTGTTCCTGCGGGAGCACGTCAACGACGGCATTGCTTCCATCCTTGCGTCGCCTGCCTAGCTCCTGTGCCAGAATCCGTTGTATCTAAATCGTATTAAACTGTAATCTATCATACTTTCAAAACCTATCAAGGAAAGGAAGAACACACAGTATGAAGAGTTTGGAAGAGCTCGCCGCCATCCGTGACAAAATGAAGCAAACGGTCAACACCCGGGACGCCGCCCACGACAACACCCGCGTGGTTGTCGGCATGGCCACCTGCGGCATCGCCGCCGGCGCCCGCCCGGTGCTGAACGCTTTTAACGAAGAGGTTGCCCGCCGCGACGTGAAAGACGTCATGGTCACCCAGACCGGCTGCATCGGCATCTGCCAGTACGAACCAGTGGTCGAAGTGTACCGCCCGGGCGAGGAAAAGGTCACCTATATCAAAATGACCCCCGAAAAGGCACAGCGCGTGGTCTCCGAGCATCTCGTCGGCGGCCAGCCGGTCACCGAGTACACCATCGGCGCCGCCACCCGCGGCTAATCCCTCTCGGGTTTCTCTACCCGGTCTGCCGCATTCGGCCTGGCCCGCGCCACCGGGGCGTTTCCGCCTCTGCCCGTGGCCGGCGCCACAGCCTCTCTATGGAAAAAATTTAACTCCTCTTTGCAAAAACAGTGTGATCAGGAAGATTGTGTTATAAGGAAGGAAGGTTGGCACATGTTCAGAAGTCATGTCATGGTCTGCGCCGGCACCGGCTGCACCTCATCGGGTTCCGGCCCCATCGCGGACGCATTCGAAGCCGAGATTGTTAAAAACGACCTCGATAAAGAGGTAAAGGTCATCCGCACCGGCTGTTTCGGCCTGTGTGCGCTTGGCCCCATCGTGGTCGTGTACCCAGAGGCCAGTTTCTACAGCATGGTCCAGGTATCCGACGTGCCGGAAATTGTCACCGAGCACCTCTTGAAAGGCCGCCCGGTCACCCGTCTTTTGTACGATGAGACGGTCACCGAGGACAATACCATCAAGAGCCTGGATGAAACCGGCTTTTACAAAAAACAAATGCGCATTGCCCTGCGCAACTGCGGCGTCATCAACCCGGAAAACATCGATGAGTACATCGGCTACGACGGCTACCAGGCCCTGGGCAAGGTGCTCACCGAAATGAAGCCGAACCAGGTCATCGAAACCATTCTGGAATCCGGCCTGCGCGGCCGCGGCGGCGCGGGCTTCCCCACCGGCCTGAAATGGAAATTCGCTGCCGGCAACGACGCCGACCAAAAATACGTCTGCTGCAACGCCGACGAAGGCGACCCCGGCGCGTTCATGGACCGCTCGGTGCTGGAGGGTGACCCTCACGTCCTCATCGAGGCCATGGCCATCGCGGGCTACGCCATCGGCGCCAACAAAGGCTACGTGTACGTCCGCGCCGAGTACCCCATCGCGGTCAAGCGCCTGAACATCGCCCTGGAACAGGCCCGTGAATACAACCTCTTGGGCAAAGGCATCTTTGGCACAGACTTTGACTTCGACATTGACATCAAGCTGGGCGCCGGCGCCTTCGTCTGCGGCGAAGAAACCGCCCTCATGACCAGCATCGAGGGCAACCGCGGCGAGCCGCGCAGTCGTCCTCCGTTCCCGGCGGTGAAGGGCCTGTTCGCGAAGCCCACCATCCTGAACAACGTGGAAACCTACGCCAACATCCCGCGCATCATCCTGCTGGGTGCGGACTGGTTCAAATCCATCGGCACAGAAAAAAGCAAAGGCACCAAGGTGTTCGCGCTCGGCGGCAAGATTAAAAATACCGGTCTGGTCGAGGTTCCCATGGGCACCACCCTGCGCGAAATCGTGGAGGAAATCGGCGGCGGTGTGCCAAACGGCCATTCCTTTAAAGCGGCGCAGACCGGCGGCCCTTCCGGCGGCTGCATCCCGGCCAGCCTCATCGACACCCCCATCGACTATGACAACCTGCTGGCCATCGGCTCCATGATGGGTTCCGGCGGCCTCATCGTCATGGACGACACCACCTGCATGGTGGACATCGCGCGCTTCTTCTTGGACTTCACGGTGGATGAATCCTGCGGCAAATGCACCCCCTGCCGTATCGGAACCAAGCGCCTCTTGGAACTGCTGGACAAAATTGCCGAGGGCAAAGCCACCCGCGCCGACATCGACAAAATCGATGAACTGGCGTCCTTTATCAAGGACAACTCTCTGTGCGGCCTGGGCCAAACGGCGCCGAACCCGGTGCTGTCCACCCTGCGGTACTTCCGTGACGAATACCTTGAGCACATCGACCACAAGCATTGCCCGGCCGGCGTGTGCAAGGCGCTTCTCAGCTACACCATCGACCCCGAAAAGTGCGTGGGCTGCACCCTTTGCGCCCGCAACTGCCCGGTTTCCTGCATTGCCGGCGAGGTGAAAAAGCCCCATGTGATTGATCAAGAGAAGTGCATCAAGTGCGGCGCCTGCATGGAAAAATGCAAATTCGGCGCCATCAGCAGAGGGTAAAAGGTACTGGGCGCTAATTACGCCCGGATTTGATTAACGCCCATCACCTTTAGGAGGAAACCATCACATGGATAAAGTAAACATAAAAATTGACGGCGTCGACTTTCAGGTCGACGCAAACCTCACGGTATTGGACGCCTGCCATCAGGTCGGCATAGACCTTCCCACCCTGTGCTGGATGCGCGAAATGAACCAAATCGCCGCCTGCCGCGTGTGCGTGGTAGAGGTCAAAGGCGCGCGCAGCCTGGTCGCGTCCTGCGTCTATCCGGTAAACGAGGGCATGGAAATTGTCACCAATTCCCCGCGCGTTTTGAACGCGCGCAAAACCAACCTGGAGCTTCTGCTCTCGAACCATGACCAAAACTGCCTGTCCTGCGTGCGCAGCACAGACTGTGAACTGCAAAAGCTTTGCTACGAATACGGCGTAAACGGCCAGCATTTTGTCGGCGCGCGCGACCGGTACGACCTCGAAACCAGCACCCTGCACCTGGTGCGGGACAACAACAAGTGCATCCTGTGCCGCCGTTGTGTCGCCGCCTGCCAGAACCAGTACGTCAGCGTCATCAACCCCGCGGACCGCGGTTTCGAAACCCACATCGCCTGCGCGTTCGAGGCGCCGCTGGATGAAACCGCCTGCATCTCCTGCGGGCAGTGCATCGTGAACTGTCCCACCGGCGCCCTCATCGAAAAAGACGACACAGACAAGGTCCGCGCCGCCATTGCCGACCCCAAAAAGACAGTCGTGGTGCAAACCGCGCCGTCGGTGCGCGCCACCCTGGGCGAGGCGTTCGGCCTGCCCATCGGCACCAACGTAGAGGGCAAAATGGTTGCCGCCCTGCGTCGTCTCGGGTTCGACTTTATCTTCGACACCGACACCGCGGCCGACTTCACCATCATCGAGGAATCGCACGAGTTTGTAGAGCGGGTAAAGAAGGGCGGCACCCTGCCGCTGCTCACCTCCTGCTGCCCCGGCTGGTCAAAGTTCTGCGAAATCTACCACCCGGACCTGTTCACCCACATCTCCTCCTGCAAAAGTCCGCAGGGCATGATGGGCGGCCTTGTTAAAACCTACTGGGCCGAAAAGAACGGCGTCGACCCAAGCGACATCGTGGTGGTCAGCATCATGCCCTGCACCGCGAAAAAGTTCGAATTGGATCGGTACGACATGTGCGCCGCGGGTGAAGAGATCATGGACAACGACATCGCGCTCACCACACGGGAGCTTTCCCGCATGATCGAGCGTGCCGGCATCCGTTTCACCGATCTGCCGGACGAGGAGTTTGACCCCGCCCTGGGCGAGTCCACCGGCGCTTCGGTCATCTTCGGCGCTTCCGGTGGCGTGCTGGAGGCCGCCCTGCGCACCGCGGTGGAAACCATCACCGGCGAAGAGCTCGCCAGCCTGGACTTCACCGAGGTCCGCGGCAGCGAAGGCATCAAGGAAGCCACCTACCAGGTGGGCGACCTTGCCGTAAAGGTCTGTTCAGTTTCCGGCATGGCAAACGTGGAAAAGGTCCTGAAAGAAGTGGAAGCGGGCCAGTCCCCTTACCACATCATTGAAATCATGGCCTGCCCCGGCGGCTGCATCAACGGTGGCGGCCAGCCCAGCCAGCCGGCCAAGGTTCGTAACTTCACCGACCTGAAAGGCCTGCGCGCCGCGGCCCTGTATAGCGAAGACGCCATGAAGGCCGTCCGCAAGAGCCACGACAACCCCATTGTGAAGCAGGTCTACGCCGACTACCTCGGCCAGGCCGGCAGCGAAAAGGCCCACCACGTGCTGCATACCAGCTACCACGTGCGCGTGCCGAAGTACTAAGCGGCCCCAGGTCGTTCTACGCATATTTGAAAACGATCCCCCGGACACACCAACGCGGTCCGGGGGATCGTTATTTTTCAGCGCCCTTCTTCCCATACTACAAATAACGGGTATTTACCTCGGGGCAAAGCCCCGGCCCCGCGCCTTCGGCGCGCATCCCGCGGCAGCACGCAGGCCGCCATCCTTTCAATCTCTTGGGCAGAGACCGCGAAGTAGTAAATCCATCCTCATCTCGGCCCTCGAAACAGCGCTGCGGCGCTAGTCTCGCTGCTGCGCAGCGATTCACCTTGGCTCGGCCGGCCCTCACATCCAGGGGCCGGCCTTTTTATTGTTGTTTTTCCGTACACTTCGCCGTACGACGCCTTCCCTCACTCTTTCAAATCCACGTCCGGGCTCAGGGACTGCAAATCAAACCCCTCCGGCAGCCTTGTCTCCGGGTCGCGAATATCCGGCTCGCCCGGCCGCGTCTGCGAGGGGTCCGGCGCGGACGGATCGGGGTCATACCTCTCATAAAACGGTTTCTCTTTGGCTTCCTCCGGTTTTTTTTGCGCATTTTCCAGCGCATTCTCGCCCCGGGCGTCGTCCGGCGCCACCGCATAGGTATTCAGCCCCTGCGTATCAAACTCTGCGGCACACGCCTCCCGGGCCCTCTGTGTTACCGCCCCCGGGTCCGGCGGCGGAAACGGTACCCGCTCATCCGGGTTATATTGTGGGAAATCTACCATCTTGTTTTTGTCTGCCATACCATAAACCTCCCCAAAATACTATTTTGAAAATTCAGAAAAATGCCCTGCCGCTTCTTCTGTTGGTCAATTCCGTTCCGCGCTGCTCCGGCGGCTGTGACTTCTTTTGTGCGGACACCCACACCAGCACCGCTGCACCGCGCCGCATAAATCCGCACATCCTCATGGCGCCACCGGCATTTTCCTTTTCGTACCGCCATTATACCATGCCCGCCCCTCCTTCCGCCCCATGTCATAAAAAAATTACAATTTGGTCATTTTTTCGTTTTTACTTTTTTTTTAAGATAGAAGAGTGTATAATAGGCGGACTTACGGAAGCCCTCACAAAATCCATCCATACTCCAGTCGGTGGTGGCTTCGGAAAGGTGTGTGATTCACTTGGAACAAAAGAAAAAAATCCGCATCCACAAAAACGGCCCGTATGAGGTAACCGGGGATATTCCTCTGCGGCAAAACATTATTGAAATCGACCGCCAGGGAACCTCCCTCGCGTGGAAGGACGGAAAAGACTATATGCCGGAGTCCGGCTGCTACGCTTTGTGCCGCTGCGGCCACTCAAAGGAAAAACCTTACTGCGACGGCACCCATGAAAGCACCGGCTTCGAGGGCGAAGAGACCGCCTCCCGCGAAAGCTATCTTTCCGGCTGCACGCGGTACGAGGGTGAGCAGGTCGACCTGCTGGACAATGAGTCCCTCTGCGCCGGGGTACGCTTTTGCGACCGTGGCCTCGGCGTATGGGAGGCCGCGCTGGAATCCGGCGACGACCAGAACAAACAGCTGGCCATCGATGAATCCTGCGCCTGCCTGTCCGGCCGCCTCACAGTGGTAGAAAAGGACGGCACCGCCATCGAACCGGACCTCCCACAGGAAATCGGCCTGGTGCAGGACAGCGCCGCCGGCTGGCGCGGTCCCTTGTCGGTAACCGGCGGCATCCCGTTGGAAGGCGCCGACGGGGAAGAATACGAAATCCGCAACCGCATGACCCTGTGCCGCTGCGGCGAATCCAAAAACATGCCCTTCTGCGACACCTCGCACCTGCGCTGCCCCCACATGCGCGGGCACGATACCTAGAAAGCCCGTCTTCCCTATTAAAACCCTTGGGGAACCACCCTCTCCCCACATCTCCTTGCAAAAATACAGGGGCTGTTTCTGCAGTCCCTGTATTTTTGCGTTCCTTTTTTGTCCCTGCCCGCACCCTCATCAACTTGACACCTGTTAAATCCATGATAAAATTTAGAAAAGCCCCTCTGCCGCGGGTTTTTTTCGTTGCCACATCCTGGCAATATCACATACATCCCCAGCAGAAAGGGCGGTATCCTACCCATGAAACATTTTTCCAAAAAGAACGCCCTTCTTCTGGCATTTTGCCTGTGTTGCCTGGGTGCGGTTGTGCTCGCGGTCATTTTCGCGGTCACCCTTTCTTCCGGCCAGGCCGTTTCCGCCGCCCTCATCGCTGTGCAAATCTGCCTGCTTCTGGGTGCATTTTTCTGCGGTATTCCCGCTTTTTCCCGCGCCGCCTCCCCCCCTCCGCCAGACTCTTCCCCTCTTTCCAACAGCGATTTCGCCTCTCGCATGAGCCATGAAGTCCGCACCCCCATGAACGCCATTGTGGGCATGTGCCGCATGGCCAAGGACACCGACGACCTCGAAAAAATCCATTTCTACGTCGATAACATCAGCATCTCCACCACCCACCTGCTGGCCCTCATCAACGATATCCTGGACCTGTCCAAAATCGAGGCCGGCCAGGTGGTCATCCGGGAAACCCCCATGCAGTTGGACCACGAGATCGAGGAAATCTGCAAATCTGTCCAGTCCGCGCTGGAGGCCAAACACCATTATTTCCGTCTAGACCTTGCCAATGGCCTTCCCAAATATATTTTGTGCGATGGCCCCCACCTGCAAAAGGTCGTGGTAAACCTGCTTTCCAACGCTATTAATTTCACCCCTTATGCCGGGGAAATCGCCCTCTCGGTACGCCCGCTCGCCACACAGGACGGCAGCGTCCAGCTAGAGTGGCGCATCACCGACAACGGCATCGGGTTCGATACCGACTCATTGGAAACCCTGTTCACCCCCTTCCGCGCCGGCGACGACCGGCAAACACTGGGCACCGGCCTCGGCCTGCCCATCGCACAGCGGCTGGTACAGGCCATGGGCGGCCAGCTGCAGGCGGACAGCACCCTGGGTAAGGGCAGCACCTTTTACTTCAGCCTGTGGACACGCATCGCCCAAAATGCCCCCGCCTCCGCCAGCTTCGATCCTCTGCTTCTGCGCTCCGCCACACCGCTGAACCTCACCGGCAAAACCGTTCTGGTGGCGGAAGACTCCGAAATAAACCGCCTCATCGCCGAAAACATCTTCGAAGGCTTTGGCGCCACCGTAGAAGCCGCCGGCAGCGGCCAAGAGGCACTGCAAAAATACCTTGCCGCGCCCACCCGGTACAACCTTATCCTCATGGATATCCAAATGCCGGTCATGGACGGGTACGAGGCCACCCGCCAAATCCGTGCCAGCGGCACTTCCACCGCCACCACCATTCCCATCATCGCCCTCACCGCCAGCGTCTACCCAAAAGATGTCGAGGCCGCCCTGGCCGCCGGCATGAACGCCCACATCGGCAAACCTTTCGCGGTGCAGCAGGTCGAGGACAGCGTCCGCTCGGTTCTGTCTCTTTAAGGTGCAGGGGGTTCCAGCCCCTTCGCCGCAAAGCGCAAGGCCGCGCGCAAATGCGGAACAAACCCGGCCGGTATTTTCAGGACCCGTCGGACCTGTCCCTTTCGTGTTTGTCCGCCCGCCCGCTTTCGGTAATTTTTACAAAATCCCAAAAACTTCACCTGACCCATTCTTCGTTTCTCCCCGCACGCCATTTGTGCGGGGCGTTTTTATATTTTGCGCTTCTTCGCATTTTTATTCTTTTATAACCTGCCCGCCCGTCTCTTGAATTGACATCTGTCGCCATATTTTGTACTATCAAGGGGATATTTCGTCGGTCATTTTTCCTTCTTTTTCCCACCGCGCCTTTCTTCGCTCCACCAAGACTTTCCGGCGTTTTTGCACCAACCCCGCAACGAAAGGATTTGTTGCTTGTGCGCAACCTTTTTTCCGCCAAAAACGGGCGTCGCTCATTTTACATGAGCATCGCCTTTTTCGTCGTTTCCATTGTGCTGGTTTTGCTGCTCATTTTCTTTTTTGTGGTACGCAGCAGCTTTGTATCCATCTATCAGCAAAACTATAACCAGCAGGTCCTCGAAACCAATGAATTCATCGCCACCCAGGTCGATGGCGACAAAATCGAGGAATACGCCCAAACCCAGGAAAAAGACGAATATTATTTTTCCCTCATCAACACCCTCTATCGCCTGAAAAACATCTTTGGGGTAGATTCTTTGTACATCCTGGTCGACGATGGCGACCCGGACAGCTACACCTATATTTTCGACGCCTACCTGGATGAAAACACCAATGTCTATGACGACAGCCACTTCGGCACACAGGAAAACAAGGACGTCTTCCCCGGTGCCGAGGAGGTGCTCTCCAGCGGCGTTCCGTTCCACGAGGCACGCTATTATTCCGACGAGGAATACGGCTCGGTCTACTATGCCTATGCCCCCATTTTTAACTCCCGCGGAAAGGTGGTCGCCTTCCTCGGCACCGATGTAGACTCCACCCCCATGCACACCGCCATCCGTGATTTCCAGGTAAGCCTAATCATCTTCGGCGTCTCCACCTTTGTCATCATCTTCCTGTTCATCGTGTTTTATGGCCGGCGCTATTTTTCCAACCCCATCCTGAAGCTAACCGATGACATCCTCAGCTTCTCCCGCGGGGACCTGGACATCGCTTTTTCCGAAAAGCTGCTCGCCCGCAAGGATGAGTTCGGCTCCATCTACCGCGCCTTTTTCGAGGTCACCCAGGCCATCTCCGCCCTTGTGGGCAGCATGAACACCGTCACAGCCGAGGTCGCCACCGGCAACCTGGCCGCTCGCATACAGGACAATCTCCTCTACCAGGGCAGCTACGCCCAGCTCATGGCAAACGCCAACAAAATGCTGGACAACAACGCAAAAATCCTGAACATGATGCCAAACGCCATCATGTTCTATAACGACCGCTTCATAAAACTATACCAAAACAACCCCGCCAAAACCACCTATGTCACCGGCCCGGAGGATGGCGCCACCCTGCCGGACATCCACTCGGCCAACATCGAAATCCTAAACCGCAACACCGACGTTATTAACACCATCTACCGCAAATTCCAAAACAGCAAAAAGAACAGCTATGCCGGCACCTTCACCTTCGCCG
The DNA here is from genome assembly GCA_031549285.1 of Oscillospiraceae bacterium. Taxonomy (GTDB): domain Bacteria; phylum Bacillota; class Clostridia; order Oscillospirales; family Ruminococcaceae; genus JAAYCI01. The sequence goes on along the minus strand of JAVBPZ010000027.1, from coordinate 3,053 downwards.
GCAAGCACGGCGAAAAGCTATATTTCGACGCCTTCTTCATCCGCATGAAAAGCGGCGAAGGGGATTCCGGCATCTGTGCGGTGTTCACCGACGTCACCGAGTACGTGGTCATGTCAGAAAAGGCCGAGGCTTCCAACCGCGCCAAAAGCGAATTTTTGTCCCGCATGAGCCACGAAATACGCACCCCCATGAACGCCATCATTGGCATGACCGAGATCGCCCGCCGCCAAACCCATGACGAAAAACTCACCAAAAGCCTCTCCACCATAGACAACGCGGCCAAGCACCTGCTCACCATCATCAACGATGTGCTGGACATCTCCAAAATTGAAAGCGGCAGCTTCAACCTCTACACCGCTCCCTTCGACCTCATGAACACCCTTGGCGAGGTATTGGATATCCTGGAAAAACAGGCCGCTGAAAAGGACATCTCCCTGCAGCTGCAAGCGCCGGACTTCGCCGGCCAGCCCCTGTGCATCAACAGCGACGATGTGCGTATGCGCCAGGTCATCATCAACCTTGTTTCCAACGCCATTAAATTCTCCAAAAATAACGGTAAAATCTTCATAAAACTCTCGCGCCAACCCGCAGACTACCCGGACCACACAAAAATCCACTTTGCCGTGCAAGATTTCGGCATCGGCATCAGCCAGAAAAACATCGAAAAAATCTTTGGCGCCTTCGAACAGGGCGATATCAACATTGCCCGCATTTACGGCGGCACCGGCCTCGGCCTGCCCATCTCCAATCGCATCATCCACCTGCTGGGCGGCACCGGCATCCAGGTGGACAGTGAAGAGGGCAACGGCAGCGAATTCTCCTTCACGCTGGAGTTCGAAAACGCCGACCCCGCCCTGCTTCCCGCGTCGTCACTTCCGGGAACCATGGCCGTCGCACAAACGCCCTCTGCCGCACAGGACGCCCCGCTAAACCTCACCGGTAAGCGCATCCTGCTGGTGGACGACATCGACATAAACCGCGAGATCGTGCTCTCCATGTTGGAGGACAGCGGCGCCATCATAGACTCCGCCGACGACGGCCTGGTCGCGGTGGACAAGTTCGTCTCCTCTCCCGTCGGGCATTACCACCTCGTCCTCATGGACATCCAGATGAAACATATGGACGGCCACACCGCCGCCCACACCATCCGCACCTCCGGGCGTCCGGACAGCAAAACCGTCAAAATCATCGCCATGTCGGCCGGCGCATTCCAGTCGGATATCGACCAGGCCCTTGCCTCCGGCATGGACGGCTACATCACCAAACCCGTCAGCTACGCGGACCTCATCACCGCACTGCAAAAGGCTTTCTCGACCTAAGTAAGCGCTGATTAAAGCCCGGCACGTTTTGGCGGCACATCTTTGCCCGAATGGCACGCCGCAAAATCCTCGACAATAAATCCATTATTGCCTGCGGTTTTGCGATGCGGCCTCGGTCAAACCTGCACCCCCAGCCCGCACCGTCATTTAATCATCGCTTACCTAAGGCAAAGAAGGTTGAACTTCATACGCCGGCAGCGTTTCTTTTCAGCACCCCGCTTCGTCCTCGTTCCTGCCGGGCATCAAAAGCGTAACACCTCTTGCCCCGGTTATCCGCTCTTTTCCCTGCGCGCGCATACAACCGCCAAACGGCCCCACCACATTTCGCCCTGAGAGGAAGGATCCCCCTATGCGAAACCCCAAGCAAAAAATCACCAGCCTGTTCCTGGCCGCACTGCTTTTGGCCTCTCTTGCCGCCTGCACCCCCCGGCAGCAGGCCGACCTCGCCCTCATCATCTCTGAAAAAGGCACCTTTGAATTAAACAATTTTCACCAGGCGGCCTGGCTCGGTATCGAGGACTACGGCACCCAGAACGATATCTCCTACGCTTACTATGAGCCCGCCGAAAACAACACCGCCGAGTATAAAAAGTGCATCGAACAGGCGGTGAAAAACGGCGCCAAGGTATTGGTGCTACCCGGCTACCTGCTGGAACCGGCGGTGTATGAAATGCAGGACACCTACCCAGACGTGCACTTTGTGCTGCTGGACGGCGTGCCCAATAACGGCAAAACCGGCGCCGCCTATGAATCCCGCGTCGGCCCCAACACCTACTCGGTCCTCTACGCCGAGGAACAGGCCGGCTTCCTGGCCGGCTATGCCGCCGTCATGGACGGCTTCCGCAATCTTGGTTTCTTTGGCGGCATGTCGGTCCCTGCGGTCATCCGCTTTGGGTACGGGTATATCCAGGGCGCGGAATACGCCGCGCAAACACTCGGCCTTGGCAGAAACTCCGTTGAGGTAAAATACATCTACTGTGGCGGCTTCACCCCGGACCCCCAGTACCAGGCCGAGGCCAGTAACTGGTACTGGCAAGGCACCGAGGTCATCTTTGCCTGCGGCGGTGCCATCGGCCAGTCGGTCATGAAAGCCGCCGAGGACGCCACCGGCAGCAAATGGGTCATCGGGGTCGATACCGACCAAAGCGCAGACTCCCCCACCATCCTCACCTCCGCCCTAAAACAAATCGAGGGCTCGGTGTGGGGCGCCATAGACGCCTCCTACAGCGGCACCTTCCCCGGCGGGCAAAGCATCTTCCTCGGCGCCGACGTGGACGGCATCGGCCTCGCCATGACCTCCGCGCGCTTTTCCACCTTCTCCCTTGCCGATTATGACGAAATCTTCACGGCGCTCGCCACCGACCAGGATGGCATCACCAACGGCATCCTGCGGGACGATGTCAGCATGGATGCCCTTCCGGTTTCCTGTGTCCGCATCGTCATGGAAAACTTCCGCTAACATAAAAAGAAAGGCGCCGCCCTGGCGCCCCCGCTTGCCCAAAAAGCGAAATTGCTTTTTGGGCAACCTCGCAGCGATACTTGCCAGAAACCTCCTCTCTCTATCCATAGCATATTCCCGCCCCGTATCGTGTATCCGTCATGACCACCCGCTCAGCGGGTGGCTTGCTCAGCGCCTAGAAGGCGCTGGTACCGGCTGGCGCCTGAGGGCGCATTGAAAAGGTCATGCCTCTTGCATCTCATGCCCTGCCGCCGTTGAAACGGCAAAACTGCTCT
>JAVBPZ010000002.1:0-133344 GCA_031549285.1 Oscillospiraceae bacterium | reverse complement strand
AAAACGTTGAAATGCAATAAAAACAAATTGACAATGGATGGGGTGCGCATAATAGTTTATGGTGGGCAAAATGTCGGCCGGGCCGGGTACGGGGGTGCCCTGCCCGGCCAACGATAGAGGGGGTTATAAAAGAACCCCAAGGATTAAGCATGGTTTGCGAAAGGCATGTGGCGGGTCATAACACGGCGGTATGGAACGTGCGGGCAATGACCTCCTGCTGCTGTTCGCGCGACAGGCGGCAGAAGTTGACCGCGTAGCCGGACACCCGGATGGTGAGAGAGGGATATTTTTCGGGGTGCGCATAGGCGTCCAGCAGTTTTTCGCGGTGCAGGACGTTCACGTTCAGGTGGTGCGCGCCCTGTGCGAAATAGCCGGTGAGCAGCGAGACCAGGTTCTGTGTTTGGGCCTGCGGGGTTTTGCCCAGTGCCGCGGGAACCACCGTGAAGGTGTTGGAGATGCCGTCGCGGCAAACGTCGTACCGCAGCTTTGCCACCGAGTTCAGCGCAGCCAGCGCGCCGTTTTTCTCCCGGCCGGCCATGGGGTTTGCGCCGGGGGCAAAGGGTTCGCCGGCGGCGCGGCCGTCCGGCGTGGCGCCGGTTTTTTTGCCGTAGGTTACATTGGAGGTGATGGTAAGCACCGACAGGGTGTGGTGCGCGTCCCGGTATAGCGGGTGCTTTTTCAGCTCGGTGTAGAACAGCTCTGCCTGCGCGGCGGCAATGGCGTCTACCCGGTCGTCGTCGTTGCCAAAGGCGGGGTAGTCCCCGGTGCGCACAAAGCCGGTGACCAGGCCGGTGGCCGCGTCCTTCAGGCAGCGAACCTGTGCATAGCGGATGGCGGAGAGCGAATCTGCCAAGACCGACAGGCCCGCCACGCCAAAGGCCATGAAGCGCCGAACGGTGGCGTCGTGCAATGCCATTTGGGTTTTCTCATAGGCGTATTTGTCGTGCATATAGTGGATGATATTCATGGCGCCCACATAGGTTTCCGCCAGCCAGGTGCGGTAAAAAGCCAGCCGGTGGCAAACGGTGTCATAGGACAGCTGTTCGTCCGGGTACACCGGCATGGCGGGGGCGACCTGCTGGCCGGTAATTTCGTCCCGGCCGCCGTTCAGCGCCAGCAACAGCAGCTTTGCCAGATTTGCCCGCGCGCCAAAAAACTGCATATCTTTGCCGAGGGTGAGCGCCGAAACACAGCAGGCGATGGCATAGTCGTCGCCGAAATCCGGCCGCATAACGTCGTCGTTTTCGTACTGCAGGGCGTCGGTTTCGCAGGAGATGCGCGCGACATATTGCTTCCAGTTTTCCGGCAGGCGCGCGCTCCACAGTATGGTCAGGTTTGGTTCCGGCGCGGTGCCCAGGGTGGTCAGCGTGTGCAGCATGCGATAGCAGCTTTTGGTGACCAGGTGCCGGCCGTCCAGCGCCATGCCGCCCAGGGCTTCGGTGATCCACATGGGGTCGCCGCCAAACAGTTCGTTATAGGCCGGGGTGCGCAGGTGCCGCGCCAGGCGCAGCTTCAGCACGAAATCATCGAAGAGTTCCTGCGCGCCGGATTCCGTTAGGGTGCTGTGGGCCAGGTCCCGCTCGAAGTAAATATCCAGGAAGGTGGAAACACGGCCCAGGCTCATGGCGGCGCCGTTTTGTTCCTTGATGGCGGCGAGGTAGGCAAAATACAACCACTGTACTGCCTGGCGCGCGGTGGCGGCAGGGCCGGAAATGTCGTACCCATAGGCCGCGGCCATTTCTTTCATGCCGGCCAGGGCGTCTATCTGGGAGGAAAGCTCCTCCAGTGTGCGAATGGTGTCTTCGCCCAAAGGATTTTGCCCGGCGGCCCGGCGCTCCGCCTGTTTTTGGGCGATGAGGAAATCCACACCATACAGCGGCACGCGGCGGTAGTCCCCAATGATGCGGCCACGGCCGTAGGCGTCCGGCAGGCCGGTGATAAGGCCGGATTTGCGCGCGGCTTTTATTGGTGGGGTATAGGCGGAAAATACGCCGTCGTTGTGTGTTTTGTGCAGGGAAAACTGCTGCTCTACCTGGGGCGAGACGGTGGCGCCATAGGCGGCGCAGGCTTCGCGCACCATGCGCATGCCGCCGAAGGGATTGATGCCGCGTTTCAGCGGCGCGTCGGTTTGCAGGCCCACAATGAGCTCGGCGTCCTGGTGGATGTAGCCCGGGCCAAAGGCGGTGGGGGTGATGGCGCGGTCGGTGGCAATGGACAGCACGCCGCCGTTTTCCGCCTCCTGCCGCAGCAGGTTTTCACAGGTGTCCCGCAGGGCGAGGGTGCGCGCGGTGGCGCCGGCCAGGAAGCTTTCGTTCCCGTTGTAGGGGGTGAAATTGGCCAGAATGAAGCCGCGCACGTCCACCGATGTTTGCCATGCGCCGGGGGTAAAACCGTTCCATGCTTTTGCTTCCACTGCGGTACACCTCCTTGCCTTTGGGAAATATTCCGTGAATGGGGTTGGCCATACCCGGCCAAATAAAAAAAGGCAGCATCAAAAAATGAATGCTGCCCAGACGGTCGGCTGTGATACCTGCGCGTGCCACTCCCCGGTGGTGGTCCACCTCCGGCCTGTATGGGGCCGGGTCCGTCAGTGATGGTCGCGCTATTTGGTTGTGGGAAGGACGATTTGTGCTGTTTGTTGTCTAATGGGTCTATAGGTAGCATACCATCCATGCTGGAGGAAGTCAAGGTATAAACACCATATCTGGTGGCAATTATTATTTTTTAGGAAAAAATGTGGCATATCTGGGTGGTGGCCGGCGCGGGACGAGGCAGAGCACTAGGGCCAGCGCGGTTTATTGTACTGGTTTTTGCGCCAGTGTGAACTGGTTTTTTTGATAGGTGAGCAGCCCTTCGCTTTGCATGCGTGACAGCTCGGTAGAAAGCGCGCTGCGGTCTGCGCTGAGGTAATCGGCCAGTTCCTGGCGGTTAAAGGGGATTTCAAAGGTAAGGCTGCCGGCGCGTTTGGCCTCGGCAGACAGGTAGGCCAATAGCTTTTCCCGGGTGGTGCGCCGGGACAGGACCGTGAGCTTTGCGTTCAGGAACAGGTTTTTGCGGCTGAGTGCCAGCAGCATGTTGTCGATAAGGCGCTGGTGAAACGCGCAGGCTTTGGCACAGCTGCCCAGCACATGGCTATAGTCCAGCCACAGCGCCTCGCACCCGGCGGTGGCCTGTACGCTGAGGGGAATGTGCGCCACATGCGCGCAGGCAAAAGTTTCTGCAAAAAGGTCGCCAGGGGTCAGCTGCGCCAGCAGCGAACGGTAGCCCAGGTAGTCGGTCTGCTCTATCTGTGCGGCGCCGGACAGCAAAATGCCCACGTGGGTGGCGGCATCACCCTCGCGCAGCAGGTAGCTGCCCTTGCGGTAGGTGCGCTGTGTGGCGGCCAGGCAGCCAAGCAGCGCAGGCAGTTCCGATGGGGCAATGCCGGAAAAAAGCGGCATGGTATGTAAAATGTTTGGTACGTCCCGATTATCCATGGCAAACCCTCGTTTCGTTGGAAAAACAACATACTTCCTGCTGACAGTATAGTATGATAAAAACACAAAAGCAAGTGGCTCAGTTTGCGGAAGCCAGCGGGCGTACGCAATAAGCACGAACGGAGGAAAACGAATGCTGCGAAAAATAATTACCATAGATACCGACAAATGCAATGGGTGCGGGCTGTGCGCCAGCGCCTGCCATGAGGGAGCGATTGGCATGGTGGGGGGCAAGGCGAAGCTGCTGAAAGAAGATTACTGCGATGGGCTGGGCGATTGTTTGCCAGTGTGCCCCACCGGAGCCATCCGGTTTGAGGAACGGGAGGCGGCTGCCTATGACGAAGCCGCGGTACAGCAGCATTTGGCAAAGCGGGCGGCGGCGTCCGCGGTTGTTTCCGAGGACCAACCGGAAAAGACAGGCGGTACGCAAGCCGGAGGAACACAAGCCGCGAAAATGCCGGATGAACAGGCGCACAAAATGCACGGCGAGGGGGGGCACCCCCACGCGGGCGGGTGCCCCGGCCGGGCGGCACACGCCATTCAGCGGCAGGCGCTGGCAAGCGCCGCCGCGGCCCCGGCAGCGGACGTGGCCGAGCAAAGCGAACTGGCCCAGTGGCCGCTGCAGATACAGCTGGTGCCGGTAAACGCGCCGTATTTTGACGGGGCAAAGTTGCTGGTGGCGGCGGATTGCACGGCGTTTGCTTACCGGCAGTTCCACCGAGATTTTATGCAGGGGCATATCACGCTGGTTGGCTGCCCAAAGCTGGACATGGTGGAGTATGCGGAAAAGCTGACCGAGATACTGCGGCAGAATACCATACGCAGTGTAACAGTGGTGCGTATGGAGGTGCCATGTTGCGGCGGGCTGGAAAACGCAGTGAAACAGGCGCTGGTGAACAGCGGAAAGATGATTCCCTGGCAGGTGGCTACCATTACCACCGATGGCCGGCTGCTGCAGGAGTGATGTCTGCAACCCTATGAAGAGAGAAAACATTTTTAACGGATGGGAACAAGCAGGAGCAAAAAGCCCTTATCCGGGCGGGTGGCGGTGCAGCCCCGCGCAGCGCGGTGGTAATGTGGTATACTGGTTTAAAGCGGGCACGGCCAAGTACGCATATATTCAGCTGCCACGCAACGAAACGCGGGAGGGTACACATGAAAAGCTACCGGAAGGAACTGCACTTTCACCTGCCGTCCCGGCGGGGGCTGGTGAACATTACGCCACAGGTGGAGGCGGCGCTGCGGGAGAGCGGTGTGCAGGAGGGGCTGGTGCTGGTGAACGCCATGAACATTACCGCCAGCGTGTTTATTAACGATGACGAAGGGGGCCTGCACCAGGACTATGAGACCTGGCTGGAAAAGCTGGCCCCGGAAAAACCCCACAGCCAGTACCACCACAACGGGTTTGAAGACAACGCCGATGCACACCTGAAACGCACCATAATGGGGCGCGAGGTGGTGGCGGCAATTACCCGCGGACAGCTGGATTTTGGCACCTGGGAGCAGATTTTTTATTTTGAATTTGACGGCAAGCGGGAGAAGCGCGCGCTGGTGAAGATTATAGGCGAGTAGCCCGGCAGGCGCTGTTTGTGATAAGGCAAAAAAAGAGCTGACCAAGTTTGGTCAGCTCTTTTTGCGTTACATTGAATCCCCCAGAGGGGGGTTCATTCCCCGCCCCTTTGGGCGGATGTGTACCCCAAGCGCTAGATACCCCGTAGCTTGCTGCGGGGAGTGCGCTTCATTACTATGTTGCGTTTGTGGTATCCTGCTGCGCAGGTTCTGCCGCAGATGGCGGGAGGGCGTGAGTGGTTCTTTTGGCGGCGCGTTTTTGCCGCAGCTGTTGTATTACACGCACCGCTTCATAGGCGCCCAGCGCCAGCAGAAACAGGGTGATGAACAGCAGCATGCACTGCGAAAAGCCCCAGCCGGACATGGGGAAGTGGACAAGATCCCAGGCGATGCGCCCGGCAAAGTATCCACAGGCAAGCAGCAGCAAAATGTCCAGTGCCATAAAGGAATCCTTTCGGGTGTGGGCCCCGGTTGGCCGGGAGGTGGGCCGATGCGATGAGAGGACGGGTGCGGGGCCTTTCATTCCGGGTGCCGGGCGGTACCTGGCTGCGCCGGTATCAGGCGGCATCGGCCGTTTCCTGCACTGTTTCGTCCTGCTGGGCAGAATCTGCCGCCGGTGTGGTGGTGACCAAGGTTTCATCCAGCGGCGGCAGGCTGGAAGCGTCCGTGGCAGCGGCAGCGCCACCCGTGCTCTCAGACGTGGTCTGGGTGGGAACATAGGTGGTGTTGGGCTGCATGGCGTACAGGTAGTAGTTGTTGCCGTCCCGCCGGAAAAGATAGTCCACATAGCGGACAGGATGCTCACGGTCCGGGGTGGCAATCATTTGGTCGTCGCTGCCACGGGTGGTAATATAGCCCACCACCACGCGTTTAATGCCGCCGGATTCACGGATGATCTCCTGCACCACCGGCAGGTATGGTGGCAGCAGGCTGGTGGAGGGGACGGTGTACATATCGGTGTTTGGGTCATAGGTATAGCGCAGGTCGTTTTCCACGTCTATAAAGGATTCATGCCCGGAAAACTGGAAGCTGGGGCCAAACAGGTTTGCGGCATACAGGTCCACATCCAGCCGGGGGACCAGCGGCTCGCCCAGTTCGTTGCGTTCTAAAGAACTGCTTTTTTCATTCAGAACACCCCAGATGGCAACCTCTTTCAGGATGTTTTCATCAATCTGGTCCGGCGCCTCGAAGGGCAGCACGTCGAACCAGACCATGGGTTCCAGCCGGGTTTCATATTCTTTCAGTTCCGAGGTATCGTTCAGGATGCCATCCACCAGGTTGATGCCGCCAATCACGATGCTGACCGCGCCAACCAGGACAAGGATGGACAGCACAAAACCCAATAGCTGGCGGCTGCGCCGGCGGCTGGCCCGGGCCTGTGCTTCTCTTTTCAGGCGCAGCTGCTCTGGGTCTATTTTTTTCTTTGGCGGCGCAGCGGGCTTGTCGGCGGCGGCGCTTTTTTCAGCGGTGTCTTTCGTTTCGCCCTGTGCGCCTGCGCCTTTTACAGACGGGGTTTTGGCGGGGGCAGTTTTGTCAGCAGCAGGCGTATCAGGGGTGCTGGCGGCAGGCTTTACCGCAGCGTCTTCTTTTGCGGCGCCGGCCTGTTTGTTTTCCAGTTCGTTTGCCATAGTGTTCCTTTCTGTGGGGCTGTTACAAAGTAACCAAGAGTCCAGGGGTATTTTTTTGGTAAATGCTGCGTGTTTAGGGGAGCGGGCAGGGAAGCCTAGCGAATTTGCCCGTTGCCGCAGATGACGTATTTGTAGCTGGTCAGCTCATACAGGCCCATGGGCCCGCGCGCGCCAACCTTTTGGGTGGAGATACCCATTTCGCAGCCAAGGCCAAACACGCCGCCGTCGGTAAAGCGGGTGGAGGCGTTTACATATACAGCGGCGCTGTCTATGCGGTCGCAAAATTCTGTTGCGGCGTCGGCGTTTCCGGTGACGATGGCGTCGCTGTGGCCGGTGGAGTGGGTGTTGATGTGCTCGATAGCGGCGTCCAGGCTGTCTACCACGCCCACGGCCAGGGTATAGTCCAGGAACTCGGTGTCGAAATCTTCCGGCCCGGCGGGCTGCCCCGGGAGGATGGCTGCCGCGCGAGGATCCAGTTTCAATTCCACCGCTTTTTTGTCCAGCTGTTCCTTCGCCAGCGGCAAAAACTGGTGCGCCACGGCGGCATGAACCAGGCAGACCTCGGCGGAGTTACACACGCTGGGGCGGCTGGTTTTGGCGTTGTACAGAATAGAAGCGGCCATGGCAAGGTCGGCGTCTTTGTCTACATATACATGGCAGATGCCGGTGCCGGTTTCAATGACCGGCACGCCCCGGGCGCCTTCCACCACCGCGCGAATAAGCCCCTTGCCACCGCGCGGGATGAGCAGGTCTACATAGCCACGCGCGGTCATGAGCGCGTGGGCAGAGTCGTGCGAGGTGTCCATGACCAGCTGTACCGCGTCCACCGGGCCGCCGGCAGCCTGCAGCCCCTGCCGCAGTGCCGTGACGATGGCGGTGTTGGTGCGTATGGCGTCGCTGCCGCCGCGCAGCACGCAGGCGTTTCCGCTGGCAAGGCACAGGGCGGCGGCATCCGCCGTGACGTTCGGGCGGCTTTCGTAGATGATGGCGATGACCCCGATGGGCACCCGCCGTTTTTGAATGACCAGGCCGTTCGGGCGGGTAATTTCGCTTTCCACCTTGCCCAGCGGGCTGTCCAGCGCGGCAACGGCGCGCATGCCGTCGGCCATGTCCTGCACTCGTGCGTCGGTAAGGCGCAACCGGTCCAGCATGACGTCCGGGATGCGGCCCTGTGCCGCGGTGAGGTCGTCTTCATTCGCAGCCAGAATAGCCGCCGAAGAGGCAAGCAGGGCCGAGGCCATGCCCTCCAGCAGGTCTTTTTGGGTGCCGGCGGGGTAGGCGGCCAGCGCGTTTTTGGCGGCCACGGCCGCCGTAAGGATGGGGGTGATATCGGTCATGGTGGCGCCTCCTTTTGGGGTAACTGCCGCTGCCTGTGCAGACGGCCTATGTCACGAAATTCAGTGGGTACTCAGCGCTTGCCTTTGAAGGAAAACCGGGTGCCCACCGGCTGGCCGGCCACTACCTCGTACAGACACTCGGGGTTTTGCCCGTTGGTAATGACCATGTCGATGTTGTGGGCCTCCAGCAGCTGGGCGGCCTGCAGTTTGGTCTGCATGCCGCCGGTGCCGAAACCGCTGCCCGCGCCGCCGGCGGTTTGCAGCAGCTCCGCGGTAATTTCCGTAACCAGCGGAATCAGTTTGGCGTTTTCGTCCACGCGTGGGTCGGTGGTGAACAGGCCGGGAATATCGGTGAGCAGCACCAGCAGGTCGGCGCCCGCCGAGATGGCGACCTCGGCGCTGAGGGTGTCGTTGTCGCCAATGACCACGCCCTCCAGCTCTGCGGTGCCCACGGTATCGTTTTCATTGATGACCGGAATGGCCCCCAGTTCCAACAGCCGGAACAGGGTGACGTCCAGGTTTTTGCGGCGCTCCTCCTGGTGCAAATCGTCCGCGGTCAGCAGCATTTGGCCCACTGTGTGGTGGTATTTTGAAAACAGGCGGTCATAGGTGTACATTAGTTCACATTGGCCCACCGCGGCCATGGCCTGGCGGCTGGGGATGTCCTCCGGGTAGCCCAGATGCAGCTTGCCCGCGCCCATGGCGATGGCGCCGGATGAAACCATGATGATCTCGTGTCCGGCGTTTTTTAAATCGGCCAGCGTTTTGCACAGCAGCTCCACCCGGCGAATATTCAGCTGGCCGGTTTGGTGGGTGATGGTGGAGGTGCCAATTTTTATTACAACCCTCATAACGATACTTCCTTTTACACTAAAAGTAGAATTTTTTGGCCAACGAGGCGAGGGTCGCGCAAAAGCAATGCTTTTACATGACCGAGCAAGGCAGGCCGAGAATGGATTTAATACCTCGCGGCCTCTGTCCAAGAGATTTAAAGGATGGCGGCCTACAGGCTGCCGCGGGATGCGCGCCGAAGGCGCGGGCCTAGGGCTTTGCCCTGGGGGTATGAAACCTATTTATTTATCAGTATACATTTTGTCATAATATGCCAGATACGCGCCGGAGGTGACATCCGCCAGCCAGGCGTCGTTTGCAAAGTACCAGCCCACGGTTTTTTGAATGCCGTCCTCAAAGGCGGTGTCTGGCTGCCAGCCTAAATCAGCACTTATTTTTGCAGGGTCAATGCCATAGCGGCGGTCGTGGCCTTTGCGGTCGGTCACATAGCGGATAAGCTGTTCATCAACGGTGGCGTCGCCCATGTCCCGTACCAGGGAGATGACCGTTTTTACAATGGCGATGTTGGTGCGCTCGTTGTGGCCGCCCACATTATATACTTCGCCGTTTTTTCCGCCGGCCAGCACCATGTCAATAGCCTTACAGTGATCCTCCACATACAGCCAGTCCCGCACGTTCAGGCCGTCGCCGTATACCGGCAGGTCCTTTTTCTGACGCGCGTTGTGGATCATGAGCGGGATAAGCTTTTCCGGGAACTGGTACGGGCCGTAGTTGTTGGAACAGCGTGTGATATTTACCGGCAGGCCGTAGGTATCGTGCCAGGCCATGACGAACAGGTCGGCCGAGGCTTTGCTGGCGGAATACGGTGAGTGCGGTGCCAGCGGCGTTTGCTCGGTGAAAAAGCCGGTGTCGCCCAGCGAACCGTATACTTCGTCGGTGGAAACCTGTAGGAACTTTACCCCGGGTGGGTAGGTACCGTCCGGACCTTCCCAGGCGTCCCGCGCGCAGGACAGCAGGTTTACGGTGCCCATGACATTGGTGCGGGCAAAGATGCCGGGGTCCTCGATGGAGCGGTCCACGTGGCTTTCGGCGGCAAAGTTGATAATGGCGGTGATGTCGTACTGGGCCATCAGGCCGGAAACCAGCGGCGCGTCACAGATATCCCCCTGTACAAAAATGTGGCGGGCGTCGCCCTCTACCGTGCGCAGGTTTTCCAGGTTCCCGGCATAGGTGAGCTTGTCCAGGTTGATGATGCGCAGATCGGCGTGTTTTTGCAGCATGTACAGGACATAGTTCGAGCCGATGAACCCGGCGCCGCCGGTGACGAGTATGGTTTTCATGGTTTCCTCCGGGTGTGGTTTTTGTGGTGTGAGTGCGCCGCAGGTGTCGGCGCGCACCATGACGGTGCGGGAGCAGCGCGGTATGGCTGTTGAACGTTGCGCCGGCAAGATGCGGCAGCAGGGGGCCGTTTCGCTGAAAGATACCGGTTACTCCGGCAAAAGCTCCGCGCGGTATTTGATAAGGAAGTCCTCCAGCGCTGCCTGCCAGGGGCGCATGTCGTCCCCAATGGTGGCGCGCAGCATGGTATGGTCTAGCGCCGAAAAGGCGGGGCGCTTGGCTGGGCGGGGGTATTCGGCGGTGGTAACCGGGCGCACGGCGGCGGGCAGGCCGGCCAGGCGCAGGATTTCCCGCGTGAAGTCGTACCAGGAACAGGTGCCAAGGCCGGTGCAGTGGTACAGGCCGTATTCCTTTGTCACCGCCAGTTTTAGAAGATGATGTGCCAGGTCCTCCGCGTTGGTGGGGTTGCCCAGCTGGTCATTTACCACGGAAATTTCCGGCTGTTCGGCGCCCAGTTTCAGCATGGTTTTTACGAAGTTTCCGCCGGTGCGGCCGTACAGCCACGCCGTGCGCACAATAAACCAGCTGGAGCAAAACGCGCGGACGTATTCTTCGCCCAGCAGCTTGGTTTTGCCATATACCGAGGCCGGCGCGGTGGGGCTGGTTTCGCTGAAAGGGGTGTCGCCCTCGCCGCTGAAGACATAGTCTGTGGAGATGTGAATGAGCTTGGCGTTTACCTCGCTGCAGCCCAGCGCAACGTTCCGCGCGCCTAGGGCGTTTACCGCAAAGGCGGCGTCTGGTTCGGTTTCGCAGCGGTCCACCTGTGTGAAGGCGGCGCAGTTGATGACCACATCCGGTGCGGTGCGGCGGATAAGACCCACCGTTTCGTGCCGGTCGGCAATGTTTACGTCGTCTATATCTACCGGGAGAACGCTGGCCAGGGCCAGGCGTTCCGGCAGGGGGCCCAGGGCGCTGCCGCCGGCGGAAAGCTGGCGGGTGAGCTCGGTTCCCAGCTGGCCGGCCGCGCCGGTAATCATGATTTTCACAGGATGCCGCCTCCTTTTTGCGTAAGGCAAAGGGGGATTACCCCCCTACGGTTTTTGTGGAAAACGTGCTTCCGTAAACTATAGTAAGCGATGGTTAAATGGCGGTGCGGGCTGGGGGTGCAGGTTTGACCGAGGGTGCATCGCAAAACTGCAGGCAATACTAGGTCTATTGCGAGGATTTTGCGGCGTGCCATTCGGGCAAAGATGTGCCGTCAGAACGTGCCGGGCTTTAATCAGCGGGTACTTAGGTAGACTTTGGTACCACCGTCTGCGCGATATAGTGCAGGTACTCGCCGTACTCGGTTTTTTGCAGGTGTTCCGCCGCGGCCAACAGCTGGGCTTTGTCAATAAAGCCCTGCCGATAGGCTATTTCTTCAAGGCAGGCGATGTACAGCCCCTGGCGGGTTTGCACCGCCTCCACATAGTTGGACGCGTCCTGCATGGCGCGGTGGTTGCCGGTATCCAGCCAGGCCATGCCGCGACCAAACAGTTCTACTTTTAGCTCGCCTGTTTCCAGATATGCGTTGTTTACCGAGGTGATCTCGATTTCCCCGCGCGGGCTGGGCTGCACATTTTTGGCGATATCCACCACCCGGTTGTCGTAAAAATACAGCCCGGGCACGGCGTAGTTGCTTTTGGGGAATTCTGGTTTTTCCTCTATGGACAGGACGTTGCCAGAATCGTCGAACTCCACCACGCCAAACTCCCGCGGGTTCGCCACATGGTACCCAAAAATGGTGGCGCCGCTGGGTCGCCCGGCGGCGGCATGCAGCCGCTCGCTGAAGCCGTAGCCATAGAAAATATTGTCGCCCAGCACCAGGCACACGCTGTCGTTTCCAATGAAGTCTGCCCCCACAATGAACGCATCCGCCAGGCCGCGCGGCTGGGTCTGCACCGCATAAGAAAAATGCACGCCCAGGTTTTCGCCGGTGCCGAACAACCGCTCGAAACCGGGCAGGTCGGTGGGGGTGGAGATGATTAAAATATCGCGGATGCCCGCCAACATGAGGGTGGAGATGGGGTAATAAATCATGGGTTTGTCATACACGGTAAGCAGTTGCTTGGAAACCGCGATGGTGGACGGGTACAAGCGGGTGCCGGCACCGCCGGCCAGTACGATCCCTTTCATGGAAACCTCCTGTGGATGGGCGAAATACGTGGGTGGGAAAGTGGTATCACAGGGCCTCGCCGGCGTCCTGCTGCATGGTTTCAATTTCCTGTTCTTGCACGGAAAGGGCGTCTGCGGCAGGGGTGGCCGCTGTGCAGGCGCCGGCAAACGGCAGCATGGCGGCGTGCAGCGCGGTAAGCCATTCGCTGTGGGCCGCAAACCACAGCGGAATGCGCCGGCCGTCCTTCATGACAAACAGGATGTGAAGTTTTTCCGCCTGGGTTTGCTCCTCCAGATAGTCGATCTGCGCCAGGGGAAGGTCGAACATAAATTCGCTTTCCGTTTCCCCGGCAGTGCCGGCGGGCGGGGATTGCTGGATGTATTTATAGTAGGCAAACCGGTAGTTTGTCAGCGCGGCCACGCCGTGGAAAATGGCGTCCGGCGCATAGCGGTACTCGGTCTCGGTACGCAGCAGCATGTGTTCCGGGGTGCCGCCCGGCTGTATGCAGTTTGGCGCGCCGGGCAGGATGCCTGCCTGCAAAGACGGCGGCGTGGATGGTGCTGCCGGCGCCGCGGGAGCGGCCGGAGCATACGCTTGCGCCGGGGCCGCGGGCGCGGTGGGTGGTGCCGTGTACCCGGGGTATGCGGTGCCCGGGTAGGAATAGCCGGGATAGGCATACGCCGGGGAAGTGGCACACGGCTGTGCGGCATAGCCCGCGCCGGTGGAATAGCCGGTGGTGTAACCGGGATAGGTATAGCCCTGCACCGGGGCGGCATATGACGAAGGATAGGCCGGGCTGGAATAACCTGGATAGGCCGCGTAAGCAGGGGCTTGCGCCGGTTGTGTATACGCCGGGGCGTATGCCTGTGCCGAGTAGGTATAGGCCGGGGGCTGCCCGGCGTAGCTATAGGCAGCGGGCTGCGTGCCATATGCAGGGAAAGGCTGGGTAATGGACATGCCGCAAACAGGACAAGTGGTGGCGCCTGCCGCCAGGGGTGTGCCGCATTTTGTGCAATTCATCGTACCGTCTCCTTCCATGATACAGCGATATATCCTCATGAGATAGTGCCAATAAGGCCGACGGGGGCTTACTTCAGGCGGAACCCCCATTTATGGAAATAGCGCAGCATGCTGCGCAGCTGCCAGAAAAACTGGCGAGGACGCCGATGCGCCGCCCGGTGCCACGCGTGGACGACCGATACCTGGGGCAGGTACACCGCCCGCCCGTGTTGCAGGGCCTTTTGGGTGATGTCCGCGTCTTCCACATACATGAAATACTTTTCGTCGAAGCCGCCAATGGCGCGGAAAGCCTGGGTGCGGATGAGGAAAAAAGAACCGCTGCAAAATTCCACGTCGGTGGGTTGTGACAGGTCCTCGTCCAGCATCAGGTAATGGGTTTCATATTTTTTTAAAAAGGAGAACCCCAGCTGGCGGGACAACAGCGGCAACAAAGCGGGGCGCCGTTTTGCGATGTACTGGGGCTGGCCGTCCGGAAACAGCAGCCGCGGGGTGGTCATAACGACGTCCGGGTGCGCGTCCATATAATCCGCCATGGCGGCCAAAGCGTCGTTTTCCAGCAGGATGTCCGGGTTTACCACCGCGTGGTATTCGCTGTTTAAAAGCGGCAGCACCACGTTGTGCCCGGCGCCAAAGCCCCGGTTTTTGGCCTGTGGCAACAGCTGTACACAGGGGGGCAGCCCCAGCTTTTGCAGGGACGCCAGCGCCCCGTCCGGGGAGGCGTTGTCCACCAGGTATACGACAAAGCCATCCGCGGCGGTGTGGGCCGAAAGGCTGTCAAGGCAGCGGTGCGCCTCATCGGCGCCGCCGTACATGACCACCGATGCACTGAAACGTGACATGCCGGCCTCCTCTTGCCTGGGTAGATTTTTATGTGCGGTGCCTGCGGCGAAGCGAAAAAATAGGGGGGCGCCTGGCACAGGGGCCGGGCCGCCTTTTGCCGGGTGTT
The DNA here is from genome assembly GCA_031549285.1 of Oscillospiraceae bacterium. Taxonomy (GTDB): domain Bacteria; phylum Bacillota; class Clostridia; order Oscillospirales; family Ruminococcaceae; genus JAAYCI01. The sequence goes on along the minus strand of JAVBPZ010000002.1, from coordinate 119,083 downwards.
AGGCCGGGCTGCTGTCCGCCGCGGATGAATCGGTTTCCCCGGTATCTTCGTCGCCCTCTACGGCGCTGTCATCACCTTGCACAGAAACATCGGATTCGGTGGTGGTTTCTTCCGAGGATACTTCCTCTGAGGAAGAGGCCGCCGTGATGATGAAGGCCGGGCCGGGGTCCTGGCCGGAGGCCTTTACCAGGGAGAAGGCTTGCTCCAGCGCGCGGATGATCTGCGAATCTGTTTCGGGCGAGGGATTGAACAGCATTGCCTCGTCGTCGGTGTAGGAGGGGACCTCCACGTCCGGGGTGAGGCCGGTGCCGTTAAAGCTTTCGTCCTTGCCGGTTAGCAGCATGGCTACCGTGATGGACACCGCCGAACCGTCGGACAGGCGCTGCGGCGCGGACTGCAGGGTGCCGTGTCCCTGTGTTTTGGTGCCCACCAGCTTGCCGCCAGAGAGATCCCGCACGCTGGTGGCGAAGATTTCGCCCGCGCCGGCGGTGTTTTCATTTACAATTACCACCATGGGTTTGTCCACGCATTCCTCGCCGGAGGTGGCCAGTACCTTGCGCACGCCGGCCGCATTTTCAGACTTTGCGATGGTGCCCAGCGGACAGATAAGGTCGATGCACTTGTAGGCGGGGTCGAACTGGCCGTCGGCGTTGCCACGAACATCGAACACCAGAGCCTTGGCATTTTCCACCTTGGCCTCGCGTATGGCATAGTCAAACTCGGCATAGGTGTTCGGCCCAAAGGACGAGACGCGAATGTAGGCGTAGCCGTTCACCATGATGAATTCCACCGTGGGCGCGGTGTAGTTCACGCGCTGAACGGTGAATTTTTGCTCTGTATCGGCGCCCATCTGGCAGGTGAGGGCAACCTCGGTTCCTTCCCCGCCGCGCAGCAGCGAGTGCAGCGCCTTTACCGAGGATATGGTGTTTGCGTCGGTATCGTCCACGTACAAAATGCGCATACCGCGGGTCAGGCCGGCTTTTTCAGCGGGAGAGTCCGCGTATACGCGGGCAATGTGATAGTACCCCGCGCTGTCACGGGTAATTTCCAGGCCGATGCCCACCAGTTCCCCGCTTTCAATCTGCTGCATTTCGGTGAATTCTTTTTCCGTATAGTACACGCTGTACCTGTCGCCCAGGCCGCTGATGTACCCCTGGGCAATGCGGTCGGACAAAAAGGTGTCGTCTATGGTGCCGAAATAATTGCCGCGAACGTAGTTGTCCAGCTCGGTTAATTTGCTGTATTGTGCCTGTTTGGTGTTCAGGTCTGCCACGCCGTTGTTGAAGTAAACCATGGCAACAACCCAGGTGATGGAAAATGTGACGGTCATGGCGATGATGGTGACGGCAAGCGCGATGCTTACCGATATTTTTCTGGTCATGGGGCCTCCTTTTGGGTCCGATGCACGAGGGTGCGTATAAGGGAATGTTTTGGGATTGAGTATATTTCTTAAAGACAAACAGGATTTGGGAAATGCCATGTGCCGTATGGCATATAGGGAAGCAGGAACTTCGCGTTACGCTGTAAAGCAAGTGCCAGAGGAAACGCGAACTTCATGCGGCACTCCGCAGATGTTACCCGCGCAGGTAGCCCAGCGGGTTTTGCAGTACGCCGCCGTCGTGTACCTCCAGGTGCAGGTGCGGCCCGGTGGAAAACCCGGTGGAACCTACGGTGGCAATGGGCTGGCCGGTGGAAACGCCCTCGCCCGGGGATACCAGCAGGCTGGAACAGTGCGCATACAGTGTTTTCACACCGTTGCCGTGGTCGATGATGACATAGTTGCCGTAGCTGTAGTGCGCATAGGACGCGGTGATGACCGTGCCGCTGCCACAGGCCACAATGGTGGCGCCGGATATGCCGCCACCGGAAACGTCGGTACCGCGGTGAGCCGAGCCGTTCGGGTCCGGCGAGCCAAAGTTACAGGAGATATTATAAAAGCCCGGCACCGGCCAGGTAAACACCCCGCCGACATATTGGCTGCCGTCACCTCTTTTGCTGCCGCCCATGCGGCTGGCAATAGCGGCCATTTCCCGCTGCGCCTGCACCAGCGCGGCATAGGTATCGTCATAGGCTTCTTGCTCGGCAATCAATGCTGCGTCCGCCGCGGAAATGCGCGCGTCCTGTGCGACAATATTATCCGCCAGGTGCTGGGCGTTGGTGGCCAGCTCGGTATATTGCTCGTTCAGCGAAACCAGCATGGCGTCTATTTCCGCCTGCTGGGTTTCCAGCTCTGCCCGCTGCTGTGCCAGCAGTTCCAGCAGGTCGGTGTCGTGCTGGGAAATGCGCTGCAATGCGTCGTTGACCCGCATCAGTTCGGAGAAATCATCCACCGACAGCAGCTGGGAAAGCATGCTGGAGTTGTTCATGGTGTATATGGCCACCAGGCGTTCCTGGAACAACTGGTCGTTTTCATAGATCGCCTGGCGCTTCAGGGCTACCTCTTCCTGCTTGGCGGCCAGGGCTACCTCGGTATCGGCGATAGACTGTTTGTTGATGGCGATCATTTCGTCCACCAGCGCCTTTTCGGTAATCAGGGCTTCTTTCAGCGCCTGCGCCGCCGCCTTGTCGTTTTTATAGGCGTCAATTTGGTTTGAGATTTCGGCCAGCTCGGCCTTCAGCCGCTGGTATTTTTCGGCGGCGGTCTCGGCGAAAACCAGGGTGGTGCTGGTGGCATAAAAAACCAAAAGCACACAAAAAACCGATAAACCGCGCAAAAATTTGTTGATAGTCTTTTTCTTCACAGACAGGGCCTCCCACGAATGCTTTTGTGCAATACCGCAGAAACTACACAGACAAAGACATGATACCGCAAAATTCTGTGAAAAATGTGTTATTTGCGGAAAATATGAAACCGAGTGTATCCTTTTTTCAACCGGTCAGTTTAGGGGGAAAGAGGGAAACGTACCGGCGCGCCGGCAAAGAAAAAGCCAAGCTGCGTTTGTCCAGGGGATATGCGCCGCCATCTGGAAAACGCTATACTTTCAGGTGCTTGCGCACGCTGAGCGCGGTGCCAAAGCCGCCAATGACGGCGCCCACACCCACAAACGCGATCACCACCGGCAGCCATATTTCCTCCAGCGTATAGATGCTGGACATCAGGCTCATGATCCAGGTGTTGTACAGTTCGCGAATATATTCATACACGAAGTAGTACCCGCCGCAAACAAGGCCGGAGGACAGCAGCCCCGCGATGATGCCCACCGTGATGCCCTCCACAAAGAATGGTAGCCGGATAAAGGCGTTGGTGGCGCCCACATATTTCATGATGGAAATTTCGCGCCGGCGGGCAAACACCGTGAGGCGGATGGTGTTGCTGATGACGATGATGGAGACCACCGCCAATATGGCAACCAGCGCAATGCCGCCGTAGTTAAAGGCGTTTTTGATGGTGACCATGACCCCGGCCAGGTCGGTGGGGACGTCGGTTTTTTCCACAATGGGCAGCGAGGCCAGCTGCAGGTTGGTGTCGCTGATGTAGTTCAGATCCTTCACCGTTACCCGGAAGGTGGCCGGGAAAATGTTGTCGTACCCGGTCAGCAGATCGCCGTACTCACTCAGCCAGCCCTCTACCTGCTGAAAAGCTTCCTCCTTGGAAACATAGGTGACCTCCAGCACATTTGGCATGGACTCTATCTGTGCCTGGGCTTCGGCAATTTGCTGGTCGGTGGTTTCCGGCAGAATGTAAACGACGATCTCATTTTGGTCGGCCAGGTGGTCCACCACCCGGTTTACGTTCAGGGTAAGCAGGGCGGCAATGCCGGTGATAATGAGGCAGGCGGTAAGCACGCCGATGCTGGCAAAGGTCATGAGGCGGTTGGCGCCCATGTTGTGCCAGCCTTGTTTTACCAAATACCGAAAGCTGCTGGGCCTCACAGTGCGCCACCCCCCTTCTGCACGTCGTCCGCTACGATGGCGCCGTGGTCGATGGTGATGATGCGCTCGGAAAAGCGCTGGGCCAGCTCGTGCTCATGGGTGACCACCACCACGGTGGTGCCCACCATGTTGATGGCTTTTAAAAGCTCCATGATTTCCACAGAAAGCTCCGGGTCGATGTTGCCGGTGGGTTCGTCCGCAATGATGATGGGCGGAGAATGCACCAGCGCGCGCGCCAGCGCCACCCGCTGTTGTTCACCGCCGCTCATTTCCGCGGGCAGGCTGCGGGCTTTCCCCGCCAGGCCCACCAGGTTCAGCACATAGGGAACCCGTTTTTTTATCTCCCGCTCCGGGATATTGGTGACCCGCATGGCAAAGGCTACGTTTTCGAACGCGGTCATGGTGGGGATCAGGCGAAAGTCCTGGAATACCACCCCAAGGCCGCGCCGCAGGTAGGGAATATCCCGCTGGCGGATTTTGGAAAGATCGCGCCCGTTTATAACCACCCGGCCGCTGGTGGCAACCTCTTCGCGCAGGATCAACTTTAAAAAAGTGCTTTTGCCGGCGCCGGAATGCCCCAGCACAAACACAAATTCCCCCTGGCGAATTTCCAGGTTTACATCCTGCAGGGCAACGTTGCCACCAGGGTATACCTTTTTCACCTTGGTAAAGCTGAGCATGACCGAGTTGTCTGAGACAATGGGTTTTTTTGCCATTTGCTATGTGTCCTCCAACCAGTTTTGTGCGTACAGGTCCCGCACGGTGGGGCAAATGCTTTCCGCGAGGGAAGTGTTTGGCGGGCAAAGACAGGGGCCCCTGTACAATGAAAGACATGGGCCCCCTGTAAAACACAAGTAAAAATACCTACAATACATTATAATAGGACTGCCGCCGGAAAGCGACAGTCCTATAGTACCACGTTCTGTGTGTTTTATCAATATTTGGCGGGGCCGGCGTTCAGATACTTTTTCACCATCAGCGCCACCTTAAACACTATGGCATCGTCAAATTCACGCAGGTCCAGGCCGGTCAGCTTTTTAATTTTTTCCAGCCGGTACACCAGTGTGTTCCGGTGCACAAACAGCCCACGCGAAGTTTCGGAGACGTTCAGGTTATTTTCAAAGAAACGCTGGATGGTGAACAGGGTTTCTTCATCCAAAGAATCGATGCTGCCCTGGCTGAAGACCTCTTTCAGGAACATTTCGCACAGGGTGGTGGGCAGCTGGTAAACCAGCCGCGCAATGCCCAGATGGTTGTAGCTGACGATTTGCTGCTCGGTGTCGAACACCTTGCCGACCTCCAGGGCAATCTGCGCCTCCTTGAAACTGGCGGCCAGGTCCTTGATGTTGGCGATGGGGGTGCCAATGCCGACCACCGCTTTGATATAATGCTCGCCGTTCAGCGTGTCCACAATAGAGGTGGCCAGCTTGGTCACGTCGTGCTCGTCGATGCCGCGCTTAATTTCCTTTACCAGCACGGTGTCGGTTTCGCTGACGTTGAACACAAAGTCCTTTTGCTTGTCCGGAAACAGGCCGGAGACCACGTCGAAAGAGGAGATATCTGCCCCGCTGGTGACCCGGATGAGCAGCACCACCCGCGAAACGTCGGTGGCGAAATGCAGTTCCCGCGCTTTGGCGTAAATATCCCCCGGCAGAATGTTTTCCAGCACCACGTTTTTGATAAAGTTTGTTTTGTCGAACTTTTCATCGTGGTATTGCAAAATGTTCTGCAGGCTGACCCCCAAAAGCGCGGCCAGGCGGGCGGCCTCGTCGTCGGTGCCCTCTATAAAAGCGGCATAGTCGTTACGCTGGCCGGAGGAAAACAGGCAATAGGTGGTGCCGCCGGCCAAAAACTGGTCGGTGGCAACGGTCATCTGGCCGGATATTTCGTCGCTGACCTCGCCAATGCGGGCAAGCTCGGTACAGGAAACCACCGTGCCGCTGTCATCCACCACGCCGGCCATGCGGCCCAGGGTGTCTTTCATTTGTACCAACACGTTCTGGAAGACACGGTTCGCCATAAAATCACATTTCCCTTCTGTATCGTGAAAACAAATCGTTCGGGTTTGCGGCCGTCGGATGTGCCGGGCTTTAATCAGCGGTTACTTAGAAGTGACGGAAAGCAAGCCGCCGTGAAAGCAGGAACCGGGCGGCAAAACTGTAAATATGAACAAAGCCAAGAGGTAAGTGATATCTATTTTACACAATTGGATTGTCTTTTGCAACAGTTTTGAACAAAAATTAAGGGGATTTATTGTACAGTTTTTTGGGTGTGTTGTTTTAGCGAGGACGCCGTGGGTGCAACAGGGCGGGAAAAACATGAAAACCGGCATAAGACCAAGCGGAGTAGGCGAAGAACAGGAAGAAAGCCTGCCAGGAGGTGGAGGACAGTGCGGAGACGGGGGCTTGGCATGGGTGTTTGAGAGAGCAATTTGCGATGAAGCGACACAGAAAGCGATTATATTCCCCTCGAAAAGTGTATTTCATGCCTTTTTAACAGGTGTGGCTTGCAGGATAAGTGGGAAGACTATATAATTCATATTATATAATCACACAGTGAGCGTTCGCATTTTGGAGATGGGTGGTGGGCGGATATGGTTTTGGCAGTGGATGTGGGCAACAGCAACATTGTCCTGGGCGGGTACCAGGATGGAAAGCCGCGTTTTATCAGCCGCATAGCGACCGACCCAAACCGCGAGGCCGACCAATATGCCGTGGAACTGGGCAGCATTTTGCGGCTGCACGGCGCCGGGCAGGAAAAGATAGAGGGCTGTGTGGTGTCCTCGGTGGTGCCGGGGCTGACGCCGCAGCTGTTGCAGGCGCTGGCGTATTTTTTAGAGAAAGAGCCGGTGCTGTTTTCGCTGGAAGATGCCGATGGGATTGTGGTGGATATTGAGCGACCGGCGGAACTGGGGCCGGATATTCTGGCCAGCGCGGTGGCGGTGAAAAATGCCTACCCGCTGCCGGCGGTGATTGTTGATATGGGGACCGCCACCAAGTTTACGGCGGTGGATGCAAGCGGGGTGCTGCGCGGGGTCGCGATTGCCCCGGGGCTGTTTGTTTCGCTGAACGCGCTGATAAAAAACACCAGTTTGCTGCGTGGGATTGTGCCGGAGGCACCGGCCTCGGCCATGGGACGCAATACCGCGGACAGCATGAAAAGTGGTGTGGTGTTTGGCGCGGCGGCCATGCTGGACGGTATGGTGGACCGCATGGCCGCAGAGCTGGGCGGGGTGGCCACGGTGGTGGCCACCGGCGGCGCCGCGCCGGCGGTGGTGCCGTACTGCAGGCACCCGGTGGTATACAGCGATACCCTGCTGCTGGATGGTTTGTACACGGCGTATATGCGGCGCGGAGGTTAGCGCGCAAAGGGTTGCCGCCGGGGTAGAGGGAGTGGGCTTTTTGCGTTAAGGCAAGGAACCCGAACTTTGTACGTTTTTCGGCTCCCCTTTGTCTTAGGGTAGCGAGGAATTATGTATGTGGGCCGGAGAGCGGCAAAAGGAGACGGCGGATGGTGCGGGAAACCAAACGAAGAAAAGGTGTGGTAGTGGCGGTGGCGGCTGTGCTGCTGGTGGTGTTTTTTGCCGGCACGGTGTTTGCCGTTAGCGCCAACGTGCAGGATGTGCTGGACCGCCTGGCCACGCTGCAAAGCGCGGACATAGACCCGGGCTGGCTGCCGGATATTGAAAAAAACCAGAGTTCCGTACAGGCGATGCTGGACAGCTACCTGCGCTGTACCGGGGCCGAGAAAAAAGAATTTACCCCGCAGCAGAACAGCGATCTGCACGCGTATTTTGAGGCGCTGTATACCGTGCAGGGGAAGGACCCCAGCGCGGTGGATGCCATTTTTGCGGGCGAGGTGGTGGCGTCTTCTTCGGCGGCGGCATCGTCCAGCCGCGCGGTTTCCTCCAGCCGCAGTGTAGCGTCTTCCGCGGCGGTTTCATCGGCAGTGTCTTCGGTGGTTTCGTCGTCTGGCAGTGGGTCGGTGACATCGGCCTCTGGCAGTGGTTCCGGCAGTGGGGCGTCGTCCTCAGTAGGCGTGGCGGCAGCGGGGGTTTCGTCCTCGGCGGCCAGTGTGCCGCCGGTACAGCCGGTGTATTTTTCGCCGCAGATACCGCAGGGCGGGTGGGTTACCTTTTTGGGAAACCGCGCGCTGGGCGGAGTGTTGCTGACGGGGCTGGGCGTGCTGCTGGCGGTGGTATTTTTGCGGTATCTGGCGGCGCTGCGCAAGGCGGGAAAAGTGCCGCAAAGCGCCTGGGCATCGGACTTCCGCGGGCGGGAGCTGTATGGTGAAAATTACGCGGGCGACGGCCTGCCGGAGGATGTGCTGGCGGTGGGGCCAAAGGTGAAGCCCGCAACCCCGCGCAAAGGCCGCCTGAAAAAAGAAAAGGCAAAAGCGAAGAAAGCCCGGGAGGCAACCAAGAATGTTCCGCCGCAGGTCCCGCCGGTGGCAGAGGGCGAGAATCCCTGGTTGGCGATAGCGCCAAAGCTGGCCGCGCAGCAGGCAGCGGGCACGGCACCGGAAGAGGACGAAGTTTGGGATGTGGGCGCCGGGGCAGACCGGCTTCTCCCACGGGAAGCAGGTGTTGGCGGCCGGCGGCCGGCCGGCGCAGCTGCGCCAGGGCGGATGGTTCCGGCTGCCGGAGATTTGACAGCAGATGTGGCGTCTGCCCCAGAAGTACAAACACAAGCCCGGGAAGCACAGGCTCCTATGGCCCCAGAGGCAGCAGCGGCTCCGGTGACACAGGAGCCGCCAGAGGAAGCGGTGGCGTCCCCGGCGGTGGGGTTGCAGACGTTTGCCGCGGCGGCGCCGACACGAGCGGCCACACGCCCAGCGGTAAAGCAGGCGACACGCCCGGCGAACAGCCCGGCGGCGAAGAGGCCGCCTGCTGCCGATGCGCCGGCACAAAACAAGCCGGCAATGAAACCTGAACCGGCCGCGAATATTGTATCGCCGCCCAAAGTGGCTGCGGTGCAGACCGGTACCTTTGCCATGGGTGCGCGTCCGCAGGAAACGCCGGAAACAGAGCTGGATGCCGCGCCGGTGAAGGCGCGGGTGAACCCCGCCCGCCCGGTGACCGGGCGCCCCGGAAAGATGACCTTCCATCCGGGGGAATCAGAGGATATGGATGCGATAGACGACTGATAGGGGATAGCGTGATAAAAAAAGCGCCGCCGCAGGGTGAAGAGCACTGCGGCGGCGTGTTTTTTTGTGGTGGCAATGATTTGTTGGCGAAAGGATTTTCAGCAACGGCGGCGCCTTAGAGCAAATGAAAAGAACTTAATAGTGCGGGCAAATGCCGCTCCAGGCAAGGCGCCGCATTCGTCGAGGGAATATGCCCTGCTTTTGCGGAACTTGCTCTAGGAAAAATCCAGTTGTTTGTATAGCCCGCGCAAAACCTCGCACGAAGAATGGAACTTGTTTTGCTCCTCCTCGTTTAAGTCCAGGGAAATGATGGAGTGGATGCCATTGCGGTTCAGGATACAGGGCACACCTGCAATAACATCATTTTCGCCATATTCCCCGTTCAATGGGGCGGATAATGTGATAATGCTGTTTTCGTTTCCGAAAATGGCGCGGGTGATGCGGGTCATGGCCATGCCGATGCCGTAGTAGGAGGCGCGCTTGGCCTCGATGATTTTTTCGGCGGCGGTGCGGACCTCTTCCCCAATGGCGATGAGATCCGGCTCGCAAAATTCGCCATTGCTTTCCTGGCAGATGGCGCGCACCGATTTGGTGGCAATCATGGCCTGGCTCCAGGCGACAAACTCGGAATCGCCGTGCTCGCCCATGACGTAGGCGTGTACGTTGCGGGGATCCACCTCGAAATAATCCCCCAGCAAATAGCGCAGGCGCGCGGTGTCCAGCGACGTGCCGGTGCCGATGACGCGTTTGGCATCAAAGCCGGAAAGCCGACCGGTGATGTAGGCCATGATGTCCACAGGGTTGGTAGCCACCAAAAACAGCCCGGAAAAACCGCTGGCGATGATGGGCTCGATGATAGAACGGAACACCGCCAGATTGCGGCCCAGCAGTTCCAGGCGGGTTTCGCCCGGTTTTTGCGCCACACCGGCGCAGATAGCGACAATATCGGCGTTGTGGCAGTCCGCATAGCTGCCGGCGTAAATGTTCATATGCGCACCGGAAAAGGCCAGGCCATGGTTCAGGTCCATGGCCTCCCCGCCGGCGCGTTTCATGTCCATGTCAATGAGCACCAGTTCGTCGCAGGCGGTTTGGTTCAACAGGGCGTAGGCGTAACTCATGCCCACCATGCCGGTGCCGACCAGGACTACTTTGCGGTCTTTTGCAATCATTATACTGCCTCCTTTTCTGGATGCCGGTTTAAAAATTACTCCTTAAAAGCCCACAAACGCTGCCCCATATAGTTCAATATGGTGAACACCGCCTGGATGCCAACGATGCGGATGGCGGAGTAAAAAAGCGGGTGGATGCCGGGGAACCAGTGGGTGTACATCCAGGGAACCACCAGGTAGTTCAGGCCGTAGGAAACCAAAAAACAAACCGTGACCAGAGTGGAAAACCGCAGGATGCTTTGGGCCAGGGGCGCCTTGCTTTGGAAGCTGTACTTGCGGTTAAAGTAAAAGCTGGGCACGCTGCATGTGGCGAACATGAATACCATGGACCAAAACAGCGGCCAGTGTGCATAGTTGTTTAACGCAAAGCTGCCGGCCATGCTGATGATGGTGTTCAGCCCACCGATGATAAGGAAAATGAGCAGGCTGCGGTCCCAGAAAAAGGCGAACAATTGGCGCAGGCCCGTGGTGCCGGTGGCCGGGGGCGGTGTGTTACTTTGGTTGGCCGCGTTGTTTTGGCCCGTGGGGGCGTTTGCATCCGCGGCAACAGGGGAAGGCGGCGCGCCCTGTGGCTGTGCGTTTTGCGGGAAATCGCTCTTCATTCCACAACCCGGACGCTTTCCATGACCACCGGCTGCAGCGGGCGGTCATCACCGTCGGTGGGGGTGGCGGCAATGGCATCCACCACGTCCATGCCCTCCAGCACCTGGCCGAACGCGGCATAGCTGCCGTCCAGGAACAGGGAGTCCTCGTGTACGATGAAAAACTGGCTGCCGGCAGAGTCTGGGTCGGATGCGCGCGCCATGCTGATGACCCCGCGGTGGTGGCTGATGGGGTTGTTCCAGCCGTTTTTGGAAAATTCGCCCGCGATATGGTGCCCGGGGCCGCCGGTACCGTCACCGGTGGGGTCGCCGCCCTGGATCATGAACCCGGGGATGATGCGGTGGAAGGTGAGGCCGTCATAAAAGCCTTCCCCGACCAGGTCCAGGAAATTTTCCACCGAGAGAGGCGCGGCGTCCTTGTTCAGCTCTAGGCGAATGATGCCGCCGTCGTTCATTTTGATTTCTACCATGGTTGTTTCTCCTTAACGAATACGGCGCAAAAGCCGTGTACTGGTGGTGCCTATGTGGTTCTCTTGTTTTGGTGGTATCTTCGCAGCCGGTGGCAAAGTGGCCCGGGCTGCCGATCACCAAAATTTTACCATTTTGAGGCCGAAAAGTAAACATGGCGCGGTGGTGGCTTACGGGCTATATGTGTGGCAAAAGGCGGCGGTCGTGGTAAATTTTGCCCGCCTGTGCTAAGATGAAAATGATAAAGGCAGATGCGTTTTATTGCCCGACGAAGCGAGCGCCACGCGAATGCTTGCATTCTCATGGCCGAGTGAGGAGGGCGACACCGGGTATACTACCCCGCGGTCTCTGCCCAAGAGATTAAAAGGATGGCGGCCTACGGGCTGCCGCGGTAAACGGGCGACGCGCGGGGCCGGGGCTCTGCCCCAGGGTTAATACCCGTTATTGGAAAGATATTTTTTAGTAGGAGTGGCGATATGCAGAGGTTTGATTTGGCGGTGATTGGCGGCGGGCCGGCAGGGTATCTGGCGGCGGAAAAAGCGGCGGAGGGCGGCCTGGCGGTGGTGCTGTTTGAAAAAGAAACGCTGGGCGGGGTGTGCCTGCGGGCGGGGTGCATTCCTACAAAGACGCTGTTGCACGCGGCAAAGCTGTGCGAAGCCGCCAAAAAAGGCGAGCGGATGGGTGTGCGGGCCGAGGGTGTGCGGCTGCAGCACGCGGACGTTTTACAGCGCAAAGGGCGGGTGGTGAAAAAGCTGACCGTTGGTATTACCGCGAAGCTGCGGGATGCAGGCGTAACAGTGGTGCCGGGCGCCGCCGAAATACAGGGAAAAGATGGGCCAGACTTTTTGGTGGCGGTAGAGGGAGAAGTGTACGCCGCGAAAAAGCTGCTGGTTGCCACCGGGTCGGTGCCGGCGGTGCCGGAGATGCCGGGCGTGGCGGCGGGGCGCGAGGCGGGCTTTGTGCTGACCAGTACCGAACTGCTGGATATTCCCGAGGTGCCACAGACGCTGGTGGTGGTTGGCGGCGGGGTGGTGGGGCTGGAGCTGGCCAGCTATTTTTGCACGGCGGGCGCCCATGTGACGGTGGTGGAGATGCTGGGATCCATCGGCGGTGGGATAGAGGCCGAGGTGGCGGCGGTCCTGCTGAAAAACCTACAAAAACAGGGAATCCGGTTTTGCCTTTCCAGCCGGGTAACCGCTGTGAAACCCGGTGTTGTTCGTGTGGAAAATGAACAGGGTACAGAGGAGCTGCCGGCGGAAAAAGTCTTGCTGTGCGTGGGCCGCCGGGCGAACTGTGAAGGGTTCGGCCTGGAAACCCTGGGCGTGGAAACCCGGCAAGGGGCTATAGTAACCAATGAACATTTGTGTACCAATGTGCCCGGGGTGTATGCCGCGGGCGACGTGAACGGAAAAAGTATGCTGGCGCACACGGCTTACCGTGAGGCGGAGGTGGCGGTGCACCATATGCTGGGTGTGCAGGATGCCATGCAGTACGATGCCGTTCCGTCGGTGGTGTATACCAGCCCGGAGGTGGCCTGTGTGGGCGAAACCGAGGAAAGCGCCCGGGCGAAGGGAATGGACGTTACAGCGGTGCGCCTGCCGCTGGCGTATGCCGGGCGCTATGTGGCCGAGGTGGATGCCGGGGACGGCATCTGCAAGATGGTGGCGGACAAAAACACCCGGCAGGTGGTGGGCGTGCAGATGATTGGCAGTTATGCGTCGGAGATGATTTATGGCGCGGCCATGATGATAGAGCTGGCGTTGCCGCTGGAACAGCTGCAGAAGGTGGTGTTCCCGCACCCCACCGTCAGCGAAATTTTGCGGGAGGGGCTGTTCTTGTTGTGACGTGTTTCGCCATTTTGGTTTTGAAAGTGAAGGCGGGAGGCAGCGGCGGCAAGTGGCTGATGCCGCAGTGGGCAAGGGCTGTTCAAGCAGAAGGGCAGCCGTAAAAACAACCGGTGGAACCTTGGATACGATGGACAGTGAAATAGGCGGTAAGACAAGCAAAAGAAACATCCCCCAAAAGAAACCCCGAACATGCCCGGAAAGGAAACCCGATGCGAAGCCTTTGCTACAATCCAGCCACCGACCCGGCGTTTAACCTGGCGCTGGAGGAGGTGCTGCTGACCCAAACCGATAGGGATATCCTGATGCTGTGGCGCAACCGGCGCGCGGTAATCATCGGCCGCAACCAGAACGCGCAGGCGGAGGTGGACCTTGCCTACACGCAGGCGCAGGGAATGCCCGTGGTGCGCCGCCTGAGTGGCGGCGGTGCGGTGTTTCACGATCTTGGCAACATCAATTTTACCTTCATCCATGCCGGCGAAAAGGACGACTTTAGCAATTATGAGCGGTTCACGGCGCCGGTGTGCGCCTTTTTGCGCACCGTGGGGCTGGATGTGCGGCTGGCCGGGCGCAATGACCTGCTGCTGGGGGACAAAAAAATATCCGGCAACGCCCAGGTAATGAAAAACGGGCGCATGCTGCACCACGGAACCATTCTGTACAGCGCCGACGTTGGCAGCCTGGCCGCCGCGCTGGCTCCCGGCAAAGCGCAGGTGGGCGGCAGGGGGGTGCGCTCGGTACGCAGCCGGGTGACCAACCTGGCGCAGCACCTGGAAAGCCCGCCGCCGGTGGAGGATTTTTTGGCGCAGATGTACGCGTATTTTTTGAACGGGGCCGATGGATGGACGGAGTACTTTTTAACAGACGCCGACACCGCCGCGGCGCAAAAGCTGGCGGACGAAAAATACGCCACCTGGGCGTGGAATATTGGCGCGTCGCCTGCCTACACCCACACGAAGACGGCGCGGTTCCCGTTTGGCACGGTGGAGCTGCGGCTGCTGGTGCGGGACGGGATAATTCAGCAGGCCAGCATTTTTGGGGACTTTTTTGGAATGCGCGACAAGGCCGGGCTGGAAGAGAGGCTGGCCGGCCTGCCGCACCGGGCGGACAGTGTGGCGGCGGTGTTGCACGGCGTGGACGTTGGCGCGTACATTTCCGGCATGAACGCCAAGGAATTTCTTGCTTTGGTTTAGCTGTTTAAAGAAATGACCCCCACAGCGTGGGGCTGGAAAAGCGGCACCAATATAGTGCCCCTGCCGATGGTTGCACGGCAGGGGCACTGATTTTTTCTGTATATAATTTTCTATGTGGGGGTGCGCCGGTTCCAGTACCGCAGCATGGTAGGCAGGTCCGGCGCCGTGGCGAAAGAGACGATCATGCCGCAGGAGGTGCATTTCAGTATGGAGCTGTCTTGGTTATAGGTGCCCAAGCTGAGGCTGCTGGCACAAAAGGGACAGGGCGCGGGCCCGGCCGGGCGGGAAAAATTTGGCCGGATGGTACGGCGGTTCCATGCGGTGCCCAGGCGATCCCGCTCGCCACTGCCGTCCAGCATGGCAATGGCGCCGCAGCCGGAACACAGTACAGAAAACCCGGCGGTGGGTATACGTGAATAGGCAGCCTTGCTGCCGCAAAAAGGACAGGGGCTTAGCATGACCATGGGCAGTACCTCGCAGCAACGTGACATAATAGACATCGAGTACCTACAGTATAGCATCTGGTGAAAAAAAAGAAAGGGGCAGAAAAAATAGAGTTAAAAAAACAAAAAATTTACCAAAAAAGAGTTTGAATAGTGTTAATTGTCCATTTTTATCAATATAATGCACCTGAAAAACCAGCACGATGCCGAGGTGGCAACGGTGCTGGATATTACGACGGAAGCCGTGCAGCACCGAAAATGGTGTGGCGGCACATGCGGTTGGGGCTGTGTGCTGGGTATTCTTCGCGTCATCAATTTGTTATCAATTCACCAGATTTTGGGGGTGTTTTGAGTAATTATGAGCCAAAACATAAAATATCGCCATGCAATAATTACACTGCATAGCGATATTATTGGTGACCCGCCGGCGATTCGAACGCCGGACCCATTGCTTAAAAGGCAATTGCTCTGCCAACTGAGCTAGCGGGTCATTTTCCACGAGCTTAATAATTATATCAACTGGGGAAGGGCGTTGTCAAGGGAAAAGCCGGGAAAGTTTGGGAAGGGAAGACGCAAAAGTGCCGCACTTTTCGTGCGGCATGAAAAGCAGCATTGCGGCCAGGGAAAAGTGGGCGGGGAAAGGAATTTTTGCCAGGCGGTGGCTAGGCAATGGCAAAAGCGTTCCGAGCGCTGCGGCGCCGCCCGGAACCGGAAAAATCAGGCGCTTCCCGTTTTGCGAAAAGCCCCAAACCGTTTACCCCAACAGAGCTTTCACGGCAGGAACCACGGCGGTGCGCTGCGGTACAACCTGCCAGCCGTTTTGCTGTGCGGCGGCGGCCAGGTCCGGCTTTGGCGCCACGCACACGCCATACTGCGTGTGACGCATCATGCCGGCGTCGGCGATGGAGTCCCCAAACGCGACTGAGCCGGCCAGGGGGTACCTTTCCATGATGGTCTTGGCCTGGGTGGCTTTGTCAGAGGCTTTGGATAAATCGATGGTAATCTCGTTTTGGTAAACACCGTCGATTGTTTTCAGGGTGGTGGCAACATAGCCGGTAAGCTGCATCAGGTCGGCAATGGCCTGGACGGAATAATCCAACCCGCAGGAGATGAAATAGCTGTCATGCGTGGCGCTGTACGTGGTAAGCAGCGCGGGCAGAAAATCATTTAATTTGTCCTGATGGGCGCCAAAGAAGTCCCGGGCGTGCCGGTACAGCGCCTGCCGATTTTTGCCGGCCAACAGTGTGGCCATGTCGTGCACATAGGCCTCTGCCAGTTGTTCATACGGTTCTTTCTCGTGGTATTTTTCCTTGATATCCGCAATGATTCCCGCCAGCTCTTGCTGGGAGTAAAAACCGGCGGCGACCTCGGCCTTCATCAGGTCGCCCTGAGAGAACCCGTTGTAGCAGGTGTCGTCAATATCGAACAGAAAAACCGACCGTTGCATAGGCAGCCTCGCTTTCTTTTGGTGGTGTGTTAACGCGTATGACAGGCGCCCGCCAACATAGGCAGCGCCTGTTTTAAATATGGCATAATTATGGCCGGATGTCCAGCAGGCAGGCAAAAACGGCACAGGGAGGGGGCGTGTACTTTGGGGTATGGGAATGGTATACTTTTCATAGTATACTATCTTTCAGCGCCAGAATATCCTATCACGCGGCGGCGTATAAAGGGAGGCAAGCATGAAGAATGGCGACGTAAAAACGCAACAGGCAGGTGCGCAAAAAAAGCTGTCCCCGGTGTTTGCGGGTATCTTCCCGTACCGGCGCGCGGGGCTGTGGCGGGATGTGCTGGCGGGCGTTACCCTGGCCGCGGCGGCCATTCCTATTGATATGGGGTATACAAAAATTGCGGGCATGCCTATAACCGCCGGCCTGTATATTTTGCTGCTGCCGGCGGTGGCGTTCGCGGTGTTTGGTGCGTCGCGGCATTTGGTGGTGGGGGCAGACTCCGCCTCGGCGGCTATACTGGCGGCGGCGGTGTTGTCTTTTGCGGCGGCAGGCAGCAGCCAGTACGGCGGCTATGCCGCGCTGCTGAGTCTGATGGTGGGTGTGGTGCTGCTGGTATGCCGTGTGTTCAAGCTGGGTTTTGTGGCGAATTTTTTGTCCCGCACGGTGCTGACCGGGTTTCTGACAGGAATCGGGATACAGGTGGCTATTTCACAGTTGGGTGATTTGTTTGGCCAGCCGGATGTGTCTGGTTCCAGCATACAAAAAATAGTGGGGTTTGTGCAGCATGTGGGGCAAAGCAACCCCGCGGCCGTTGCTATTTCGTTGTGTACATTTGTGGTGGTTTTTGTGCCCCGGCTGTTGTATGGACGCTGGCCGGTGTTACGCCGGGTTCCGTTTGGGCTGGTGGCTATTGCCGGCGGGGTGGTGGCGGGCGTATGGGCGCCGGCGGGCAGCTTTTCCATGGTGGGCGCGGTGCAGGGCGGACTGCCACCGTTTACGGTGCCGACCTTTCAGCTGCAGGCGGTGCTGGATATGCTGGGCCCGTGCATTGCTATTGTGGTGGTGATAATTACCCAAAGCGCGGCCACCGCCGAGGTGTATGCGGACCGGTATGGGGAAGAACTACACGCAAACCGGGATATTTTAGGACTGGGCGCGGCCAATGTGGCCGCGGCGTTCAGCGGGGCGTTTGTGGCAAACGGCAGCCCCACCAAGACCGAGATTGCCGACGAGGCCGGCGCCAAAACCCAGGTGGCCAACCTGACGGCGGCCGGGGTGGTGCTGTTGGTGCTGCTGTTTTTTACCTGGCCGCTGCAGTATATTCCCACAGCGACGCTGGCAGCGGTGGTGCTGTCGGCCTCGCTGGGGTTGGTGGACATAAAGACCATGAAAAAGGTGTATGCGTTCAGCGGCGGGGAATTTGCGGTGGCGGTGGTTACTGCGGCGGCGGTAGTGCTGCTGGGGGCGGCACAGGGGATATTATTGGCGATGATTCTGTCCCTGCTGCAGCATGTGAAGAAAAGCGCGTACCCGCGCGACAGGGTGCTGGTGGCCGGGGCAAATGGGGAAAGCTGGCGCCCGGCAGCAGAGGGCGGAACAGCGCTGGAGGGCGTGGTGGTGTACCGGTTTGGTGCGTCGCTGTATTATGCCAATGCCGGTATTTTTGCGGCGGAGGTGCGGGCGCTGTGCGCACAGCCAGGCGTGCGGGAGCTGGCGCTGGATTTTTCCGCGGTGGTCAGCATGGACTACAGCGGGTGTGAGATGCTGAAAGGCATGGTGAAAGAGCAACAGGCAGGGGGCCGGCGTCTGGTACTGGTGTTTGTGCCGGAGGAGGTGCTGGCGGTGCTGGAAAAAAGTGGTTTGGCGGAGGCGATAGGCAAGCAAAACATATACGCCACGCTGAAAGAATATATGGAGCGGGCCGGGAACCTGGATATTCTGCCGAGCCCGCGAGCGCGGGGGTAGCGCCTGGGACGGTGGGGGGCCTGTGTGGGCAACGGCATATAGTGGAATTGTTTCAAAATAATTCTGTTCGTTTTGAAACACACGGCCAATATGACCGTGTAAACCCGCGCCGTGTGCGGGTTTATGATTTTGTTCTTCATAGTCAACATCTGTGTTTTAGGATTCTTTTCAAATTAGTTGACTATATAGTTAAATAAGGAAGGCGCCGGGAAGCAGGCGCCTTCCTTATTTTGTGGGGGTTGCGAATGTGATGTGTTCTGGGCGTTCTGGAAAGGGAATTTTGTTACTTCTATGGGGGTAACCTTGTATGCAAACAAAAATCCGGCTGGCCGCGGGGCGGCCAACCGGATGAGACAGACGATATGCAGTGCTGGAATGTTACACGATGGCGGTGGGCGAAACATAGCTGTAATATTCGCCCGGGGTAGCCGGCAGGTTTGCGGTAATTTTCTCCAGCCGCTCCTGGAACTTTTCGTACACCGCGGAGGAGATGATGCTGTCACGGTTGGTTTCAAAGTATTCGTCCACATATTCCTCGTCCAGCGGGACGCGCATAATGATGTGGTACCCGTAAGAGGATTTGATGGGATCGGAGATTTCGCCAACCTCCAGCGCCATGGTGCCGTCATAGAACTCGTCCACCATTTCGCCGGGGCCAAAGGTATAGCCGTCCGGGCTGGTGGCCAGGCCTGGGTCTTCGCTGTACTCGTTCATCAGTTCATCGAAGGTGGCGGCAGGGTCGCTGCTGGAGCGAATCTCGGCCAGCAGTTCCTCGGCGCGGGCATAGGCGGCCGCCATGGCGGGGTCTTCCACTTCAGCGTCGGGGTCTGCTTCTTCGCCGTCGGCGGGGACAGAGACAGAGGTATCTTCCCCGGTATCTGCCGCGGACAAATCTTCGTTCACCGGCTGCTCAATGGGCCCGATGAGGATGTGTTTTGCGGTGGCATACCCGTCCTGCGCGTCCGCAATAATATCATCGCCCATTTCAGCGGTAAGGCGCTCGGTGTATTCTGTTTGGGCCTTTTTCTGCAGCATCTGCTGCTGGGCAATATCGCGGTACATGTCTTCGCTGGTGTAGTGCATCTGCCGCAGGCGGTCGTCGAAATCATCGCCGAAAACCTCTTTCTGCGCGGTGATTTCATCCTCGATGCTGGCCAGTTCTTCGTCGGTCAGGGTAATGTTTTCCTCCTGCGCCAGAATCTGCAGCGCATAGGCGCGCTGGATGGCGCTCTCGGTCATTTCCTTCAGCATGTTTGCCTTGGAATGATCGAAGTCGGTATCCCAGGTGGTGTCGCCATAGTACATGTCATAGGTGTCTTTATAGGTAAGGTAGTAGTAGCGGTAATAGTCAAACGGGATCTCATACTCGCCCACGGTGACCATGACGCCGGGGTCTTCCATCAGTTTGCCTTCCACCATAAGGCCGGTTTTGGCCGGGGGGGCTTTATAGTTCGCGCTTAAAAAAGCGACACCGGTAACGGCGCCGGCCAGCAGCACCATCACTACACAAATGGCAATGACTCTAACAGTTCTTGACATGGCTTTGCTTCCTCCAATATATCTGTCCCGCGGGTGTACCCCGGCGGATCATAACGCGTGATTGCGGCGTGCGAGAGCGAGCGCCGCAGCGAATATTATTATACATGATTATTCCGGTTCCGTACATGGTATCCGGAAAAATTTTTCAAAAATTACGCAAATGAGGATGCAAATAGTACTTTAAGTATAATATATATAGTTTATTACAAAATATTAGATGGCGGGATCGGCGAGATTTTGGTATAGTTTTGGCAGGAGGACGGTAAACATGCGAGAGATAGAAGCAAGGGAAATAACCGACCTGGTGGCAAAACTGTGTGTGCAGGCGAACCGCGCGGTGCCCCCGGATGTGGAGGCGGCGCTGCAAACAGCGTGTGCGGGGGAAAGCTGGCCCCCGGCGCAGGGGGTGCTGGCGGACATAGCGGATAACCTGGTGGTTGCGCGGCAGCAGGCGCTGCCGGTGTGCCAGGATACCGGTATGGCCTGTGTCTTTGTGCAGCTGGGGCAGGAGGTACACATAACCGGCGGCGCGCTGGCAGAAGCCATTGACGCCGGTGTGCGGCAGGGCTATGCGGAAGGGTACCTGCGCAAAAGCGTGGTGGCCGACCCACTGCAGCGAAACAACACCGGGGACAACACCCCGGCGGCAGTTACCTATGATGTGGTGCCGGGCGCGGAGGTAAAGATTACGGTGGCGCCAAAGGGCTTTGGCAGCGAGAATATGAGCCGTATTGCGATGCTGACCCCGGCGGACGGGCGAGACGGGGTGGTGGCATTCGTGCTGGAAACGGTGCGCAAAGCGGGGTCAAACCCCTGCCCGCCGATTGTGGTGGGGGTGGGCATCGGCGGTAGCTTTGACAAGGCGGCGCTGCTGGCAAAACGGGCGCTGCTGCGGCCGCTGGATGTGCCAAATGGTGAAGAATACTATGCGCAGATGGAAGAGGAGCTGCTGGAAAAAATAAACCAGCTGGGCATTGGCCCGGCGGGGTATGGCGGGCGCACCACGGCGCTGGCGGTGGCGGTGGAAAAAATGCCGACGCATATTGCGGGGCTGCCGGTGGCGGTGAATATTTCCTGCCACGTGACGCGCCGGGCCAGCGGGGTGCTGTGACGGTAGTGAAACCTTGGGATGGGCGGCATTCGCCGGGCACAAGTGCGAAAAACAACAGGATAGGCGCCCGGTGGCGGTACGGACAGATTGTAACGGCTGGTGTAGGAACAGTGTAGACAGAGCGAGATTTTATCCGCGTATAATGGGTATTCGGGAAGGAAAGCCGTATGGAGCAAGAAACAAGGAAGATAACCACGCCGCTGGACGTGGCGGTGCTGGCAGGGCTGCGTGCAGGCCAGCGGGTTTTACTGTCCGGGGAAATATACACCGCGCGGGACGCGGCCCACCGCCGCATGGCCCGGCTGCTGGCGGAAGGGGAACCCCTGCCGTTTCCGCTGGCGGGCAGCTGTATCTATTATGCGGGGCCCACACCGGCCCGGCCTGGCCAAGTGGTGGGGTCCATTGGGCCCACCACGGCGGGGCGCATGGACAAATATACCCCGCTGCTGTTGCAGCGGGGGCTGGCGGGAATGATAGGCAAAGGGGCGCGCAGCCCCGAAGTACTGCAAGCAATGCGGGAAGCCGGCGGGGTGTATTTTGGGTTTGTGGGCGGCGCGGGCGCGCTGGCGGCGGGGTGCGTGGTCAGCTGCCAGGTAATTGCCTGGGAGGACCTGGCCAGTGAAGCGGTGCGCCGGCTGGTGGTGCGGGACCTGCCGCTGACGGTGCTGGCCGACACGGTGGGGGGCGATTTGTACACCGAGGGCCCGGCGGCGTTTTTGGCGGGGGAAGGGTAGCGGTTGGCCACGGGTGAAAGGTGGCAGCCGGCAACGGCCGGCAAAAAAACATGATGAAGCGCAGGCGTTTGGCGGCGAATAGGTGCCCATTGGCGTCTGGGTAACCGCCATTCAATCATCGCTTACCCAGCATGTAAACAGGAGCTTGATTTATGGGAAAAGTAAGTCAATTGGATCGGGATGGGAGCACGGTAGCACGCTTGCTGGATATATGGACGTCCGCGGTGGGTGCTACCCATACATTCCTTTCCGGCGACGATGTGGCCTCCATCAGGCCGGAGGTGTGTACGGGCCTTGTGGAGGTAGAACATTTATATGGATACCGCGATGATAGGAATGTTTTGCAAGGGTTTATAGGGGTGTCCGCTGACAAAGTGGAGATGCTTTTTGTGGATGCCGGGGCTCGAGGAAAGGGCATCGGCAAACAACTATTACGGTATGCCATGGATACTTTGTGCGTCCGCTTTGTTGATGTGAACGAGCAGAATGAGCAAGGTGCCGGTTTTTACCGGCACATGGGTTTTTGCGTGATAGGCCGGTCGGAACAGGATGAACAGGGCCGGCCATTTCCTTTGTTGCACCTGGGGATATAGGGTCTCGTTTTCCAATGCCCGAAGGGGTGGTATACCTATACCCCGCTAGTTCATTACGGTGCTCTGCGCGAACATGGCCTCCACCGCGGCGGCCAGGGGCTGATGTGGCGACTTCACCGCAAAATATAAATATGAGGGATGGACATGTCGTATTCTATTTTCTATAAGGGAACTTTGAATCCATCAAGCGATAGAGGAGAGCTGTTACACACCGTGGCGGCTCACGCTTCCCAATACAAATGGATTGTTCAAAGTTCAGCGGATGGGAATATCGTGATTGAAATCCCAGACTGCGAACCGTTGGTTTTCTTTTTTAACGATGGGCAAGTGGATAAATGGGTGAAATGCTTTGCACAGGGTGCGTCTGCCAATATCGAAATTGAAAAAATATTTGATTTACTGTGGGGTGTCAAGCCACTGTTTAAGGCGTTGGATGTGCAGGATGATGATGGCCTATGGGATGCGTATGTTGCTCGCCGTTCTCCTGAAAAAATGATATTTCTGCGCGAATTAAAAGACAGTGAGGTGGCCGAACTAAAGCGTGACTTCGATTTGCCGCGAGAACAGACGTCTATCTTTAGAATGACAAAAACCAAGGCTGTCCTGATGTGGATGATATGCAAAGACATGAACCCAAACCTTCAAAATCCGCTGCAAAAGCAGGAAGTTTTAAAATGTGTTGACCCACGCGCAATAGTTGCTGGACCACCGGATGAGCCTATAGAAAAGCAAGAGGAATATGTGCAGTTTATTGCTGTTGTGGAAAGTTGGATATTGTCCAAGCTGACGGACGAGGCAGGGGCACCACTGCCCTTTAAGAAGGGGGCGATAAACAGCTGTACGTACTTTTCGTGGGTAATGGCCGAAATTATTTTTGGGTTTGGGGGAGGCATTCTCGGCTCCGAACACAGCAAACTGCATAGATTTGTTGAGTCTATACTGCAGCAGGGATATGATTTGGAGGATGAGGCTACTTTTTTACGGATGATCTATTCCATTTTAGAATACGTGAAGGTTTACCGTCCGGATGCCTTGATAGAGCGTACCCGATGTACTGTACTCTAGTTCATTACGGTGCTTTGTGCGAACATGGCCTCCACCGCGGCGGCCAGGGACTGGTGCGGCGGCTGTGAAAGGTTCGTGTCGGTCTGCAGCAGGGCCAGCGCCTCGCTTTGCGCGGCCTTCAGCACCCGGGTGTCCGCCGCCAGGTCCGCAATATGCAGTGTGGGCAGCCCGTGTTGCCGGCTGCCAAAAAAATCCCCAGGGCCGCGGGTTTCCAGGTCGTACTTTGCCACGGCGAACCCGTCCGCCGTGTGGCACAAAAAACGCAGGCGCGCGCGGGCGGCCTCGCCCGCGTGGTCGCTGACCAGTATGCAATAGCTTTCGTCGGCGCCGCGGCCCACCCGGCCGCGCAGCTGGTGCAGGGCAGACAGGCCGTACCGCTCGGCATCCTCAATGACCATGACCGATGCGTTCGGGACGTCCAGCCCTACCTCGATAACGGTGGTGGCCACCAGAACATCCAGCCGGTGGTTCTTGAAATTCTCCATAATCTCGGTTTTTTCCGCTGGCTTCAGCCGCCCGTGCAGTAGGCCGATGCGCGCGCTGGGCAGCAGGGGCGCGGCTATCTCCTGCGCATAGGTGGTGGCGGCTTGCAGGTCGGTTTCGCCTTCCTGAATGAGCGGGCAAACGATGTATATCTGGCGGCCGGCGGCTATTTCTTTGGCCAAAAAGCCGAACATGTCGGCGCGTTTTTGCCCGGTGACGGCATGGGTTTTGATGGGTTTGCGACCGGGGGGCAGCTCGTCCAGCACCGACACGTCCAGGTCCCCGAATAGCAGTAGCGCCAGCGTGCGGGGAATGGGGGTGGCGCTCATGACCAGCAGGTGCGGGCGCTGTGCTTTGCCGGCCAGCAGGCTGCGCTGCCGCACGCCAAAGCGGTGCTGTTCGTCGGTAACGGCCAGCCCCAGATTTTTAAAGGTGACCGGTTCGCTGAGTACCGCGTGGGTGCCCACCACCAGGTCGGCCTCGCCGGTTGCGATGGCGGCCAGCGCGCCGGTGCGGGCTTTTCCTTTCACACTGCCGGTCAGCAGTGCCACCCGCAGGCCCAGTGGCGCCAGGTGTTTCTCCAGCGTGTTCGCGTGCTGCCGGGCCAGTATTTCCGTGGGGGCCATCAGCACGCTTTGGTAGCCGTTTTGTGCCGCGAAGTAAACGCCGGCGGCCGCAACCAGCGTTTTGCCGCTGCCGACATCCCCCTGTAACAGGCGATTCATGGGGCTTTTGCCGGCCATGTCGGTGGTTATTTCCCCTATGGCGCGGGTTTGCGCCCCGGTAAGCGGGAACGGCAGCGAGGCGGTGAACGGCGTGGTGGGTACGGTGCGCATAGGGGTGCCGCTTTCCGTGACTTCGCGCCCGCGCAACAGCAGCATGCCCAGCTGCAGGGTGAACAGTTCCTCGAAAATAAGACGGCGGCGCGCATCCTCTACCTGAGAAAGGCCCTGCGGTTGGTGAATTTCCCGCAGGGCATGTGTTTTGTCCGGCATGCGGTATTTTTCCAGCAGGAAGGTGGGAAGCGGCTCCGGGATATCGGTGATAAACTGCAGCGCGTTTGACACGGCGGTGCATACGGCGTAGTTGGACAAACCCTCGGTAAGGGGGTAGATGGGGGTGAGCGGTGCGCTGGTGTCTGCGGGCAGGAACACCGGCGCGATTATCTCCCGCGCGGTAAGGCTGCCGCCGATTTTGCCATAAAAAAGGTATTCCTGGCCGTCCTCCAGCTTTTTCACGCTGTAGGGGTTGTTGAAAAAAATGAGGGTGAGCGCGGCAGTATCGTCCGCACAATGCACCCGGCACATGGTACGGCCACCGGAAATGCGCACCGGCGGGGTTTTGGAAAGGACGGTGGCCCGCACGGTGGCCGGCAGGTCATATGGAGCCGCGGCCACCGGCACAGGATGGGAATAATCAATGTAGCTGCGCGGGTACAGGGACAAAAGATCGCCTACGGTGGCGATGTTCAGTTTGCCAAACTGGGCGGCGCGTTTCGGGCCTACGCCTTTTAAAAACTGGATTTCGTCGTTCCACTGCAAGCGAAGGCCCCCTTTCTGGTACGCGCCCTAAAAACCACTATTCTTCATGGGTTGCTTTCCTATAGTATACCGTCCCGGCGGGACAGACGCAACCGCAGGAATGGGCATCACACGGCGGAAAAGCGGCGGTGTGCGGGTGACAGCGGGGCAAAAACATGCTATAGTAAATTCACGTATAAAAAACACGCACCCGGCAAAAAGGCGCAAGGAGACGACCATGCCCAGCCTGACAGACATTTCCTATATACGCAGTTTGTGCGAAAAATATGGCGTTTCCCTGGCGAAAGGGTTTGGGCAGAATTTTTTGGTGAACCCCGGCATCTGCCCCAAAATTTGTGACGTGGCGGGTATTGGGCCCGGGAGCAATGTGCTGGAGATCGGTCCCGGGTTTGGTACGCTGACCCAGCAGCTGGCGGCGCGGGCAAAAAAAGTGGTGGCGATAGAGGTGGATACCCGGCTGCTGCCGGTGTTGCAGGAAACGCTGGCGGCGTATCCCAACGCCCAGGTGGTGCAGGGCGATGTGCTGGAATGTAACTTGAATGAGATAATTTCACACAATTTTAACGGGGAACCGGTTGCTATTTGTGGCAATCTGCCGTATTATATTACTAGCCCTATCTTGATGCGGCTGCTGGAAAGCCGCCTGCCAAACGATGGTATTACGGTGATGGTGCAGAAAGAAGCCGCCGAGAGGATTACGACACGGCCCGGAACCCGGGCGGCGGGGGCTATCAGCTATGCGGTGTGGTACTATTCCCGGCCGCAGCTGTGTTTCGCTGTGAAGCCGGGCAGTTTTTATCCCCCGCCAAAGGTGACCAGCGCTGTAATTCACCTGGCGCCGGCGGGGCCGGGAGCGTTGGCAGACCAGCCACAGCGGGAGCAACGCCTGTTTTCGCTGATACGCGGGGCGTTTTCCCAGCGGCGCAAGACGCTGGTGAATGCGGCGTCGGCGGGGCTGGGGCTGCCAAAGGAACAGCTGGCGGCGGCGGTGATCGCGGCAGGCCTGCCGCCCATGGCGCGCCCGGAGCAGCTGACGCTGGAAGAGTATATTTTGCTGGAAGCATTGCTGTGGCCGTAAGGAAAACCGGGGCGGAACCATTGGAAGCCCGTTGCCTGCGGCCGGCAGAAGCAGAACAAGAATATTGGGAGGCATAGATGAAACAAAAACGATTGCTGGGCGGCCTTGCTCTGTTGGTGAGCAGCGTGCTGCTGTTTACGGCGTGTATAAACCCGTTTGACATTGTTGTACCGCTGGTGTCACGGTTTATGGGTGGCAGTGGCAGCGGCATGCGGCGTGTGATACCTTTTTCCGATATGAAGTATTCGCGGCCGGATGTTCCAACAATGAAGACGGATTTGCAGGAAATGATAGATAATATGTATAGCGCGGAAAGCTATATGCAAATGGTGCAGTATGCAAACGACGCCAACGGGATATTTGAAGAGTTCGTTACCATGAGTACCCTGGCGGACCTGCACTGGTGTCTGGATGTGAACGACGCGTATTACGAGGAAGAGACCCGCTATTGCAACGAGGCCGGTGTGGAGCTGGCCACGCTGGGGACCGAACTGAACCGGGCGCTGGTGGAAGGGCCGTTCGCGCAGGAATACCGCGACCAGGTGGGCGAATACTACTACCAGTCCATGGTGAACAGCCTGATGCTGTCCTCACCGGAGGTGGAGCAGTATAAAAAAGATCGCGAGGCGCTGAACACCGACTATCACAGTTTACTGTCCAACATGGGACCGGTGGAGTATGACGGTGAAGAGTATGCCATGGAGGATATCATGGCGGTGCAGGACGGCGCGCAGCGGCAGGCGCTGTATATGGCCATCTATGCGGAAAATGCGGACGAGTTTACCCAGATTTTTAATAAGATGGTGCAGCTGGATAAGAAAACCGCCGATACGTTGGGTTTTTCCTCCCCGGCAGAAATGTATTACCTGACCTATAGCCGGGACTATACACCAGAGGATGCGATGGAGCTGTGCGAAAACAGCAAACGCATTTTTGCCCCGATGGTGGAAAGCATGCAGCAGGTGGAAATTCCCAGCATTGGCGCGGGAATGAACCAGACCTTTTCCAAAATGCCCAGCGCGCTGAACCAAATAGACCCGGAGCTGGCGCAGGTATGGGAAAGCATGGTGCAGTATGGCCTATGCGATTATGAAGCGAGAAGTGGCAAACAGAGCGAAAGAACCGCCTTTACAACTTATATTTATGCGTATGATGCACCATATTGCTATGGATATTGGGATGGAGATTTTCGCTCGGTGACTACGGTAATTCATGAGTTTGGCCATTTTTATGACAGCTGGATCCACTACGACACGGCGTCGGCACAGAACCTGGATATTGTGGAGATTTATTCCCAAGGGCTGGAGCTGCTGATGCATGAAACGTTTGTGGATTTCACCGACCAGGCCGAGGCGGCAAGGCTGTCCAACCTGATGGACTTTTTCGACGTGATGCTGTACCAGGCCATGCTGGAGGAGTTTACCCAGGAACTGTACGCAATGGAGGACTTCGACGCCGAGGAGATTGCGGTGTTGTACGCCGATTTGCTGGGCGAGTATGGGTATGGCGACTATGCCATGGCCGATGAGGCGGGCGCCGACTATACCTGGTACCGCGTTACCCATCTGTTCGATGCGCCGTTTTATACCATCAGCTACTGTACCAGCGCCAGTGTGGCGCTGCAGATATGGGCCCAGGCGCAGGAAGATTGGCAGGCCGGGGTGGATACCTACATGGCGTTGATTCACGCCGACCAAAACCAGCCGTTCCTGCAGCTGGTGGAGGGCGCGGGCCTGCGCGGACCGCAGGATGCCGAGGTGCTGGAAGAGATTGCAATGCATTTCGAGGATGCGTTCAGCCTGGCGGCCGCGGCATAGGCGCGGTGGACCGGCGGAAGGAAAGTAAACAATAACGGGTATTATACCCGTTGTCGCCCTCCTCACGCGGCCATGAGAATGCAGGCATTCGCGTGGCACTCGCTTCGTCGGGCAATAAAAAATCAGCCGCAGGGTAGCCTGCGGCTGATTTTTTATCGAAATATGGATGGGATGTTTCGTTGGCCTATGTGCCGGAAGGATTTACGCAACCGCTGGTGAACTCTGGCGAACAGGCAACGTTGTTTGTATCAAAGGTATTCGGGAAAACCGGCGTGGGCGCGCGCCACAAGCCGTGCAGGTTGCAGTACTCGTACACCTCTTCCACCTCTTCCGGGGCAATATCGAACAGTGCCTCGGGCGGGTCGCCCACGGCCAGGTTGCAGTAAATGCCGCCAAAGGTGGTTTGGATATAGATCCATTCAATGTGGTGTTCCTCCAGCATGGGGTGCGGCACACTACCCACCTGTACCTTTACCTTGCCGTTTTCCAGCGTTACCACCGGCACATGCTTTTCGGTGGCGGCATCGGTGCTGTTTGCGGCCAGCGGGGCCAGGTCCTTGGCCGTGCAATCTTTTTTGCAGGGGGACATTTCCAGCAGAACGTCGCCACAGTCATCAGCGCATTTGAAAAAGTTTGCCATTTCTATTCGCTCCTTTTTTGCGGGCCGGTAAAAGGGCTGGCCCGTTTTTATCTGCATACTGTTGCCTTGCCATGAATGATAGTATACCACAGGAGAGAGCCCCGTGGTCTTTGGTGCGTGCTTTGCGCTTTCCGCTTTGTAGGAAAATATAGTGCGCAAAAGCTAATAATAGTATACCATAGATTAGGGGATTGTGCAGGCGAAACGGCGCAGGACGCATAGTGATTCACTGTAAAAGGACGATGGAGCGACGATGGTCGGGGGATTTGTTGACCAAGTGGGCGAAAGAGCCTATAATGTATACGAGATAGTAACGCAGAAACAGGGTCACCACTGTTTTGTGGTATTTCCGTTTGCCGGTGGGTGCAAGCGGGCGGTGAAAGCAAGCCATGCGGGCGGCAAAGGCCCCCGATGCTATAGTTAGGATGATTTCCTGTACCTTTTAGGACAAGGAGGCAGAAGCAATGAATTTTTGCCCAAACTGTGGGAATAAGGTTCAAAATCCGGAGGATACTTTTTGCATGAACTGTGGGCAAAAATTGCCGGAGATAGTGGAAGCGGCAGTCCCACAGGCAGATGCCGCGCAGCCGGTGGCGGAGGATGCCGCACAGCAGGTACCGGCTATGCCGGAAGAGGCGGAAGCGGGCCCCAGCGCCGCCGAGCCGCCGCTGGTGGCAAAGGTTGCCGAAGAACCGGTGGCCGCCGCAAAGGAAGAGGATAAAAAGCAAGCCGCGATGCGGATTGCCCAGGCGATAAACGGAGAAGATTTTGCAGCAGCGCCCCAGCCGGCCCAGAACGGGGCGGCGGCAGGGTTGCAGGATCTGGAAAAGCTGGTGGACACAGACGCGGCGCCGGCTGCCCCGCAGGCGGATTTGTTTGCTGCGGGGGGGACCACCGCGCAGTTTGGCGTGCCCGGTGCCGGCAGCACGCCGGGCGCCGAGGCCGGGGGAGACCTGTCTCAGCTGGCAGATTTGATGGATGCCGAGACGGCCGCGGTGGTGCCGGAGGAGAGCTTTTTCTTTGAAGAAGAACCGGCGACGGCGCAGGAACTGGCCCGGCTGGAAAAAGTGATGGCGCAGGAGCGGCAGGCAGAACCACGCCAGGCCGCGATGCGGCAGCAGGCCCAGCCTGCGCGCCAACAGCCGCAACAGCGCATGCAAGAAGCCGTGCCGCCGCAAGAGGCACAGCAGCCAAAGCAGCGTCCGGTGCCGCCATGGGTGGCGCAGCAACAGCCGGAGGAAACACGCGTGCAAACGGCCCCGCCGCAGCAAACGGCGTGGCAGCAGCCACAGCAAAAGGCCCCGCAGCAACCAACCATATGGCAGCAGGCGGCGGCCCAACCGGCGGAGCAGCCCGCGCCGAAGCAACAACCGGCGAAAAGCCAAAAACAAAAATCTGGCGCTGGCGCCACCGCGGTAAAGGTGATATTGGTGGCGCTGCTTGTGGTGGTGGCAATTTGTGCGACGACGTTGATTATGCTGTATATGGCGAATCGGCCAGGCAAGGCGATCAATGATTTTACGGCGGCGCTGCAGGCGGGGAATGTGGAAAAGCTGGCCAGCACGGTACGCACGGTGGACGTGCTGCCGGCGGCGGATACCGAGGACTGGATGGCATTGTGCGCCGGGTTTGAGGATGACACGGCGGTGGCCCAGCTGCAGAACGAACTGCAGCAACAGGTGTCGGACCCGGACGCGACCGGCCTGCAGTATGGCGCGGTTCGCCTGAAGTCTGAACCGCTGTTTTTCTTCATAGACCGGTATTATATTGAGCTGGAGGGCGTGCAGGTGTTGGCGCCCGATGCCGTGGACGGAACCGTATTGCGCCTGGGCACCACCGAGTATGCCAATGGCGAAATGACCCCCAGCGGGATGCTGTATAGCCATATAATGCCCGGGAAATACAATGGCGCGCTGCTGCCGGCCGGGGAATACCAGGCATCGTCTGTGTTTGTGATAGAGGCGTTTGCGTATCCGGAGTACAACCAGATAGGCGCCGGCGGTACCGGTACAGGGCAAAGCGCGACCATCACGGTGGGAAACTGTACGTCGGATGACGCTGTCATTTATGTGGGGGGCGTCCCGGTGGCCCAGACCCCGGTGAACGGTGTGGTGACCATTCCGAACGTGCCGCTGGGCAGCGTGATTAAGATTACACTGGCGCAGGATGGCCAGCAGATGGAAGCCAGCGTGGTGTTTTCCGACCTGGCAATGACCAACCTGATGTTTGGCGAGTATACCGCGGTGGGGCAGGTTTCAGGCGGGACCACGTCCACGGCGGAAAGCGCGCCCAGTATGGACGCTACCGAGATAGAGGACATGATGTGGATTTTCTACACGTCGTATCTGGACTGCATTAACGCGCAGAGCATGGACCCCCTGCGGCTGAGCACCGAGGCGAACACCGAACGCCTGGAACAACGTGTGGTAAGCGACGCGAACAAAAAGAACCTGTTCCAGTATATCTCGGTAGATTGTGACGAGGAAAGCATTGTGACCGGTCAGGTGGACGGGAAACCCACCATAGAATTCAACATGACCTTCACCTATCAATATTGGCCGCGGGACGGCAGCGGCCAGGTGGAGGAAGCGTTCAATCATCAGTCGGTGCAGCTGGTGTATGAAGATGGCGAATGGCTGGTGAACTATATGGTGTTTGTGGATGATGACGATTTTGCGGACCACAAGCTGGCGGATTTTAAGTAGCGGACGCTGGATGGTGCAGCAATGCGGCCAGACGGGATAGCCGGGGGAATCGGCAGATTCTTTTAACAGGAAATGCGGTCTGGATGACGGGCACGTGTGCCCGCAGGGAAGGAAATACGATACATATGCAACAGAGCCAAAGCAATGTTTACCGCCGCCGAACCACGCGGACAAGGAAGAAAAAGATGCGCCGGCAGCGCATGACCGGGGCAGTGGTGTTGGCGTCGCTGGTGGTGGTTATGCTGGTGCTGGCGCTGCTGTTCAGCGACAAAAGCCAGGCGGCGGGTGCGGTGACCGGGTTGCCGGATTCGTTGGCAGTTTCGGCACCGGCCAGCAATGTGAACCCCACGCCGGTGCCGTCTATACTGCCGGCGGCCACGGGGGAGTTTGACGTGGCGGGTATTCCGCCGCTGTTCAACGCGACCCATTTAATTCCGGATGATTACGAAATGAACCTGGTAGATGTGGGCAACGGCCACACCATGGACGCGCCCGCGGCGGCGGCGTTTCTGGCCATGAAGGAAGCGGCGGCGGCGGATGGAGTGACCCTGCTGCCTATTTCCGGCTACCGCAGCCACGAGCATCAGCTGACCAACTACAACAACAGCATCCAAAACTACATGAGCCAGGGGTACAGCGAGGAAGAAGCCACCCGCCTGACCCGGCGGTACTATGCCATTCCCGGAACCAGCGAGCACGAGGCGGGCCTGGCCATGGACATTGGTTCGCTGGAAGAAACCTTTGAAAACACCCCGGCGTTTGATTGGCTGCAGGAACACGCGGTAGAATATGGGTTTATTCTGCGGTACCGCGACGGCCAGGAAGAGGTGACCGGCGTGGCGTATGAGCCGTGGCACTACCGATATGTGGGGGTGAACCACGCGCAGAAAATAGCGGAACTGGGTGTGCAGTCGCTGGAGGAATATGTGGGCCTGCTGAACGGAGACGCGGGTGTCACGGACACCGGCGCCAGCACCGGTGACGCGGTCATTGGGATAGGGTAAACCCGCCTGGAGTTTGAGAGCGAATTCCGTAGATATGACGCAGAATTTGCCTACACGCCGATGCGCTATGTTTTCTTCCGTACGCCATTTAACAAGGAAAACCTTTGCTCTGGAGTAAAATAGGCGCTAGAGTAAAATAGAAACCCCCGTGGGGTACCCGCGCACAGCGCGCGGCCCGAAGGGGGTTTCTTGTGTATACGATTTTTTGGAAAAATTGGCGGTGTATGGGATTCAAAACCGGGATACCAAAATGAATTCTGCGGATGTTCTAACCCACTCTGCATGAAGTGGGCTAAACCGTCAGTTCGGTTTTTCCTTCGGCGGTGTCCGGGTACCGGGCCAGCAGCGGCTGAATGACCTCCCGCAGGTACTGGGTAACCTGCTGCGGGGCGCGGCCCACAAAGTCCGCGGGGTTCAGCGTTTGGGCCAGGTCGTCCGCGGTAAGGCCAAAGGCGGCGTCCGCCGCAATGCGCGCCAGCAGGTCGTTTGGCAGGCCGTCTTCCTTTACTGCCCGGGCGGCGGCCAGGGAATGCGCGCGCAGTTTTTCGTGCAGTTCCTGCCGGTCACCGCCTTTTTTCACGGCCTGCATCATGATGTTCTCGGTGGCCATGAACGGCAGCTCCGCCGCAATGCGCGCGGCAATGACCTTGGGGTAGACCACCAGCCCGTCGCAGATATTCAAAAGCAGGTTCAGCACCGCATCCGCCGCCAGGAACGCCTCCGGAATGGCAATGCGGCGGTTGGCGGAATCATCCAGTGTGCGTTCGAACCACTGTGACGCGGCGGTAAGGGCGGGGTTTTGGCAGTCGGTTATGATGTAACGGGACAGAGCCGAGATGCGCTCGCACCGCATGGGGTTGCGCTTGTACGGCATGGCGGAGGAACCGATTTGCGAAGCGCCAAACGGTTCCTCTATTTCTTTAAAGCTTTGTAAAATGCGCAGGTCGCTGGCGAATTTTGAGGCACTTTGCGCCAGGCCCGACAAGGCGGATAACACAGCGAAATCCACCTTGCGCGAGTAGGTTTGGCCGGAAACCGGCACCACCTTTTCCATGCCCATTTCCGCGGCGATGGCTTGCTCCACCCGGTGAATTTTTCCTTCGTCGCCGGCGAACAGTTCCATGAAGCTGGCCTGCGTGCCGGTGGTGCCTTTGCTGCCCAGCAGCTGAAGGCCTGCCAGCCGGTAGTCCACCTCTTCACAGTCCATCACCAGTTCATTCAGCCACAGGGTGGCGCGCTTGCCCACAGTGGTTAGCTGGGCCGGCTGCAGGTGGGTGTAGGCGAGGGTGGGCAGGTCTTTATATTGGTCGGCGAAACTGGCCAGCAGGCGCACCACACCCAGCAGTTTGCGCCGCACCACGCCCAGCGCCTGTTTCATGACCAAAATATCGGTGTTGTCCCCCACATAGCAGCTGGTGGCGCCCAGGTGAATGATGCCTTTCGCGCCGGGGCACTGCACGCCGTAGGCGTACACATGGCTCATGACGTCGTGGCGCACTTCCTTTTCACGGGCGATGGCCACGTCGTAGTTAATGTCGTCCTTGTGGGCTTCCAGCTCGGCAATCTGTGCGTCGGTGATGGGCAGGCCCTCGGCTTTTTCCGCGCGCGCCAGGGCAATCCACAGCCGGCGCCAGGTGCGAAACTTGTTGTCCTCGGAAAAAATATACTGCATTTCGTCCGAGGCGTAACGTGTTTCAAACGGAGAAATATATTTGTCGTGCGGCATTTTGATACCTCCGGGTTGGTGTTCGGGAAGGGCGTTGCAAAAAAAGTAAAAAACAGTACGGCGCATGAAATTTTGGGTGGGGAAGGAACGCTAAATTTTGAAATAATCCACGCCGCCCTCGAACAATTTTTGGTATTTGTTGCCGGGCACATTGATGTACAGGCGGTTGCCGCTGCGCTCAGTGTGGCCCATTTTTCCCAGTACACGGCCGTCCGGGCTGGTAATGCCCTCGATGGCAAGCAGGCTGCCGTTCGGGTTATGGCGCACGTCCATGGTGGGGTTGCCGGCCAGGTCCACATATTGCGAGGCGACCTGCCCGTTTTGCACCAGCGCGGCGAGAGCATTTTCCGGTGCGACGAAGCGGCCCTCGCCGTGGCTGATGGCCACCGTGTGCGTGGTGCCCACCGCCTCGTGCATCAGCCAGGGGGAAAGGTTTGATGCGACGCGGGTGTTTACCAGCATGCTTTGGTGGCGGCCGATGGTGTTAAAGGTGAGGGTGGGGCTGTTTTCAGTGGCGTCTGTAATGCGGCCATACGGAACCAGGCCCAGTTTTATCAATGCCTGAAAGCCGTTGCAGATGCCCAGCATCAGGCCGTCGCGTTGCTCCAGCAGGCGGGTGACGGCCTCGGCCACGGCGGGCCCGCGGAAAAATGAGGTGATGAGTTTGGCGCTGCCCTCCGGTTCGTCGCCGCCGGAAAAGCCGCCTGGCAATACCAGAATCTGGCTGGCGTCTATCAGCTTTGCCAAATCCTCGGCGCTGCGGGCCACGGCGTCTGGGGTCAGGTTGCGGATAATATAGGTTTGGGGATCCGCCCCGGCGCGGCGCAGCGCGCGGGCGGTGTCGTATTCACAGTTCGTGCCAGGGAAAACGGGGATCAATACCTTCGGTTTTGTCACGCCTATTTTAGGAGCTTTGCGCTGTTTTTTGTCCACCGGGCAGGAGATGGCCTCCACAGCGGTATCGGAGGACGGCTGACGGTACGGCAGTACCGGTTCCAGCTTTGCTTCCCAGCTTTCCTGAATGGGCGCCAGGTCTATTTCTTCGTCGCTGTGCACAAAGGAATAACTGCCGGTGGTTTCGCCCAGGACTTCGCCAATGTCCAGATCCTCGGCCAGTTCCAGCACAAAGGAACCAAACGCCGGGGCGAACAGGCGGTCCAGATCCAGTGTTTTATCCAGCCGCAGGCCCACGCGGTTGCCCAGCGACATTTTAAATAGCGCCTCGGCCACGCCGCCGCGGCCGGGGGTGTAGGCGGAGAGTACCTGCTTGTCCCGGATGAGTTTTTCCACCTGCGCCAACAGCAGCTTGTAGCTGGCGGGGCTGGGCAAAAGGCCGTCTGCCGTGGCCGCGCGTAGCCAGACCACCTTGCTGCCGGGTAGTTCGAACTCTGGGCTGATGATGGAGGCGGTGTTGCCGTGCGCCACCGCAAAAGAAATGAGCGTAGGCGGAACGTCCAGTTCCTCAAAGCTCCCGGACATGGAGTCCTTGCCACCGATAGCCGCAACGCCCAGGTCTATTTGCGCCTGCAGGGCGCCCAGCAGGCTTGCGAAAGGCTTGCCCCAGCGGGCAGCCTCGCCGCGCAGACGCTCGAAATATTCCTGGAAGGAAAGGTGAACGTTTTCCAGCGGGAAGCCGGACGCGGCCAGTTTCGCCACGCTTTCCACCACCGCCAGGTAGGCCCCGGCATAGGGGTTTTGTTCGGAAATGTATGGGTCGAACCCAAACGCCATGCCGCTGCAGGTGCTGGTTTCGCCGTCTACCGGCAGCTTCATGACCAGCGCCTGGTTTGGGGTTAGCTGGTGCTTACCGCCAAACGGCATGACCACCGTGGCCGCGCCAATGGTGGAATCGAACCGCTCGGACAGGCCCTTTTGGCTGCAGTGGTTTAAATCCGCCGCGAGCGCCAGCAATTTTTCGGCGAAAGTTTCGCCGGCGGGCGGCGGGCAGCTGGGTATGGGCAGTGGTTCCACGCTGGCGTCGGCGTGTTTCACCGCGCCGTTCGAGTTTAAAAAGTCGCGGCTGATGTTCACGATCACATCGCCGTTCCACTTCATGACCAGACGGTTTTCCTCGGTAACCACCGCCACCGGGGTTGCCTCCAGGTTTTCTTCCTCCGCCAGTGCGATAAACCGGCGGGCGTCTTTCATTTCCACAACCACGGCCATACGCTCCTGGCTTTCGCTGATAGCCAACTCTGTGCCATCCAGGCCGTCGTATTTTTTGGGAACGGCGGACAGGTCTATGTGCAAACCGTCGGCCAGTTCCCCTATGGCAACCGACACGCCGCCGGCGCCAAAATCATTGCAGCGGCGAATCAGGCAGGTGGCCTCCGGGTTGCGGAATAAACGCTGCAGCTTTCGTTCCACCGGCGGGTTGCCTTTTTGCACCTCGGCGCCGCAGCTTTCCAGGCTTTCCACCTTGTGTGCTTTGCTGGAGCCGGTGGCCCCGCCGCAGCCGTCGCGCCCGGTGCGCCCGCCCAGCAAAATGACGATGTCGCCCGGGGCCGGGGTGTCGCGGCGCACAGAACTAAGCGGCACCGCGCCCAGCACCGCGCCCACCTCCATGCGTTTGGCGATATAGCCTGGGTGGTATATCTCGGTTACCTGGCCGGTGGCCAGGCCTATTTGGTTGCCATAGCTAGAATAGCCCGCGGCGGCGGTGGTAACCAGCTTTCGCTGCGGCAGCTTACCGGGCAGTGTTTCGCTTACCGGAACCAGCGGGTTGCCCGCGCCGGTAACACGCATGGCGCCGAACACATAGCCACGGTTTGCCAGCGGGTCGCGTATAGCCCCGCCAATGCAGGTGGCTGCCCCGCCGAAGGGCTCAATCTCGGTGGGGTGGTTGTGCGTTTCGTTTTTAAACAGCAGCAGCCAGTCTTCCAGTTCGCCGTTGTTGTCGGCCTGTATCTTCACGCTGCAGGCGTTTATTTCGTCGCTTTCGTCCAGGTCTGTTAACACGCCGCGCCCCTTCAGCGCGCGCGCGCCAATGGTGGCGATGTCCATCAGGGTTTGTGGCTTTGGCTTTTTGCCGGTGTATACCTCTTCCCGCAGCTGTTGGTACAAATGGTAGCTTTTCAGCACCTTTTCGTCGGCAATGACCACGTTGTCCAGGTGGGTGCCAAAGGTGGTATGGCGGCAGTGATCGCTCCAGTAGGTGTCGATCATGCGCAGCTCGGTAATAGTGGGCGCGCGGCCCTCCATGGCAAAATACTGCTGACAAAAGGCCAGGTCATCTACGTCCATGGCAAGGCCATACTGCGCGATGAAATCCGGCATACGTTCTTTTTCCAGCGACAGGAAACCGTCCAGCGTTTCTATGGGGGGTGGCGTGGGATATTCCATGCGCAGGGTATCTTTTTCCGCGGTGTCCGCCAGCCGCGCCTCCACCGGGTTGATGAGGTATTTTTGGATGGCGGCCTTTTCCTCCTCAGTGAAGCTGCCGTTCAGCACATATACCTTGGCACTGCGCACCAGCGGGCGCTCGCCTTGGCTGATTAGCTGGATGCATTCGGCGGCGGAGTCTGCCCGCTGGTCAAACTGGCCGGGCAGGTACTCAGACGCGAAGACAAAATCCCCCCGGGGCAGGATATGGCTGACCAGGTCCAGCGGCGGTTCGCTGAACACCATTGGTATGCACTGCAGGAACAGTTCCTGTGAAATGCCTTCCACATCGTATCGGTTAACTATGCGTAACTCCTGTAGGGACGGTATGCCCAACAGCGAGACAAATTCCTCGCGCAGGCCGGCGGCCTCTACCGCATAGTCGGTATTTTTTTCAACATAGACACGATGGACCATGTGCTACCTCCCGGAGATGTGTTGTTTTTTTGGACAAGGGGTTCAGCGGCACAACCGCAGCAAAGAATGAGTTTCATACGGCTAACTGTGCGAAGGCACAAAGAAAAAAGAGAGTGTTTGTATAGGGATGAAATCAGTATGTACCTAGCGTGGCAGGATGGTGGCGGGGTCTTCGCCCAGCTGTTCCAGCGCACGCTTACCGATGTCCTTGCGGTAAAAGGCGCCATCGAACGAGATTTTACGCACTGCCTTGTAGGCGCGCTTCAGGGCCAGCGAAAGCACCGGGCCGGTGGCGGTAACACCCAGTACCCGGCCGCCCGCGGTGCGCACCATGCCGCCCTGCAGGCGGGTGCCGGCGTGATATATGTCTACCTTTGGCACCTTTCCCGCGGCGGGCAGGCCGGTTATGGGCAGCCCGGTTTCATATTTTCCCGGGTAGCCGCCGCTGGCCATGATGACACAGGCGGCGCTGCGGTCAGAAAATTTCACCATGTCGGCGGTCAGGTTGCCCTGCGTGCAGGCGTACAGTATTTCCAGCAGGTCGCTTTCCAGCAGCGGCAGTACTACCTGGGTTTCAGGGTCGCCGAAGCGGCAGTTGTACTCAATGACCTTTGGTCCGTCGGGCGTCAGCATCAGGCCAAAATACAGGCAGCCCTTAAAGGGGGCGCCCTCTGCCTGCATGGCGCGCACGGTGGGCAGGAAAATTTCCTGCATGCAGCGCTCGGCCATTTCAGGGGTGTAATACGGGTTTGGCGCTACGGTGCCCATGCCGCCGGTGTTCAGCCCCTCATCCCCGTCCAGCGCGCGCTTGTGGTCCATGCTGGAAACCATGGGTACCAGGGTCTCACCGTCGCAAAAGCTGAGCACGCTAACCTCGGGGCCAGTCAGGAATTCCTCCACCACCACCTGGCTGCCGCTTTTGCCAAAGATTTTGTCCTCCATGATGCTGGTCAGGCCGTCTTTGGCTTCCTCCAGCGTTTGGCAGATGAGCACCCCTTTGCCCAGGGCCAGGCCGTCCGCTTTTATGACAACCGGGAAGCGGCCGGCTTTTGTGATATAGGCAAGGGCTTTTTTAGAGTCGGAAAAAACCTCGTACCCCGCAGTGGGGATGTTATATTTTTTCATCAGGTTTTTGGAAAAGACCTTGCTGGCCTCTATCTGTGCGGCGGCTTTGTTTGGGCCAAAGGCCGGTATGCCCTGCGCGGCCAGCGCGTCCACCATGCCGGCGGCCAGCGGGTCGTCCGGGGCTACCACCACATACTGAAACTGGTTTTGGCGGCAGAACAGCACCACGGCGTCTATATCGGTGGCCGGTATGTCTACGCAGCGGGCGTCCGCGGCAATGCCGCCGTTGCCCGGTATGGCAACAATCTCGCTGCACAGGGGGCTGCGCGCCAGTTTTTTTATGATGGCGTGTTCGCGCCCGCCGCTTCCAATAACCGCAACCTTCACGATGCGTTTCCTCCAGACATGGGTGATATTTTGCCGGTGGGTATGGTGGTTTTTCCTGTTGGCATAGGGGATGGAATGTACAAAAATAAGAAAAAGTTTCACAAGTGAAACTGTACACCAAGAAGTTTCAGTGATGGAACAACCGCAGGCCGGTGAACGCCATGGCGATATTATATTTGTCACAGGTGGCAATGACATTGTCGTCCCGGATGGAACCGCCGGGCTGGGCGATGCTGGTAACCCCGCTGCGGTGCGCGCGCTCGATGTTATCGCCAAAGGGGAAGAAGGCGTCACTGCCCAGGGCGACACCGGTAACGGTGGTCAGGTACGCCGCGCGCTGCTCTCGTGTGAAAGGCTCCGGCCGGTTGGTGAACAGGCGCTGCCATGCGCCGTCGGCCAGCACATCGTCTGCGTCGTCGGAAATATACTGGTCTATGGTGTTGTCGCGGTCGGCGCGGCCGATGCCCGCGATGAAGGGTAGGGCTAGCACCTTTTCGTGCTGCCGCAGGTGCCAGCTGTCGGCCTTGTTCCCGGCCAGGCGGGTGCAGTGGATACGGCTTTGCTGGCCGGCGCCCACGCCGATGGCCTGGCCGTCCTTCACATAACACACCGAGTTTGACTGGGTGTATTTCAGGGTAATGAGCGAAATGAGCAGGTCGCGTTTTTGCGCCTCGGTCAGGGTTTTTCTGCGGGTGGGCAGGTCGGTCAGCAGCGACGCGTCAATGACAATATTGTTGTGTCCTTGCTCAAAGGTGACCCCGAAAACGTCCTTGTGTTCCACCGCCGGCGGCTGATAGGCGGGGTCCACCTGTACCACGTTGTAACTGCCCTTTCGCTTGGCGGACAGAATGGCCAGTGCCTCGGGGGTGTAGCCCGGGGCAATAACACCGTCGCTGACCTCGTGCTGCAGCAGTTTTGCGGTGGCTTCGTCACAGATGGCGGACAGGGCAACCCAGTCCCCGTAGCTGGACATGCGGTCGGCGCCGCGGGCACGCGCGTATGCGCAAGCCAGCGGGGACAGTTCAGCATCCGCGTCCACAAAGTAAATCTGGCGCAACAGGTCGGTCAGCGGCAGGCCCACCGCCGCGCCGGCGGGGGACACGTGCTTAAAGGAAGTAGCTGCCGGCAGGCCGGTGGCGCGTTCCAGTTCCGCCACCAGCTGCCAGGCGTTCAGCGCGTCCAAAAAATTGATGTAGCCAGGGCGGCCGTTCAGCACCTGTACCGGCAGCTCGCCCTCGGTGGCAAAAATGCGCGCCGGAATCTGGTTTGGGTTGCAGCCATATTTCAGTTCGATTTCTTTCATGGCAGGGGGCTCCTTTGGGGTGTTTAGTTAGCAAAAGACAACTGAGGCGAGAGCAGCGGCTATTAGGCCGCGGTTGTACGGCATGTGCGGTGTAGCGCCGGCAATAGAATAACCGTGCCGGGGCGGAAGAGACAGGAAAATCATCAGGAAAACCAGCGCGACAGCTGATAAGCGAACAAATCACGCCTTTTCAAAGCGATTGAAAAGGCGGGTTTCTTCTTTGCCGTCCAATGTGATGGTGCGCACAAAAAGCGAAACCTTATTTTCGGGGTTCAGCGCGGCCCACAGGTTGTTTGCGAAGCGGTCTATGCCACCGGAGATAGCCACCGGTACCGGCTCGCCCACAAAGCTGGGCAGTGGGTTGCCGTCTGCCGCATAGGTGTGGATGAAATGCCCCTGGCCGCAGACAGGGTCCGGGTACTCGAAGAAAAAGCGTTGCACCGCACCACCCGCGCCGTCGCCGGATTTTAGTATGGAAAGCTGGTAGGAAAAGCCGTCCCACTCCACCGTGTACAGGCCGGAAATGCGGGGGGTAAAGTTTGGCGCATCCGGCTCGAAGGTGCGTTTGCGCAGGGCAGTTTCAAACGATTCCCCCGCGCTGAGCGCAGAGAAAACAGTATCGGTTTGGTCGCCATTGGTAACAATGGTATATAGGTCATATTTGCGTACCGGGGCGTAGATAATCAGGCTGGGATCTTGCATTTTGGCGGGGTCGGCGGCCTCGGTAACAATGCCCCCGTCCTTTTCCGTGAACACGCGGTTGCGGGAATTTTCGCTGCGGCCCATGATGAAGTACGCGAGTACGGCGCGCATGCCGTCTTCGCTCAGGCCCAGCACAATGCCCCGTCCGGGGTAAGGGTTTGCTTTCAAAAGTTCGTCCAGTGCGTAGGTTTGCATATTGCGGTAATCCCCTTTCTGCACATTTTTCATAATTGTTCAAAATGGTTTGAAGAAAAAAGAAGGTGGGTAGCAGGTGGGTGGCCGAGCGGGTCGTGTAAGGCGGCGCGGCCGGAGACTTTGTGTGTTATGGCTCCATGGTGCACAGCATCTCCACCGCCGCGGGCAGCAGCTGCCATTCCGCCTGTTCCATCACCCGTTTTTGCAGGGTTTCCGGGGTGTCCCCTGCCTGCACCTCCACCGGTTTTTGCAGCAGAATTTCGCCGCCGTCCGGTATTTCATTCACCAGATGCACGGTGGCCCCGGTGATTTTCACCCCGCGCTGCAGCGCCGCCTCGTGTACGCGCAGGCCGTAAAAACCCGCGCCGCTGAAAGAAGGAATGAGGCTGGGGTGGATGTTCACGATGCGGCGCGGAAAGGCTGCCAGCACCTGTGGTCCCAAAATGGAAAGAAACCCCGCCAGCACCACCAGGTGAATATTACGGGAAAGCAGCAGGTCGGCCAGCGCGGCGTCGAAGCTGTCCGCGGTGTGTTCTTTGCGGTTTATCACCAGCGCCGGAATGCCCGCGGCTGCGGCACGCTGCAGTGCAAAGGCGCCGGGGTTCGACGCCACCACCAGCGCGATGTTGCCATGTGGGATTTTGCCGGCGGCCCCGGCGTCAAGCAGCGCCTGCAGGTTGGTGCCGCCGCCGGACACCAGCACCGCGATATTTTTTACACGGGCGCCGGTTTGCTGCGGCGCGTCCGGCACAGTGGGTTTCACAGGTATACGCCTCCGTCTCCGCGAACAACTTCGCCCAGGATGTAGGCGTCTTCCCCCGCGGCGCGCAGTACCTGGAGCGCCTGGTCTGCGGCGGTGGCGGGAACCACCGCGCACATGCCCACCCCCATGTTGAAGGTGTTGAACATATCGTGCCGGGAAACATTTCCTTTTTCCGCAATCAGGCTGAACAGCGGCGGGGTTTGAATGGCATCCGGGTCGATTTTTACCGACAGGCCCGCCGGCAGGCAGCGGGGAATGTTTTCGTAAAATCCGCCGCCGGTAATGTGCGACAGGCCCAGTACCGGTACCGCGGCCAGCAGGGCCAGCACGGGCTTCACATAGATGCGGGTGGGCGCCAGCAGCGCCTCGCCCAGTGTTTTGCCCAGGGAAGAAGTGAACCCCGCCAGCTGTGTTTTGGCGGTGTCTTCGTCGCTGGAAAGGCCAAATACCTGGCGCACCAGCGAAAACCCGTTTGAATGCACGCCGGAAGATTTCAGTGCCAGCACCAGGTTGCCGGGCTGCATTTTGGTGTTGTCCAAAATTTTACTTTTGTCCACCACGCCCACGGCAAAGCCGGCCAGGTCGTATTCGTCCTCGGGGTAAAAGCCCGGCATCTCGGCAGTTTCGCCGCCCACCAGCGCACAGCCCGCCTGCACGCAGCCCTCGGCAATACCGGCCACAATGCTGGCTATTTTTTCCGGGAAATTTTTTCCGCAGGCAATATAATCCAGAAAAAACAGGGGTTTTGCCCCAGAACAGATGATGTCGTTCACGCACATGGCCACACAGTCTATGCCCACGGTATCGTGCTTGTCCAGCAGGAAAGCGACCCGCAGTTTGGTGCCCACGCCGTCGGTGCCGGATACCAGCACCGGCTGTGGGGTATCGGAAAGATCCAGCCCATACAGGCCGCCAAACCCGCCCAGACCAGACAGCACCCCGGCGGTTTGTGTGCGCGCCACATGGTCTTTCATCAGGCGCACCGCCTCGTAACCGGCGGTGATGTCTACGCCGGCGGC
Organism: Oscillospiraceae bacterium; assembly: GCA_031549285.1. Classification (GTDB taxonomy): domain Bacteria; phylum Bacillota; class Clostridia; order Oscillospirales; family Ruminococcaceae; genus JAAYCI01. Next base: position 75,662 of record JAVBPZ010000002.1, on the reverse strand, counting down.
CTTGTAGCTGTCGCTGTGGCTGTGTTGCATGCAGATGTCCTCCCTTAGGGGAAATTTATTGGCAGGCGAAGCGAAGGCCGCGCAAAAGCGACTTCCGTATAGCAGCGCGGAGGGGCAGGAATGACGCGGGTGAAGCGATATGCCGTTTTGCCCTTGTGCGGAATCAGTCGGTGGGATGGGGCGCATCCTTCAGTGAAGGCTGCAAAAACCCTTTGCGCAGTTTTTCCTCGAACTTTATTTTCTGGCTGTGTACCGGCGGCGCCACCGGGTAGTTGCCGGTGAAGCAGCCGTTGCAAAAGCCCAAAGAGCAATTTGGCGCAAGGTCCGCCAATGCCTCGATGGAAAGATACCCCAGGGTGTCTGCCCCAATGATGGTGCGGATCTCCTCGATGGTATGGTTATACGCAATCAGGTTTTCGCTGGAGTCTATATCGGTGCCAAAGTAGCAGGGGTGCAAAAACGGCGGGCAGGACAGCAGCATGTGTACTTCCTTTGCGCCGGCCTCGCGCAGCAGCTTGATAATCTTCAGGCTGGTGGTGCCGCGCACGATGGAATCGTCCACCATGACCACCCGTTTGCCGGCCACCGTGGCGGCGATGGGGTTCAGTTTTATACGCACGTCATTTTCGCGCTGCGCCTGGCTGGGGGCAATGAAGGTGCGGCCAATGTATTTGTTTTTCAAAAAGCCGATGCCGTAAGGGATGCCGCTTTGGTTGGCATAGCCCAGGGCGGCGTCCAGCCCGGAGTCCGGCACGCCGATGACCACGTCCGCGTCCAGCGGGTGTTCTTTTGCCAGCGCCTCGCCCGCGCGCATGCGTGCCAGGTGTACCGAGGCGCCGTCCACCACGGAGTCTGGCCGGGCGAAGTAGACATATTCGAACACGCACAGCGCCGACGGTTTGCCGCAGTGGGTGCGGATGCTTTCGATGCTGTCCTGGGTGACCACCACAATTTCGCCCGGTTCGATGTCACGGATGAACTCTGCGCCAACGGCGCTGAGCGCGCAGCTTTCGCTGGCGAAAATAATGCTTTCGCCGATTTTTCCCATGCACAGCGGGCGAAAACCAAACGGGTCGCGCGCGGCGATGAGCTTGCGCGGGCTCATAAGCACCATGGAGTATGCGCCTTTCAGGCGGGGCATGGCGCCCTCCACCGCTTTTTCTATGCTGGGTGCGGTCAGGCGCTCGTGCGTGATGGTGTAGGCGATGACCTCGGTGTCGCTGGTGGAGTGAAAGATGCCGCCGCGCAGTTCCTGCTCCTCCCGCAGTTCGGCCGCGTTGGTCAGGTTGCCGTTGTGGGCCAGGGTCATGGAGCCCTTAATGTGGTTGATGACCAGCGGCTGTGCGTTGGAACGGCGGCGGGTGCCGGTGGTGCCGTAGCGCACATGGCCCATGGCGATTTGCCCGGTGCCCAGGTTGTGCAGCGCGTCCCGGGTAAAGACCTCGTTCACCAGGCCCAGATCCCGGTGGTTGGTGACCACGCCCTCGTCGTTCACCGCAATGCCGCAGCTTTCCTGGCCGCGGTGCTGCAGCGCGTATAAACCGTAAAAACACAGGCTGACTACGTTTTCAATATCGCCACGGTCAAACACGGCGAAAACGCCGCATTCTTCGTGCAGTTTGTCGCTGGTGTAGCTGGAATGCTTCATGCTGGTTGCCTTTCCTGGTTGCAGTTGCTAGGTGAATGCCGGTAACGATACTAAAGAGGGTGCAAAATATACGATGGTGGTGAAACGCCGCGGATACGGGTTTTACCCCAGCTGCTGTGCCAGCGCCGCGTCTTTGTCGGCGATAGCATCGGCCATTTCCCGCTTGCGCGCCAGCAGCTTGTCTGCCAGGGAAGCATCCGCCAGGGCCAGCATCTGCACGGCCAGGATGGCGGCGTTTGCCCCGCCGTTCAGCGCAACGGTGGCCACCGGAATGCCCGCCGGCATCTGCACGGTGGCCAGCAGCGCGTCCAGCCCGTCCATGGCGCCGCCTTTGCAGGGGATGCCGATGACCGGCAATGTGGTATGTGCGGCCACTACGCCCGCCAGGTGTGCTGCCATGCCGGCCGCCGCGATGATGACGCCGAACCCGCTTTCCCGGGCAGCGGCGGCGAAGGCGGCGGCACGTTCCGGTGTGCGGTGGGCGCTCATAATATGCGCCTCGTACGGAACACCGAACTTCTTCAGTTCGTCCACGGTTTTTTGCACGATGGGCAGGTCGCTGTCGCTGCCCATAATGATGGCTACCTTGTTGTTCATGTGTGTTTCCCCTTTGCTGTGGTCACAAATATGTTGTTTGAATACCGATACCAAAAGAAAAAAGGCACGATGCACGGATGCACCGGGGCCTTTGGTTACAATTTGCCGGCCGTATACCAAAACAGACGCAGGCAGAGGTGACTGTGGCTGCGGTTACAACAGGGTGTGTGCCGGAAACCCCGTGCGATGTGCATTTGTACCCCTCCTGCCTTCGTTGGGAAATGGAATGGGATGCTCTTTACTGCGAAGTAAAACTATCCTTCGAAAGTGCTGGTTAATCCCTGGCGGATGGCATGGCAAGGATTTTTTTGCCGAAGCTAGGCGACAAAGCCGCGAATATCTGCCGATATTTAAGGTTTTGGCAACAACGCTCCGGCGAAAAAAGACTGCAAAGACGCCGATAAGGGATTAAATCAGTACTTACTTTATACTACCGTTTTAAAGGGGAAAATGCAAGGGGTGGACATGGGTTTGCCGCTTTGCCCATAGGGGTGGGGTATGGGGTGCAAAAAATTAGGAAATATTACAGCCTGCTGGGCGGTACATATGTTCCAAAAATTTCTTCAAAAAAACAAAACCCCTCTGCGATGATTGCACAGAAGGGTGGAAGACAGAGAGGGTAACTGATATTATACCTTATCGTTTTCGACGGTCGTTTTTGTTGTTGTACATATCAATATCCGCGTGGCGAATGACCGCTTCGATATCCTCGCCGGGGGTGAGCTTTGTGGAAAGGCCCAGCGCGATGGACGGCGAGAACGGGTAGGCGGTTTTGTTGCGCAGGCTTTGGTCAATGGAAACCATGACACGGCGTGCGTCCTCGGTGGTGGTATTCGGCAGGAACATCACAAACTCATCGCCGCCAATGCGCAGTACGGTGCCATTCTCCGGGCAGCTGCGGCGCAGCTGGCGCGACACCACCTGCAGCAGCTGGTCGCCCTGCTGGTGGCCCAGTTCGTCATTCACTTTTTTCAGGTTGTTTACGTCACCGATAATGACGCTGAGCGGCGGGGCGCTTTTTTGGTAATGGGTTTTCAGCGCCTCGTAGGCGCGGCGGTTGGGCAGGCCGGTCAGGGGGTCTACCTCGGCCATAATTTCCAGCCGGTCAATGATGGTTTTGTAGCGGGTGACATCAAACAAGGTGATGTAAAACCCGATGGGACGCTCGTCCACGTCCAGCACAAACCGTTCTTTCAGGTTATACATTACGTCGTATTCATTGTGGGAAAAATAAATATCAATGCCGTCCTCGGAGCTGTCGTTTTCACGGATGGCGACCCCTTTGTCGTGCAACGCACTCATGATTTTAGAGAACGGAACCGGAAAATTTACGGTAAGGTCCAGCGAGGTCATCCACCGGCGCGCCGACTGGTTGGCGTCCAGTACCTGGCGGTCCAGGCTGAGGATAAAGACCAGTTCCTCGAGGTAGTTAAATATTTCGTCCCGTGCCACCACCAACAGGTCGGTCTTTGCGCTGGTCAAAAGCGCCAGATAAATGAAGACATACCCCACCCCCATGGCGACAAGGGTGCAGTCGAACGGAATGGCAGGGAAAACAGCGTTAAGAATGCTGGCGGCCCCGGTGACAAACAGCGAGATAATCATGATAAGGGAGGATGCGCGGTAGCCTTTGGGCAGCTTCCGGTGTTGGCGCAGCGCCACAAACAGGCACCCAATCAACAAAATATAGCAATATCCCACGTACAACCAGAAACCAAAGCCGCGAATTTGCCCCACCAGGCGCAGGGGTTTATCCGCAATGATGGCCTGGCGATAGCGAAACAGGTAGTGGTATTCGCTGGTGAGCGAGCACAGCGAAATAAGGATGGGAAAGATGGTAAGGCAGATTTTAAAGCGCCGGGTGAGGATTTTGTCCTGGTGATAGAACCGCAGCACCAAAATGAAGGTGGCGACTGAGGCGAAAAGCATAAAAGGAACCTTTAGGTTGTAGAAGAACAGGAACCAGCCGAACAGGTCTATGGCAAAGTAGATGACATCGCTGGTTAAGGCGCACAGGATGCAGACGCCCAGCCACACGAAAGGCACCCGCAGGGGCTTGGGTACTTTTTGCACAATGGAAATAAAAAGGACGATCCCTGTAATAACAGAGAGCAGGCCAAACAGCAGAACCATGGTGTCGTTGGTCATGGGATACCGTCCTTTGTGGTTGTTGTGGCGGATACGGATAAACGCCGGTGTGTATGTGCATGGGATGCCCGTGGGTGGGGCGGCTACGGTGAAGTAGCGAACACGGCGCCGCCGGTAGCGCCCAGCAGGTCGTTCGGGGCTATTTCTATCTGCAGGCCGATGCGCCCGCCGCTAACCAAAATGGTGGAATGATCCATGGCGGCGGCAGCCAGGAAAAACGGATAGCGTTTTTTCATGCCCAGCGGGCTGACCCCGCCGCGCACATACCCGGTAAGCGGCAGCACCTGCGCCAGCGGAACCATGGCAATGCTTTTTTCTCCGGCGGTTTTGGCGGCCAACTTCAGATCCAGCTCGGCGTCTACCGGCAGGCAAAAGACAAAACAACCGCCGCCGGCGCCACGGGTGACCAGGGTTTTAAACACCATTGCGGCCTCGCGCCCGGTTTTGCGCGCGACCGATACGCCGTCTATTTCTCCATCGGATGCGTCATATTCGTGTACGGTATAGGGGATTTTTTCGTTTTCCAAGAGGCGCATGGCGTTGGTCTTGCTCGGCATAAAATGGTCCCTCGGCTTTCACTGTCAAAAAAGGCAAAAACATTATACACAAAAGGACCTCACTTGACAACCGGAAAATGTGGGGGTATACTTTACCCACCCAAATGACCCGCCTCTGGGTCAGGCGCACGGCGCCGGAAAGGCGATACCTCATGCAAAATGCAGCACTTCGTTATTATTCCGTGTATTCCTTTTGCTATTATGGCAAAGGTGCGGTTTGTTGCGGGTGTGTGGCGTGTGGTACCGGCTGCCGATGACAGCTGAAGATGACCAAAAGCCGGCCCTCCGCAACGGATGGCTGGCTTTTTATGTATGGGGCTGTATGGAACAGGAACAACACGGTGTCGCAAAAAAGCATGCCGTGAAAACAAAAGGAGCGATGTGGCATGATTGTAATTTTTAAGCCGGAGGCAAGCGAAGAGCAAATACGCACGCTGCGCACACAGTTTGAAAACCAGGGGCTTTCCATTCATGCGTCCGAGGGCGAGCACACCCGCCTGTTTGGGCTGGTGGGGGATACCTCCGGCGTGGATATTGACCTGGTGCGTGCAGACCCCGCCGTGGCCGATGTAAAACGGGTGAGTGAACCATATAAAAAGGCCAACCGGAAGTTTCACCCGCTGGACACGGTGGTACAGGCCGGCGGGGTGAAGATTGGCGGGGGACATTTCGCGGTGATGGCCGGCCCGTGCAGTGTGGAAAGCTCGGCGCAGATTATGGAGGTGGCCGGGCGCATTCAGCAAAGCGGGGCGCAGTTTTTGCGTGGGGGCGCGTTTAAGCCGCGCACCTCGCCCTATGCGTTCCAGGGGCTGCGCGCGGAGGGACTGGACCTGCTGAAAGAAGCGAAAGCCGCGCTGGGCCTGCCGATTGTAACCGAGGTGATGGACGCCTCGCACCTGCCGCTGTTTTTGGAGGCGGGGGTGGATATGCTACAGGTGGGCGCGCGCAACATGCAGAACTTTGAACTGCTGAAGGAGCTGGGCGGTATCGACGTGCCGGTGCTACTAAAGCGGGGGCTTTCCAGCACGCTGGAGGAGCTTTTGATGAGCGCCGAGTATATCATGGCAGGCGGCAACGGGCAAGTGATTTTGTGCGAGCGCGGGATACGCACCTTTGAGCCGTCCATGCGCAACACGCTGGATATCAGCGCTATACCCATGCTGAAACACCACAGCCATCTGCCGGTGGTGGTGGATCCCAGCCACGCCGCAGGCATTAACTTTATGGTAGAACCGCTGGCGCTGGCGGCGGTGGCGGCCGGGGCCGACGGGCTGATGATAGAGGTGCACAACGACCCGCCCCACGCGCTGAGCGACGGCGCCCAAAGCCTGACGCCGGACCAGTTTGACCGGCTGATGCAAAAGGTGACCAGCGAGAACCGCTTCTTTGAAAAGCAGTCGTAAAGGCCGGCGGGTTCACTGGGGGGGGCGAAGCGAGGAATGCGAAAACGCTGGCTTTCGCAGCTCCGAGCAAGGTAGGTTTACAAAGGATATAAATGGCGGGGCACACTCCGCAATTTATATCCTTTGTCTTGTTTTTGGCCGCCGAATGCGGTAAAATTATGTGGTAAGAAATCCGCCAAAATGCAAGAAAAAAGTGACCCCGATAGGAGGACACGGCAATGGAAAAAAACGTGGCGCTGATAGGGCTGATGGTGAACAATTTTGAATCCACCGCCGCACTGAACGAAATTTTGCATGAGTACCGGGAGAATATTATTGGGCGCATGGGCCTGCCGTATGCAAAAAGCGATCTGTCGGTGATTTGCATTGTTATGGATGCCCCGCTGGCACAGGTGCAGGAAATGACCACGCGCCTGGCAGCGGTGCCAAACGTCAGCGTGAACATGATGTGCGAGCCGATGGCTTGATTTTATTTGGGCTATCTGGAAAAAACAGGCACCGGTCTGCGGCGGGGTGTTCCGTGGTGTGGCCGGGTGGTTTTGCTTGCAAAATGTAGTGGAATGCGGTATTATACACACAATATATAGTATATTTAGTGTTCTGGCAGTGCAGGGATGCGGCTGTGCCTATCCGACAGTGGCTGATGGGTTTTGAGAGGAGATAGGGGCGCATTGGACTATATCATGGGCCTTTCCGGCGCCGGTGGCGTAACAAATGTGAATATTGCCACGGTAAGCGGTATGGTGGTGCAAAGCTTTACGGTGGGCGCCATCAATTTCTTTTTTGCGGGCGAAAACGAGGCGGCGCACAACCTGGCCGAGGTATTTGTTACCGCGCAGCTGGCCGGGTACCCGGTGCGCAGCTGCCGGCAGATTTGCGCCGGGGTGGCCGGCCTGCAGGGACGGGAAATTTCCGCAAAGCTGGCCCCCACGCTGCATGGCGTTATGCGGCGCTGTGGCTATACCGGCGATGCGCTGTTGCTGGGGGATGAGCAGATTGCCCTGGCGGGTGCGCTGGGTGGCGGCAAAGGCGCTATTTTGATTGCGGGGAACACCTCCGCCTGTTTTGGGCAGAACGCACTGGGCCGCCAGCACCGTACCGGCGGCATGGGGGAACTGGCGGATGACGATGGTTCCGCCTATGCCATAGGACGGGAGATTTTGCGGGCGGTGGCGCGGGCCAGTGATGGACGCGGCCCGCTGACGGCGCTTACCGCGCAGGTGTACCGGACCTTTTCGCTGGCCGGCAGTGCCGACCTGGCGCGCCTGTTGCGCAGCGGCGCACCCAGCGCGCAGGAAATATGCGCTCTGGCGGCGTGCCTGCCGCGTGCGTGCCAGGCACAGGACAAGGTGGCGCTGGGTATTGTAGAGGTGGCGGTGCAGCAGCTGACCGCCCTGGTGGAGCCGGTGATAGAGCGCCTGGCGCTGCGGGACGGTGTGCTGGCGGTGGCGGGCCAGGTGCTGCTGAACGACGCGTATATAGGCATTGCGTTCAAGAAAAGCATCAGCCAAAAATACCCGGACCTGCGGTGTGTGCCGCCACGCAGTGATGGTGCGGCAGGCGCGGTGCTGCTGGCGAAAGAGCGGCTGGCCCTGCGCGGGTCCGGTCGGCAGTAATTTTTGACCATGCGCGATAGCCTTTATGGCGGGCGGTTGCAGTGCAAAACAATCGGTAAAAGAATGTGCTGTGAAAAAACCGGCGGCTGCGGCTGCTGGTTTTTTTAAAATGAACGTACAAAGTATTCTTTTCCAAACTGAAATGGAGCGCAGGGTTGCCGTAGGTTGTTTCACGGCCGGTGTTCCGGTAAGCAGTGTGCAACTTGTGGAGAAAGGCAGGTGTTCCCGTATGATGGAGTTGCCGGAGGCGGTGGTGCTGGCCAGGCAATGGAATGAAGAAGTACGCGGCAAGACCGTGCAGGAGGCCGCCGCGGCGCTGGTCCCGCACGGGTTTGCTTTTTATGCGGGGGACCCGGCCGGGTATGGCCCGCTGCTGACGGGAAAGACGGCCGGCGCGGCCCGGCCGGTGGGCGGTTATGTGCTTGTGGACATGGGCGGCGGGGTGCGCCTGGCCCTGGGCGAAGGGGTGCTGGCACGCTATACTCCGCCGGGCGGGCAGCCGGATGGCAAGGTGATGCTGCGCCTTGCCTTTGGGGATGGCAGCCTGTTTACCTGTGGGGTGCAGATGTACGCCATGATGTTCGCGTTTCGCGCGGGGGAATATGAAAACCCGTATCTGGATGGCGCAGGGAAAAAACCGTCCCCGCTGGCGGAGGAGTTTGGCGAAACCTATTTCGAGGAACTGCTGGCAGGGGCAAAGCAGACCCTGTCGGCAAAAGCGTTTTTGGCCACCGAGCAGCGGGTGCCAGGTTTGGGAAACGGGGTGCTGCAGGATATTTTGTTCCGCGCCGGGGTGCACCCAAAGCGGAAACTGGCCACATTGGAGCCGCAGCAAAAGGGAAAGCTGTATGCCAGCGTGAAGGAAACCCTGGCAGAGATGACCGACCGCGGCGGCCGGGACACCGAGAAGGATTTGTTTGGAAACACCGGTGGGTACCAAACGCTGCTGTGCGCGAAAACAGCGGGCGAGCCCTGTCCGGTGTGTGGCGCGGCCATACAAAAACAGGCATACATGGGCGGCAGTGTGTACTTTTGCCCGGTGTGCCAGCCGCTGTAGCACGGCGGTGACAGACGTCGCCACGCCGGGCAGAATGTTGTGGATGCGCAAAAATATTGTAAAAGGGTACGCACGAAAATGTAGGTTGCATAAAAAAGAAACGATAGCCGAAAAACAAAAGGCTGTGCCGGAGAAAGCTGACTTATAGTATCCAGGTTCTACCGGCGGGAACGTTCCACGCATGCGCGGCAAAGGAGGGAGCCAAAAATGAAAAAAGTGCTGAAACGGGTGGGCGTAGTGCTGCTGTGCCTGGTGCTGGCGGTGGTGCTGGTGGTGGGCGGGTACGTGGTGTACCTGACGGCGCAGTACAGCCGTATAGAGGACGCGCAGCCACTGACGGTGGAGAACCAGCAGGATATGGTGCTGCAAACGGCGGTGGAGTACTCGGTGATGACCTACAATATTGGGTTTGGCGCCTATGACCACGCGTTTTCCTTCTTCATGGATACCGGTGTGATGGACGACGGAACCCCGGTCAGCGGGGCGCATGCCCGGGCCGAAAGCCAGGAAGTGGTGCGGCGCAACACCCTGGGCGCCATTACCGAGCTGGAATGGCAGGACACAGATTTTACCTTTTTGCAAGAGGTGGATACAGACTCTGACCGCAGCTGGCATGTGAACCAGGCGGCGGAAATAACCGAGACGTTCCCGCAAGAGGCGTCTGTCTTTGCGTCAAATTTTCATTCCGCGTTTTTGGCCTATCCGCTGACTGAGCCGCACGGCGCGGTGCAGTCCGGTTTGCTCAGTCTTTCGAAGGCGCATATTAACGAGGCGGTACGCCATAGCCTGCCGGTGGACGAGAGTTTCCCGACGAAATTTTTCGATTTGGACCGGTGCTTCATGCTGATGCGGGTGCCGGTAGCGGACGGCCGGGAACTGGTGCTTATCAACCTGCATCTGTCGGCCTTTGACGAAGGGGGCCTGATACGCGCGGCGCAGCTGCAGCTGCTGTCCGCGGTGCTGGCGGAAGAGGCGGCCAAAGGAAACTGGGTGGTGGCCGGGGGCGATTTTAACCACGCGCTGGGCGATACACTGACGGCGTACCCGTCGCAGCAGCAGGTGCCGGGCTGGGTGTATGCATTTGACGAGACGCTGTTGCCGGACGGGTTCCGTGTGGTGGTGGCGCAGAACATAGACACGGTCCCCACCTGCCGCAGCACCGACCTTCCCTATGAAGAAGGGGTGAACTACCGGGTGACGGTGGATGGGTTTATTGTATCCGGGAATGTGTCCGCCACAGCGGAAAATGTGGATACCGGCTTTGCGTACAGCGACCACAACCCGGTGGTGCTGCGTTTTATGCTGGCCTGAGGCGGACGGTGTAGTCCGGAAAAAGGAGGGGCACGGCGGTGGATAGCAAAACCCTGTTGTTCTTTAACGCCATGCCGGAGATGTTGCCGGTGTATGAAGCGGTGGAACAGGCGATATTGTCCACCTTTTCCGGTGTTACGGTAAAGGTGGATAAAACGCAGATTACCTTCCGTACAAAATACGGGTTTGCCTTTGTTTCGCTACCGTTTCGGCGGAAGAAGGACTGGCCCAAAAAGTGTTTGATACTGTCCTTTGGGCTGGACCACGAGGTGAAAAATGCGCGCATTGCGGTGGCAACCCAGCCATACCCAAACCGCTGGACGCACCATGTTCTGCTGCAGCGGCCGGACGAGGTGGACGGCGAGATTATGGAATGGCTGCGGCAGGCGTATGTGTTTTCCTTTCGGTAATGCAAAGGGCGGGGCAACATATGCGCCGCCGCTTGTGTATTTGCTTCCGGGAGTAACACAGGGGAATAAAGCGCGAAAGGGATGGTGAAGCAGGTGCCGGACACAGACCAGCAGGCGTTTGCGCGGGTGGTGTACCGCGTGGTAGCGGCGATACCGGCCGGGTATGTGGCCAGCTATGGCCAGATAGCCATGCTGGCCGGGCACCCGCGCCGGGCACGCATGGTGGGCCGGGCCATGAAGTACGCGCCGGAGGAGCTTCCCTGCCACCGTGTGGTGGCCAGCGATGGCCGCCTGGTACCCGGATGGGCACAGCAGCGGCAGCTGCTGCAAGCTGAAGGAGTGGGCTTTCGGCCGGGTGGAAAAGTAGATATGAAAAAATACCGCTGGCGTCCCTAGATTGAATTTCAAAAGCGCAAGGTACCTATTCTGGACAAAAACGGGTACAGGACGGCGTTGCGAAAAGCGTGCATTCCACAAAGGAGTGCGGCGTTTCCGCGCCTTGTCCTGTACCCGTTTTGTTGTTGCCCCTGTAAACTGGGTTTTCTTCATTTGTTCCGACAAAATATGGAAGCCCGGCGGTATTTTTTGATGCGTAAAACCGGAATTGTGTTCGCCGACGCCCGGCCTAAGACGGCACGCTGGCCAAAATCCCTTCGGCGGTGGCGCAGGCGGCGGCCCATATGCCGTCGGTGCTGGTCAGGTCTTCAAACTCGGCGGGGTTGGTCACAAAGCCGTACTCGAACAGCACCGAGGGACAGGCAGTGGTGCGGGTGACGTAATAATAGCCCCATTTGGGTTCGCTCGCGCTGCGGCCGGTGGCCGCCGCCATGGCGGACATCAGGTTTTGGGCAAAGGCGCCGGCGGGCGGTGCGTCATATATGCCATAGTAATAGGCCTGCATACCGGCGACGTCGTTCAAATCGCGGGTGGGGTCCAGCGCGTTGTGGTGCACCGCCAGGAAAAAGTCCGGTTTTTGGGTAGTTTGGGCGGCCAGGCGCTCCTCCAGCGTATAGAAGGTATCGTCGTCCCGGATCATGGTGACGGTGGCGCCCAGCTGCCGCAGGCGGTACGCAATGGACTGCGCCAGCGCCAGGTTTAAATCCTTTTCATTCGGGCCCACATCCCCCATCAGCCCCGCGGCACCCAGGTCTTGGTCGCCGTGGCCGGGGTCCAGCAGCACAGTGACGCCGGTTAGCGGCTTGCCCGGGATATCCGACAGCACCGGCGGGCGTTTCAGGTACAGGCGGGTGGCGTCACCGTCGTATTCCAGGCTGTAGCCCCACAGGCTGCCCGGGACCATTTGTAGAACCAAAGTAAGGCTGCCGTCTTCGCCCGGCAAAATAGAGCTTGCCTGCACCATGTCGGAGGAAAAACCCTCCAGCTGGGACAGGTCGGTGTCATAGAAGGTCAGGTTCAGGGTGGAGGGTTCGCTGCCATAGGCAACATAGGCGGCCGGCGCGCCGGCGCCTGCCAGGGTCAGCCACTCGCCTTTTTCGTCCGCTTCCGCCGTAATGCCGGTAATGCTGGCGCCACCGGAGACCCATTCGCAGTTTTTCGCCAGAAAATAGTCCCCGCTGGTCAGTTGGTATGCCCAGGTGCGCTCGGTACGGCGGGTTTCGCTGTTGTAGCGGACGGTTTCCACACTGTTTTGCACCACGGCGCTGGCCCCGGTGGGGAAGGTCTCGTTGATGGAGCCGTCGTCGGTATAGTCGGTCAGGGCGCTGGCGATTTGTGTGGTGACGCGCACCCACTGGCCGGGCTGCGCCTCCTGGGTGGCGTCGTGTGGGTACTCGGCCACACCGCCGCCGGTGGCGGCCTCGTTGCGGGTAATTTGTACCACTACACTCTCGTCCCCCTGGGTAAAAGTGAAGGTGTTTGTACCCATGGTGAGGTTCACCAGCACCCCAAACGCGCCGCCCAGGCCGCGGGAGTCTATCGTCTCGCCGTTCATGGCCAACGGCTGGGTGGGGTCACTGGTGCCCATGATAAACAAATTTTCGCTGGTGGTGCTGGCATTTTGGCCGGGGTAGTTGACCGCCAGCGCGTGTGGGATGGCTAGCCCCTGCGGCAGGGCAGGCTCGGCGGCATCCCAGGTGCTGGTCAGCAGCGACAAGCCGCCCCCCAGCGCCTGCAGGTGCTGGTAAGAGCCCAGCATGGCCCCGGCATAGGCGGGGCTGGCCGCGGCGGTGAACAGCACGGTGCCGGCGGAATCTCCCTGCGGCTGCACCGCCACTAGTGCGGCAGCGCCGCCGGCGGCATCTGCCCAGGTAGTCAGCCGCGCGGATAGCCCGGCCCCAGCGGCAATACCCGGCAGCAGGTAGTTCACGCTGCCATTTTGGACCAGGCTGGCGGCATCAGCGGCGGTCAGCAGGCCGTCGGTTTCGTTGAACGAAAGCGCCAGCGAAACCTGTGGCGAAGTGCCGGGAAGCCCGGCGGCAATCTGCCCGACGGTGCCGGTGAAGGCTGCCGTCCAGGCTGTGGGGTCGGTGGCGTTTTGGGTGGAAGCATCCAGCCCGGACAGCACAATGCCCGCGATGGGGTAATTTTTTGGCAAGGCATGCAGGCTTTCCAGCAGCACTTTTTCATAGGCGGTGTCCGCCGGCGAAAAGGAACTGCTGCCGGCAGAAGCCAGCGCGAGTGCCTTGCCCTTCATTTCGCTGGTATAGTTCCCGGAGGAATAGGGGTCTAGCGACAGCCAAACCTGCAGGCCGCTGGCGTTGGCTTCCTCGCACAAGATAGCCAGAGGATCCAGTTTATTAAAGGTAGAGTCCTGCGCCGTGACGGTGGCGGCGGTGGGGAACACTGTGTCCCGCCAGTAGACGGAAAGGCCCTGTTTGCCGTTAAAAACCAGGGTGTTAAACCCATTGGTGCGGGCGAAGGTTGCTGCCTCGGCAAAATAACTGTGCAGGGTTTCCTCGTTTATTTCGCCGGTGGGCATGTCCACAGACATGGCCTTCACCGTGCCGGACACCACATATGGCGTGGCGGTCCCTCCGGGCAAAATGCCGCTGCCGGAAGAGTTAATGAACCAAAATGCGGCGGTGGCAATGCCTGCTACCAACACCAGCAGCACCAGCACAACGGCAATTCGTTTGCCGGTGGACGCGCGCTTTTTTTCCTTATAATGCATAGGGGGGACCTCCAATACGATGGGACAAGCCGGATGGGTCCGGCTGATTTGTGTTAGGGTGAATGTGCGTATAGTATGAGTATACCACATAGCAAAAAGGAGATTGCGAATGGCGTGCAAAAATTTACACATGCAGCCATGCTTTTTACACACAAAAACAGCGTAGCAACAAAGGGTTACAGTTTGATGACAAAATGTGGATATTTTTGTGTTTTTTATAGGAATGCGGTATAATAAGAGTCGTGCTGAGAATCGCCGTGGTAGGCGGCCGGGCCGCGGAGTACGGCGGATTCGCAGGGAGTATGGAGAGAGGGAAAACAACATGGAGATTGCGCAGATTGTTTGGCTGGTGCTGTTGGTTTTGTTCGTGATACTGGAGGCCGCCACCACCGCGGTGGTTAGCATTTGGTTCTGCGGCGGGGCGCTGGTGTCGCTCATTCTTTCCATTTTTTGGCCGGATATGATCTGGCTGCAGGTGGTGGCGTTTTTGGCGGTCAGCGGTGTGTTGCTGCTGTTGTTGCGGCCGCTGGTACGGCGGTTGTCCGGCAAAAACCAGGTGGCCACAAATGCCGACGCAAACATAGGCAAAACCTGCCAGGTGGTATCGGAAATACAGCCCGGGCGGTTTGGCCGTGTGAAGCTGGAGGGCGTGGAATGGACCGGAAAGGCGGACACGGTTTTGCCGGTGGGCGCCTGGTGCCGGGTGGACGCAATAGAGGGTGTGAAGCTGGTGGTTTCGCCGCTGCCGCAGGACGGACAGGACGCGCCGAAAGCCGAATAACCAAGGTTGGGGAAAATACAATAACTATAAATAGGGAGGCGTAAGGGATGGTTGGATTAATTGTTTTGGGTGTTGTGGCGTTGTTGGTTCTTTTGGTGGTCATTGCCAATATCAAGATTGTGCCGCAGGCGGCGGAGTATGTGGTAGAACGCGTTGGCCGGTACCACGCCACCTGGAGCGCGGGGCTGCATTTTAAGCTGCCGTTTTTTGAAAGGGTGGCGAAGAAGGTTTCGCTGAAGGAACAGGTGGTGGATTTTAACCCGCAGCCGGTGATTACGCGGGACAACGTGACCATGCAGATTGACACGGTGGTATTTTTCCAGGTGACCGACTCGAAACTGTATACCTATGGTGTGGAGCGGCCTATCTCCGCTATTGAAAACCTGACCGCCACCACCCTGCGGAATATCATTGGCGAATTGGAACTGGACCATACCCTGACCAGCCGGGATACCATAAACACCAAGATTACCGCCACACTGGACGAGGCTACCGACAAGTGGGGCATCAAGGTGAACCGGGTGGAGCTGAAGAATATTTTGCCCCCGCACGAAATTCAGGACGCGATGGAAAAACAGATGAAGGCGGAGCGCCAGCGGCGTGAAGCGATTCTGCGCGCAGAGGGCGAAAAGCACAGTAACATTTTGGTGGCGGAAGGCGAAAAGGAAAGCGCCATCCTGCGGGCGGATGCCGTGCGCGAGCAGCGTATTCGCGAAGCGGACGGTGAAGCGAAGGCAATCATGCTGGTGCAGACCGCGCTGGCGGAGTCTATTAAAATACTGAACGCTTCGCAGCCTACCCGCGAGGTGTTGACCATCAAGAGCCTGGACGCGCTGACCCAGGTAGCCAACGGCCAGGCAACCAAGCTGATTATTCCCAGCGAGATACAGAATCTGGCCGGCCTGGTGGGCAGCATGAGCGAGGTTGTAAACATGGACAAAGGCCCGAAGGGCAAGTGAAAAATGCAAGACCCGCGGGGCAGCTGCGCCGTAAGGACATGAAAGAGGAAAGTTCATAAAGCCCCCTGCCATTGGCAGGGGGCTTCATGGTGTCATAGATGTTGGTACGAAAGAATAACAAAAAAGGCGACCCCTATTTTGGTATATGTAACAGCAGGCGAATGTTATGACAAATCAATCTCACGCATATATTGTTGCCAGGTTGAATGGGCTATCTCAGAAAAACACTTTTGCACCAATGCGGCATGCGATGGCTGGATGATACATACATAATCCCTGACGGAAATGCGAAACGCACGCAGCACACGCAGGGTGGCTTGCTTTGTGCTATCCATCTGCCGGAAGCACAACAAGCGTTCCAGATATCGTTGGTGCGGGGAACGGTCTCTGTGGTTATAAACAATCACGCTGGCGCCATTACGGTAATACTCCGCCGCCTCCGCATAGGTGACATATTTGTTGCCATTCGTTCCCCATGGTTTTACGCTGGCGACTTCCAGGCCATTATCGGGATCTAAGAAAACAATGTCGCAGCCGGCAAGGCACTTTAAGGATTGCATATGCCATGCGCCTCGATGCAAGCGCCGCTCCTCTTTGTCTGCGCATAAGGCAAAATCGAGTGGCTCATTCACGAAACGTGCATGCCCAAGCAGCCCGCTGGCCTCCAGCGCGTTCACGGTGCGGTCTTTTTTGCGCACCAGCTGCTGCAGCATGCGAAACAGTTCGCAGTCAGGAGCATGGCTTGGCTGTTGCAGATAGGCTATATATTTTCCGTCGGTGCGGGTATCGTCGGGGGTTAGATACCAGTTGACACCTAACGACAGCCCTGTTTTTTGAAGGATACGCAATAAACCCAGTTTTGTGAAATCGCCAATATCGCCGACGTATTGGTTTTTCACGGCTGCACCTCGGTGGTTTCCTGCTGCGGTGCGGTGGCGTCCGGGCCTGCGGAAGTGGCGCCGTTATATGCCGTGCCGTCGGCCTTGGCAGAATCTTTCGCCGCCCCGGCAGCGGAGGTATCTGCCGCTGTGTCTGTTTCCGGCGTGTCTGCCGGGTTTATTGGCTGTGCGCTATCCCGCACATATGGCGCGCCACGAACCGTTCGCTGCTTTTCCTGCCCATGCGCCGCATACTGCCGCAGCACCACCGCGGCGGGGAAAAAGCCAGCAATAAGAAATGCCAGCGGGAACAGCATGGGGTATACAGCGGAACCAAAGGAATTGTACCGGATATACTGCGCCATGGTTTGCCACAGGCTGATGGGATAAGGTGACGCATCGGCCTGGACGATCCAATACCAGATTTGTTCCAACACAAACGCCATGGCCACCGAGGGCACAAACACCGCCAGCCCCGCGTAGTTGCGCCGGGCTTTGCCCCGGAACAGGCGGAACATTAATGTGCTGAGGATGGGGATGAACGCATAAAAGGCCGAGTATACCCGCCCGCGCGAAAGCGCCAGCGCCCAGATGGGAATGGCGCCCAGAATGGCGCCCAGCAACGCCCCGATGATGCCGGTGACGTAGTTGCCGCGGATAACCACCGGTGGGGTATAGTCCTTATCCGGCAAGTCCAGCTTGTCTGCCAGGCAGCGGGCGTGGGTTTCGCGGTATTCGCTGTTCAGGTAGGCATAGGTATCGCAGTGCGGCTGCCCGCACAACGGGCAGGTGTGCGGTGGTGCCAGGCCCGCCTGCGGCAGCGCGCGGGTTCCCGCCGACAGCAGCATTCGTATCGCGACCTTCGCGTAAAAATCACTGGGGACCTTTATGTTGCCCAGCAGCACGTTGTCCTCCGCCTTCCACTGGATGTACGGTATGGGGTTTTGCTTTAAAATAGGCAGTGCCGGCGCGGCGGGGGCGTCCAGCAAAAAGCGAACGGCCATGCGGGGCTTTTCGCCCGCGGCCAAAAGTTCCGCGCTGTAGGGGAAGCCCTCGGCGGCGCCGAAAGCTGTTTCCCGAATGCTTTTACAGCCAAACTCCGCCATCAGTTCTTCAAAGTAGAGGTTGGTCACGGCCTACCCGCCTTTCGCACTACAGCCTGCGTTCGTTCTGCTGCCAGATAGGTTCCTTCAGCATCCACCGGCCAAAGTCATCCTTATAGAACAGGTCCGGGTTGTAAAATTTGTCTATGATTGCCCAGAATTCCGTCTCGGTATAGCCGCAGAAGTGGCAGAAATCCCGTACGCACAGCGGGTCCAGCGCGCCGTCTTTTTCTTTGATAATGGGGATGGCGGCCTCCCGGGTAAGCAGGCCATAGCGGATGTACCGCGCGGTATAGTCGGTGGCGGCGGCGTGGCCAAACTTCGGGTATTTCAGCCAGGAGTGCACTAGGTACGCGCGGGAGTCTATTTGGTCAAAGTTTTCCGCGTGGTGGGTGCGGTCCCACTCGTGCGTCAGGTCGTGAAAGCCGCGGCTTTTGGAAAACTGGTAATTGTAAAAAGAGTTCCACGGCAGAAAATACGAGAGGTAAAACGGATCCAGCTTGTCCAGTTCCTCGGCCGGCGGGGCCAGGGTCAGGCTCAGGTCGTTTTCAGTGACGCCGCCGCCCAGCAGCTCCGCCATGGGCATGTCCACCGCCACGCCGTTTTGAATCTGGCTTTTGGCGCTGTAGGTTTCGGCGTCGGCATTGCCCCCGTACTCAAAGCTGACGTTTTCGCCATAACACAAAAACGGTGTGTTAAACTTCGCCGCCATGTGCAGCGGGAAGGTGTAGATCAGCCGGTCCACATACCAGGTAGGCTTGCCGTATTTTTCAAAGAAGCGGCGCATCAAAATCTTCTGCGCCTTTATGTTTGGCTTGCAGGAAATGATGGTGCAGCCAAACTCCTCGCTGATGTTTTTCAGGTTGTACACGCCGGCGTCGGTCATGGGAAAGTTGTCCTCTACCGAGAACAAAATGGGGTTCATGCCCATGACTTCTTTCAGGTAATACACCTGAAAATGGCTGTCTTTACCGCCGCTGGCCGCCACGGCGCAGTCGTACCCGCCGGGGCCGTTCATGCCGCGGTATTTGTCACACAGGGCTTTCAGCTCGGCCTGGCGCGCGGCCCAGTCCACCTCGCTCCGGTGTTCATAATGGCGGCAGGCGGTACAAACGCCCGCGTCGTCAAAGGTGATGCCGGGCCGGGTGTCCGGCATGGTACATTTCGTGCAGTATTTCATATGGCAGCCCCCTCTATTTGGCCTGGATAGATATTCAGACATGCCTATTGTATCATGCTTTGCGCCGGAGGAACAAACTTTTCAGAATACTGACGCCCAGTTGCCAAAACCGCAAAAACTCCGCGCGGTACATCAGGCAGTAAATGACGATGGCGGCGGTCGCGCAGATCAGCTTAATGAGGAACTGGTACGCAAACACGGTGCCGGCGGCGGTCAGTGCTATCGCCACCAGTATGGCCATGGTGGTTTTCACGGGGAACCGGATGGTGCGGTAGAACCGCTGGGCAATGATGGTGCGGAACAGGTACATGGCAAAGTCCGCAATGGCCACCGCCAGCGCCGCGCCAAACAGGCCCATATTTAGCGGGCCAATCATCAAAACGCACAGCGAAACATTGATGATAAACGAAATGCCAATGCCAATGGTGTCGAAGATGGGTTTGCGGGCGATGGCATTGCCATATACAGTGGTTTCGCACAAAATGGTGGAGACCGCGCTGAGCATGACCAGCGGGAAGATGGGTAGCGCGTCCCGATAGTTTGCCAGCACCAGGAAGATTAAATCCTCGGCGGCCACCAGGAACGCGAAAAATACCAGGATGATAAAGTTCAAATAGTCATGCACGCGCATGATGCGCACCTTTTGTGTCTTGTAGTTTTTGAACATGTAGGCGGCCCAGAACGAAGCAAAACCGCCCTGAATAAGGGTGACGACGTTTGAAAGGGCATAGGCGTAAGAATACACGCCGGCCTCAGCCTCGCCGATGATATTGGTGATGAAGGACAGCGGGATGGCGCCGTTAAGCACCACAAACACCGCCGTGGGCGCCACCGCCAGGCCGTACGGCAGTATCGATTTATAGCTGGCCGGGCGAAATTCCTTTAGCCGAGGGCGCAGCGCCCGCCGCCGCAAAAGGCAAAACACCAGCGCCAGGCTGCCCAGGCCCAGCAGGCTGCAAAAAATCATGGCGGGCAGGGGGGTTTCAAACCCGAACAGGGCGCCCACCAGGTAAAACAGCTTGTAGAAAAACTGCATCAGCACACTTTGGATGGTGTAGATTTTCACGTTCATTTCCATGCGGTACAGCGTATTGAAGTATCTGGCAAACATGAAGAACAGCGCATTCATGAACACCAGCGGAATAACCCCCTTGCCTACCATGGAAAACCCGATGAGGTTGTACATGGGGGTTAGCAGCAGGGTGCTGCATATGGCGCCGCCCAGAAGCAGCGCCGCGCTGGAAAAGTAAAAACAAATGCGGAACAAACCATTGGAGGATAGGCCGTTTGGCGGTTCGTGGAAAAAGCGGGTAAACGCCTGGTCCAGCCCCAAAATAGCGATGGTCATGATGGTATTGGTGTAGCTGGTGAACAGGCCCATCTGGCCCTGCACCTCGTGCGAGACGAAAAAGTTTATGAGCAACAGCGACAGTCCATAGATACAGATGTTAGCAACGGTAGAGATGGAAAACTTAAACACCGAGCCGACGAACTGTTCGGCGGTGTCGCTTTTTACAGCGGTGGCTGGGGCCGTAGATTGAGACATGGGGTTCACTCCTTATTTGTGGCCGGTGCTGCCACAAACGGCAGTATTTTTTGGCGCATGGCTTCGGCCTGCTTTTTGGGCATGTGGGCTTTTGCGATATAGCCGTAAATGCGCCCGGCAAAGGCGGAAAATTTTGGGAAGAGCTTCCATTTGGCAGGGTCTATGCGCAGCGCGAACAGCAGGTGAACCCCCATAAGCGCGAAGCATTTCAGCCAGTTGAAGTGTGGGGTGTAGCCGTCGCTGAAGGGAAGGTCCCGTGGTGGGTTCTTGTACACATCTTCCAGCAGGTCCGCCACCCGCCGGTAGGCGGGGGTGCCGGTATGGCTGAAGTATCCCTCTATCACCGCCGGCGCGATGGGAAAGGTGCTTTCGGAGGTGGTGGCGCCGCCGTTTTTGGGGGCGCCTGCGCCCCCCTGCGCCGCGGCATTTTCGTCCGCCGCGGCCGCAAATGCTTCATATGTCGTCAGGCAGCGCGCGTCTTTATAAATCACCGGGTCGAACTGGTGCGGAATGGCCTCCGGCCGCAGGATATGGCAGGTTTTTCCGGCGAAGTATACTTCGGCAATAGCGGTGCTCATCCAGATAAAAATGTTGTCTGCGGCGGTGATCCACTGTTTCACGCTGTCCTCGAAAATTACGTGGAAGCCGGGGTGTTTTTCCGCCAGTGCCGCCAGCGCCGGACAGTTCCATTCGCTGGGGTGGCGGCGGTACACCAGCTGTACCTCTGGGTGGGCGGAGAGGTACCGGTCGAACCAGGCCAGGGTGGCGTCCATGCTGGTGCGGTTCACCGCGGCAAAAGCGGCAAAGTCCGTACCGGCCATGTCGGAAAGTTCTTTTACCTCGGTTTCCGACATGGAGGCATAGCCAAAGCTGGAAATGTACAGCCACAAGGGTTTTTGTTCGTCCAGCCCGTGCCGCCGGTATAGCTGGGCCTTGCTTTCGAAATATCCAGTGAACTCCGGCCGCAGGAAATCCATCATCACGGCGCCGGTAACCGGCGCATTTTTTTCGGGGACGCCGTGCGCGACCAGTCGCCGGCGGGTACTTTCTCCCCAGCAGGTTTGCATGCACTTTTTTGCGTTGTCCTTAAAATTAAACCAGGCTTCCTGTTCCTGTGTGTCGGAGAGCATTTGCTCCCAGTGCAGGTTTACAACCTTGTTCAGGCGGCCTACGTTGTTGTACACGTGGCTGTTCAGGCCCTCGTTGTCATACAGGCAGCTGGCCACCAGCACCGCCGGCTTTTTCCAGGTGAAGTATTTCAGTTTCTTGACATCCAGCAGCTGGCGAATGTCCGCCGAGTAACCCCGGCGGTGCAGCTCTGCCTGCAACAGCAGACAGCTTTCATATTCGCGCACCACATGCTCGTATAAAATCAAGAAATCCAGCGGCATAGTATGGCTCCTATTGATTGGTGTTGGAGGTATCCTGTTTTTCGGCAGGTAATTTTGGTTTTGGCGCCCCGGCCAGCAACAGGGGTTTGTTCCGGTTCATGACCAGCGCCCCGGCCAGCATAACCGCACCGGTGGGCAGCAGCAGCCACTCTATTTGAACCGCATCGGCCAGCGGGCCAAACAGCAGCATGCCGGCGGGCATCATGCTGGTATTGATCATGGTCATTACACCAAAGATGCGGCCGATATAGTCCGGGTCCACCCGTTCCTGCAGCAGCACCATGGCGGCGGTGTTCAGGAAGGGCATGAGGATGCCGAAGATGGCCATGAAGCCGAGGTATATCCAAAAATTAAAGGGGAAGCTGAGCGCGATGGTGCAGGCGCCCATGCCAAAGGCGGCGGCGGCGATGGTATGCACCCGGTTTTTCAGCCCGCCCCAAACCGAGACCAGCAGCCCGCCGGCCAGCATGCCTACCGCAAAAGAAACCTCCAGCGCGGACAGCCGCCATACTTCCTCGCCCCATACCCGCACAATTTGCAGTGGCGTTAAGAATGCCACCGGCGCCATCATGAAAAAGAACAGGATGCAAAAGGCGAAAAAGTTGCGCAGGTAGGGGTGCTTGAAGATATACTGAAAGCCCAGCTTCATGTCATGAAAATAGTTGCGGGCGGTTTCGGTTTCGGGGGTTTTTTGCTTGCGGCTGGCCGGCAGCTGAAAGAAAAATAGCATGATGCCGATGCCGATGACGGCGGTGAACACATCGATGAAAAAGATGCGGCCGATGGGCAGGAAGGTCATGAGCGAGGCGCTGAGGATGGGGGCCAGCAGGTTTAGCAGCGAAAGCATGCTGCTGTTAATGCCGTTCACGCGGGTCAGGTGTTCCTCCGGCACCATGTCCGGCAGCATGGCACCCACACAGGGTGTTTGCACCGCGGCGCCCAGCGCCCGGAAGGCCAGCGCGCCAAACAGCAGCCAGATGCTTTCGTACCCCAGCAGGAACAGCACCGCTACCCCCAGCGTGCACAGCGCTATGCCGCCGTCCGCCAGAATGATGAGCAGTTTGCGGTTGTAGCGGTCGGCCCACACACCCGCGAAGGGTGAGAGGAAAAAGGTGGGCAGAATGCCAAACACGATGGACAGGGTCATGTACGCGCCGGACCCGGTGGACAGAGTAATATACCAGGTGATGGCGTACTGCACCAGCGCCGAGCCAAACAGGGAAACGCCCTGGCTGAGGAGGAAAATGGCGGTGTTGCGCTTCCAGTTTATGGGAGCGGGTGTGGCTGTATTGGGTTTCATAATAAAAGGGTACTCCATTTTATATTTGTTATGTACAGATGGATCCTGGCCGCGGTGACGCGCACAGTGGCGGAATGCGGTGCGGCGGGAAAGGACCCGGGAAAAGCGGCAAGATTTGTGGAAAATGAATTGGCCGGCATAGGATTGGTTTACGTTTGGTTGTCGCGAATGGCGCCAAACAGCATCTCGGTCCACTCCGGCAGGCCGCGCTGTGCGTCCAGGTGAAAGCCGTCATAGAACATGTCGTCGGCAAAATCCGGACGGTCAGTGAATTCATAATCCAACACCACGGCAGGGCTTGCCCGCAGGGGGGCAATCACGTCGGTCAGCATGGTTTCTTCTATGCCGTTTGCGCGCACGGAATACTCCATAATGGCCGAGTGCATGGGCGGAAGCACCACCACGAACAGGATGCCTCGCTGGGCGCAGGTGGTGATGCTGGCAAAGAGGCGGTCCAGCTGTGCGGTGTTCAGCTGCCAGTTTTCCGTGTAAACCGAGATCAGGTCGATGTACTCGACGATATCTTGGCGAATCATTTGGGTTTCGCCGGCGCCGTCCCTTCCTGCGTAGGGAACATACTCATAGGTGGCCGGGTCGCTCGTTTCGGCGCTGCCGCCGTACAGCGCCTTCCCCTGCAGGAAAAAGGACAGCTGCTCCAGCGTTTCCAGGTTAAAGCTGAGGTTGGTCATATACACAAATGGATTGTGCAGCGCCATTTCTATGCCATCGGTGCGGCTGGCGCCATAGTTTTGGTTCAGCGTGTAAAAAGACAGGCCAAACACCACTTCTTCCAAATCCGGGTTGTTTTCCAGCACCCAGTCCAGCCGGTCCAGCTCTTCCTCCAGCGATGCGCCCATGAAAGACAGGTTCGCATATTCTGCGCCGCCAGCGACAGAGTTTACCAGGTCCATGTCGAAGTGCGCCATGCGGGAATCACCCAAAATGATGCGGTTTTTGGGGTCGCGCTCATACGCACGCAGGGTCCCGATGGCCGCGCCGGTGGGCGTTTCAGCGCGCAGGCCGAAGTAGTTGTTTGGCTCCAGCGCCAGAAAAACGGCATAGTATAGCAGAATGGGCAACAGCAGAATGGCAATGTTACGGAGTAATTTTTTCATGTGTTAAAACCCTCCGTATAAAAAGCTGGCGCCGCCAAAGCCACCGCTTTGGGCCAAAAACGCCGCAAAGCAGCCCAGCACCAACAGGAAATACACCGTCCACCGCAGCCGGGGCCGCAGCGCCGCCAGGCCGGTGGCCAGGCTGGCACCCTTCAGCTTAAAGCACTGGGCCCAGTCGGCCCACAGTGCCGCCGCCAGGCAAACGAAGGAGAAGGCGATAAAGGCAAGGACCAGTATATTTTTGCTGAAAAACCCGGTGTAAACGGCGCTATAAATGTCCGCCCAGGTTTGGG
This sequence comes from Oscillospiraceae bacterium, assembly GCA_031549285.1. Taxonomy (GTDB): domain Bacteria; phylum Bacillota; class Clostridia; order Oscillospirales; family Ruminococcaceae; genus JAAYCI01. The sequence continues at coordinate 51,239 of JAVBPZ010000002.1, read as the reverse complement.
ACAGGGAAAGGTTCGTAAACTGGCGCCACAGCGCCGACGCGGCGGTCCCGAGAGTGCCGCCGGGCAGCATGCCCACCCGAAACAACACCAGGCTTTCCACCCAGAGCACCATGACCACCGCCGTTTTGCCTATGCGGCTGGGCAGCGTGGGGTGTTTTTTGGGTTTGCCGGCAACGCGGTGCAGCAGTTCCTCGCCAATTCTGAATACTCCCTGTAATAAACCCCACACAATAAAACAGAGAGTATCCCCGTGCCACAACCCAGAAACCAGAAAAACAAGGAACAAAGACGACAACACCGGTGGATTTTTTGCGCGTTTGCCAATGATGGGCAGTTTTTCCGGCCAGCGGCTCCACACCAGGGGGGTGAAGATATAGTCCTGCAGCCAGCTGGACAGCGACATGTGCCACCGGGCCCAAAGCCCGGAAAAGTTGGTGGAGAAATAGGGCGTGTTAAAGTTTTGCGGCAACCGGATGCCCAGCAGCTGCGCGGTGCCCAGCGCAATGTCGGAATAGCCGGAAAAATCGAAATACAGCTGCAACGCAAACGCGACGGCGGCGTAGGTAAGCGTGAGGCCGGAATACGCCGGCAGGTTGTCGTAAATGGCGCCGGTAAACACCGCAAGGGTATCTGCCACCGCCAGCTTTTTGAAAAAGCCAATTGCCATCAGACGCAGGGCATCGGCGGCGGTTTGCGGGTTGAAGCGGCGGGTGGTGTCGTTCAGCTGGGGAATCAAATCCCCTGCGCGGGAGATAGGCCCGGAGATAACGCTGGGGAAAAAGCCCAAAAACAGCGCAAAGGTAAGCAGGTTTTTCTCGGCGGGAATATCCCCACGGTAGGTGTCAATGAGATAACCGATGGCGGTAAAGGTGTAAAAGCTGATGCCCACCGCGGCGGCGGTGACGAAAAACCCGCCATGGTAATCGATGTTGATGCGGGCAAAAAACGGGGTCAATACATCCGCCAGCGGGCCGCTGTATTTGAATAAAGATAGCCCGGCCACCAGACCCACAATTCCGGCGGCAAGCGAAACGCGTTTAGCGGCAAGTGAGCGGACGCGGCCAAGTAACCGGCCGGCCAGGTAGGTGAAGCAGGTGGCGTTTATCAGTACAATCAGGTATTTTGGCGCCGCAAAAAAGTAAAAGTAATAGCTGCACAGCAGCAGCCATGCCCGCCGAAACCGCGGGGGAAACAAAAAATAAGCCCCCACCGCCACCGGCAGAAACAGCAGGAAATGCACCGCGGGAAAGGACATTTCCCAGCCGGTGGTAATGGACTGCAAAGAAGTACCGATGCCATCCAGTACGCCAGGCGTGCCGGCAGCAGCGCCGGCGGCAGCAAAAAAAGGCATAAAAAGCTCCTTTTGGGGTTTCGGGGCGGAGAAAACAATTTTAGACACACGGCGGCCAGGAAGCATTGGAATGCCTGCACAGCCGCGAAGCAAAAATTGACGGCCCGCGCGCTAACAGAACAATTATAGCCGCGCGGCCGCTTTTTGTAAAGGAAGGCAAAGGGGGGCGGCAGGCTTGTCCGGGGCGGACAGATATCCTCACAGCGCTGCTCGGTTGAAAAAGCGCGGCGGCTATTGTATACTTATTTAGATTTAGATGCTTTTGGTAATGGCGCAAAGGCTACATGTGCCAAACCGGAAAGGTGGAGCGGATATATGGCAGACAAGGTGTTGGTGACCGGCGCCGATGGGTTTATTGGCAGCCACCTGACCGAGATGCTGGTGCGACAAGGACACAAGGTGAAAGCCTTTTGCTATTATAACTCCTTTGGGCACTGGGGCTGGCTGGATTCCCTGCCCGCCGACATGCTGGACGAGGTAGAGGTGTTCATGGGGGATGTTCGCGACCCGCACGGTGTGCGGGTGGCCATGGACGGGCAGGACGTGGTGTATCACCTGGCGGCGCTCATCGCCATTCCGTTCAGCTACCACTCGCCGGACAGTTATGTAGATACCAATATAAAAGGCACGCTGAATGTGCTGAATGCCGCGCGGGATCTGGATACACGGCGGCTGCTGGTTACCAGCACCAGCGAGGTATATGGCACCGCCCAGTATGTGCCGATTGACGAAAACCACCCCTACCAGGGACAAAGCCCCTATTCCGCCACCAAAATTGGCGCGGACCGGCTGGCCGAGAGCTTTTGGCGCAGCTTTGGCTTGCCGCTGTCTATTGTGCGGCCGTTCAATACCTACGGCCCACGGCAAAGCGCCCGCGCGGTCATTCCCACCATCATTACACAGCTGCTGGCCGGCCAAACAGAAATTCACCTGGGCAGCTTGCACCCCACGCGGGACTTTAACTATGTGAAGGACACGGCTGCCGGCTTTTTGGCTATTGCCGGGTGTGACGCGGCGGTGGGCCAGGAGATAAACATTGCCACCGGGCGGGAGATTTCCATCGGCCAGCTGGCGCAGGAGCTGATTCGCCAGATAAACCCCGCAGCGGAGATAGTGTGTGACGACGAGCGCCTGCGTCCGGAAAAGAGCGAGGTGGAGCGACTTTTGGGCAGTGCCGACAAACTGCGCGCGCTTACCGGTTGGGCGCCGGCGGTTACCTTCGAGGAAGGCATGGCTGAAACCATTGCCTGGTTCCGGCAGCACCTGGAAGACTACAAAACCGACATTTACAATATGTAGATTGTTGCATTAAAAATACATTTCGGAATCTATGTGTAATGCGATAAATGCAGCATCCCCGTGCGAATGTGCAGCGGGAAACAGCGAATACTACCGCAGAAACAATCAAAGTTCCCTGCCGGTGCGCGGAAAACGGGAACACAAGAGGGAGCCGTATGAGCCAGGGCGAAAGCCAGACAGCAGCAAAGAAAAGGTTGCCATCCTGGGCAGGGTGGTTGATCGGGTATGCGGCGGTGGCGTGCGGCGCGTGCGCGCTGGCGTACTTTTGGCGGGTGATTTTCCGGCTGGAAGCTATGCCGCTGTTGCCGCTGGTGGCCGCCATTTTGGGCGTGTTCAGCGTTTTGTATCTGGCGCTGTTTTTGCTGTGTCGGTTTTGTAAAAACAATATTTGCCTGCAGGGGGCCATTGGCGTGTTTGTGCTGGGCCTTCTGTTTTGTTTTGCCACCGCGCCGCTGCAGGCGCCGGATGAGCAAAACCATTTTCTGCGGGCGTATTCGTTGTCACAAGGGCATTTGACCTATGACTATGACCGTGGCTATCCCGACGATGTGTTGCTGCTGCTGGAAAAATTCCCCGGGTTTTACAACCACCAGGTGACCTATCAAAACCGGGAGATGGCCCCGGCAGCCTTTACGGAGTATAAAGAGGCGGTGCAGGCCGGCCAGCAGCCGGCCGATGCGATGCAGGAATTAAACCATGAGCCAATCCTGTTTTTGTCCCTGCCGTACCTGCCGCAGGCGCTGTTCATGTTTGTGGGGCGGCTGTTTGGCCTGTCGGCGCTGGGGCTTTTGTATGCGGGACGCATTGCGAACCTGGCGGTATATGCGGTGCTGTGTTATTTTGCATTCAAGAACTGTGACAAATACCGCGGGGTATTTTTTGCGCTGGCGCTGCTGCCCTTGTCGCTGTTCATGGCGGCGTCTTGCTCGTATGACAGCATCATGCTGGCGCTGTGCTATCTTGTTATCAGCTATTTTTGCAAAAAAGAAATTCACAACCGGGACGTGGTGTTTTTCGGCGTTGCGCTGGCGGTGGCGTGTTATTTAAAGGTAAACAACATTGTGCTGCTGGCGGTGCTGCTGCTGATTCCAAAGAGCCGCTGGAAGGCGAAGATAAACCCCTGGGCGGCGGCAGGCCTTATGCTGGGGGGCGCGGTGCTGCTGTATGGCGTGTGGGGGATGCTGGTGGATGGCAGCCTGTTGAAGGTGAACTTCCCGGCAGAGCTGCCGCGCGGCAGCGGCGAAGAAGCGGCCCCCATGCAGCAGCTGCGGTTTGTGCTGGGTAACCCACTGCGGTTCCTTTCCACCCTGGGGCTTACGCTGTACGAAAACGGTGGGTTCCTTTCGGGGCTGGGCACTTTTGGCTGGACCGATGTGTTCATTCCGCTGGCGGGGGTGCTGTCGCTGCTGTCCATGAGCACCTCCTCGGCGCTGGGTATCCAGCAAAAAGAAGATACCCGCCCCGGTGGCGCGGTGGGCCTGGTTTTGGCGGCAGGGGTGTATGCGCTGGCGGTGCTGGCGGGCATGTATGTGTTTGAAACTGACCTGTTTTCCATCCGGATTGTGGGGGCGCAGCCGCGGTATTTCCTGCCGGCATTTTTGCTGCTGTTCATGCTGGGCAGCATTTTGCTGGGCAAGGCGGTGCGCCCGCGGCTGGCGGGCGGTACGGCACTGCGTACCGAGCGCATTACCCTGTGCATGGCGTCGGCGGTGGCGGTGGTCAGCGCCGTGCTGCTGTTCCAAAGTACCTTTATTGGCCAGTGGTTGGCGAAGGGTGAAGGCGGGTATAAGCTGGTGAACTGGTTTGGCTGGGTTCTTACCTAAGCCGGCAGCGTTTTGGCAAACGGTGGCAGGAAAAACCAATCGACCTATTATAAAAAGGAGGGGAACCCAAAATGACAATCTTTGGCGCGGTGCTTGCACTGGTTTCCCTTCTGGCATGGAGCGTTTTTTTGGCTCTCCGCTGCAAAATTCCAGCGGCATTTACACCACTGGTGGTGCTGTGTGCGGCGTCACTGTGGTTTGCACTTTTTGGGCTGCTGGGCTGGCTGGAGCCGGGCGGCTGGCTGTGGTATATCGGCAGCGCGGCAGCACTGTGTTTTGCCCTGTTCCCCAAAAAAGGCCGGGCGAACATAAAAGAAACGCTGCTGCGGCCGGGCTTTCTGTTTTTTGTAGTGGTGGGTGTCCTGCTCATCACCTATTTTGCCATCCGGCAACCGGTCCTTAGCGAGTGGGACGAGGCATCCCTGTGGGGGCCCATCGTCAAGCTGATGAAGGTAGACCACCAGCTGTACACCACCGCCGAGATTGGCTGGCCCTGGCCCGCCACGCAAACACCAACCCTGCCCGCGCTCAGCTATTTTTTCCAGTTTTTCGGCCCTTTTTCGGAATGGAAAATCTATGCCGCCTATGACCTATTGCTGGTGGCGGTGGCAGCGGCGCTGGTGGGGGATCTTTCTTTTAAACAATACAAGCTGGCGGTGCCGCTGGCATTTATCGCGCTGCTGACCCCGTGGTTTTTTACCACCTATACCAAGGCAATTTATGTAAATGTGTCCTGGATCTCCAGCTATGGCGACATTCCCGCAGGCATGGTTTTTGGCGGGGCGCTGCTTGCCTATCTGGGTTTGCGAAAAGCCAAAGCGCCGCTGTGGCCGGTGGTGGTGGTGCTGGCGGCGCTGTCACTTATTAAGGACAACACCTTTCTGTTTGCGCTGGTGGCTGCCGGGCTGGTTTCCTGCGATCTGCTGTTCTTTGCGGAAAGGCCCGCGATAAAACCGCCATCTTTCCTTCAGCGGATGCGCCGCTATTTTGACAAAGGAGAAAAGCCTTGGCGCCCGGAACAGCCCGGCCAATATACGCTGGCAATGCGGCTTTCCCGCACGGTTTGCTTTTTTGTGGGCGCGGTGCTGCCGTATTATATTTGGAGCAAGCATATTGCCATGGTGGTGGCGCAGCGTACAGAGCCGTACCAGATGGGCGAAACCAGCCTGCCGCTGTCCCAGGTGGTGGTCATTGGCGTGAAAATGCTGCTGGGAATAGAACCACGCAGCGAACAGTTCACCCTTGCTTTGGAAAACATGTGGGATGCTTTTGTGCACGCGAAGGTTTGTATGTTGGGTAGCGGGCTGGTGGTTACTTTTCTCATTCTGGCGGTTTTCCTGGCGGCGGTCTTGCTGGCAAAACAAAGACGTTTGCGCGGTCGCGCCATTTTGGCGGCGCTGCTTTCCCTGGGTGGGTTTGTTGGCTATTCTGTAGAACTGGTTTTCAGCTATGGCATTGTGTTCAAGCTGGACCAGGCCCAGCGCATGGACAGCTATAACCGGTATGTCTGTGCGTATTACATTGGCTGGCTGCTGCTTAGTGTGGGCTTTTTGGCATTGGCGGCGCGGGATGGGCGGCCATATGGCTTTGCCTCCGGTATGGCGCTGGCCCTGAGCGCGGGCATGGTGTTTTTAACCGGGCATTACCTGCTGCCGCAGTACACGGCCATTGGTTATCCCAACGCGCTGTATAATGAAGCACGCGGCCAGCAGGCCCTGGCGGACAGCGTGAACGAGGCTATTGGCCCAGACGGCGGCAGAGTGTTTTTCATCAGCCAGGGCGACAACGGCGAAAGGTGGTTTCGTTATTCGTACCGGCTGCTGCCCAATATTCTGGATTATTCCGGTGTCCCCACCGCTATGGGTGGCCCGGGTGCGGGTGGTGGGACTTTTGGCCTGCCGGGCGCGGGCGATGGCGTAGTGAACTATCTGCCCTATACGCCGGCGCTGTTGTGCCAAACAATAGAAGACAGCGGCTGTGAATATGTCTTCATCGAGACGCTGGACGACCGGTTTGTGGAAACCTATGGCACTTTATTTGACGATGGCCTGGCGGGCGCAATTGCCGGCGAGACGGTGCTGTACCAAGTGGAAGGGTCCGGCAATGCGCTGCATTTTTCCCCGGTGAAAATGGAGGTGCCCTCGCCATGAAAACGCTGAAAGCTTTTGTGTGCAAAATGGGGCGCATTCCGTTGCCGGCGCTGGTGTACGGTGTGGTGCTGGTGGGCTGGTTGGCGGTGTGCACCGTGGGCCTGGTGGCGGACGGCATTGCGCGCGAGAATGGCAGCCTGTCGCAGCAGGAACTGTCAGTGGGGGAGTTTGCTCTATTGAACATCGAAAAACTGCCCGACGGGACGCTGTACAGCCATACCGACGACCCCCAAATGATATTGCCGAATGTGGATGGCGAAGTGCGTACCTTCCGTTTTTCTGCTGATTTTTCCGGCGAAGGGTACGAGATGGCGCTGTATTATACCACCGACCCCACGGCAGAGTTTGACAAAGACCTGCGGGTGTGGCCGGTGCGCCAGGATGACGGCAGCTATTTGTTCACACTGCCGCGAAAGGATATCTATCGCCTGCGGCTGGACCCTGTCAGCGTGCCGGGCATTGACATGGACTTTCACGAGATTGTATTAAATGAGCCCGAACCGGCATGGGCGTATTACAACCCGGGCTGGGCAGGGATGTTTAAACTACTGTTTTTGCCGGCGTTGGCCGCGGCGGGGATTGGCTGGCTGATAGACATGGCGCGGCATTACTGGGCGGCGTATAAAAAGCGCAAGGGTAAGCCAGCCACGTGAAAATTTTTACAAAGGTGAAAAGGGGGGCGGCACAGTGAGTCAATCATTCATCCCGCTGTCGGTGCCGAACTTTTCCGGCAACGAAAAAGCTTATGTGGAAGCAGCTGTGGTCAGCGAATGGGTGTCCACCGGCGGTAGTTTGGTGGGCGAGTTTGAGCAGAAGATTGCCGAGTATGTGGGAATGCCGCGCGCGGTGGCCTGCAACAGCGGTACGGCGGGGCTGCACCTGGCCCTGCTGGCGGCGGGCGTTTCGCGCGGGAAAGAAGTGATTGTGCCCACGCTTACGTTCATTGCCGCGGTGAACCCGGTGCGCTATGTGGGCGCGGAGCCGGTGTTCATCGGCTGTGATGATTCCTGGTGCATCGACCCGGATGCTGTGGAAGAGTTTTGCAAAAACAGCTGCGAAATGCGCAGCGGACGCCTGTACAACAAAACCTCCGGCGCGCATGTGATGGCGCTGGAAGTGGTGCATGTGTTCGGCAATATGGCGGACATGCCACGCCTTGTCCGTTTGGCAAAGGAGTATAACCTGGTGCTGATAGAAGACGCGACCGAGGCGCTGGGCACACGCTACACCGCCGGCGAATATGCCGGGAAAATGGCCGGAACCATGGGAGATGTGGGGGTTTACAGCTTTAATGGGAACAAGCTGATCACCACCGGGTCGGGCGGCATGTTGGTATCGAACTGCCCAGTCTGGGCACAGCACGCAAAGCATCTTTCGACCCAGGCGAAGGTGGATGAAGTGCAGTTTTTCCATGACGAGGTAGGGTATAATTACCGCCTGACCAATCTGCAGGCGGCATTGGGTCTTGCGCAGCTTGAGCAAATTGAAGATTTTATTAATCACAAACATAAGCTGTTTGATTTTTATACCGAGCGGTTGGATGGGAAGAATGGGTTGCAGGTGTTACCTTTTAACGAAAACATACGCGCCAACAAGTGGTTTTTCAGCGTTTATTTGCAGGATGCACGCCACGACCGCGACCAAGTGATTGCCGCTCTGGCGGCACAGCAGATACAAACCCGCCCGGTATGGGCGCTGATTCATGAGCAAAAGCCCTATTGCGGGTGCGAATGTTTTGGTGAAGGCAAAGCGCAAGACCTGCGCGGGAAGATCATCAATATCCCATGTTCCACAAACCTGACGATGGAAGAGGCGCAGCGCGTTGCCGATGCACTGCTGGCGCTGTAGGCGCGCATATTTTAGAGGGTAAGAGGGGAGTGTTGTGCTGTGCGTGTAGAGGATTTTTTCATTGATGAAGGCGCGACCTTGCTGGATGCGATGAAAAAGCTGGATGAAACAGGGCAGAGGATCCTGTTCGTGGCGCCGGAGGGGAAGTTGGCCGCGGTGCTGACCGACGGCGACCTGCGCAAGTATATTCTGCGCGGCGGCGATCTGCATGGTGCGGTGAAGGAAGCGGCGAACTATCACCCCAAAAGCCTTACCCTGGCGGAGCGTGGCGATGCGCGCCGCATGATGCTACAGTTTGCGATTGATGCTGTCCCGCTGCTGGATGCCGAGGGGCAAATTGTGGATGTTGTCTTTGCGAACGAGCTGGATTTGGACACGCGAAAGAAGGTTTGCATTCCGGTGGTTATCATGGCCGGTGGGCTGGGAAGCCGGCTGTACCCCTACACAAAAATATTGCCGAAGCCGCTGATACCAGTAGGCGAACTGCCGATTGTGGAGCAGATCATCCACAACTTCCGCGATTTTGGCTGCCGTACCTTTCACATGTTGGTTAACTATAAAAAAGGCATGATAAAGAGCTATTTTGCCGAAACGGAAAAAGACTATGAGGTGGATTTCATAGAGGAGGAGGCCCCGCTGGGAACCGGTGGTGGGCTGTCCCTGTTGAAAGGGAAAATAAACGAGACCTTTTTCCTGTCCAACTGTGACATATTGGTGGATGCGGATTATGGCGACATTTACAGAGCGCACAGGGAACAGGGGAACCTGGTTACCATGGTGTGCGCGCTTAAGAATATCATGATTCCCTACGGAGTGGTGGAGCTGGATGAAGCGGGAGATATGGCAGGAATAACAGAGAAGCCAGAAATGAGTTTCTTGACCAACACAGGGCTGTATGTGGTGGAGCCGCGCGTGGTGCAGGAACTGGCAGACAACCAGGCGGTTGGTTTTCCGGATGTGATAGAGGCATACCGCCGGGCCGGGGAAAAGGTGGGCGTATATCCGGTGCGGGAAAACAGCTTTATGGATATGGGGCAGCTGGAAGAGCTGGATGATATGCGCCGGCGGCTGGAAGAGCGCGTGTAGCAATTTGGTAGGCGGGGAGCCTGCTGAAAAAACGTAATGACAGCAGCATAGTATCAACTAAAGTGCGAAAGAAGTGCGATATATGTCAATAATTATTATTGCGGAAGCGGGCGTGAACCATAATGGCAGCCTGGAGCGCGCCAAGGAGATGGCGCTGGCGGCCAAGCAGGCGGGCGCAGATATGGTGAAGTATCAGACCGCTGTGCCGGAGCTGGTGGTTAGTCGGTTTGCACAAAAGGCGGAGTACCAAAAAGTGCAGACAGGGGATGGCGAAAGCCAGCTGGATATGGTGCGGCGGCTGCATTTTGGTTTTGATGCGCATCGTGAGCTGAGAGAGTACTGTGAGGAGATTGGCATACAGTATCTTTCCGCCGCGTTTGATTTGGAGAGTTTGGCATTTTTATTAGGCCTGGGGCTGCCCGCCTGTAAGGTGCCGTCCGGCGAGATAACCAACCTGCCGTATCTGGAGATGGTGGCAGCCAGCGGCGAGCCGGTGTTCCTGTCTACCGGCATGAGCACTGTGGCAGAGATAGAGGATGCATTGCATGTGCTGGAGGAGGGCGGCGCCGGTGAGGTGACGTTGCTGCACTGCAACACCGAGTACCCAACGCCGCTGGAGGATGCGAATTTGCGGGCGATGGCAGAGTTGCAGAGGACCTTTGGTTGCCCGGTTGGGTTTTCAGACCATACGGCTGGCTGGGTGTGTGATGTAGCGGCGGCAGCGTTGGGCGCGGTAGTGATAGAAAAGCACTTTACGCTGGACAAAAATCTGCCGGGACCTGACCACAAAGCCAGCCTGGATGTGAGCGAGCTGACGCAGATGGTTGCCGCGGTGCGGCAGTGTGAAACGGCGCTGGGTGGTGGACATAAGGTGGTGAGCGCCAGCGAAGAGAAGAACATTGCCGCGGCCAGAAAGAGCATTGTGGCGGCGCGGGCTATTCACGCGGGGGAAGCCTTTACGGAAGAGAATCTGGCGACCAAGCGACCGGGGGATGGTATTTCGCCCATGCGGTGGCACGAGGTATTGGGCGGTGTGGCAAAGCGAGATTTTGTAGAGGATGAAAAAATAGAGACATAAGCATGCAATACCCATTGATTATTCTTATAAATATGTTTATATTGCGCATATAGTGTATATTTTGTGGGATGCGCAGAAAACACAATGTAGTTGAATTCAGGAGGGCGCAGATGTTCAAGGTGGCGGTAGTTACCGGAACCCGGGCGGAATATGGGCTTTTGCGGCCTGTGATACAAAAGCTGTTTTCAAACAAAGAAATAGCCCCGGCATTGCTGGTGACCGGGACGCACTTGGCGCCGCAATATGGAAATACCATAGCCGAGATAGAGGCGGATGGCTTCCCGATAGCCGCTCGGCTGGATATATTGTCGGCCATGGTACCGGAGGGGCGTGTGGGAACCGCCATGCGCACGGCGCTGGCTTTGCGCCTGTTTTGTGAGTATTTCGCAGAGGAAGAGAACAGACCAGACGCGCTGCTGGTGCTGGGCGACCGGTATGAGATTTTGGCGGCGGCCGAGGCCGCCGCTCTGCTGGATATTCCGGTAGTGCATATCAGCGGCGGGGACGTGACCCACGGGGCAGACGACGACTGGTTCCGCCACTGTATTACCAAGATGGCCAAACTTCATTTTCCCTCTTGTGAGGTGTACCGACAGCGGGTGATACGCATGGGGGAAGCGCCGAATTGGGTTTTTAATGTAGGAGGGCTAGGCGACGAAAATATCCGCAATATGCCGCTGTTGGGGCGGCGCGAGCTAGCGGAAAGTTTGGGGCTGGAGCTGCCGGACCCGTTTGTGCTGGTTACGCTGCATCCAGAAACGGCAACGGGGCTGCCGGTACGTGCACAGGCGGAAGCGTTGTTTACAGCAATGGAGCAGAATACACAAATGTTTTATCTGCTGACAAAGGCAAATGCGGACGCCGGCGGCGCGGAACTGAACGCGTACATGGAGCAGTTTTGCATGACCCATGACAATGCGGTACTGTTTGCTTCGCTGGGGTCGCTGCGGTATTTAAGTGCGATGAAATGGGCGGCGTTGGTGCTGGGGAATTCGTCCTCTGGTGTGGTGGAAACCCCCAGCTTTGGTACCCCTGCGGTGGATATTGGTGAGCGGCAGGCCGGCCGGGTGACCGGCATAAATTTGCTGCACTGCACCTGGGAAGCCAGGGCAATAGCCGAGGCAATGCACCGGGCGCTGGCACCGGCATTCCGTATGAAAGCGGAACAGAGCCCAAGTCCTTATAACGGTGGGGACACCAGTGGCAAAATTGTGTCAAACCTGCTGAAGTGTTTGAAGGCGGGCACACTGCAAAAACCGAAGGTATTTTATGATGGGGAGCCGCACATATGAAGATTTTGGTGGTGGGCCTAGGCAGTATGGGAAAGCGCCGTGCCCGGCTGGTGCAGAGCATGGAGCCGGAAGCACAGCTGTACGGTGTGGATGTGAACGAAGAGCGGCAGGCACAGGCGCGGGAGATGGCATTTAAGCAGGTGTATGCCGTGCTGCCGGAGGCGCTGGCGGCGGATAGGTATGATGCCGCGTTTGTGTGTACCGCGCCGCTGAGCCATGCGGAGATTATTGATACCCTACTGGATGGGGGCATACCGGTTTTTACGGAACTGAACCTGGTGGAGGATGGCTATGATGAGCTGGTGCAAAAGGCAGCCGAAAAGCACCTGCCGCTGTTCATCAGCAGCACTATGCTGTACCGCGCAGAGACCAAATATATCGCCAATGAAGTGGCGACATTTGCAAAACCAGTAAACTACATTTATCATATTGGGCAATATCTGCCGGATTGGCACCCATGGGAAAGCTATAAAAGCTACTTTGTGGGGGATGCGCGCACCGGAGGGGTGCGGGAAATTTTGGCCATTGATTTGCCGTGGCTGGTGTCAGCGTTTGGGCCGGTGGCCAGCGTCTGTGTGCAGAAAACAAAAACCACGGGCCTAGACATATCGTACCCCGATACCTGCTACGTCATGCTGCGACACGAAAATGGAACCAGCGGTTTTTTGGCGGCGGATGTGGCCAGCCCAAAAGCAGTACGGCGGTTTGAACTGTTTGGAGAAGGGTTACATATATTTTGGAATGGTAGCCCGACGACGCTGGCGCGGTATGATGTGCAAACAAAGGAATTGCTTTCGGTGGACACCTATACAGAAGTGGAGCATGATGCGCGGTACAGTGATACGATTGTGGAAAATGCGTACCGGGACGAGATACGCGAGTTTTTTGCGGTGGTGGCCGGAAAGGGGCAGGCCCGCTGGTCGTTTGAGAAAGACCGTGCGGTGCTGCGGCTGATAGAAAGGATAGAAAACGGTGAAGGAGGGTGCACATGAAAGCGTTGTTTGTGGGCCTGGGCAGCATTGGGACACGACATCTGCGCAATCTTTCGGTGTTGTGCTGTGAGCAGGGCATTCCGCTGGAGGTGGTGGCGCTGCGTTCCTCCGACAGACACCTGCCGCCGGAGGTGGCGGCGCTGGTGGCGCGTCAGGTTTCACAGCTGCCCGCAGAGGAAAAATATGACCTGGCTTTCATAACCAACCCCACCCACCTGCACGCGCAGGTTTTACAGCAACTGAAAGAGCGGGTGGGCACATTTTTTATAGAAAAACCGATTTTTGATTCTGCGGGGTATGACCTGCAGGCGATGGGGCTGTGCGGGGCACAGAAGGCGTATGTCGCCGCGCCTATGCGGTTTTGTGGGCTGTACCCGGCGCTGAAGACGATGCTGAACACCATGCCGGTGTACAGCGTGCGGGTGATTTGTTCCAGTTACCTGCCGGGGTGGCGCCCTGGTGGAGATTACCGTGCCGTGTACTCCGCCCACCGGGAGATGGGCGGCGGGGTGGCGCTGGATTTGATTCACGAGTGGGACTATTTATTTGATTTATTCGGCCCGCCGGAAGAGACAGCCTGCCTGCGTGGGAAATTTTCGGACCTGGAGATAAACGCAGACGACCTGGCTGTGTATATTGCGCGGTATAAGGACTTTTTGTGCGAAGTGCACCTGGATTATTTTGGCAGGGAGTACCGGCGTATGCTGGAGGTTTTTTCGAAGGAAGGCACGCTGGTGGCGGATTTTGGGAATGGGCTACTGCACCTGCCGGATGGCAGTGTGCAGGATTATGCTGAGCCGACCGGCCGCCGCTATGAAAGAGAAATGGCGTATTTTTTGGAGTATGCGCGCGGGGAAGACGTGGCGGGTATCAATAGGCCCGCGCTGGCAGTGGAAGTACTGAAAACGGCAATAGGAGAATGATGGCATGGGCAATAAGGTGTTGATAACTGTTTGTGGGCGTGCGGGCAGCAAGGGGTTCAAAAACAAGAACCTGAAAACATTTTTAGGGAAGCCAATATCGCATTATTCGCTATCGGCGATAGATTTATTTGTGCAAAGTCGGCCGGATTTGGATATAGATATTGTGCTGAACACCGACAGTGGGCTGCTGCGGGACACGGTGGTAAATACTTATCCCGAGGTGGTATTTTTGCACCGGCCGGCAGCGCTGTGCGGGGACACGGTACCCAAGATGGCGGTGTTTCAGCATAGTTTGCAGGTGATGGAGCAGGAAAAAGCGACGCGGTATGAAACTGTGATGGACCTGGATATTACCAGCCCGCTGCGTACGCTGGCGGATGTGCAGGGATGCTTTGCCGCAAAGGAAGCCCGGGCGGACCTGGACCTGGTGATGAGCGCGGCGCACAGCCGGCGCAGCCCGTACATGAACATGGCGAAACGCGTGGACGATCATGTGGAGCAGGTAATCAAGACCGATTTTGTGGCGCGGCAGCAGGTGCCGCCCTGTTATGATTTAAACGCTTCATTGTATGTTTTTGCACGGGATTTCCTGGCGGAGAATACTACCGGATTTTTGTGGGACGGCAAGTGCGATGTGTTTGAGATGATGGATACCGGGGTGCTGGATATAGATTCAGAAGAGGATTTTGTGCTGATGGAGCTGATAGCGGGGCATTTATACCGGACACAGCCCGCGTTTGCGCAGGTGCGGGATAACATACGGTGATGTGCAGGAATGCGTGGCTGATTATGTGGAGGAAGTGACGGCTGGCTGTAGCGGGTATTGTTGGCTGCGTTATTAAATGAAATGGGAAGACCAGCGTGGCGTGGGTGCCAGGCTGGTCTTTTTTGGGGTTTGATATTTTGTTACAGGGAGGGCCGCAGGCCCCGCGCGGGAGCGCGGCCCGGGGCGCCGAAGGCGCACAGGGGCCCGTCGGCGGAGCCGACCGGGCGGCCGGCGGCTGGCCAGGGCGAAGAAGTGGGTGGAAAAGGGTTGGCCCTGGAAGCTGCTGGTTTACGCAGGGTGAACCATTGCGCGCCCGGATGCCGGGTGTGTTTTTAAAGGAAGGAAAAGCATTTCAGCCAGGTGAACACGGTGGGCAGCAGCCACACCGCCATGCCTCCGCCAAAAACGCCCCACAGGTAGGCAGGCAGGCGCTTGTCGTCCGGGCCGGCCCCGGTGGCCAGGCGGGAGGCCGGGGTGCCCCGCATGAGCGGTGCCTTAAAAATGACATTTGCCAGCAGGGCGCCGCCCACCAGTACCATGGGCAAGGCGGACACCAGCGGCAGTTTTTCATAATAGAACAGGATGGCATTGTGCAAGGGAAAAGTGGAGGTTTTCAGGCCGGTGGCAAGGCCGACGACGCCAAAATCCAGCAGGTTTGCTTCCAGCTGGTTCGGGTGGGTGACGGCACAGAACAAAAAGAACCCGGCGGCGAAAACGATATCCAGCAAAAACCAGGGGCGGCGCTGTTTTTCCAAAAAGGTGGTCAGCACCAGGAACGGTGCAATCAGGATCATCCACTGTGGGTGCCAGTCCGCAAACAGGAACAGCGATGCAAAAACCGTGAGGCAGATCCAGATGCCGGTTTTGCCCAGGGCGTCCTTCGGCGGTGACCACAGGTATGCGACAAAACACAAGATGAGCAGCGTGATGGGGAACAGGTATAGCGGCCACCCGCCCATGAGCACCCCGCCAAACAGGCGGCTGATCATGATGGAATTGAACGCGCCGATGTCCCCGGTGCGGCCCCAGAACAGCAGGGTGGTGGGAACCAGCAGCCACAGCGAGATAGCCGCGTATTTCAGAATTTGCAGGAAGCGTTTTTCCCGCAATAGCAGCAGCGGAATGAAAACCATGAGCGGGAAAAATTTACACGCGGCGCCTGCGCCCATCCACAGCGCAAAATACAGCATTTTGCCGCGCAGCCAGCACAGTACCGAGACCAGCAGGAAAAACAGGCATAAGGAGTCGTACTGGCCCATGATTATGGAGGAAAAAAACGCCGGGGGCCACAGCGCAAAAAACAACCCGGCCCAGCGGCTGGTGACCTTGTCCAGGCCCAGTTCCTGCGCAATGAGCATGACCACCGGGATGCAGGCAACGAAAAAACCGGCGCTGACAAGCTTGCCGATAAAGTAGACCAGCGGCTCGCTCACGGCGGTGCCAAAGATGAGATTGAAGAGATAAACCGGCAACTCGGCCAGGGCGAAGATGAGGTACACGGCGATGTTATAGTGTGCACTGTTAATGTAGTATAAAGAATTTTCGTGCGCTATGATGTTGTTGTAGAAATGTAGGAAACGACCGCCAAAAAGGCTATCCCAAAAAAGATAGCCGTGGTTTGCCGTTTCTATGACATCCGGGTGTGCAAACAGCGCCAGGCACACCGCGCACAGCGAAAAGAAGAGAATCCAGTGCAGCCGTGCGGGCTGCATTTTGGTTTTTGTCAGTGTTGCCATGGGGCGCCCCTCTCGGTTTGGATTGTGCGCGCTGCGGGTAGAAGAGACTGTGGCGGCAGCGAATGGCACAAGTACCTATTTATTGTACCGGCTGGCCCACAGAAAAGCAAGCGTGCGAGAGGTGTGAGGGACGCCGAGCGGGTGTATGGATAGGGGAAAAGAGAGGGGGAGGAAAGGGCGCTTGACGGATGTATGGTACGCATTTTATGATAAATGGGTACTGGCAAGGGGTTTGGGGTAAGGTTTATTGCCCGACGAAGCGAGCGCCATGCGAATGCTTGCATTCTCATAGCCGAGTGAGGAGGGCGACAACGGTATAATACCCCGCGGTCTCTGCCCAAGAGATTAAAAGGATGGCGGCCTACGGGCTGCCGCGGGAAACGCGCGAAGCGCGGAGCCGGGGCTCTGCCCCGGGGTTAATACCCGTTATTCATGCCCGAAGAAAACATCCTTTAGGCCCGGGTGTCTTTGAAAAAGGGCTTTTCCTTTGTTTTGCGGCCGGGTGTTTTGGCGTCAGGTTCGCTGGTGGAGTTGGTGGAAGATGATGCGGTTTCTTCAGCGCGTAAAAGCTGCTGCTGTTTGCCGGAAAAACGACCGAGCTCATTGTGCAACGCGCGGGCGACAAGTGCAAAAGCGCTTTCATCGCCGCCGGGTACGGCAGCAGAACCTGCTGTCGGCGTGGTGCTGCCGGCGGAGGATGCGCCGCCGGCTATGCTGGGGATAGAGTCCCGGATGGCGGAAATATCCCGGCTGGTTTTCGCGCTTTCCAGGCGTTTGCGCAGTTCCAGGCGCGCCTGCTGAACTTTTTGCGCTTTGGCATACAGGGCGGGGTCGCGCTTTTTGATGAGTTCCATTTCATAGCTGCTGAGTTCCTGCCCGCTGCGCAGTTTGGCCACCGCAGAGGCATACATCATGTCGGTTTCGCCAAAGGGTGTGCTGCTGGTTTTTTCAGTGGATTTTCCGGCGGCAGCCTCGGCCATTTTGCTGGCGGCGTCACCGTTTGTACGCAGTTTTTTGGAAAGCGAGGCATAGCTGGCCGATGTGGGCGCCTGGCTGCCGGCGCCACGTTGGGGGATGTTGTGTATCCGGTTCATGGGCTCACCTCCCGGGTGTGATATATGGATGCTATTTGTTGTATCGGCAGAAGAATGAAATACTTGAATGCGTGCGCGGCGGCTGAACGTCCGCTGCAAAAACACCGGAAAGGAAAACGCAATGCCATACGGGCTGTATGTACATATTCCGTTTTGCCGCAGCCGCTGCCGCTACTGTGATTTTTACAGCCAGCCAGCCAGCGGCGCGGTGCCGGAGGAATATATCGATGCGCTGGTGCGGGATTTTCTGCGCTATGCCCCAAAAGATGCGGACGGCCAGCCGGAACACCCGGCCAGCGTGTATTTTGGCGGGGGTACGCCGGGGCTGCTGAACGCGGCACAGGTGGAAAAGCTGCTGGCTGTGTTTGCGCCGGCAGCCGGCGCCGAAGTGACGATGGAAGTGAACCCGGAATCTGCCACGCCGGAAAAGCTGGCCGGGTTTTGGGCGGCCGGGGTGCGGCGGCTGTCTGTGGGGGTGCAGAGCGCGCGGGATGGTAGCCTGAAAACATTGGGCAGGCTGCACACCGCTGCGGATGCCCGGCGTGCACTGGCGGCGGCCGGGGCGGCGGGGTTCCAAAACATAAGTGGGGATATTATGTTGGGGTTGCCGGGGTATAGCCGGGCGGAGTTTGACGAGACCCTGGCGCTGCTGGCGGAGGGCGGCGCGACGCATATTTCCGCGTATTTGCTGAAGATAGAGCCGGAGACCGCCTTTGGCAAAAAAACACCGACGGGCCTGCCGGATGCCGACGAAACCGCCGATTTTTACCTGTATGCGGCAGACAGGCTTCAGGCGCGGGGGTACCGCCAGTATGAAATATCCAACTTTGCGAAAAGTGGCAATGAGGGTCGGCACAACCTGCTGTACTGGCGCGGCGAGGAGTATTTGGGAGTTGGGCCCGCGGCGGCGTCCTGCCTGGCGGGGCAGCGGTTTTGTTTTGCGCCGGACGTAGCGGCGTTTTTAGGGGATGAGCTGTCGCCAACGGCGGAGGGAGCATATACGAAAGAGGATTACCTGATGCTGCGGCTGCGGCTGTGTGACGGGGTGGACGAGGAGGAACTGGCGCGGCGGTTTGGCAGCGGGCTGAGCGCCCAGCAGCGCCAGGTAGTGGAAGAACTGGTGGCGCACGGGCTGGCGAACAGTACGGAAAAGGGTTTTGCGCTGACGGTGCAGGGGTTTTTGGTACAGAATGCGGTGCTGGCGCGGCTGTTATAAATTGTGGGAGAAAGGGATGCAGGTATACCGCGCTGCTGTATTGAAGCGCGGGGTGTTTTGTGTTATCCTTTAAAAGAAGATTTTACGGTGGTCAGCGCCAAGGCGAACCAGGGCGCAGCCAGCAGAAAAAAGGTGGCCGGACGAGGAGGACAGTGTTGGGCAAGTTCACATTTTTACAGACAGAGGTACCGGGGGTACTGCTGATAGAACCGACGGTATTTGGTGATGCGCGCGGCTATTTTATGGAGACCTATAACCGGGAAGAATTTGCCGCCGCAGGTATTGACGACATGTTTGTACAGGACAACCAAAGTATGAGCCGGCGCGGCGTATTGCGCGGGCTGCATTTTCAAAAAGAGCATACCCAGGGGAAGCTGGTGCGGGTGGTGCGCGGGTGCGTGTTTGATGTGGCGGTGGATCTGCGGCCGGGCAGCGCGCATTTTGGCCGGTGGGCCGGTGCACAGTTGAGCGAAGAAAACCGGCGGCAGCTGTATGTACCGCCGGGGTTTGCCCACGGGTTTTTGGTGCTGAGCGACGAAGCAGAGTTCGCCTATAAATGTACCGACGTATACGACGCCGCGGCAGAAGGCGGCGTGGCATGGAACGACGCGGATATTGGCATTGTGTGGCCGGACGCCGGCGTGCCGCCGGTACTGAGCGAAAAAGACCAAAGCCTGCCGCGCATGCGCGAGCAGGAGTTCGTTTACTTTGAAAGGTGGTTGCGGCGTTGATTCGCTATTTGAAAAACACGGCCGGCATTTTCATGCGGTATCGCTTTTTGCTGATGAACCTGGTGCAGCGCGATATCAAGGTGAAGTACCGCCGCAGTACATTGGGTCTGTTGTGGAGCGTTTTGAACCCACTGCTGATGATGAGCGTGATGGTGCTGGTGTTCCAAAACCTGTTCAACAGCATCATGGACCCGGCCAGCCTGCCGCCGGTGGCGTCTACCGGGCTGCCGCCCAGTTTCCCCATGTATGTTTTAAGCGGCCAGCTTATTTTCACCTTTTTCAGCGAGTCCACCAATATGGCCATGGACTCTGTGTACGGTAACGCGGGGCTGATTAAGAAGGTATATATCCCGAAGTACATCTTCCCGATGGAGAAGGTGATGTTTGGGCTGATAAACACTTGCTTTTCGCTGATAGCGCTGGTGGTGGTAATGGTGGCAACCCGCTCGCCGGTAAGCTGGTGGATTTTGCTGTTCCCGCTGCCGCTGCTGCTGCTGTTCTTTTTTAACCTCGGGGTCGGGCTTATTCTGTCCAGCGCGGTGGTGTTTTTCCGTGATATAAAGCATTTGTACAGCGTGTTTATTTTGGCACTGACATATATGACGCCTATTTTTTACCCGGAGAGTATGCTGGGGCCGAATATTGCGCTGCTCATTCGCTTCAACCCGGTGTATTGGTATGTGGCCATGTTCCGTCAGTTTGTGGTGTATGGCCGTGGGCCAACCGACGCCCAGCTGGTGGTTACGGTGGGCTGCGCGGCCGTGGCGATGGTGATTGGCCTGCTGGTTTTCCGCAAAAGCCAGGATGATTTTATTTTGCATATTTAGAGTTTGGCAGTGCGCGCACTGTCCTGGAGAAACGGAGCACAGGGAATGGTACATGACGCCCCCATTATAGAAATGCAGGATGTCTCGCGCCGGTTTAACATGGCGCGGGAAAAGGTGGACAGCGTGAAGGAATGGGCCATCCGCAAGGTGCAGGGAAACCTGCATGTGGATGAATTTTTTGCGCTGAAGAATGTTTCGCTGAAGGTGGAAAAAGGCGACGTGTTTGGGCTGATAGGCCTGAACGGATCGGGCAAAAGCACCCTGCTGAAGATTGTGGCCGGGGTGATGAAACCGTCCGGCGGACGGTGCATTGTGCGCGGCAGCGTGGCGCCGCTGATAGAGCTGGGGGCCGGGTTTGACATGGACCTGACCGGGCGGGAGAACATCTATCTGAACGGCACGGTGCTGGGCATGAACCCAAAGTATATAGACGAACAGTTTGAGGATATTGTAGAGTTTTCCGAACTGCGGGATTTTCTGGACGTGGCGGTGAAGAACTATTCTTCCGGTATGGTGGCGCGGCTGGCGTTTTCCGTGGCGACCATCATGAAACCGGATATTTTGATTTGCGACGAGATATTGTCTGTGGGGGATTTTTTGTTCCAGCAAAAGTGCGAGGCCCGCATGAACGAGCTGATGAGCGGCGGTACCACCGTGCTGCTGGTAAGCCATTCCATAGACCAGATAGAGCGCATGTGCAACAAGGCGGTGTGGCTGAACCACGGCAAAGTGGTGGCGAAAGGCGACGCCATAGGTGTGTGCAACGACTATAAAGAAAACGCGCGAGAGCCGGAGGAAGAAAACTGTTGAGGGAAAAAGAACCCCGGCTGGCAGGGGCAGAACTGCCGCCGGAGAAACAGCCCGAAGAAAACCGGGTGGAACGGCCTGCCACAGAGGAAACGGTGCCGCAGCAAGCGGCCCCCGGCAGGAATGACCCCACCGCGGGGGTAGATTCTTTGTGGAAGATGCTGCGCCGGAACCTGACGGCCGGGCGGGTGTTCCGCCAGCTGGGCAAGATGTTTGCGGTGTGGCGCCGGCAGGGGTTCGAGGCGTTTTGCCGGGAGGTATCTTTTCGCTGGCGGCTGGCCACCCATGGGGATATTTGGCGATATCGCGCGGATATTCCGCTGAAAAAGGAGCTGCGGGCGCAGCGCAAAGCGGTGTTTGGCGAAATGCCGCTGGTGTCGGTGGTGGTGCCGCTGTACAACACACCGCCGGCGTTTTTGCGCGAAATGATAGAGAGCGTGCGGCGGCAGAGCTATGCGAACTTCGAGCTGGTTTTGGTGGATGCCAGCGACCATGGCCACCCCGAGGTGCAGCGCATGACCGCGCAGTACGAAAAGAAAGATGCACGGATCCGCTCAATGCGCCTGTTTAAAAACAAGGGCATAGCGGACAACACAAACATTGGCCTGGCAGAGAGCCGGGGCGAATATATTACCCTGCTGGACCACGACGATGTGCTGCAGCCGAACGCCTTGTTCGAGGCAGTGGCGGCGATAAACGAGCAGGGCGCGCAGTTGGTGTATTCTGACGAAGCGGTGCTGAACGAGGATTTGACCCGGTTGGTCGAGTTTCATTTTAAGCCGGATTATGCGCCGGACACGTTGTGCGGATGCAACTACATCACCCACCTGTGCGTGTTCAGCCGGGCGTTGCTGGCACGGGCGGGCGGCGGCGAAAACAGCGCGTACAACGGCGCGCAGGATTATGATTTGTTCCTGCGGCTGTGCGAAAATGCGGGAAAGATTGTGCATATTCCGAAGGTGCTGTATTTTTGGCGCGGGCACAGTGGGTCCACCGCCAGCGGCATAGACAAAAAGGAATATGCGGTGACCGCTGGGGCCAAGGCGGTGCAGGCGCATTTGGAGCGCAGGGAGCTGCCGGGTGCGGTAGAGCCACAGGTGGCATACCCGGGGTCGTACCGGGTGCGGTATGCGGTGTGGGGCAACCCGCTGGTGAGCATATTGATTCCCAGCAAGGACCACATAGACGACCTGGAGCGGTGTTTAGAGTCCCTGTATGCCAAAGCGGGATACGCGAACTTTGAGGTGCTGGTGCTGGACAACAACTCCACCGACCCCGCCACCGAAACGTTTTATGAGCAGGCCGAGGAAAAATACCGGAACCTGCAGGTGCTGCGGTATCCCGGTGTGTTTAATTTTGCGGCGATTTGTAACTTTGGCGCCGTGCGTGCCAAGGGGACACACCTGCTGTTTTTGAACAACGACACCGAGTGGATATCAGACGGGTTTGTGCCGGAGATGTTAAGCTATAGCCAGCGCGCGGACGTGGGCGCGGTGGGGGCAAAGCTGTATTACCCGGACGCTACCGTGCAGCACGCGGGGCTTATCATCGGCATTGGCGGCACCGCGGGTGTGAGCCACAAAGGCCACGAAAAAGGCAACGCGGGCAACCTGTTCCGCCTGGTTACCGTGCAGGATATGAGCGCGGTGACCGGCGCGGCGCTGATGGTAAAAAAGGCGCTGTATGACGCGGTGGGCGGTATGGACGAGGAAAGCTTTGCGGTGGCGTTTAACGACGTGGACCTGTGCCTGCGCTTGCGCGCACAGGGGTTGTGGAATATCTTTACCCCGTTTGCCGAGGCGTGGCACTATGAAAGCAAAAGCCGCGGATACGACACCGAGGGCCCGGCGAAGGAACGCTTTGACAAGGAAGCGGCGGCGTTCCGAAAAAAATATGCGGGACTATTGGTGGCGGGGGACCCGTTTTACAACCCGCATTTCACGCTGAAGACGGAAAATTTCGCGTATGCGTAAATGCAGAGGAAGGCACGCGGCGCGGGGTTTGTCCCGCAGTATAATATCCTTTGTTTAGGAAGGAAACGTTGCTGCTGCAGCGGCCAAAACGCGCGGTGGGAATATGTGAAATATATGCGACATTTTCTGGATGCCTGTTTTTTTGGATGGTATGTGGTAAAATAGGTGAAATGCGCGTGGCGGTGCCGACCGGGTAAGAGGCCGGGGTGGGTGCCGCATCGCCGGAATATTACAGAACAGGATGGATGAGCGAAGTGGCCCAGAATACAGAGGTTCAGCAGCGGCTGAAGAAAAAACGCAAACGGGAACTGATGGCCTATTTCCGCGAAATATCGCAGAAAGAGGGTTTTTTTGCGGCCATACGGCGCACCATGCAGTACATGAAACGGCGGCACGGCGGAAAAAAAGGCCGGTTTTTGCCGTCTAAAAGTGTGCTGCAAAAACAGCGGGAAGCGGATGTGCTGGGCTGGCCGAAGATGAGCGTGTGCGTGCCGGTGTACAACACCACCCGTGCGTTTTTTGATGAGCTGCTGGCCTCGGTGGTGAACCAAAGCTATGCGAACTGGGAGCTGTGTATTGCCAATGCCAGCGATGACCGTGCGGTGGTGAACGAGCTGGTGAGCAAGTATGCCGACGAGCGCATCTTAATAGAGGATGTTGAGAACGAGGGGATCTCTGCGAACACCAACCGCGCGGTGCGCCTGTCCAGCGGGCACTATCTGGTGTTTTTGGACCACGACGATCTGCTGAGCCCGAACGCACTGTTTGAGGCGGCGCAGGCAGTGGCGCGTACCGAGGCAGGGTTCATTTACAGTGATGAAGCGTTGTTTAAAAAAGATATGCTGCACTCGAAGGTGGGGCATTTTAAGCCGGATTATTCCCCGCAGTATCTTTTGAATGTGAACTATATTGCGCATCTGGTGGCCATTCGGCGGGATTTGTTTAACAAGGTGGGCGGGTTCCGCAGCGAGTTTGACGGCAGCCAGGATCATGATTTGTACCTGCGGGTGCTGGAGGAAACCGGAGGCGCGGTGCATATACCAAAGGTACTGTATTACTGGCGCGAGCACGAGGATTCCACCAGCACCGGCGTGGAGGCAAAACCCTATGTGGCTGCTGCGGCAAAAAAAGCCATCGCCGAGCATTTGGAGCGCATTGGCGTGCGGGGCGACGTGCGCGACGGCATGTTCCCCAGTACCTATAAGGTGGATTATGCCGTGCGGGGCCGGCCACTGGTATCCATTATCATCCCAAACTGCGAACATGTGCCGGACTTAGACCGGTGTATCCGTTCCATTTATGACAAGACCCAGTACAAGAACTTTGAGGTGCTGGTGGTGGAAAATAACTCCCGCACGGTGGAGACGTTTGCCTATTACCAAAAGCTGGCGAAGATTTACCCGGACTGCAAGGTGCTGGTGTACGATGAGGAAAAGTCCTTTAATTTTTCCAAGATTTGTAACTTTGGCCGGCGGTCTGCGCGCGGGGAGTATCTGCTGTTTTTGAACAACGACACCGAGGTGATTAGCCCTGGATGGCTGACCGAGATGCTGGGCTTGTGCCAGCTGGAGGATGTGGGGATAGTGGGCGCCATGCTGTACTACCCCGACGACACGGTGCAGCACGCAGGGGTGGTGGTGGGCCTGGGCGGCTATGCCGGCCACAGCCACAAGTACGCGATGCGCGGCAAAAGCGGGTATATGTTCCGGCAAGCCTGTGTGCAGGAGATGAGCGCCGTTACCGGTGCGTGCATGATGGTGCGGCGCAAGGTATTTGACGACGTGGGTGGGTTCGACGCCGGCTTTGGCGTGGCGTACAACGACGTGGACCTGTGCCTGCGGGCGCGGCGGCGTGGCGCGAGTGTGATTTTTACGCCGTATGCGGAGCTGTATCACCACGAAAGCAAAAGCCGCGGCAGTGATGAAGAGGGCGAAGCAAAGGAACGCTTTATGGCGGAGCAGGAGCGGCTGTATGAGCGGTATGGTGAAGAGTTGCTGCACGACCCGTATTACAACCCAAACCTGACGCTGGACAGGGAAGATTTTTCCGAGAGCGATGTGCTGCCGGAGGCATAAGATATGAATTTGGGAGCCAGCCGAACCGAGGGTTTGGTTGGCTCCCGTTGCGTTAAGGGAAGAGCCTCGAAACCTGTTACGTTAGGCGCCAAGCTGGCAAGGAGGAAGCGGCATGGAACTGCAGATATTGGATGGGCGGTTTGCGGTGTGCAAACTGGCGGAAGGTGAGCTGGGGCTTTTGGGTTCTGGTGATGTCGGCAGCGGTGCAATAGATCGGTTTGGGGAATTTGTGTTTTTTGCGAAAACCGACAGCGAGGTTTCGCTGGTATGCGGGGAAGAGTATGCGCCGGCGGGGGCGCTGGCGGTGGAAACCGGCTGGCGGGCGATGCGGGTGGTGGGAACGCTGGAGTTCAGCCTAGTGGGAATACTAGCGGGGATTTCCGGCGCGCTGGCCACGGCGGGCGTGAGCATTTTTGCGGTATCCACCTATGACACCGACTATGTGCTGGTGAAAGAAAAAAGCTGGGAGACGGCGCTGCGGGCGCTTACCTCGACGGGGTATACTGTGTTGTAGTATTGCGTAATGGTCTTTTGACCGGGAATGGACCATGCGTGTGTTGATACATTTGAGCATGTGGCACAAGGAACAGTACTTTTCAAGGCGTGTTTGCCACTTTATATTTAGTAAGTGCGAAACAAGTAAAGGCCGGTTGCCCACTGGGGACAACCGGCCTGTTCCATGTTTTGTATTTTTCGCGGTGAGAGGAATAGACCGCGCCGGGTTATGAAATCTATTCAATCATCCAGTTTCAGCACCGCGGTGAAGGCCTCGCTGGGCACCTCTACGCTGCCGATCTGGCGCATTTTCTTTTTGCCTTCCTTTTGCTTTTCCAGCAGCTTCTTTTTGCGGGTGATATCGCCGCCATAACATTTTGCCAGCACGTCCTTGCGCACCGCTTTCACCGTTTCGCGCGCGATGATTTTGCCGCCGATGGCCGCCTGGATGGGGACCTCGAACAGCTGGCGCGGGATGTTGTCCTTCAGCTTTTCGCACAGCCGGCGGCCGCGCGCGTAGGCTTTGTCCGCATGTACGATGAAGCTGAGCGCGTCCACCACCTCGCCGTTTACCAGGATGTCCAGCTTCACCAGCTTGCTTTCGGCGAAGCCTTTCAGCTCGTAGTCGTAGCTGGCATAGCCACGGCTGCGGCTTTTAATGGCATCGAAAAAGTCGTACACAATTTCACCCAGGGGCAGCTCGTAATGCATGTCTACGCGCGTTTCGTCCAGGTACTTCATGCCCTTCATGATGCCGCGCCGGTCCTGGCACAGTTCCATCAGGCTGCCGACATAATCGTTTGGGGTATAGATGTGCGCGTCCACCATCGGCTCCTCGGCTTTGGCAATCTGGGAGGGGTCGGGGTAGTTGGTGGGGTTTTCCACCGTTAGCACCGTGCCGTCGGTCAGGGTGATGTGATACTCGACGCTGGGCGCGGTGGTAATAAGATCCAGGTCGAACTCCCGCTCCAGCCGTTCGATGATGATTTCCAGATGTAACAGGCCCAAAAAACCACACCGGAAGCCGAAACCCAACGCGACACTGGTTTCCGGATCGAACGACAACGATGCGTCATTTAACTGCAGTTTTTCAATGGCCTCCTGCAGGTCGGGGTAGTCCGCGCCGTCGGCGGGGTAGATGCCGCAGAACACCATGGGGACCACCTTGCGGTAGCCGGGCAGCGCTTCTTTTGTGGGGTTTTCCGCCAGGGTGATGGTGTCGCCCACACGGGTGTCCCGCACATTTTTGATGCTGGCGGTAAGGTAGCCCACCTCGCCGGCCTGCAGTTCGTCGCAGGGGGCCAGGTTCAACGCGCCCATGCGGCCCACCTCCACCACATGGAACTCGGCGCCGGTGGCCATCATGCGAATGGTGTCCCCCGCGTGCAGCGTGCCCTCGAACAGGCGGATGTAGACAATGACGCCTTTGTAGCTGTCATAGTAGGAGTCAAACACCAGGGCTTTCAGCGGTGCGGTTTCGTCCCCTTTTGGCGCAGGGATGTCGGAGATGATGCGTTCCAGCACCTCCTCGATGCCTACGCCGGACTTGGCCGAGATGCGCGGCGCGTCCAGCGCCGGCAGGCCGATGACGTCCTCGATTTCTTTGGCGACTCGTTCCGGTTCGGCGCTGGGCAGGTCCATTTTGTTCAGCACCGGGACGATTTCCAGGTCGTGTTCTATGGCAAGATAGGTGGTCGCCAGGGTTTGCGCCTCTACGCCTTGGGACGAGTCCACCACCAGCACCGCGCCCTCGCACGCGGCCAGCGAACGGCTGACCTCGTAGTTAAAGTCCACATGGCCAGGGGTGTCTATCAGGTTCAATTCATACGTCTGGCCGTTTTTGGCGGCGTATTCCAACGAGACGGCGCGCGCTTTTATGGTGATGCCGCGCTCACGCTCCAGTTCCATGTTGTCCAGCACCTGGGCGCTCATCAGGCGGGCGTCCACGCTGCTGGTGTACTCCAGTATTCTGTCGGCCAGGGTGGATTTGCCGTGGTCGATGTGCGCGATGATGCAAAAGTTGCGGATGTTTTGGTTTGCCAAAAGGATGCCTCCTGCCTATATAAAGGTTGATCGCCTGGTTTTTCGTCTATGTGGTATACTGCACAGTCCATACTAGCACAGTTTCATGGTTTTTCCTACCTCATTTTGCCAAAAATTTTGAAGTGCAATTTCGTGACCGGCACCCAGTATATTGTGTGCGACCTGAGCGTGCCCCATACATTTTGTGCAGTATGTCAAGGGATAGTGGCCAAAGGCACCGGCGGATTGTTACAGAAAACTGGCAGAAGTACCAAAAAACAGTCAAAAGGCCGTGCGCGAAGAAACGGGAAAAACACGCGCACAATCGACAATTATTTTTTAAAAAACGAGAAAACGGCACCATTTTGGCGGAAACAAGAGGATTTGGGAGCAAACATAACCGTGCGGGGGCACTTTTCTGCCGAAAACCGGGGAAACTGGACAAAGGCGGGTCATGGGTGATTGACGAGGCGAAGAAAGGTTTGGTACAATACGGCGAAGTGCTGCAACTGCAAAAACATGGCAGGTTTTATATGATTTGTCGCTGCTTTTCCAAAAGGTATACGAAAAGTAGCAGGTGGTTGCCCCATTTTGTCGCCGGAATAAAGTATTTCCGGCGGCACAGAATAAGGAGAGAGTATGCAGCGAAACATAGAGCGGCTGCGCAGGAAACTGTCGCAGATGCCGCGCATTGCAGCCGTGTTGACCATGGCGCTGGTGCTGAGTGCCAGCTTATTTACCACCGTGTATGCCAAAGATGTGGTGGTTGTGACCGATTCCGACGGGCAGGAAGTGACCCTGTTGACCTCCAGCTGTGAGACCGAGGAGATTTTGGCGCTGGCCGGCATTACAGTGGAGGATTGTGACAAGGTCGAATATACAACAGAGGATGAAAACACCGCTTGCGTTACCATAGAGCGTGCGTTTCCGGTGTCGCTGGAGGCGGACGGCGCGACCTTTACCACCCGCCTGGTGGAGGGTACGGTGGCCGACCTGCTGACCTTGAGCGGTGTGCAGCTGGGGCAGGATGATTTTGTGGAACCGGCGCTGGACACCCCCCTGGATGAAAATCTGGAGGTGGCGGTGCACCGCGTGACCTTTGAGGAAGAAAGCCGCCGGGAGGAAGTTTCAGACGAGGCGGTGGAAGCGTATGTGCAGGGGCTGGAAGCGCCGGAAGGCGGCGAAGTGGCCTTTCTGCAGAGCCGCGGCGGCGTGTATGATGTGACCTATGTGCACCGGCTGGTGGATGGCGAAGTTGCGTCCAGCGAGATTACCAGCCTGGAGGCAGTGCTGCACCCGTATGATGAAGCGACCACCGAGTTTGTGCCCGGCGTGCCGGTGTCTACCATTGAGGGTTTTGACGGCGTGGTGATGGGCGAAGATGGCCTGCCCACCAGCTATTCCCGCGTGATGCAGGGCGCTGTTGCGACGGCGTACTCGTCGTCCGGCGGGCGGGGGGCGTCCGGTATGGGGCTGTACTGCGGTACCGTGGCGGTAAACCCGAACGTGATCCCCTATGGCACCCGGCTGTATATTACCTCGGCAGATGGCGGGTTTGTGTATGGGTTTGCCATTGCGACCGACTGCGGCACCGCCATGATGGAGGGCCGCGTAGACGTGGATTTGTACTTTGCAACCAATGCCGAGTGCCTGCGCTTTGGGAAGCGGGCGCTGGATATTTATATCCTGAATTGAGTAAAGAAAATAGAGATACCGTTTTGGCCGCGTATGGGTTTTGCCCATGCGCGGCCAGCTTGTCAAAAGAGTGAGGTACTCTTTTGACAAGCTGTGACAACATTTGGGATAGAAGATTTGTTTTATTTGAGTCGACCATTGTTTTGCCAAATGTTGGGTTATTTGAAATGGGGGAGAGGGCTGCCTAACATTCGCCGCCGCTCGTATCCTCGCGTCGAACTCACTCTTGCGGGTAATGAACTGAAGTTCCTTTTTTCACCTGACGGCGAAAAACCCCGCCCCACTCCCCCAATCCCCTTTCCCGGCTTTGGATTTTTTTGACAGCTTTCCGCGTATGGTTTTGTCCATGCGCGGTTTCTTTATGTTCTGAAGGCGCCGGTTTGGCTTGCATTTACGGCGAAATTTGGGTAGAATAGTAGTGTTAATAACGCCGGTGGATAGCGTGGTTTTGTTGTTGGTCCGCGTGGGCAGGTTCCAGGCGGATGGATGTGTGGCCGAAGGTACGTGTGACCCGGCTTTGCGGTTGTGTCCGGATTTGTGCGAGGATCGAACAAATTTTCCTGTGGAGGCAATCGATGCAGAAGTATACCAGCCTGAAAGCAGACACCGACATTTACAGTTTTCGCAAGGGGACCCATTACGAGTGCCAGAAGTTTTTGGGCTCGCACCTGTGCGAGGTGGGCGGCCAGGCGGGCGTGTTGTTCCGTGTGTGGGCGCCTCGCGCCAAAAATATGAGCGTGGTGGGGGATTTTAACCACTGGATGCCCGGTGCGCACCCCATGCAGAACCTTTCAAAGACCGGCGTGTGGCAGTGTTTTGTCCCGGGCTTGCAGGAGTATGACATTTACAAATACTGCGTGACCACCCCGGCGGACGAGATGATTTTTAAGGCGGACCCGTATGCGTTTCATACCGAGACGCGCCCGGCCAACTGCAGCAAGGTGTATGACCTGGACGGGTATAAATGGCGGGACGACAAGTGGGAACGGCAGAAGCAAAAGGCGAACCCGGTGTTTGGCCCGATGAATATTTACGAGATGCACGCCGGCAGCTGGCGTACCCATCCGGATGGGAATCCATTCAGCTATCGGGATCTGGCAAAGGAATTGATTCCCTATATCAAGGAAATGGGATATACCCATATTGAGCTGATGCCGCTGACCGAGTATCCGTTTGACGGCAGCTGGGGGTACCAGGTGACCGGCTATTTTGCGCCCACCAGCCGGTATGGCACCCCACAGGACTTTATGTTTTTTATTGACGAATGCCACCGTGCGGGCATTGGGGTCATTATGGACTGGGTGCCGGCGCATTTCCCGAAGGATGAATTTGGCCTGTACAAGTTTGACGGGACCAACTGTTATGAGGACCAGAACCCCCTGCGGGCCGAACACCGCGAGTGGGGGACCATGGTGTTTGATTTTGGCCGGCCGGAGGTACAGTGTTTCCTTATTTCGTCGGCGCTATTCTGGCTGGGGACATACCACATAGACGGGCTGCGGTTTGATGCCGTGGCCAGCATGCTGTACCTGAACTATAACCGGCGGGACGGCGAGTGGGAGCAGAACACCAAGGGCGGGGTCGAAAACCTGGAGGCGATAGACCTGTTGCGCAAGGTGAACACCGCGGCGTTTAAACGCTACCCCGGCAGCATTATGGTGGCGGAGGAATCTACCGCGTGGCCGCTGGTGTCTGCGCCGGTACACATGGGGGGGCTGGGGTTTAACTTCAAGTGGAACATGGGCTGGATGAACGATATGCTGGACTATATGCAGCTGGATCCCCTGTTCCGTGGCGGCAGCCACAAGAAGCTGACCTTTAGTTTCTTTTACGCGTTCAGCGAAAATTTTATTCTGCCCATCAGCCATGACGAGGTGGTGCACGGAAAGTGCAGCATGATTGGCAAGATGCCGGGCGAGTACAACGATAAATTTGCCGAACTGCGGGTGTTTTATGGGTATATGATGACCCACCCCGGCAAAAAACTGCTGTTCATGGGGCAGGAGTTTGCGCAGTTCCAGGAGTGGAGCGAGGCGCGCGAACTGGACTGGAGCCTGCTGGAGTATGACACCCACCGCCAGATGCAGGCGTGGTGCCGGGCGCTGAACCACCTGTACAAGGATACCCCGGTGCTGTGGGAACGCGACTATTCCTGGGAGGGCTTCCAGTGGGTGGTGGCGGACGACAACACCCAAAATATTATAGTGTTCCTGCGGCGGGATGCCGCCGGGAACGCCCTTTTGGTGTGCTGCAATTTTGCGCCGGTGTTCCGTGACGACTATAAGTTTGGGGTGCCGGTGGCCGGCAGCTACAAGGAAGTGCTTTCCAGTGACGGAGGAGAATTTGGCGGTGGTGGGTTTACAAACGGTACGGTGAAAAGTGTGCCGGGCGAAATGCACGGGTTTGCAAACCAAGTAAGTGTGAAGCTGCCGCCGCTGTCCGCTGTGTTTTTTATGGTGCCGGCGGAGAAGAAAAAAACGGCAGCGAAAGGGACCACGGCAAAAACGGCCGGCACGAAGACGGCGGCAACCAAAATAGCTGCCGCAAAACCGGTTGGGACAAAGAGTGCCGCCACGAAGACCACAGCGACCAAGACCACAGCGACCAAGACCACAGCCACAAAAACTGGCGGCACGAAAGCAGCAGCCACAAAGACGACAACCCAACAGACAACCGCGAAAACCCAGACGGCGAAGGCGGCAACAAAGCCCGCGGCAGCAAAGAAGCCGGCCACCCAAAAAACAGTAGTCGCCAAAAAGGCGGCAAGCAAAAAGGGGGAGAGCGTATGAAGGAATGTGTCGCGATGTTGCTGGCCGGTGGGCAGGGTTCGCGCCTGTACGCGCTGACCAAAAAAATAGCCAAACCGGCGGTGCCGTTTGGCAGCAAGTACCGCATTATTGATTTTCCGCTCTCGAACTGCATTAACTCCGGCATAGACACGGTGGGGGTGCTGACACAGTACCAGCCGCTGGTATTGAATGATTACATAGGCAACGGGCAGCCGTGGGACCTGGACCGCTTGTATGGCGGGGTGCATGTGCTGCCGCCCTACCAAAAGGCGACCCGCAGCGACTGGTACCGCGGTACCGCCAACGCCATTTACCAGAACATGAACTTCATAGAGCGGTATGACCCGGAGTATGTACTGATTTTGTCCGGCGACCATATATATAAGATGGACTATGCCATGATGCTGGACTATCACAAGGAAAAAAATGCCGACTGCACCATCGCGGTGATTGATGTGCCGAAGGAAGAAGCATCTCGTTTTGGCATAATGACCTGTGACAAAAACGGCCGGGTAACGAAGTTTGAGGAAAAGCCCAAGAAGCCGGATTCTACCCTGGCGTCTATGGGTGTATATATTTTTAACTGGGCGAAGCTGCGCCGGTTTTTGGAAGAGGATGAGGCGGACAAAGGGTCCAGCAATGATTTTGGCAAGAATATTATTCCGCAGATGCTGGCCAAAAAGCAGCGAATGTTTGCGTATTCCTATGGCGGATACTGGAAAGACGTGGGCACCATAGACAGCCTGTGGGAGGCCAACATGGATCTGCTGGACCCGAACGTGCCGCTGGATGTATGGGACCAGGGATGGAAGATTTATACCCGGACCGCCGGGCGGCCGCCGCATTATGTGGGGAAAAACGCGGTGGTGGAAAACTCCATGGTGACCGAGGGCTGCATAGTGGAGGGGGAGCTGGAATCCGCTGTGTTGTTTGCCGGGGCGGTGGGGGGCCGCGACGCCGTGGTGCGGGACTCTATCCTGATGCCGGGCGCCGTGGTGGAAGACGGCGCGCTGGTAAGCTATTCTATCATTGCCGAAGACGCCGTGATAAAAAAAGGCGCGGTGGTGGGCGCACGGCCGGAGCATATGGATGACGTTTCCAAGTGGGGCGTTACGGTGGTGGCCGAGGGCGTGACCGTGGGCACCGGGGCAAAGGTGCTGCCAAAAGCCATGGTGGAAGAAGACGTACCAGAGGGGGCGACAAGATGAACAATGCAAAAGCACTGGGCATCATTTTCCCGAATATGCACGACCATAATATTCCGGAACTGGTGGCGCACCGTACCATGGCCTCTATTCCGTTTGGCGGCCGGTACCGCATGATTGACTTTTGCCTGTCCGGCATGGCCAGCGCAGGTATGCAGAATGTGGGGGTAATTGCCCGGCAAAACTACCAGAGCTTGATGGATCATCTGGGCAGCGGGCGAGAGTGGGATTTGTCCCGAAAGCGCGGCGGGCTGGTGGTGTTTCCGCCGTATGCGCGGGATGGCAGCGAAATGTATAATGGCCGCATAGAGGCACTGGCGTCGGTGATGAATTACCTGGAGTATTGGCAGGAAGACCTGGTGATTATGTGCGACTGTAATGTGGCATATAACCTAGATTTCAGCCAGTTGATCAATGCGCACTACGCCGCCGGAGCGGATATTACAGCGGTGTATGAGAAGGGTGTAATAGAGGAAGGAATGCAGCGGGACAACACGGTGTTTTCGCTGAACAAAAACGGATTTGTGAATGGGATTCGGCTGAATGATTACCGTTCGGAGCCCCAGAACATGTCCCTGAATATTTATGTGGTGGGGCGGCGGTTTTTGATTGACCTGGTAAAGGACGCGATGGTGCGCGGGCACACGCGGTTTGAAAAAGATATTTTGGCGGAAAACCTGGATGAGATAAAATTATTCGGGTATGAGTATTGCGGCTACAGCGGGCATATTTACGATATGCGCAGTTATTTTGAGGAGAGCCTGCGTTTGTTGGAGCGCAAAAACCTGGAGAAACTGTTTCCTGAGGATATGCCGGTGTATACCAAGGTGCGGGACGAGGCGCCGGTGCGGTATGCTATTGACGCGCGCACCAGCGATACCATGGTGGCGGATGGGTGCATTATAGAAGGCGAAGTGAAAAACTGCGTTTTGTTCCGTGGGGTGCGTATAGGAAAGGGAGCAAAGCTGAAAGACTGTGTGATTATGCAGGGGACCGAGGTGCGGCCCGGCGCCGTGCTGGAAAATGTGATTACCGACAAAAACGTGATTATTGGGGCAGGGCAGATGCTGCGTGGCGCCAGGAATTTCCCGGTATTTATTGCGAAGGGAAGCCACGTGCTGTAAGGAACCATGTGACAGTTTTCAGCTAGAGAAGCATCCAATGACCGAGGTTACTGAGCGGGAGGGAAGAAGATGAAGGTTCTGTTTGCAGCCAGCGAAGCATATCCGTTTTTTGCGTCTGGGGGGCTGGGCGATGTGGCAGGCAGCCTGCCGATTGCGCTGAAAAAGAAAAAGGTGAATGTCCGGGTTATTCTGCCGCTGTATGGGGATATTCCCGAGGAATGGCGCGAAAAATTGAAATACATTACCAACTTTACGGTGCCGGTGGGCTGGCGTAACCAGTACTGCGGCCTGTTTGAATTGACCCGGCAGGGCGTTACCTATTATTTTCTGGACAATGAATACTACTTTAAGCGGCACGGCCTGTATGGTTTTTACGACGATGGCGAGCGGTATGCTTTTTTCTCCCGTGCAATCTTGGAAACGTTATTCCATGTGGATTTCACGCCGGACATTATTCACTGCAACGACTGGCAAACTGCGCTGGTGCCGGTGTACCTGAACCTGTATTATCGGCATCTGGAAAAGTACCAGGGTGTGAAGGCGGTGTTCACCATCCACAATATCCAGTACCAGGGCAAGTATGGGCTGGAAATATTGGAGGAGACCATCGGAATCGGCCGCAAGGATGCGCATATCGTGGAGTTCGACGGGATCGTGAACTACATGAAGGGGGCTATTGAGACCGCGGACAAGGTAACCACCGTGTCGCCCACGTACGCGTGCGAGATTTTGGACCCGTGGTACAGCCATGGCCTGGACGAGTTTTTGCGCAAAAAGCAGTACAAGCTGTGTGGGATACTGAACGGGATAGACACCGACGTGTATGACCCGCGCACCGACAAGTTTATCGCCATGAACTACGGTGCCGAGAACGTGGCCGCAGGGAAAGCTGCCTGCAAAAAAGAACTGCGCGAGGCGTTTGGTTTGGAAGAATGCGACGCGCCGTTGATTGGCATGGTGACGCGGCTGGTCAGCCACAAGGGGCTGGACCTTGTGCGCCACGTGGCGGACAATCTGGTGTCCAGTGGTATGCAGCTGGTGATATTGGGTTCGGGGGATTATTCGTTCGAAAACTTCTTTAAAGAGCTGGCGTCCCGACATGCCGGGCAGTTTGGGGTGCGCATAGGGTTTGTGCCGGAGGTGGCACGCAAGGTGTATGCCGGCAGCGACTTTTTCCTGATGCCCAGCAAAAGTGAGCCATGTGGGCTGTCACAGATGGTGGCACTGCGGTATGGGTCGGTACCTATTGTGCGGGAAACCGGCGGGCTGAAGGATACCATACAGGACAGCGGGGATGGTACAGGAAACGGTTTTACCTTCGTCAGTTATAACGCGTATGATATGCAGGCGGCCTGTTTCCGCGCGAAGGAAGGGTATGAAAGCAAAGAAGGCTGGCCGGTGCTGGTGAAGCGGTGCATGGAGTGTGATTTCAGCTGGGGCCGCTCGGCCGGGCAGTATGCCGCAATGTATAAGGATGTGGCGGCGCTGTGGTAGGGCCAGGCGGGTATTAAAGGGCACATTGCGCTGTCAGCTGCGAAAGCACGCGGCGGCTACCTGGCGCCACCCCCTTTCTTGTCGCCTGGGGCTATGGAACATGAGGCGCCCCCTCAGCTATGCACAAAAAAACAGCCGCCGGGTTTTATGCCGGGCGGCTGTGCTATCCACAGAATACGGTTATTGTTTTTTGCGGGGGAAGTTCTTATAGTTCAATGTTGATTTTGCGACCGCTTTTGCGGTAGGGGGTGTATTTTACCCCCACCATGTCGAACATTTTTTTGCTGGCATAGGTGGCGTCGGAATCGGCATATTTGTCGGAAAGGTAGATGACCTCGGCAATGCCGCTTTGGATGATAGCCTTGGCGCATTCGTTGCACGGGAACAGGGTGGTATACAGCCGCGCGCCGCGCAGGTCCCCGCCGGCAGCGTTCAGGATGGCGTTCAGTTCTGCGTGGCAGACGTACATATATTTGGTTTGCAGCGGCTCCCCTTCCCGGCCCCAGGGCATGGAATCATCCAGGCAGCCGGTGGGCATGCCGTTGTAGCCCAGCGAAAGAATTTTGTGCTCGCGGTTCACGATGCAGGAACCCACCTGTGTTCCGGCGTCCTTCGAGCGCTCGGCGCTGAGCAGGGCAATACCCATAAAATACTCGGCCCAGGAAATATAATCTTCGCGTTTCAATGGCGCTGCCTCCCTATGCGGTTTTCCTATCTGTTTATTATACAATACACCGTAGTAGGCCGCAAGCCGCCGAAGCAAATTTACTGTCGGTTTTTGTGATGGCGCTTCTTTTTTGGGGAAACAGCCGGGATGGGCTGATGTACGGAAAGGGAAAGGGGATACGGGATGCCGAAATATGTCATGGCGCTGGACCAGGGGACTACCTCCAGCCGGGCTATTTTATTTGATGAACACCAGAATATTGCAGGGATGGCGCAGAAGGAGTTCACACAGCATTACCCAAAACCCGGCTGGGTGGAGCACGACCCGCTGGAGATTTACGCCAGCGAGGTCGGGGTGATGATGGAGGTGCTTGCAAAGAGTGGCGTGACCGGCAGGGATGTGGCGGCCATTGGCATTACCAACCAGCGCGAGACCACCGTGGTATGGGACGCGGCCACCGGCCGCCCGGTGTACAATGCCATTGTGTGGCAGTGTCGCCGGACTGCGGATGTGTGTAAACAGCTGGAAACCGCCGGATACGGCCCGATGATCCACGCGAAAACAGGGTTGCTGCTGGATGCGTATTTTTCCGCCACCAAGGTGAAATGGATTTTAGACAACGTGCCGGGTGTGCGCGCAAAGGCTGAAAAAGGCGAGGTGCTGTTCGGCACGGTGGACAGCTGGCTGATATGGAAACTGACCGAGGGCCGCGTACATGTGACCGATGCCACCAACGCCAGCCGCACGCTGTTGTATAACATACACACCATGGACTGGGATGACGAGTTGTGCGGCGTGTTTGGTGTGCCACGGGCAATGTTGCCACGGGTGTGCAGCAGTAGCGAGGTGTATGGAGAAACCCCGCTGGGCGGCGTGCAGGTGCCGATTGCGGGCATTGCGGGCGACCAGCAGGCCGCGCTATTTGGCCAGACCTGTTTTGAAAAAGGGGATGTAAAAAACACCTATGGCACCGGGTGCTTTATGCTGATGAACACCGGAAGCGAGCCGGTGGACAGCCACCACGGCCTGTTGACCACTGTGGCGGCAAAGCTGGGGGACAAGGTGACCTATGCGCTGGAGGGCAGCGTGTTTGTGGGCGGCGCGGTAATTCAGTGGCTGCGGGACGAGATGAAGATGATTAACGATAGCGCCGACAGCGAGTATTTCGCGGCAAAAGTGAAGGACACCGGCGGGGTGTATGTGGTACCGGCCTTTACCGGGCTGGGGGCGCCATACTGGGACATGTACGCGCGCGGAACCATTGTGGGGTTGACGCGGGGCACAGGGCGCGATCATATCATACGCGCGGCGCTGGAGAGCATTGCCTACCAGACGCGGGACGTGCTGGCCGCCATGGAGCAGGATGCCGGGGTGCCGTTCCGGGAGCTGCGGGTGGACGGCGGCGCGTCGGCCAACAACCTGTTGATGCAGTTTCAGGCGGATATTTCCGGGGTGGTGGTGCGCCGGCCGATGATTCGCGAGACCACTGCACTGGGGGCTGCTTACCTGGCGGGGCTGGCCGTTGGGGTGTGGCGTAGCTTAGAGGATATTCGCGGGCAGTGGACGCTGGATAAACTGTATGAGCCAGAGATGGCCGAGGCCGAGGCGGTGCGGCTGTGCCGCGGCTGGGAAAAGGCGGTAGAACGGGCGAAAGGATGGGAGGAAGCATGAAGCTGTTGATTGCGGGTGATATTCATGGGTCGGCCAAGTACGCGCTGGCGCTGCGGGAACTGTTTTTGACCCAGTGGCCCGATCGGCTGATATTGACCGGTGATTTGCTGAACCATGGGCCGCGGAACGACCCGCCCGAGGCGTATGCCCCGCAGGAGGTTATCAATATACTGAATGGCATGAAAGAACGGATTATTGCGGTGCAGGGGAACTGTGATTCCGACGTGGACCAGATGGTGCTGGAGTTCCCGCTGACGGGCGAGATTGCCATGCTGTTTGTGGATGGGCATACCGTGTGCGTTACCCATGGGCATTTGTATGGGCCGTCCGGCCCGCCGCCGCTGGCATCAGGGGATATTTTGCTGTGCGGCCACACCCACCGCGGGGAAGAGCGCGCCATGGGGGACAAGGTGTACCTAAACCCGGGGTCCATAGCACTGCCAAAGGACGGGCAGAACAGCTATATGATTTATGACGCGGGCACCTTCACCCGGTTTAATTTATCGGGTGCGGTGCTGGGGCGGTGGAAGGCGTAGCGTTCCTTTTTTATCGCTTATTTAATAGGGGAAACACAAAAAGGGTTGCCAAAAGGCAGCCTTTTTTGTCAGTTTGTATAGTAACGTCCTAAAAGCAGGGAAAGGGGCTTGGGGGAGTGGGGCTGCGGCCCTCTCCTCCATTTTAAATAAACGATATTGGGAGGAATAAGGCTATTAATGAATGTGTAAGGCGTCCTCCCAATATCGCTGGTCTGTCTAAAAAGTGAAGACACTTTTTAGACAGACGAACAAAAAGGGCTGCCTTTCGGCA
This sequence comes from Oscillospiraceae bacterium, assembly GCA_031549285.1. Taxonomy (GTDB): domain Bacteria; phylum Bacillota; class Clostridia; order Oscillospirales; family Ruminococcaceae; genus JAAYCI01. The sequence goes on along the minus strand of JAVBPZ010000002.1, from coordinate 12,203 downwards.
GCCCTTTTTGTATAGAGGGGTGGGAAAATACAAATAAAGAGTTTTCTTTATTGTACTTATATTTTACAGGGCGCGGCTAACTTTGTCAATGGTGGAATGTCAGAAAAATCGAACATAGTTATTTACAATAGGGTGGATATTTAATATAATGAAGAAAATGGAGAGTTTGAATTAATATAATTATTATTTTGGGGCGAGAGAGTAAATTTGCCTTAATAATGCAAGGAGATGTTGATATATGGACGAGGTGGACCGCAAAATTTTATTGCTGCTGGCAGCGAACGCCCGCATGACAGTGAAGGAGATAGCCAGCAAGGTGTCGCTGACCTCGCCGGCTGTGTCGGAAAGGATACGGCGGCTGGAGGCGAGCGGGGTTATTGTGGGGTACACCGTGCGGGCAAACCCGGATTTGGCCAAAAGCAACATCCGTGCGCTGGTGTCCATTTCGGTGCTGCCGCCCGACAGGCCGGCGTTTTTTGGCATGCTGGCGGCCGAGGAGACAGTAGAGGAATGTTACCAGGTGACCGGCACCTATAGCCACATGGTAAAGGTACGCTGCCGTGATATTGTGGCGCTAGAGCAGCTGCTGAGCCGTATACAGAAAATGGGCCAGACCAACACGCAGATTATTCTGTCCTCTACCCCGGGCGGGGCGCTGCCGCTGTGATGGCGGCGTGGACGGGGCCTCTTGCGTGGGGAAGGGTTTCGTGATACAATTCTGTGTGTTTGGCGTGGTGGAGGTTCTTTTGGCCGGTGGGTATATCTGCCGGGGCCGGGGCGCGCCGCCAGCCGCAAGAAAGTTACAAGGAGTGTTTTGCACCATGAAAAAAGTAATGAGTGTACTGCTGGCCTGTTTGCTGCTGGCGGTGCTGGCTGTGGGATGCGGCGAGAACGCGACCGGCTCGGCCAACAACTATATAGATGTGCTGCAGGCGGCCCGCCCGGCGGAAATGAATACGCTGGACATATACCAGATTGTGGCGGATGCGGCCACCCGCGAGGGGGCCGGCGCCGGTGAAAACGACCCGCTGAAGATGGAGGCGGTGTTCGGCCCCACCGGCGGGTTTGTGGAGGCGGACATGGACAAGTATGCCATCAGCCTGGCTTCTACCATAATAAAAGTATATGGTGTGGCGATTATTTTGCCGGCGGAGGGCAAGCAGCAGGCGGTGATGGACCAGCTGAACGCCTATGTGGAACAGCAGAAAGCCGCGCAGGAAAACTATTTGCCGGAACAGTACGCCATAGCCAGCAACGCGAAGATAAAGGTGGCGCCGACCGGCGAGATTTTGCTGGCGATGTGCGAGGACGCCGACACCGTGATGGCGGAGCTGGAGGCTGGGCTGAAGGCGTGAGTGGCGCAGCCAACAAAGAAAAGTTAATATATCGTAAATTTTGGCACTTGTGATTGAATTATCCATTTTGCCATGGTATACTTTTTGAGATATGGGAAGCAGCGTTGTTTTTTGCGCCGCGGGCACCGTGCGGCACCAGCAGAAAAGGAGTGGAGTACCCTTGAAAAAACAAACAGTGGAGAATTATATGATTTATACCATCAGCACCAAAAACGGCAAGGTTTTGGAAGTGGGCGAGTTTAACCGCGAAAACGGCGGCGGGGTTCGCATTTGGGCCGACGCGGAAGGCAACACCCAGCGCTGGCAGCTGGAAAAAGTGGTGGGCGATTATTACAAGATTGTAAATATCTTTTCCGGCAAGGTGCTGGACGTGGCGCTGCAGGGCCTGGACAACGGGACCTGGGTGCACCAGTGGGATTACCTGGGGTCCGACAGCCAGCTGTGGCAGCTGGAGGATATCGGCGACGGATATGTGAAGATTCGCTCGAAGCATTCCGGCAAGGTGCTGGATTTGATTCAGCTGGGGACCGGTGACGGCACCCCGGTGCAGATATGGGAAGATGTGGACAGCGATTCGCAAAAATGGTCGCTGGTGCGGGTGGATGTTGGCGAAGCGCCGAAGGCGGCCCCCGCGGCGAAAAAACCGGCCGCGAAGAAAGCCCCCGCGAAAAAACCGGTGGCGAAGAAATCCGCAGCGGCGAAGCCAGCCGTGAAGGCGGCGGCAGCGAAACCGGCCGTGAAGGCGGCGGCAAAACCGGCTGCGAAGGCGGCCACAGCAAAGGCACCAGCCGCACCCAAAGCACCGGCAAAGCCTGTGGCAAAGAAACCGGCTGCGAAGGCGGCGACAACGAAGGCGCCGGCCGCACCCAAAGCACCGGCAAAACCGGCGGCAAAAGCGAAAAAGTGATGACGTAAAATAAAAAACCAGGCCGGGCAGAGGAATCTGCCTGGCCTTTTCTGGGTTGTGCTTTAGCACGAGAACACCACCGGCTATGCCGGTGGTCGGACAGTCCTTTGCTTTAGCTGTAAGGCCCTTGCCCTTTGTGTTAATAAAGCGGCTATCAGTTACCAATGTGCTAACAAAGAGCAGTTTTGCCGTTTCAACGGCGGCAGGGCATGAGATGCAAGAGGCATGACCTTTTCAATGCGCCCTCAGGCGCCAGCCGGTACCAGCGCCTTCTAGGCGCTGAGCAAGCCACCCGCTGAGCGGGTGGTCATGGCTATGTGGATTTGACACACGGTTTTTGTGCCGTGTTTTGACGACCGTGGAGCATGGTTTTGTCCATGGCGATATGGTCCTTTTTGCGGTGAATGTCGTCCAACAGCGCCAAAAGGTGCACCCCAGAGGGTTCCGCCGGGCGGCGGGTTTTCCGAAACAGGTGGTCGCCCGATGTGTCAAATTCCGCAGGGCCAGCAGTTTATCCATTCTATAGGTGAATAGTTACATCATTAACATCATGAAGCCAAGGTGCACCACGCCAAACAAAAAAAGTGACGCGGACACATAAACGTCAAACGTTGTCATGAGTACACCGGCCACCAACACCGCAGTGCGCGCATGTTTGCCGAACAGCTTTGCCATCAGGAAACAGGCCGCGATTCCAACCACGCCGCCGAGTGTGTTTAGCAGCACATCTGTGATGTCGCTTGTGCCTGCGGCGAGGATGTACTGCATGATTTCCAGCAAAACACTGGTGCATATCACGGAAAGAAGACACCACAATGCCCGGATTTGTTTTCCTTTTCGCGGCAGCGCATACAGCAGAAACCCATAGGGCACAAACAGCAAAACGTTGAATTGCATTTCCCAACTGGTGTTGCCCCGAAAGGGCACCAGATTGATGACTCGCTGCGTGCTGGCGCCAATGAACGGCACACCGCATTTCCAAAGAATGGCCCAGGCGAGGAATAGGGCATTCAGCACAAACAACACGCGCAGGGTGCGTATATAGGTTTTATCGGTCATTCGAGTTTTTCCTTTTCTATTCTGTGCGCCACAGCGGGCGCGAAATTTTTGTGTCTCACTTTGGGTGTTGCGAGGTCCCGGCGGGTTTTGGCTGTGTGCATGGGTGGGTTTGTATTGTTTGGGGTGCGGGGGCGACGGCCGCAGCGAGGGCCTGTGCCAGCAAAGACGAAGCGATGTGAAGGGCGCGCAGGTTGTTTTCCAGCATGGTGTGCTGCCAGGTTCCGGGTGACAGCTTTTGCTGGGCCTTTTCGCTTTTGCGGAGGAGCGATGCGAGCGGAGGTTTGGCGCGTTCCAGCTCTGCTGTTGTGTAGGTGGCGGGGGTGTGGGACGCCTGCTGAAGAAGCGCCGAGGCGATGCGTAGCGCCTGGATGCGGTTTTTTTGCAGTGTGTGCTGGGAAGTGCCGGGCGCGAACTTTGCCTGTGCGGTTTCACTGCGGCGGAGCATATCGTGTACCGCCTGCAGTGCGGCGGCGAGTTCGGTTTGGGTATAGTTTGCCACAGGGGGTACCTCCGTGATAAGGCCAGCAAGAAGAACCGATTTCGAGTAACGCCTGGTAACTTAGACGCTTTGCATCAGGTTGATTTGCAGCGTTCGCTGTGCTTTTACGGCGTCCATGTTGCCGGGATGCAGCAGGTTGACTGTTTTTACGGCGTAGTCCGACGCGATGAGGGCGTGGCGCTTTACGTGCGGGATGGCGGCGATTTGCGCCACGGCGCGCAATGCGGCGGCTTTGGCGGGGCTTTCCTCGCTGCGGGCCAGGTCATGGATGGCGCCGGAGGTGTCCCGCGCTTCCTGGAAGGTGGCGCCGCCATCCTGCCAGCGCCGGTTTACGCTGTAGCAGGCGGCAAGTGTTTCGTTCAGAGGGATGCCGGCCAGTTGCAGGGTATGGTCGGCCAGCAGCAGGCCGTAACGGGAGATTTCTCGATGGGTTTTGGTGTCGAACACAGCGATGAGTGCTTGTTTTAGTTCCGGGATATCATCGAGTTTTCCAGGGAGGCCCACATCCCGCATATCGTTGCCTTTTTTGGGTTTTTCCCGGTGCGCCGTGATGATGGTGTAACTGCTTGCGTTGATGGTGATGACAAAGCCGTCCCCACGCACATACCAGTTTTTGCCAGTGCGGGTGAGGGAGCCCGGGTTTTGGATCTGCCGGAGGCACCACTGGGTGGGGTCTTCCGTGCCCAGGGAAAGGTTTTTGCGGATGCGCTGGGCGCCGAGGGGCGTGGTATGGATTTTATCAAGATTTAAAAATAATTCGTTGGGCATTTTGGCCTCCGGCTGTGGGTGAATTTTTGACAGGAGCAGGCGTATACTTGGGAGACTGGTTTCATTATACACCGGCGGGGGGAGTGGGGCAATCGGCTGCTGGGAATGGCTGTTATTACCGAGAAATTCATGCTATAGTGAGAATGTAGCATGAAAATATAGCGCGGATGGAAGGCAATGTGCCAGGCAAGCGAAGGGGTGTATGGTGATGAGCAAAACGATTGTGGTGGACAGTGTGCTGCCGGCAGGGGTAGAGGAGATTTGGGCAAGGTTGTTGAACATAGAGACGCTGCGATATATTGCGAGGCCTATGATGACATTTGTGCCGGTGGGGCAGGAGGGCAGGGATGCTGTTTGGATAGAGGGCGGTTCGTACACCTATAAAATACGGATGTGGGGAATGCTGCCGGTTGGCAAGGAACACAGGATACGGGTGAAGCGGATGGACCGGGAGAAGTGTTTTATAGAGACACAGGAGAGCAACAGGATGGTGCCGGTTTGGAACCACCGCATAGAGCTGGAGGCGGCGGGGGAGGAAAGAAGCGTATACCGGGATATAGTGGAAATAGAGGCAGGATGGCGGACCCCGGCGGTGGCATGGTGGAGCAAGATGTTTTACAGGCACCGGCAGCGGAAATGGAACCGGCTGCTGGGCGAGGGGGAGATAAATGGATAGAGAGAGGATGGCGTTACCAGAAGCCGGATTTGTGGGGCGGTTTTTCCCGGCGGAGCGGCCGGTGAGCGACACAGTGATTGTGATGACCGGCAGCGACGGCGGGCTTTCGCACGCGGAGTATACAGCGGGGCTGTTTGCGGCGGAGGGCATAAACGCATTGGCGCTGGCGTATTTTGGGTACCCGGGGCTGGCAAAAACGTTGGAAATGATTCCGGTGGAATATATAGAAAATGCCGTGCGGTGGCTGAAAGGGTGTGTTGAGGGCGCCAGGATTGCGCTGTATGGAGTTTCGAAGGGTGCGGAGTATGCGCTGACGGCGGCGACGCTGCTGGCTGGGATAGAGGCTGTGGTGGCGGTGGTGCCGAACTATTATGTGGCAGAGGGGATAGGCAAGGGAAGGTCACGCGCGGGGCATTCCAGCTGGTGCTACCGTGGGAAGGAACTTCCGTATGTCCCGATACCAGGGGGGACGATGGGGCTGGTGGGAAGATCTTTGTGCGCCCGGCAGCTGGAGGTGGCGGGGTTTTATGAACAGGCAGAGAAAAACGGGATTCCTGACACGGCGCGTATTCCGGTGGAAAAGTGCCAGGCCAGGATACTGCTGCTGTCCGCCGGGCGGGATAGCATATGGCCATCTGCACGGGCGGGCGAGGTGTTGGCAGAACGCCTGCGAGGGGCAGAGTACCCGTATGTGTTTCGACACCAATGTTTTGAAAAGGCCAGCCATATACTGAACCCGGTACCGGCCAAAAAAGCGGGGATGTACAGGCTGGTGTTCCGGGCTGAGCGGGCAGACCCAAAAGCGTGCGGGAAAGCGCGGGAACAGGCGTTCAGAGCGGCGGTGGAGTGGATGCGAAGCGGGGGTGCTGCCGCGTGGAACGAGGGATGAAAAGGGCCATTTGGAGGTTTGGTATTAGGAAACCGGCTTTTTTGGCAAACAGGATGATGGTGACAGGAAATGCTGGACCGGGAGGCGCAGGCGGGAGTATAGTGAAAACGTAACCGATAGGGAGGCGCGGTATGGAAAAAAACAAGAAAAAGACCCATAAAGGAAGAATAGCCCTTGTGGTGGTGGCGGTGACCCTGGCGGTGTTGCTGGGGGCATTTTTTATATATACCGGGATGTATTACCCGGCGGAGCAGGCAGCGCTGGACGGGACGCCGGAGACGGTGATGGTGGAAGACCGGGAAGGGTATATTGCCTGTGTGCCGCAGGGAAAAACCCCAGAGGTGGGGTATGTTTTTTACCCCGGCGCAAAGGTGGATGAAAAAGCGTATTTGCCGTATTTGGCACAGGTGGCACGGCAGGGGTACCTGTGCGCGGTGGTGAAAGCGCCGTTTCATCTGGCATTTTTTGGCGCAGGGGCAGCAGACACGGTGAAGCAGGACTGGCCGGAGGTGACGGTGTGGGTGGTGGGCGGACATTCGCTGGGTGGGGTGGTGGCGTCCGGCTATGCGGCGGATGGTGGCGCCGACGGCCTGGTGTTGCTGGCGTCGTACCCCAGCGTGGATTTGTCCGGCAGTGGGCTGCCGGTGCTGAGCATTACCGGGACGCAGGACCAGGTGCTGAACCGGGAAAGCTATGCTGCGGCGGCGCAAAAGCTGCCGGAGGATACCGAGTATATGGTAATAGAGGGCGGAAACCACAGCGGGTTTGGCGCGTATGGGCACCAGAAGGGGGACGGGGCGGCGACGGTGGCGCCGGAAGAACAGCGGCAGATAGTGGCGGAGGCCACCGCGCGGTTTTTGGCGCAGTGCGCCGCAGTGGCATAAGGCTAAATGGCGGGTGCGGGACAATGGGTAATACCGGTATGGAGAAAAAGAAAACGGCGGCACCGGGAGGCGCCGCCGTGGGGGCATATGTGTGGTAGGTTATTTGGGAACGGTGAACATCCAGTTGATGCCGAAGCGGTCCCGCAGGGAGCCGTGCTGTGTGGCAAAAAAGGTGGGCTGCAGGGGCAGGTAGACGGTGCCGCCCTGGGCCAGGAGGTCCCAGGCGGCCTGGACCATGGCGGCGTCCGGGGTGGTGAGGGAGACATACATGTTGTCGCCCGGGGTGGTGCGGTCTTTGCTGTCGGCGCACAGAAGTTGTGTGTCTGCTAGCGAAAGGCGCGCGTGCAGCACCAGGGATTTGTCGCGTTCGGGGATGGGGAAAGCGGGGTTGGCAGGCATATCGCCGTATTTTTGTAGTTCCTGGATGGTGGCGCCGAAGGCCGTTTCATAAGTTTCCAGGGCCTGGGCACAGTTGCCGGCAAACAGAAGATAGTGTCCTAACAAGATGAATCATCCTTTCGTTTGTATGATGAAAGCGAAGGAGAAATGGAGGCAGAGTGTCTTTTGTAAAAAGAAGACATGCCATCCTGTCTGGGATATGCGCGGGTAGCATGATGCTATTGTAAACCCGATGGGAGGGAGAACACAAGGGAATATTAGCAGAAAGGCGTTTCGGGAGAATGATTTACCCGGAACGGACGGGGCAGCAAGGCAAGGAGGGGGAAACGATGCTGGAGAGGTTGGCCTCGGCGCTGGGGCAGAGGGGCGAAGAAGCAAATATCCGTCTGGCGGAAGAGCTGGCGCAAAGCGAGAACGCCGACGGTGTGCGGGAGGTTGCCGCAGGGATGATGGGAAAGGACAGTGCCGCCGCCAGTGACTGCGTGAAGGTGCTGTATGAGCTGGGGGAAAGAAAACCGGAAATGATTGTGCCGTATGTGGGAGATTTTGCGGCGCTGCTGGCGGAAAAGAACAACCGGCTGGTGTGGGGGGCGATGTGTGCGCTGGCAGCGGTGGCACCGGTGGCGCCGGGCGCGGTGTACGCGCATGTGGACGCGGTGCTGGCGGCATACCAAAAGGGCAGTGTGATTACGGTGGACAACAGCATAAGCGTGCTGGCGGTGCTGTGCAAGGCGGACGAAGCGTATGCAGCACGGCTGTTCCCGGTGCTGCTGGGGCACCTGGAAAGCTGCCGTGCGAAAGAGGTGCCGCAACACGCGGAAAGGGCTGCGGTGTGCATAACCGGGCAGAGGCGGGACGCGTTTGTGGCGGTGCTGGAGCAGCGGCGCAGCGAACTGACCCCGGCGCAGTGGCAGCGGGTGGAGCGGCTGACAAAGAAGCTGGGGTGAAAGTGCCAACGAGAAAAGAACCGGGTTTGAGTACCTTTCGATAAAGGGCACTATACCGCGTGTGGTATAGTGTCCTTTGTACCATGGAAAAATGGAAAATACCCACCCTATGCTGCAAGGGGGGTATTTTTTGTCTATTATAATGGATTTGTTTTGGATTTAATATGTGAAGAAAAACGCGGTATAAAGAGGAATAAATTAAATCCATTTTCGTATGGTGGCGGAGAGGAGCTCGGGGTCGATGGGTTTTGTAAGGTGGTCGTTCATGCCGCCGGCGAGGCTTTTTTCCCGGTCGCCTTTCATGGCGTGGGCGGACATAGCGATGATGGGCAGGTCCTTGTATTCGCCGGAATCCCGGATGAGTTTGGTGGCGGTGAGGCCGTCCATGACCGGCATTTGGATGTCCATTAGCACCAGCGCATAGCTGCCGTTGGCCAGCATGTCGATGGCCTCTTGCCCGTTGGTGGCGATGGAGACGTGGTACCCGTCGCTTTTCAGCAGTTCTTCGGCGATGATTTGGTTGATTTCGTTGTCCTCGACCAGCAGGATGCGCGCGCCCGCGGTGGGGCGGCAGCCGGCGGGAAGGGTAGTGGCCGCAATGCGGGGCTTGCACAGTGACTCCAGATACAGCTGTTCCACCGTGGGAAGCTCCAGGCAGATGGTGAAGTAAAAGGTGGAGCCCTTGTTGCATTCGCTTTCGGCCCAGATATCGCCACCCATCATGTCCACCAGGTTTTTGGAGATGGCGAGGCCGAGACCTGTGCCGCCGTATTTGCGGGTGATGGAGCTGTCCGCCTGGGTGAAGGGGGTGAACAGCGCGTGAACCTGTTCGGCGGTCATACCGATGCCGGTGTCCCGGACCGAGAATTCAAAGGTGGCACGTTGCTCCCCTTGCTGTATTTTTACCACGCCAACGTCTATTTCGCCGTTTTCTGTGAATTTAATGGAATTATTGATTAAATTAATGAGGATTTGTTTCAGGCGCAGGGGGTCGCCGATGACCGGGCGGGGAAGGTCGTCCGGCATGGAGAGGTGGAAGGTGAGGCCCTTTTCGCTGATTTTAGAGGAGAATATATCGGAGATTTCGCCGAAGATATCGCTGAAGGTAAACTCGACAAATTCCATTTCCAGCTTGCCGGCCTCGATTTTAGAGAAGTCCAGGATGTCATTGATGATGCGCAGCAGGGTACGGGCGGACTGCTCGGTTTTGTTCAGGTAGTCCCGCTGTTTCAGCGAGAGGTCGGTGGCCAGCACCAGGCGCAACAGGCCCAGGATGCCGTTCATGGGGGTGCGGATTTCATGTGACATATTGGCGAGGAACTCGCTTTTGGCGCGGGTGCTTTCCTCGGCGGCGTCGCGCGCCAGGCGCAGGTCGGACTCGACCTTGTGCATTTCATTCAGCATGGCTTTTAATTCGCGCAGATCGCGCGTGTAGCCCGCCACAATGAACTCGTCCCGGTGCCGGACCCGGACCAGGGTGATTTCCGCCGGAATGGGCTCACCATCCAGCTTTTGGTGCATCCATTCAAAGCGGCAGTAGCCCTGGGCGAACGCTTGTTCAATGTACTCGTTCGCAAGGTCGGAAGAGGGGCGGCCGCCGGGCTGGTACTGGGGAGAGAGCTCGAAAAAGCGATCCAAGTATTCCTGTTTGCTGGAGAGCTCGAAAAGCTTGACGGCTTCCTGGTTGCAGTCTATGTTTTGGAGGTCTTTGTTCCACAGGTTGCAGCACAGGGGGGTGGCGTCCAGCATGACCTGGGTGCGCTCGTCCGCCTCGCGCATTTTGGCCATGGTGGCTTTTAGTTCGCGCAGGTCGCGCGTGTAGCCGGCGACGATGTAACCGTCCTTGTACTTGACCCGGACCAGGGTGATTTCCGCCGGGATGGCCTCGCCATCCAGCTTTTGGTGCATCCATTCAAAACGGCAGTAGCCGAACTCGAACGCGGTTTCGATGTTCTCGCGCGCGAGCTCGGCCGAAAGGCGCCCATTTGGCTGGTATTCCGGAGAAAGTTCGTTGAAGCGGTCCAGATATTCGCGTTTATTGTACAGTTCAAACAGCTTGACCGCTTCCTGGTTACAGTCTATGTTTTCGTAGTTTTCGTTCCACAGGTTGCAGCACAGAGGGGTGGCGTCCAGCATGAGCTGGGTGCGCTCGTCCGCCTCACGCATTTTGGCCATGGTGGCTTTTAATTCGCGCAGGTCGCGCGTGTAGCCCACCACGATGAAGTCTTCTTTATATTTTACCCGCACGAGGGTGATCTCGGCCGGGATGGCCTCTCCGTTTAGTTTTTGGTGCATCCACTCGAACTGTTTATAGCCGTTTTCGAAGGCCTCCAGCACGTATTCCTGCGCAAGGTCCGCCGAGGCGGCGCCGTTTGGCTGGAACTCTGGCGAGAGCTCGTAGAAATGATCCAGATATTCCTGCTTGTTGGCAAGACCGAACAGCTTGACCGCCTCCTGGTTGCAGTCAATATTGTTGAAGTTTTTGTCCCAGAAGTTGGCGCACAGGGGGGTGGCGTCCAGCATGATTTGGGTACGCTCGTCCGCTTCGCGCATTTTGGCCATGGTTTTGTGCCATTCCCGCAGATCCCGCGTGTAGGCAAGGATATAGCGGCGGCCGTTTTGCTGCGCCGGAACTAGGGTGATTTCAGCCGGGATGGGGGTGCCGTCCAGCGTTTGGTGCATCCACTCGAACCGGTGGGTAGCGTCGGAAGAAAAGGCTTTTTCGAGCCAGATACGCGCTTGGGTGGAGGAGAGTTCGCCATTTGGCTGGCGGGTGGAACAAAGATCATTAAACCGGTCCAGGCATTCCTGGCGGTCTTTAACGCCGAACAGGCGCACGCTTTCTTCGCTGCAGGCAATAGGATGACAGGTTTCATCCCAGCAGATGCAGCACATGGGCATGGCGTCCAGCATGATTTGGGTTAAATCATCGGCAGGGGAGGTGGGACGGTAAGAGGGTTCCTGTGACATAAGAGAGTGGGATCCTTTCCAGAAAAAATGACAAAGGGCAAAACCGACAGATTGTAGCAGGTTTTGTGTTTGCGGAGTATAATGGGAGCAGGGCAAGGAAAGCGTTGACGCTAGCCCAAAAAGGTGCAGGATGGGACAAAAAGGATACTGGCGGTGGAGCACGGAGCAGCGCCGCAGAAAAAAGGAGAAGGAAATGGAACAAAAACAGGCAGGGCCACAGACGATAGACGAATATATGGCGGCATTTTCGCCGGAGAAGCAGGAAGTGATGCGCGAGATGCGCAGGGTGATTCACGAGGAGGCGCCGGAGGCCGGGGAAAAAATAAGCTGGGGGATGCCGACCTTTACCTATTATGGCAATTTGGTGCATTTCGCGGCGCAGACCCACCATTTGGGGCTGTACCCCGGGGTGGAGCCGATTGTGGCGTTCGCGGGGGAATTGGAAGGGTATAAGACGTCCAAAGGGGGGATACAGTTCCCGTTTGACCAGCCGGTGCCGTATGAACTGGTGCGTAAAATAGTGCGGTACAACATGGCGCGGAACCGGAAAGACGCCGAGGAGAAAGCCGAAAAGAAAGCGGCGAAAAAAGCAGAGAAAAAATGAAGATATGGTGCGAAGGGAACGCCAACGGCGCCTGGGGCGTTTAAGAAAACCCAAAAGCAGGGAAAAGGGCTTGGGGGAGTGGGGTTGTGGCCCGCTCCCCCATTTTGGTTTGTGCTTTAGCACGAGAACACCACCGGCTATGCCGGTGGTCGGACAGTCCTTTGCTTTAGCTGTAAGGCCCTTGCCCTTTGTGTTAATAAAGCGGCTATCAGTTACCAATGTGCTAACAAAGAGCAGTTTTGCCGT
>JAVBPZ010000022.1:0-35001 GCA_031549285.1 Oscillospiraceae bacterium | reverse complement strand
CGCCGGGATTGAGCAAAGAGACGAAGTCCGTGAGCGCCTGGCGCAGAGGCTCCAGCTCGTCGTTGACCGCGATGCGGAGCGCCTGGAACGTGCGCCGCGCCGGGTGCGAGCCGTCCTTGGCGCGCACCTTCCTGGGAATGGCGGCATCGATGATGTCCACCAGTTGCGCCGTGGTCTCGATGCGCGCGCCCCTTCGCCGGTCGCACCGCACGCGCGCGATCTGCGCCGCCCAGTTTTCCTCGCCGTAGTCGCGCAGGATGCGCGCGATGTCGCGCTCAGACCACTCGTTGACGATCAGCGCCGCGCTCAGCGGTTGCGACGGGTCCATTCGCATGTCGAGCGGCGCGTCCTGGTGGTAGGAGAACCCCCGGCTGGCCTCGTCCAGCTGATGGCTGGACACGCCCAAATCCAGCAGCGCGCCATCTATCCCTTCCACACCCATCTCGCGCAGGTCATGCACCGCATTGCGAAAGTTATCGTGCACCACGCTGGCCGGGAACGGCGCCAGATTCTTTTTGGCGGCAGCCACGGCATCGGGGTCCTGGTCAAACGCATATAGGTGCCCACCCGCCAGCATGGACGCCACCGCTGCCGCATGCCCGGCGCCACCGGCGGTGCCGTCCAGATACACGCCGTCCGGCTGTACCGCCAGCGCCGCTATACATTCCTCCAGCATCACCGCTTCATGCGAAAATTCCACGGTCCACCTCCGGGTTGTTGGTTGTCAGCTTGTTTTTACATATCGTGCGTTCTTCCGGGCGGCTGTGCGCAAACCGCGCCATACCGCCTACACACAAGAAATATTTTTCGCCCACACGGCAAAACGACTGTAATGTTTTCGTGCGCGCAGCGGTTATATGATATAGACGCCTACACGCTGTGCATAAAATGCACAGCCCTGCTGCCAGCACTCCCGCGGGCACACAAGCTTCATTTCCCCCGCGCCGGTCATAACCCGCACCGCGCAAAACGCTTTTTCTCACCGCGTGCGGCATTCTCTGGCGGTGCTTTCCCCACATGCGGCGGCACCATATCAGAAGTCCAATTCTTCCATCGCGCCGGCAATCACATCGCTGGCCATGCGCGCTGTCATCGCCTTCCAGGCGTCCGCATCCCAAATTTCCGCATGCTTGCCCACGCCAATAACCACGATTTCCTTTTCCAGCTTCGCATGTTCGCGCAACGGCCCCGGCACCAGAATGCGTCCCAGCTTGTCCGGTTGTGCTTCACACGCGCCAGCGTACAGGAACCGCTGTACATCGCGGCTTTTCACCACGCTCTTCTCGGTCAGCAGTGCCGATATGCGCTCCCATTCGTCCGGCGGGAACGCCACCAGGCAATCGTCCAGCCAGCGCGTCACAATAAAGCTCTGGCCCATCTCCTCCCGGAACCGCGCCGGAAAGCTGAGGCGACCCTTTTCGTCCATCGCACACCGATATTCACCAATCAGCATGGTCGCATCTCCTTTCCATTCCGGTGTCCGCCGCCGTTTTGGCAGCAGGCGGCAATGGTGGGTTTTAGTGATTTCCCACTTTTTCCCACTTTTTACCACTTTTATATCATTATACAGAAATAATTGTAAAAATCAAGAAAAATCCTTCGTCAAATTGCGCATCGCGCGACCTCTATACACTCGCCCGGGTGTTTCTTTTCTCCGTCTTTTTGCCATATTATCCTTTTCTGCTTTGTGCAAATGCACTATTCCCCTATCGCTGTCTTTCTTTCTACGGACACAATCTACTACTCGCCAGCTCGCTTTTCCTTTCGCAACCGCCGCTCCCCCTTCTTCACCCACTTCGCCCGCTAACGCGCCGCACACCCACATTTCCACCCTGCTGTCCATATATCCCCCGCATTCCCGTAGCCCCTGGGGCGGGCCCCGGCGCTGCGCGCCGGGCCGTGCGCTTCGCGCCCGCCTCGCGCCCTTCGGGCGCGGGCCCGCCCCCACCCAAATGAAAGCAAATCGCCGGCAGCATGGTGTTCCCGTCAGAAACATCTTTTCTGCCCAGGCTATCAGGAGTCACTCGCACCCGGTAACCTAGGTAAGCGCTGATTAAAGCCCGGCAATGGCACCCATGCTAATACCAATATTTCCAGAAACCATCTCCGCTCTCATGTTAAAAAATTAAACGCCAAAAGGAGGCCCCACCATGAAACACCAAAACCCCATTCGGACATCTGCCCCGGCACCTTTCCCAGCATCCATTCCGGAATTCCAAAAACCACCCACCCGGGCACACACCTCAAAACATCCCATCCGGCGCACCGTTCCTGCCCTCGCCGCGCTGCTGCTGTGCGCCTGCCTGGCGCTGTCCGCCTGCGGCAGCACCAGCGCCCCCGAAACCTACAACACCGCCGCGCAGGAAGCCCCGGCGGCAGATGTCGCGCGCGACAGTATTCCCGCCGTCCCCGGCGGCGAGGCCGGCACAGAAATCGCGATAGACGCCGCCCCTGCCGCCACCCTTCAAGACACCGGCGGCGCCACGCCTCTTCCGTCCTATACCGGCTCCGGCGGTATCACCCAGCCGCAGGACGACCGCAAAATCGTGCTGTACACCACCGTTCACATGGAAACCCTCGCCTTCGACGACACCTGCGCGCAGATCCAGCAGGCGGTCGCCGATACCGGCGGCTACATTGCAGGCGCCACCATAAATACCGACAGCTATCGTTCCGACCTGCACACCGCCGCCTACACGCTAAAAATCCCGCGCGATAAGTTCGATTCCTTCTCCCTAGACCTGCCCGCCTACGGCACCATCACCAGCCGCAGCGAGGCCGCCGAGGACATCACCGACCAATACATCGACGTAGAGGCCCATCTCACCGCGCTGGAAACACAGGAGGCCCGCCTGCTGGAGCTGATGGAACAGGCCGGCAGCCTGGAGGAACTGCTGCAGGTGCAAAACCAGCTAACCAACGTACAGTATGAAATTGACTTATACCGTTCCACCCAGCGCACCTACGATGGCCTCATCGCCTACGCCACCATGGATATTTACGTCACCGAGGTACAGGAATATACCCCGCCGGCCCCCACCACCTTTGGCTCGCGGGTATCCGCCGCGCTGAAAAACACCTGGCACAACACCGTTTCCGGGCTGCAAAATTTCAGCATTTTCCTCATCTATGCGCTGCCCACGCTGGTGGTGCTGGGCGTGCTGCTGGTCATTACGCTGTTTATTATAAAACTGGTGCGCAAGCATAACGCCAAAAAAGCCGCCGCCTTTGCCGCCTCGGTCACCGCCTGGCAGCAAGCCACCAACGCGGACAACAGCAAAGACACGGGCAAAACCAAGGACACGCCGGCGTCTTCCACTGCCGGCAGCACCACTGATACAACCACCTACCCAGCGCAACCCGCCAAAAATAATTCGACAGACAAACGCAAATAAGCCCATCGGCACATTCCCCGATAGGCTTTCACAAGACCGCAATCACAGCCCCCTGCCGACCCTGCAAAGCAAATCCCGCTTCAAAAAAACGCCAATCACGCCAAAAAAGCTCCGGCAACCATCGGTTGCCGGAGCTTTTCCATATCCATCTGATATCCCCTTACATGGACAAGAGGCTGTCGAAGCTACTGTCGCCACCCTCTCAGTGCTTGTCCTTCTGCCGAATGGAAGCACGGGCGCTTTTCACCTCGCTACAGCTTTTGGTCAGCTGGTCCTCGGTCTGCCGCAGCAGGTTCTCGCAATAGTTCGTCACGCTGGTGCGCAGCTCCTTCGCCTGCTGCTGGGCGCCGGTCAAAATCTCGCTGGCACGCTGCTGGCTCTGCTTCACCACTTCTTCCTCGCTCACAATCACGCGGGCGCGCTCCTCCGCCTTTTTTATAATCCCCTCGGCCTCTTTGCGCGCACCCTCCACAATATCGGCGCGGTCCTGCACAATCGCCTTTGCCTGGCGAATCTCGGTGGGCATATTCAGCCGCACGTCGTCTATAATATCCCGCAGTTTTTCCGCGTCCACCATCCGTTTCCCGGTCAGCGGCACCGTAAACGCATCCTCCAGCGTCTCGTCCATCATATCCAGCAAATCATCAATATTCATTTTCGCACCGCTCCTTTTCTAGCCTTTTTTCTTCTGCAGCCTCTCGCGAATCGGCCCCTCCAGCTGCGGGGGAACAAAATCAGACAAATCCCCGCCAAACCGCGCAATCTCGCGCGCAGAGCTGGACGACAGGTACATAAACTTCGCGTCGGTGTTCATAAACACCGTCTCCAGCCCCGGGTTCAGCTTTTTGTTTATCAGCGCCATCTGAAACTCA
The DNA here is from genome assembly GCA_031549285.1 of Oscillospiraceae bacterium. GTDB lineage: Bacteria > Bacillota > Clostridia > Oscillospirales > Ruminococcaceae > JAAYCI01. The sequence goes on along the minus strand of JAVBPZ010000022.1, from coordinate 30,734 downwards.
TACTCAAAGTCGCTCATGGCGCGCAAACCCTTCACCAGCGCACAGGCCCCGCGCTTTTTGGCATACTCCGCCACCAGGCCGTCGTGGGTATCCACCTCCACTTTCTCCATACCGGCGGTCACGCTGCGCAGCATTTCCATGCGCTCTTCGCGGTTGAAAACCGTGTGTTTGTCCGGGTTCACCATCACCACCACAATCACCCTGTCAAACAAACGGCAGGCCCGCTCTATAATATTCAAATGTCCCCAGGTCACCGGGTCGTAACTGCCGGGGCACACCGCAATCCTCTCTGCGCAATCCTTTTCTCTGGGCATCCTGCCCCCTCCCTTCGTTTGGGAATCCTCATTCCTCCGGCGCCATGCGATACCGCCGCACCACTACCGTACCGTACTTGTACTGTTTTTGCAGCGCCAGCCCGTCTATCTCCTCCGGGAACGCCACGCCCGGTTCGCTCTCGCACAACACCACGGCGCCCGGCGCGCACACCGCCGCCACCGCCGGCAATATCCCGGGAAAGGTTCCCTGCTTGTACGGCGGGTCCAAAAACACCAGGTCAAACTTTTCCCGGCACCCGGCCAAAAAAGCGGCGGCGCTCATACGCGCTACCCTGCTTTTTTCAAACAAACCGGTCGTCTTCGCGTTTGCTATCACCAGCCCGGCGGCCTTGTCGTCCTCGTCAATAAACACACAGCTTTGCGCCCCACGGGACAGCGCCTCCAGGCCCAGCTGCCCGCTGCCTGCGAATAAATCCAGTACCCGCGCGCCCGGCAGCAAAAACTGCACCGCGCTGAATATGCCTTCCTTCACCCGCTCCAGGGTCGGCCGGGTGTCCTCCCCCGGCAAAGAAGCCAGGCGCGCGCCGCGCTTTTCCCCTGCAATAATCCGCACCCGCGTCCCCTCCAAAAATCGCAATCTATCCACGGCATATTTGCCGTATGCCAAACATATTTAAGTACCTTCGTGCTCCGGTTCCATTATGCCGTCACCCCGCGCGCCTTGTCAAGGCGCGCCCACGGGGCAAACCCGTCCAGAACACACCCGACGCCCACTTCACCAGCTCAGTACAAATTCTCCGTCTTGGCCGGGCAACAGCTCAAATCGCACCAGCCCTTTTCCAGCAGCTGCTGCTGCGCCGCCTCCATATCGAAATCTTCCGCCACCTCCAGCATCAGCCGCTTGCCGCCTTTGCTGTACGGAATGTGCACCACCACCACCGGCCCGTGCAAAACATCACTGTCCCACTCGGCCTGCTTGTCGGTGGTCTGCAGGCCACCTTCCAAAAACTTCACCCGGCTGGCCTCGGCAATGCGTACCCGGTTGTCCATTCCCACATACTTCACACGCATACTTGGTGCTCCTTTCGCTGGCTGTGCCTGTTAAATCCGTCTAAACCGCTACACAATACTGCAAAAAAATGACTGCTATTATTGTACCGCATTTTGCGCCTGCCCGCAATGCAGGCCGTATCGCCATCTTTTTTTACAGTTTCCCCTCGCACCCCGCGTGAAAATGCTGCCACACCGCCTTCGCCGCGGTTTTGTTCACGCCTTTCGCCGCCGCCAGCTCGTCTTCCTCTGCGGCGGCAATCGCCTTTACTGTGCGAAACTGCGCCAGCAGCGCCTTCGCGATGGCCGGGCCCACGCCGGGTATGCCGGTCAGGCTGGAGGAAAACATCTTTCCCTTCGCCGCCCGCCGCTGGTAATCTATCGCAAACCGGTGCACCTCGTCCTGAATGGCCGTTACCAGCGTGAACACCCCGCGATGCATCGCTATCGCCACCTCGCTGCCGTCCGGCGTCACAATCGCCCGGGTACGGTGGCGGGCATCCTTCACCATGCCAAACAAGGGAACGTCCGCCAGCCCGGTCCCGGCCAGCGCCTTTTGCCCGGCGCTCACCTGCCCGCGCCCGCCATCCAGCAAAATCAAATCCGGCTTTATTCCAAACTGTCCGCTCGCCCCCGCGTCATATTCCGACGCGCGGCGTAATAACGCCTCCGCCATGCTGGCATAGTCGTCTGTCCCCACCACCGACTTCATCCGAAACCGGCGGTACCCTGCCTTTTTTGGCTTCCCGTGCTCAAACACCACCATGCCGCATACGCTGGTTCCGTCGCCCCAGTTGGAGATATCATAGCTTTCTATCACCTGCGGCGCCGCCGGCAACCCCAGCAGCCCCGCCAGCTCGTCCAGTCCCTTTTCCTCACGGCTCACCCGGCCGCTTTCGCGGGCCAGCCGCTCGGCCGCGTTCACATAGGCGGTGTTCACCAGCCGCGCGTTGTCACCGCGCTCCGGCACATAGATGCGCACCTTTCCCCCGCGTTTTTCGCCCAGCAGCCGTTCCAGCAGCGGCATATCCGGCAGCGGCGCGTCCACCGCAACCACCCGCGGCACCTCCTGCTGTTCGTCCAGGTAATACTGCGGCAAAAACTCCTCCCGCAGCGCTGTCAGGGAATCGGTATCGTAAAACACAAACTCCCGCTTGTCCGCCAGCCTGCCTTCCCTAAACCGCAATATCGCCACACACGCCTTGCCCGCGCCCTGTGCAAACGCAATCACATCCTGGTCCTTGTCCCCGGTTTTTATCACTGTTTGCCCGGCGCTCACCTTTTCAATCGCCGCAATCTGGTCCCGCAGCAGCGCCGCCCGCTCAAAATCCAGGTTCTCGCTGGCGTCTTCCATGCGTCCGCGCAGCATCTTCACAATCTCGCCCTTGCCACTGCGTATCATCTGCCCCGCGGCAGCCACCGCCTCGGCATAGTCCGCCTGTTTTATCTTGCCGGTACACACCGCCATGCACAGGCCAATGTGCGCGTACAGGCACGGCCGTCCTTTGCCAAAATCCTCCGGGAACCGGCGCGCGCAACGCGGCAGCAGGAAGGAATCATTCACCGTCTGCACCATCTGGTGCGCCGCAAAGCTGGAAATAAACGGCCCGATATACTCGCTGCCATCCTCCACCTTTTGTTTCACCGCCGTAATGCGCGGCCACGCCCCCGGCGACACGCGAACATAGCTGTACCCCTTGTCATCCTTCAGCAAAATGTTGTATTTCGGCAGATGCGCCTTGATCTGGCTGGCCTCCAGCACCAGCGCCTCAAACTCGCTGTCGGTCACAATCACGTCCAGCTCCCGCGCCGCCTCTATCATGCGGGTCACTTTGGCGTCGTGCGGCACACCCTCGCGGAAATACTGCGCCACCCGCGTGCGCAGGCGTTTTGCCTTGCCCACATATATAATCACGCCCTGCTTGTCCCGGATGATATACACCCCGGGCAGCTGCGGCAGCATGTTCGCTTTTTTATACAGTTCCGCTTTGGTCACCGTTTCACCTCCCGGCGGGGGTTTTTACACGGAAAATTTCTTTATAGAAAAAATGCGCCGCCAAAATGGCAGCGCACCGGGGCACACTTATTTATTCGCTGAACCCGCTGGTTACCAGCTTCACCAGGCCGTCCACCGCCTGCTGCTCGTCCGGGCCGTCCGCAATCACGCGGATGGTGGTGCCACCCACAATGCCCAGCGACAGCACGCCCAGCAAACTTTTGGCGTTCACGCGGCGTTCTTCCTTCTCCACCCAAATGGAGGATTTAAACTCGTTCGCTTTCTGAATAAAAAAGGTGGCCGGGCGGGCATGCAAACCAACCTGATTTTCCACCGTAACCTCTTTCACATACATAGCAGGCCGCTCCTTCTCTTCGCAAAATATTCCTCACAACTTCCAACTGTATTCATTGTAAACATTCCGCCCGGAAAGGTCAACGCATCCTGTGGAAGTTTAAGCACTTCTACAGAATCTGGCCCGCTGGGTGGCCTCCAGTTTGTGAAAAGTCACAATTTGTTTTCAACATTCTGTTGCAATCCAAACAAAACCGATATTTTCGCCCCAAAATACGCCCACACGCGCAAAAGCAAACGTTAGACAACCCAGTCCAGCACCTCTGCGGGAATCTGCAAATCCATGCTTCGCTCCACTTCCTCCAGTATCACCGCGCCGTTCCCCTGCGCGTTTGTCTCGTCGGTCCACACCGCGTACCACAGTACCGTGGCCTGCATGGTGGCAAGGTCGGAGTAATAAAACACGCACTGTGTGCTGGAATACATCTTGCCCTCGTCGGTATACCCGGCAAATGTACGCAGGTGCGCTATCCCGTCCGGGTGCGAAAAATAGTGTGATTCATACTCCACCGTGAACCCCGCGTCCAGCACCCGGCTCTTCACATCCTCGTAATGGTCCATAAACGCCTGTTGGTAGTCGTCGCCGACCTCTCCCTGCCGGGCGGATATCTCCACGTCCTGCGCCGAGCCCAGCAACACGCGCTCGTCATCCATCCGGTACCCCACCGGCATATAGATGTTCGCCATAATCCCGCCGTCCAGCTGCACCGTCGCCTCTTCCAAGTACTGTAATTCGCCCACGCGAGCCTCTTCCATCGCCCGCAGCATATCCTGCGTGTCTATCTCCACCGCCGAGGACGATGCCGCCCCCGGCTCGCTTTCCGCCAGGCGCCGCAGCGCCCGCGGCACCGGCACCGGAATACACCCCGTCAGCACCGCCGCCAGTATCCCCGCCAGTATTGCCAGCCCCACACGTTTCTTTTGCATGTCTATACTCCTTTTTGTTCTTCGGTCTCACAACGTCCTATAGCTGCCGCCGGGTGCTGCATTGTCCTGTATTTTCCTCCTGCGCTAATGCCCCCGCACATCAAACCCGGCGGAATACCCGCCGTCGTACAGCACCAGTGCGTAATAGCCATCAAAATCCACAACCTGTTCCAGCGCCCTGAACGTGATGCTGTGATGCTGCAGATAGGCTGTTTCCAGCACCGGCCGCTGCATCGGCACCACCAAAAACGCCACGGCATCTTGCGAGTGTCCCCGCACCGGCAAAAACTCCCTGTCCTTGTATGCGGCCTGCAGTGCCTCCGGCGGCAGCTGGGTTTCCACCAGCACGCACGCCAAAAAATCCATGCTGTTCCCGCTGCCGTTCAGCTTACCGCAAACGGTCTGCTTTTCCAGCACCGTCACGCCCGCCACCGCCGGCAATGTATCCAGCTGCTGCGCAAACCGGGCCAACCGCCAGTTGTTCATCAGCGGCGCCCAACTATACAAAAACACCGGCATTAGCAACACCACCAGCACCAGGCCCCCGGCCATCCACTGCTTTGCCCATTTTATCCCTTTCATCGGCATCCCTCCGGCCCGCGAAAGCATGTGCGCCCCGCACAGGCCAGCCTTTCCCCCACCGCTCACTTCTGTTTCTTCTTTTTCACCGGGCCTTCTTTCCGCGCCGCCGGCAGCCGCTCATACAAATCCGGCCGCCTTTCGCGGGTCAGCCGCAGGGACTCTTCCTCCCGCCAGGCTTTTATATTCGCCGCGTGCCCGGACAACAGCACCTCCGGCACCCGCCTGCCGCGCCACTCGTCCGGCCGGCTGTACTGCGGGTACTCCAGCACACCGTCAAAAAAGCTCTCGTCGGTGTAGCCTTCCTCGCTTTTCAGAACACCCTCCTGCAGGCGCAGCACGCTGTCCGCCACCGCCAGCGCCGCCAGCTCCCCACCGGACAGCACATAGTCCCCTATGGATATTTCCTCATCGGCATAGGCGTCCAGCACCCGCCGGTCTATCCCCTCATAATGCCCGCACACCAGCACCAGCCCGGGCACTTTGGCCAGTTCTTTGGCTTTGTCTTGGTCATAGGTGCGCCCCGCCGGGGTCATGAAACAAATGCGCGGCCGGCTTTTGCCCGCTACCTCATACTGCCACAAAATCACATCCAAACACCGGGCAATGGGGTCCGCCTGCATTACCATGCCCGGCCCGCCGCCATAGGAATAGTCGTCCACCCGTTTTTGCCTGGAGGTAGTATATTCGCGTATGTTGTGGCAAAACAGCTGGAATTTCCCCTCCCGCCGCGCCCGGCCAATGATGCTCTCGTTCATCACGGTATCGCACATTTCGGGGAACAGTGTCGCTATGTCGATCCGTATCATACTTCCTCCTCACCTGCCGTTTTGCCACCGTCCCCCGGCACCTCGGTGGCATCCGCATCCTCGAACATTCCCGGAATCGGCCGTACGCGCACAAGCCCTTCCCCGGGCTGCACTTCCACCAAAAACGGCTCGGTGGCCGGGAACAAATGCTGCCGGTCGGCTTCGTCGGTCACTTCATACACATCGTGCCGGCCGGGTTTCGTCACCGCCGTAATGCGCCCATATTCCCGGCCGGTGTCGGCATCCAGCACCCGCGCCCCCAGCAAGTCCTGCACAAATACCCGGCCCGGCGGCAGCTGCGCGTCGGCGCGGTCTATCCACACCGTTTTCCCAATGTACTGCCGCGCCTCGGCAATGGAAGTAACCCCCTCCAGCGCCACAATACAGATATTCTTATGCGGCCGTACCGCCAGCACCTTCACCTGCTTTTTCCCGTCTGCCGACAGGTAAAAAACTGAAAACCTCTGCAAAAACGCATTGTCATCTGAAAACGGGTACAGCCGCAGCTCCCCCGCAATCCCATGCGTGGTGACGAATTCGCCTGCTTCCAGATACTGCTTTATCATTCGTTCTCCTTATCCTCTGCCATTTTTGCTTTTGACCCCGCCCTCCGGTGAACTTCGGCATTTTTTCCGTTGACCGGCGCCGCTGCTGCATCGCCCGGTGCGCGCGCTGGCTGTGTGGCGCCCAGGCCGACAGCCGGTTTCGTCTTTGCAAATGAGGTGCGCCCAGCAGCCGTAGGCCGCCGAGGCGCCCGCGCTGCGCGCGGGCATTCGGGGCCTGCGGCCCCGGCTCCGCCGTGCCTGCGCACGGCGGGCCCCGGCGGCAGCCCACCATTCGCTCCATTATACCACAGCCCTGCCCGGCCCGGAACCTGCCCCTGCCAATTTTCTCTCCCATGCGCTAAAACCTATCGTACAACAGCACCACCCATTTTTTCGTGTATCTTCCCCGCCCGTTTCCCGGCCCTGCCCGGCACTCCATCCCCCAAAACAAAAAGACCACCCATGCGCGGCACCCGCCGCACAGAATGGTCCCTTGTATCACACAAAAAGCCAAACCCTGTTCAGTCTATCTCCACCCGAGCGCGCTTGCCCTGTTTTGCGGCAACGGCGCTCATAACGGTGCGGATAGCGCGGGCCTTGCTTCCCTTCTGGCCAATCACACGTCCTTTGTCGTCTTCCGCCACAATGAGGTGAAAGACGACTTCCCTCGGGTTCGAATCGTCCACTGTGACCTGCACAGCATCCACGTCATCCACAAGGCCCCGTGCAATCGCGATCAACACCTCTTGCATGTTGCCTCTCCTTTACAGTATCTCTTTTTTCTTCAAAATCGCCCGCACGGTATCGGTGGGCTGTGCGCCGTTTTGAATCCACTTCTTTGCCTTTTCTCCATCCACCTCAATCACGCTGGGCTCTTTGGTCGGGTCGTAATAGCCAATCTCCTCAATGAAGCGGCCATCCCGGGGAAAGCGGGAATCCGCCACCACAATGCGATAGAACGGCGCCTTCTTCGCGCCCATACGGCGCAGTCTGATCTTTACTGCCATAACTCCTGTACACCTCCATAATATTCGGGCATCGCGTCCTGCGCGGTACTCGCGCCGGTTGCTTCGCCCACGGTACTCTCTGTAAAACGTTCTTTGGTAACCGCTGAACTTAAACTGTATTCAGCACTCACCTATATATCCTCGGTTACCCGACAATATCACTGCTTCTGCGGAATCACCTCAGAACCCCATTCCCATCCCGCGGGTCATGCGCCCAAACGCCTTCGGGTTCTTCTTGAACTGCTTCATCATCTTGCTCATCTGTTCGTACATCTTCAAAAGACGGTTCACGTCCTCCACACGGGTACCGCTGCCGGCCGCAATGCGCCGCTTGCGCTTTGGGTCTATCGTCGCCGGCTTCGCGCGTTCGCCCTTGGTCATGCTTTGTATAATCGCCTCTATGCGCACCAGCTGCCCCTCGTCTACCTCGCCGGCGTTCGCGGTGGCCGCCCCCGGCATCATGGACATCAGCGCGCCGGCGCCGCCCATTTTTTTCAGCTGGGTCAGCTGGCTCAGCAGGTCGTTCATGTCAAACTTGTTCTCCAACAGGCGCTTGGCCGTTTGCTCCGCCTCTTTTTCATCGGCGGCATCCTGCGCCTTTTCTATCAGGGTCAGCACGTCCCCCATGCCCAAAATACGGCTGGCCATACGGTCCGGGTAAAAACTTTCCAGGTCGGTAATCTTTTCCCCCACACCCGCAAACTTAATCGGTTTGCCGGTTACCGCGCGCACTGACAGCGCCGCGCCGCCGCGGGTGTCGCCGTCCAGCTTGGTGATAATCACCCCGTCAATGCCAATCGCCTCGTTAAAGCTTTTCGCCACATTCACGGCGTCCTGGCCCACCATGGCGTCCACCACCAGCAGCGTCTCGTCCACCTGCACGGTTTTCTTTATACGCTGCAGTTCTGCCATCAGTTCCTCGTCCACGTGCAGCCGCCCCGCGGTATCCAAAATCACCACGTCGTTACCGTAATCCTTTGCGTGGGCCACCGCTTTTTTAGCAATCGCCTCCGGCTTTTCGCCGGGCAATGTGAACACCGGTACCTCGGCGGTTTTGCCCACCACCTGCAGCTGGTCTATAGCCGCCGGCCGGTAAATATCGCACGCCACCAGCAGCGGCCGGTGCCCCTGCTTCGCAAAAAACCGGGCCAGCTTCGCCGAATGGGTGGTCTTGCCGCTGCCCTGCAGGCCGCACATCAGTACCACGGTCGGCGGGGTACTTTTCAGGTGCACATACTCGTTTTCGCTGCCCATAAGCGCGGTCAGCTCTTCGTTCACTATCTTGACCACCTGCTGCGCCGGGGTCAGGCTGTCCATCACTTCCTGGCCAATGGCGCGCTCGGTCACCGTGTCTATAAAATCCTTCGCAACCTTATAGTTTACGTCCGCTTCCAGCAGCGCCATGCGCACCTCGCGCATGGCCAGGCGAATGTCGTTTTCACTCAGCTTGCCCTTGCCCCGCAGCTTTTTAAACACCTGCGACAGCTTGTCGCTCAAACTTTCAAACGCCATACGCCTGGCCTCCTTTCGCAGACTCTCGCCTTACTTGTTTCTCCACCGCAGCCCCGGCCCATCGCCCAAACCCGCCCGGCGCCGTGGGCGCTCCGCGCCCGTCCGCCTTCGGCGGCCCGCCGGCCACGCCGCAGCGCTTCGCGCCGCGCCCTGCCCGCCGCGTCCCCGGGCTACGTACGCTTTTGTTCCCTTCTATCATGGCTGCGGCAAAATACCCCTGCCGCCCATCTCCTGCAAAACATTGGTCCCAAATGTTTCGCTCACTCCGCCAGCTCTTCCAAAATCACCAGCATCCGTCCCGCGTCGCGCGCGGTGTCCTCCGGGCTGGCGGCGCCGGTCTTGCCCCGGAATGCCAGCTCCTGCGCAATCCCCTGTAGCTGTGCCAGCCCGCCCTGCAACGTGCGGTACCGCGTGGCAAACCCCACCTTTTCCTCCAGGTCCAGCAAAATGCCTTCCCCGCGCTTGATGGAATCCCGCACGCCCTGGCGCGTAATGCCAAAATTCTCCGCTATCTCCGCCAGCGACAAATCATCGTTATAATACTGCTCCATCACATCACGTTGTTTCTCGGTCAGCACATCGCCATAAAAATCCAGCAGATATGAAATCTCAAGGTTCTTCGGCATTTTCTCTCCCTCTCTTCGCAAGAAGCACAGCGAGTGTAAAGCGAATCGCTTTACATGCAACACTTTTATTATAGGCTCCAGCCACCCCCTTGTCAAGGGTTTTGCTGCCGGCCTTTCCCGCCTGCCCGCCACCACCGCAATTTACCTGGATAGCGGTATCCGCACGCCACTGCTACCAGCTGTCCCACGCACACCCAACAGCAAAAAACACAGCCGCCCTCCCGGGCAGCCGTGTCGGTCGCATCTTTCGTCGGGGCCATGTGCCGTCCCGCTCATTCCGGCACAAAGCAATAGGTCTTTATATACGCCCGCAGGAACGCTTCATCCACAACATACTCCACTTCCTGCGTCTCGCTCGGCACCGTTTCGCCCTCCATCACATGCAGCTGTATCTCCTCCGCCGCCATCAGCCGCGGCGCCAGATACGCCATCTCCCGGAACGACAGGTCGGTGTTCACATACGGCTCCATCTCACCATACAGCTTAAACGGAAAGGTAATGTCCGCTTTGGTCTTCTGCTTCACCACATTCACCAGCGAAAACAAATACTGCCGCTGGCGCACCATACGGCTCAGGTTCGAGCCATCCATCAGCGGCAGGCTGCGCCCGCGCACAAACTCCTCGGCCATTTCGCCGTCCAGCAGCACCGTTTCGCCCACCGGCACGTCGGTCATGTGCGCAAAATCCGGCGTCACCTCCACCGGCACGCCGCCCACGTAATCGGTCATGTTCCACAACCCGTCCAGCCCCACCGCGGCAAACCGGTGAATGGGAATCCCGTACAACAGGTACGAAACCGCTGCCTCCATCAGCTGCCCGCTCACCAGCGCACCATCGCCATAGGCATACGCGGTACAAATCGGCTGCGGCTCGGTAAACGCTATCTCATTAAACACATCCAGCCGAATCACCGGCACCACAATATCCCGCGGAATCGGCAACATATCCACCGTGCCGGTTTTGGTGTTGATGGTAAACAGCAGAATGGTATCCGCCTGGCTGGCGAACACAACATTCGCGCGGTTTTCCTCCGGGTCGGTCCCCAGCACCAGCAGGTTAATGACATCCGGGTTATAGCGCCAGGTAACGCCATCCTCCACGAAATACAGCTGGTCCGCCTCCACCGGCGCGCCGTGCACGCCATAGGGGTTTTCCTGCCGAAACAAGCCCCAGCGGCAATTGGTAAAAAACACCAGCAGCATCGCCAGCAACAGCACCAACGCCAGCAGCCCGGCGCCCACGCGGAACAGCCAGCGCCACCGCCCGGTGTTCGCCCGCTTTAAAAACGCTCCCACCCGTTTTGGAAAGGCCTTCAGCGCCGCCGTCATATGGCATTCACCAGCTTCGCCACCACCACATACCGGTACCCGTCGTGGTACGCCTCCTGCGTACAGGTAGACAGCATCAAAAACTTGTCCGCCGCCGTCACGCCGTCCAGGTTGATGTTCGCTTCCAGCCCGCGGGTCCCGGCCATCCAGTCAATAAACTCCTGCATGCCGTCCGGCGTGGAGTAATCCTTCTGGAACAGGACATTCCGGTCATCCGCCAAAAACGCCGCCACCACCTCATAGGTCTGCTGGTGGCCGGGGGTATACACATACACCGCTTTGTTAGTGTCAAAAAAGTCCCTGTCCTCATACTTGTGCAGCTGGGTGAAATGGGTCTCGTCCGGGGTATAGTGCCCGTACGCCACCGTCACCGGGCTGGAAAAATCCGGCGCGTTGCTCATGTCAATAAAAATAGCGCCATAGGTGTCATACTCGCCGTACTCGTCATGGTTCAAATAAAAGGCATTGTCACTTGTGCACAATACCGGGTAATCGATATTTGTCTCCGGCACCTCTATCCAGCCAATGATATCCTGGTTTTCTCCCTGCAATGTGCCAAAATCCACGTTCCGGCGGAACACATTCGGCACAAAGGAATCATCCTCCGGCGCCGCAGCGGCCGGCTGCGCGGTTGCGGCGCTGGTCTCGGCGGGCACCGCGGCGCATCCGCCCAGCAAACCAAGCACCAATACAGCCACCAGCGCCAGGCACACGCCCGCGCGCATTGTATACGTTCCCTGCTTCTTTCGCATCATACCATGTCCTTTTCATCCGGCAAAATCAACAGGCAAAAACCCGCTTTCGCGGGTTTTTGCCTGTCATTATCTTTTTCGTTCAAAACATATCACAAACCACTGTGTCCCAAACCGCTCAGGCATACACGCCGGTCGTCGGGGAGGTTGCGGTGGTGGTGCCGCCGCCGGTGGCAGCAGACGCACGGGTCACATAGAAAGCAAACGGAGAGAAGTCCGCGCAATAGAAGGTAAAGTAGCCATCGCCCGCGGCACCATACAGGGTCTCCACACTGCCGTCAGCCTTCACGTGCAGAATGGTCACCTTATCGCCGGCCTTCACACCGGGGGCATCCACATAAATGTAGCCGTCCGCACCCAGCTGGGTCGCATTGCCTTGCCCGTCCTCCAGGGAAATATCAAACATACCGCTGCTGGCCGCGCCGTTCAGGCCCGCGCTCTGTGCCGCCGCCTGCAGGGTCGCCACATCACCAGATGCAACGCTGGTGGTATACACCAACTGGGCGCCGGTCGGCAGGCTGGACTTCGCTTCATCAATCACGGTCGCGGAAACCACCGGCGAATCCGCCAGCACTGTCATCGGTACAAAAACCATTACAACTACCATCACTGCCACAAAAGCCGTCATCATTTTTCTCTTCATAATTCTCGCAAACCACCTTCGTAATTTTTTTGATTTTTCGCCGCCCAGTTAATAACCAGCCAAAAACCGTTTCCATAATAGCAGAAAAAAAAATAAAGTCAAGCAAAAAAACGTCATCCATACAGAAAAAAACACCCATGCAAAAATCTCCCGGAGCCAGCAAACCGCCAGCCCCGGGAGAACACTGCAGATAAAACATTATAAAATATTTTCTTTCGTTTTTTCGTGCATTTTTCCGTTAATCGTTCACCCGGACATTCACGCTGAAAATATTCCCCTGGAACTTGCTGGTTTTCACCGTGTACTCGTCCGAGACCGCCGTCAGGCCCTGCTGGCCCACATCCGCGCCTTCGTCAATGGTCATCTGCATGCCCATGGTCTTTTCCACACGGCCTTCGCCCACTTTTTCGTTGTTCACGTGCATAGTCACGTTTCCGCCCTTGCCAATGTCGCTCTCTGTGCCATCATACACAAAATCCACCACAATCTGATTGCGCTCATCAGCCAGCTTTTTGCTGCTGCGTATATAATATTTCTCCATGGCGGTAAAATTGTAGCAGAAGGTCGGCACCCCATCCTTCACGTACAGGGACAGGCCGCCAAACTGCCCGCCCAGCGCAAAGATAACGCCATCGGTGGCCTTGCCGGGTCGCACCTCCACCTCCGCCGTAATGGTATACGAGTGATTTTTCAGATTCAGGAAGGCATGCTCGTTCACGCGTTTGAAGCCCTCGTGCATGGTAATGTCTTTGCGCTTGCCCAGCACGGTGGGCCGCTCGGCAATCTCATCGTTCAGCAGCACCGCGCTACGGCCATCCATCGGGAACACGTTGTGCTTCACGCCCTCTTCGTGGTAAACCTTCTTCATTTCTTCCAGCTTCTCGGGGTACTGGTCCGCCAGGTCATGGGCGCAGGCAAAGTCCTCTTTCAGGTTGTACAGTTCCCACACACAGTCTTCCAGATGCTCCCACTTCGGCGCGAACGCCCAGGGCGCTTTGTTCACCACACCGGCAAACCACTCGTCGTGGTACACGCCAAAGTTGGAGAAGACGTTAAAATACTGGGTCTCGTGGCGGCCTTTCGCGGCGGCATCCTGGAGCGCATACACCATGCTGGTACCTTCCACCGGTTTTTGCTCTATGCCATCCACGGTCTTTGGCTGCGGAATGCCGGCCAGCTCATACACCGTGGGCGCCACGTCTATCACGTGGTGGAACTGGCTGTGCACTTCGCCGTTCCCTTTGTACTTGGCGGGGCAATGGAAAATCATGCCATTGCGGGTACCGCCAAAGTTGGACGCGGTGGTTTTGGCCCACATAAAGGGGGAATCCATGGCAATGGCCCAGCCCATAGAGTAATGGTTGTATGCCTCTTCGGTGCCCAAAATATCCATCTTGGAATGCACATATTCGGCGGATTCCAACACGTGGTTCAGCGTGGAGTTTTCATTTACGACGCCATTCATCAGCCCTTCGCAGGAGGCGCCGTTGTCGCCCAGGATATAGAAGATGACCGTGTTGTCCAGAATCTCCATCTTTTCCAGCGCATCCACCACTCTGCCGATATTTTCATCGGTGTGGTGTGCATACCCGGCATAAATCTCCATCTCGCGGGCATACAGCTCTTTCTCCATGTCGGACAGAGTGTCCCAGTCGGGAATGTCGGCGGGTTTGTCCGCTATCTTGCTGCCCGCGGGAATAATGCCCATCTTCAGCATATTCTCGTGGGTGCGCTGGCGAATCACATCCCAGCCCTCATCATATTTCCCCTTGTACATATCACGGTACTTTTCTGGTGCATGGTGCGGCGCATGGGTGGCACCGGGGGCAAAATACACAAACATTGGTTTTTCCGGCGTCAGAGCCTTTTGGGCATGCATCCACTCAATGCACTTGTCCGCCAGGTCCTCCGTCAGGTGGTAATCCTCGCGGTCGGGCGGGTCAATGGGTACCACGCCGTCCACCAGCGCCGGATGGTACTGGTTGGTTTCGGCCGCCAGGAAGCCATAAAATTTATCAAAACCAGAGAAGGTGGGCCAGTGGTCGAACGGGCCGGACACGGTGGTCTCCCAGGTAGGCGTCTCATGGCATTTGCCAAACTGCGCCGTCGAGTATCCGTTGTCCCGCAGCACGCGTGCCATGGGGGTCACGCTCTTGGGCCGGGTAGACAGGTTGCCCGGGTACGCGGTCCCCAGCTCGGTAATATTGCCCATGTTCACGCTGTGGTGGTTATAGCCGCTCAGCAGCGCCGCCCGGGTGGGCGCACAAATGGAGGTGGTATGAAAACGGTTGAACTTCATTCCGTTTTTTGCCAGCCGTTCTGCCGTGGGCATGGGAATCGGCCCGCCAAATGCAGAGGTAGCGCCATAGCCCATGTCGTCAATCAAAAAAATCACTACGTTTGGCGCCCCTTCCGGCGCTTTCACGGTAAAGCGCGGCGGCGGCGGCGGCGGGCCATCTGCCACCATCTCCACCGTAACGGGTTCATAAAGCGGTTCGTGTATGGGCAGGTGCGTCCTATCCGGAATAAAGGGTTGCGTCGGGTCTTGATATACAGCCATAACCATTTGCCTCCTTAAATTCTTTTATGCTATGCGCCGGTCAAACATTGCCCCGTTTGCATACCAGAAAAACACTGCTTATATTATACCATTCCACCAGCGAATGGGAGCCTTTTTCCATCGAATTAACAAAACATTCATCTTTGTTTACAGTTCGTCAATATCCGCCCTGTTTCGCAAAAGCCCCGCTACTTGACACCGCCTGCCGGAAAGCTTAGGATATTATTGTATAGAAAGACTTCGAAACGGCCTTCCGGCGCGCATTTTCACCGGCCGGCCATCCGCAGGTTAAAACGGGGAAAGGGAGGCGTTGTCATGTCCGGGCCGGTGCGCAACATATACACCACCCTATATACCCGCCCCACGGTAGAGCTGGCCGGCTACACCCGCCGCCAGGGCCTGCCGGGCAAATTGTACGCGTATCTGAACTACGGCGGTGCCACCGCCAGCGCCAAAGACGCCCTGGCCGAGGGGATGCTGGCCCTGGCTATAGAGCGCGGGGAACTGCGCCCCGGCCAGCCCATTGTGGAGGCCTCCAGCGGCACCTTCGCCATCGCGCTCACCATTGCGGCGGTGCATGCCGGCCACCCGGTACACCTGGTCATGCCGGGCACCGTCATGCCGGAACGGCAGCAGTATTTCACCGACCTGGGCGCAAAGGTCACCCAAACCAACTATGTCTACGGCCGGGACGGCACCCTGCGCCGCGCCAAAGAACTGGCCGAGGAACTCGGCGCTTATTTTATTAATTATTTTTCCAATGATGACAACCCCGAGTACCACCGCCGGGTCACCGGGCCGGCCATATACAAGGCCATGGACGGCGACATTGCGGCGGTGATTGCGGGCGTGGGCAGCGGCGGCACCATCACCGGCGTGGGCGAGTACCTGAAGGCCTGGGCCGGCAATGTGTGGACAGTCGCGGTACAGCCGTTTGAAAGCCAAAGCCTTACCGGCGGGTTTTCCGGCAAGCACGGCATCGCCGGCATCGGCCCGGGGTTCGTTCCGGGCAACTACAACCCCTACATCGTGGACGAGGTGCTCAGCGTCACCACCGGCGACGCGAAACAGGCCGCGCGCGAGGTACTGGCCACCGACGGCGTTCCGGCATCCATCTCCTGCGGGGCGGTGGTGTGCGCCGCGCGCGAGGTGCTGAAACGCCGCACCGGCCGGGTGCTGTGCATCTTCAACGGCATGACCGTGTACGAGTAAGAAAAACAACACCACACAGCGCGTTGTCTTTTCCCTGCGGTATTCACCGCCCACAGCAATACAGCATTGCCAAAGACCATGCCAACCTTTATTCAGCCGGAACACTCACCCTATCCAACACGCCAAACAAACAATGGCCGCCGCGGAAAATTTCCGCAGCGGCCATTGACTTTTTTAATATATACTGCCTGTCGGGCGCCTATTACGCCCCGCGCCACTACAGCGCATAATCCACACAGCGGCGTTCCTGCATCAGCGGGCGCAGCATCTCCCCCACCTTTTTGTGCGCCGGGTGCACCACATATGCCGCCAGCGCTTCCTCGCTCACAAAACTGCTATCCAGCGCAATATCTACATTGCTGCCCGCCAACGGCGCCGCCGCCACGCGTATTTCCACAATCCCATCTATCACCCCGGCCAGCGCCTCCAGGTCGGCTTTTATCCTGGCCGAGTGCGCCTGCCTCTCTTCCGGCGATATCTCGTCCTTATAGCACCACAGCACAATGTGTTTTACCATGTTTCCCTCTCCCTCCTGGTTCCCGTTTGCCGGGGCCGCTGCGCCACACACAGCAACGCCATCACTCCGGGCAACACCGCTCCCGCTCGCCAAACGTCTCGGCATAGGACGCCAGCGCCTTCGCAATCGTCTCGCGCGCGGCCTCCGGCCCCTGTTCCTCGTTCACCACGGTGTCCTTGCCCTCCAGGTTTTTGTACACGCTGAAGAAATGCCGCATCTCCGAAAAAATATGCGCCGGCAGGTCGGCAATGCTTTTATAACCGTTGTACGCCGGGTCCTCAAACGGTATCGCAATAATCTTTTCGTCCATCTTTCCCTGGTCCTGCATGCTGATCATCCCAATAGGATAGCAGCGTACCAAGCTCAGCGGATACAGCACCTCGCTGCACAGCACCAGCACATCCAGCGGGTCGCCGTCATCGGCAAAGGTCCGGGGAATCAGGCCATAGTTGGCCGGGTAATGGGTGGATGTATGCAAAATCCTGTCCAGGATGATGTGTCCGGTTTCCTTGTCCAGCTCATACTTGTTCTTGGAGCCTTTTTCTATCTCGATCACCGCAATAAAGTCCTCCGGTGAAATACGTCCGGGGTTAATGTCATGCCAAATATTCGCCATGTGTTGCCGCGTCCTCCTTATAAATAGGCCTGGGCCGGTAGCAGCCGCACACTTTTCCTGCGCGCCCGGTTTGTCGGTTGCCCACTTTTGCTATTTCAGCTCCGCCGTTTTGGGCTGTTCCTCGCTGGGCAGGCCGGTGGAATAATCGTTGTCGCCCAGAATCTCCGCCAGCTGTTCTTCGCTCATTTCACCCAGCCAGTACCGCATGGCCGCCGTAATGCAAATCGCCCCGGTCTGCTGGGCCAGCGCCATCACCTCGTCCAGCGTCAGGTCCATCTCATCCCCGGTATACGGGTTGCGCCATTTTTCCGGTAACCGGCGCAGCGCCTCGCCTGGCTGTATGCGCACATACAGCGGCCCGCCGTAGTTTTTCCCCGCCAGCGGTTCCAGCATAAACGCCAGCGCCCGCTTCACCCCGCGCTTCGATATCATCAGCCGGCGCATGGTCAGGTTGTCATGAAAAGTATCCGCCAGCGCCACCACCGGAATATCCACCTCATACACTTCCAGTATCGCGTCATGCAGCAGCGTGGCTACCTGGGCCAGATCCTCGGTAATCAAAATAGGTGTACCGGCCTGCAGCGGCACCAAATAGGTTTTGTAGTCCTTGTGGTACAGGGTCGAATCTAGGTCCGTCTCCATGCGGTACAGGCCTTTTTTCTCGCCATACGGCATATTCGGGCGGCTCATGGCCAGCTCGTACGGGTACAGCGTGCAGTCGGTCGCATAGTGGGTAACAAACCCCAGGGCATAGCTTTGCTGCACCGGCGTCATGGCCAGCTGCAGCAGTGCGTTCAAAAACGCCCCGGTGTTTTTATGGTGCATCCGCGCCGCCAGGCGCGGCAGGTCCGGCCTGCGTTTTTTTTGCCAAAACCGGTACATAAACAAAATATCCGGCCCACCGGCGCCCGCCAAAAACGCCGCATGGCTGGCCACCGTTTGCCCGCTGCGCATCAGCGCCTGCGTGGCGGTATGGCTATATGTATAACATTCCGGCATACAACCTCTCCCTTTCCAAAAAGGAACAAGAGCCCCAACAAGTCGAAAAAATATCTATCCCTTGAAGAAAACACAAAACCCCATGCGGCACGCCATTTCCAGGTAAGCGACGATAAAATGGCGGTGCGGGCTGGGGGTGCAGGTTTGACCGAGGGTGCATCACAAAACCACAGGCAATAATGGGTTTATTGTCGAGGGTTTTGCGGCGTGCCATTCGGGCAAAGATGTGCCGCCAGAACGTGCCGGGCTTTAATCAGCGATTACCCAGAATGAAAAGTGCCAAACGCATGAAGTTGTGCAAAAATATTTTATCATGCCTCCAGTCAAAAGGCAAGCGCCCCGTCCTTGACTTCCCGCGCGGCGATACGGTAAAATAAAATGCGTATTCCTTACCGCGCCGCTTTGCGGCAAAAAGCGCAACCCGGCAAAATATTGTACCGCACCACGGCCCCGCCAAACCCCGGGCCGCCAAAACACGCGCCAGTAGCTCAGCTGGATAGCAGCACCTGCCTTCTAAGCAGGGGGTCGGGGGTTCGAGTCCCTTCTGGCGTACCAAAAAAAGCAGGCCCTCCGGGGTCTGTTTTTTTGGTACCCGAGGGACTCGACACGTACAGTAGCCCACCTGCAAGGCGGAAAGCCCATGCTGCACGCCAAAATAAGACACCTCTGGCAAGCGAGGACGAACCGCAAAATCTCCTATGGCGGGAGCTGTCGGACCCCATCCACGCGCCGAACCAAAAACCGAAGACATTATAGAAGGGCCTTCCGCCTTTTATTGCCCGACGAAGCGAGGGCCATGCGAATGCTTGCATTCTCATAGCCGAGCGAGGAGGGCGACAACGGGTATAATACCTCGCGGTCTTCGCCCAAGGGAATAAAAGGATGTCGGCCTACGGCCTGCACCGCGGTATGATACCATTCATTTGCGCGAGCACATCATACTGGGCACTGGCGAATACCCTAAGATGTTTTCCCATCCTGCTTTGGCCGCGCGTCAATTTTCTTTTTCAAATCATCTTCGGGAAGCCCGATTACCTTCATCTCCCGTACAGATTCTTCTTTCAACTTGCGCTCCAGCTTCGGCCGCCCGTCATCCGGCAGATAAGCAGACGGCGGTTCTTTGGCCAATGGCTCCTCGGACGCAAGATACAGCACCAGTATCCGCAAACCAAACCCGATGCCGAATGCAATCAAATTAGAAAACAGCATCGCCAGACCCAGGCTATCGCAAACCAGCCACACAATCCCGGTAAGGATAGCAATGACTACAAACCACTCGCCCTGTACAAACTGCTTGGGCGGCACGCCGCAGCTAAGGTCAATCAAATACCGGCCGGCGGTGGCGCCCACCACACCCAGGAAAATGCAGCCTAATATGGGAAGTCCGGCGTCCAGCCCCACCTGCGCACCGACAATCGCATACCACGGCAGGGAAAATGCTGTCATAAATTGGAAGAGGCCCTCCCGGAATATCTGCCCTTGTTTGTATGCCACAAAATACCCAATTACACCTGCAACCAGGCACAGCAGAATATAAGCGGGATTGGTGAGTGCCGCAACAGGCTGGCCGGCCAGGATGTCCCGGCTCACGCCGCCCCCAATGCCGCCCAGTACGGCAAAAAGCATAATTCCCACCACGGTAAAGTTTTTGTAATGGTCCGGCCTGCGCGCAAGAAGCGCGCCATTCAGTGCGTTGGTTGTGGCCGCAAGCAGGTCGAAGGGTGTATTGCCGCCCCAAAATACAAACGTGCCTGTTTGCACTGTATCACTTTTATATACTGTAAAAAAAACCGCCGCCGCCGCAAAAATCAGCAAGGTGCTTATAAGCGGGATTTTCTTTTTCATGGAAACAGCCCCTTTCTGCAGGCTATCAAAAATGCTTTTCCTCGGACGTTTTCAGGCAATCTCATGGTGCGTTTTTCTGTTTCTTGTCAACAACGGCCTGCCGCACTTTCCTGTATACCTTTTTCAGCATGTCCATCGTCGCTTTGGGGCTCGCCAAACAGGCTGCCAGCAAAATATAGGGAATGAATGCCAGTGGAAAGTACAGGGCAATGAACAACGCTGCAAGCAACGGCTCTTTGGTAACAAACGAAAACAGCGTTGCCAAAATGACACAGGCCGCAAAGGCCGCGTCTATGGGCAACAGCGCGGAAAGCCCGAACCCCAGCGAGAAAGACGCGAACACCAGCGGGAAGATATTGCCGCCCCGCCAGCCTGTTTGCAGGCAAAGCGCCGCCAGCAACAGCTTTGCTACAGCAAAAATAATCAACACCACCGGGGAAATGCTGTTTGCCTGTGCCACCAATGTAGGCAGCTGCCCCTCACCCGAAAACAAAAGCAACGGAACAAACACCCCGGTAACCCCCAGCACCGCGCCGGTCAACAGTGCTTTTGCTATTATATGGCGTCCTTTGTCAGGCCGGAACAATTTGGCAAAACCTTTTTCCACCCACACAAAAATAAGTCCCATCGCAAGCCCCAGCACCAGCAGGGGCAAAAACCATATCAGCTGGTGCCATTGGAAATTGGTTGTTGTATAGCGATAAATAAAGCTGGGCACACCCAACCTGCTGGTCAGCAGCATATACAGTACGACGGCCACGACCCACTGCAAAATAAAAATCACCCGTTTGAAGACAGGGTGATTTTTGCGCAAAGCTTTGGTGGCAGGGTTTCGCTCCATGCGGTCCACCGCATACGTGCCCAGCGCACCGGCCAGGCCCGAAAGCACAGCCTCCGGCCCCAGCGCCGCGCCAAACAGCAAAATCACAAATGCGTTGCCGGCGTCCTTCCAGACGAATCCGTTTTTGTATTCCACACGCCGGGTGCGCCTGAAATCGGCCAACACTTCCAGCAAAAGCTTTGGATAATACCCCCATTTTTTCACCACCAGCCCCACCAGCAAACCACCAACCAGGCAGAAAACCAGCGGCCAAAACTGCTGCGGAAAATGCAACGCTCCGGGCAGCACCGTATATAGAAGATTGGTGGCTTGGGTAAGCAGGAACATAAACAACACGCAAAATGCGCTGATAAGGATGGCAAAACCGAGCATTGCCAACAGATACAATGTCATATGCCGTTTTGATGTCATTCCATCACCTCGTTTTTTGGCATCCTGCGCCGCGGTCAACAGCTTGCTGGACAAGCCCGGCCACGGTGATACCAAAGATATCGGCGCCGTTCAGCTTACTGGTGTAACATACCCTCGCCGCCCTTTGGTACCGGTGGCAACCGCGCCAACCGCATGATAGGGGCACGCGGCGCCCGCGGCAGTTTCCCGCCCGGGCTGGCGTCACTTAAAAAGATATGGCGCCAGCAATGTGTGCAGGGCGGCATCGTCCGCGGGAATACTGCTGGCCGGGGCATCGCTCACCTTGACCAGGGCCGTGTTTGCGGTATCCTCCCCATTAAGGATTCCGGTGTAGACGATATCGACCTTGCTGCCGGCTTTTACATCCGGCGCCTCGCTCATATCGGAACCTTCCAGATTGAACGTATAGCTTTGTCCGTCGTCGGTTTGAATGGTGATGGTGTCCGTGGTGATATTGGTGACGGTTCCCTGCAGGTATTTCAGTGTGTTCAGGTCGGTGTCATTGGTTTCGCAAGCCGTCAGCAGAAAAACAAACAGGGAAATGAGTAACCATATGCTAAGGTACTTTGTTGTTTTCATTTGGAATCCCTTCTTTCCCAACACGCGCATAACAGGAACGGATGGTCCCGTCGATGGTTTTTGGTACACCGTTTCTTCAAAACAGCCTACAATGAAACCCATCGAATAGGCAAATTCATTTATACATCACACAAAAATGCAATCGCTTTTTCCGCTGCATACCCAACAGAAAAACCAAATCAGATTTCTTGCCGTTTTATTGTAAAACATGGCAAACCAAAACTGTTGTAGAAAATAAAGATAAAATGGAAAACTATTTTGAATGCCGGCCAAACAAACGCTATTTCCATCTGATTAACGTGAAAATAATCGACATAGAAACTTTCGCGTTAAATTTATGCACCTATACAATTTGCCTTCCCAAAAACGTTGTGGCACAGCCGTGATGTTTTGGGGAAGATGCAAGGGACCGCGTACTGGTGCGGCGGTGCCAAAAACGCACCGCTTGCGCCGCTTTTTTTTGCCCGCTGTCTCGGTGTTCCACACGGGACCTGCGCGGGCGCGCTTGTCATGTCACTTTTTACGTTGTTTGCGGCCACCGGGCCGGGTGGTGTATAATGAACAGAACGCCGGGAAGGGAAGGAACGCCATGAAACTGCTTGTGGACGCGGACGGCTGCCCGGTGGTGGACCTGGCGGTACGCATCGCGCAAAAATATGCCGTGGAGTGTCTGCTTCTGTGTGACACCTCACATCAGTTCGAAAAGCCGGGCGCGCAGACCATCACGGGTTCCAAAGGCGCGGACAGTGTGGACTTTGCGCTGGTGAACCGGGTGGCCGCGGGCGATGTTGTGGTGACCCAGGACTATGGCCTGGCCGCCATGTGCCTGGCAAAAAAGGCTATTCCGCTGAACCAGGACGGCATGGTATACAGCGACGAAAACATAGACGCACTGCTGCTGGCGCGGCACACGGCCAAGAAAATCCGCCAGGGCGGCGGCCGCCTGCGCGGCCCAGGGAAACGCAGGCCAGAACAGGACGCCGCATTTGCGGCCACGCTGGAACAGCTGTTGGCCGGCGGAACGGCTTAGGGTAACCGTAATGGCGCCCCTTCGCCCCATGCTGCCAAATCCTGCGGCGCGCCCAGGCGCTGCGCCGGCTGCCGGTGGCTAACCGGAAGAACCACTAGTTACTGTGGATACAGCACGAATGATGGGTTTTAAACAAATGAAAATCGGAGGAATCATTGGATGAGCAAGAAATTGGTGGCCTATTTTTCCGCCAGCGGCGTGACCGCCCGGTTGGCAAAATCTCTGGCGGAGGCGGCCGGCGCCGACCTGTACGTGATAAAACCGGAGGTGCCCTATACCCGGGATGATTTAAACTGGCACAACGAGCAGGCCCGCAGCACGGTGGAGATGAAAGACCCGGCTTTCCGCCCGCCCACCGCGGACAGCAGCGCCGATATTGCGTCCTATGACGTCATTTTTTTGGGCTTCCCCATCTGGTGGTATGTGGCGCCCACCCTCATAAACACCTTCTTGGAAAGCTATGATTTCTCCGGAAAAATCATTGTCCCGTTTGCCACATCCGGCAGCAGCGGCATGGGCGAAACTGTCGAAAAACTGCGTCCCTCTGTTTCCGGCACCGCCGTGTGGAAAGAGGGAAAAGTACTGAACGGCTGGCTGTCCAAAGACCTGCTGGCCGCCTGGGTAGACAGCCTAGGCGTATAGCTGTTTCCTCCACAGGTTTTCCCTTCCCTGTCGCTTCACAGCGCTATCCCCCTCTGCAATACACACATAAACTTACGAGGTGTCGTCCATGATTTTCTACTTCACGGCCACCGGCAACAGCCGCTTCCTTGCGGAAACGCTGGCCGAACACACCGGTGATACCCTGGTTAATATTGCCGATTGCGTGCGGGAAGGGCACTACTCGTTCGCGCCGGCAGCAGGCGAATCCATCGGGTTCGTTGTGCCGGTATACTTTTTTGGCCTGCCCATGATGGTGGTCGAGTTTTTGCAAAAGCTGCAGCTGCCGGCAAAACAAGAGACATATACCTACGCCGTTTTGAACTGCGGCGGCACCACCGGCGACGCGGAACGTTTTTTCCGAAAGCTGCTCCCTGTCACCGCTGTTTTTGGCATTGTCACGGTGGACAACTATGCCATCCTGTACCCGGTGATGCGCGACGCTGAAATAAACCAGCGCCTGGCAGCAGCCGAGCGCGGCATGGCGGAAATTGCCCGACAGGTTCAGCGCAAGGCCGCCGGACGGTACAATTCCTGCCGGGGCCATCTTCCGGGTTTGCTTACCGCTGTGGCGTACCCGCTGTACAAGCACGGCAGAAAAACACGAAATTTTTCCGTCAGCGCCGCCTGTACCAGCTGCGGACTGTGTGCAAACATCTGTCCCCGCGGCGTCATCCGGCTGGAAGAAGGACGGCCGGTTTGGGCCGCCGCGCAGTGCGAACTGTGCCTGGCGTGCCTGCACAGGTGCCCTGTCGCCGCCATCAACTATGGCAAAAAATCCGCCGGTAACGGTCGGTATGTGAACCCAAAGGTACGGTTGTGACTTCCCACGGGTAACGCCCGGCCGCCGGCCGGCTGTCGAGCCCAGCCGCTGGCCCCCGCGCACCGGGCGGCACATAAAGGAGCCAAAATGGATATCACCTTTCGCCCCGAACGCCCCGCCGACTACCGCGAAACCGAAACCCTCACGCGGGAGGCTTTCTGGAACCACCATACCCCCGGCTGTGACGAACATTACCTGCTGCACATCCTGCGCGGCAGCCCGGCTTTTGTGCCGGCGCTGGACATCGTTGCGGTGGACGGCGGTAAAATCGTCGGCAACGTGGTCTATGTCAGGGGCCTCATCCAGGCGGATGCCGGCAGCGAATACCACGTGCTAAGCCTGGGCCCCATCTCGGTGCTGCCGCAGTACCAGGGCCGGGGCATTGGCGGCCGCCTGATCCAACACACCCGGGCGCTTGCCTGCAAAATGGGCGAGCGCGCCATTTTGCTGTGTGGTGACCCTGCCTACTACACCCGCCAGGGCTTTGTCCCGGCCGAAACGCTGGGCATCCGCATGGCGGACGACATGTACGCTACGGCGCTGCACGCGTGCGAACTATACCCCGGCGCCCTGTCCGGGGCAAGCGGCCGCTACTGCGAGGATACCATCTACCAGATAGACGAAGCCGCTGCCGCCGCGTTCGATGAAAGCTTCCCGGCAAAGGAACGTGTCACCGGCACCCCTTCGCAAAAACGCTTTCAGGAAATCGTAGCCCTGCGGCGAAAGGCGGAATGCTGACCCCCCAACCGATACCACACATCGCCGTCCCCGGTTTGGGGCGGTGTTTTTTTCTGGACCGCGGTATTCCTTCTGAATATACCACCGCCGCCGGAGCAAACGTCCGGTGCCGCCATCCCGTTTGACTACAGCCATCCTGTATAACCACAGCCATACTGTTTATTCCTTCACAAAGCTTTCACCGTCTTTCACAGCTTGCTCACGAAATTTACATACGGTTTTGTCTTTTGGACGGTATAGTGTACACAGACCAACAAACACCCCCCAACAAGAAACCCTTTTTCATTTTCCTCCAACCTCCTTTCACAGCCCGCCCGGTGATGTGCGCCGGGCGGGCACCCTCCTTCTACAACGCATGGCGCCAACAGGCGCAGGGATGACAGAAAGCCGGCCGCAAGTATGCGGCCGGGCTTTTTTTGTGTCTTATTCTTTTTTCGAGGAAACATCCCCCCGCTTTATTTTACGTTGCACCATACCGCCTTGCCTGCATTTTCTGTGTGCCCTGCAGCAGAGGCGCCCCCGCCTACGGTAAAGGGAATTGAAAAAAATATGCAGTTCATGCGGCCTATTTCCCATCCGGCATCGCGGCCTTCACAACCTTGTCCATCCAAATCTCCCAGCGGAAATATTTTTCCGCAAACCAGCGCAGCCGCCGCGACACATTCTTTTGCGCGGTCAGTTCCTGGTAAAACGTCACAATACCCGCCATATTCACCGCCTGCGGCCCATCCGGCAGCTGCATGCAGAACCCGTCCTCCGGCGAAAACATGCTGGAACGGCCCATGTACACAAACGGGATACCCCGCGCCATATACTCGCGGCTTTTCAGCTCCGACGCATGGCTAAGACCTATTTTGTACAGCCCCAGGGTAGACACCGCAATATCCGCCCCGGCAAACAGCGCGTCCAGCGCCGGGCCGCTTTGCCGCCCGTGAAAAACCACCCGGTCGTTTACTTTGCGCTTCTTCGCCAGCTTTTCCCACTGTGCCCGGCAGGCGCCGTCGCCCACTATGTCAATGTAAATCTGCACCTCCGGTGCGCCTGCCTCGTACGCCGCCAGGCCCTCTATCAGCCGCTCGTACCCGTGCCACGGCGCCATGGTCGACACCGCAATCAGGCGTATGGCATCCTTTTTCACAAAGCTGTGCTCCGCGTATGGCACCGCGGCCAAATCCACCCCGTTCTCTATGTGGATGGCCGGCACCCCAAAAATTTCCGTGTCCTCGCTGGTGGTCACGAAATAATCCAGATACTTTTTATACTGGCCGCGGCACCGCCGCTCCAGCCAGGCAACCGCCTGGAACGCCAGGCTTTTGTTCGTTTTTATCTCGGCGTCATATGGGTAGGTGGGCAGTTCCTCCACACACACGGCACCTTTTTGTTTCCATGCGCGCAGCGCCGCCAAATGCCACGGTGTGCAAAAAATGCGCCGGATATAGCACAGCCGCGCCGGGAATAGCTCTTGTTCCGCCACCATGCGCAGACCGTTTTCTATCGCCAGGTATTCCCCGAACATTCCTTCTTTTACATCCAGCAGGCGTGTCTTTTCGCGTCCCACCACCAGGTACAGCACCGCGTCCTGCACAGAAAAATAAGCCACCCTGTGGCCCAAAAGCTCCAGCGCAAGTGCCTGCGCCGATACTTTTTTCGTTACCCCGTCCCCGGCACTACCGCGGGCATAGGCACAAAACAGTATGTCCATTACTGCCTCCCCAGTATGATTCTCCCCGCGATTCAGTATACAACAAAACCAAGGGGGATTCAATTCCACGTGTATGCTATTTTTTGCTTACCGCACCGGTGAGCGTGTTTTTTCGCTTTGCATGGCGGCAGAAATTTTTTATCTGCCACACAAACACCCGCGATGCCACCACCCTTCTTTTCACCCTCACCTTCCCCATACCCCTTTCTGTGCGTCCTGTATACTTTTGCCCGCTGTTATCGTTACTTATTAACAAATTGTGACAAAGCAATTGCAACCCCCTTTTGAATCGTTTACAATAGAACCAGCACAAGGAGGATGCACGGAAAAACGTGCACCAAAGAATGCGGGAAAGGGGTAACAACGATGCTCAAAATGTTCAAGCTGAAAGAGAACAACACCAAAGTCTCTACCGAGATCCTGGCCGGCGTCACCACCTTTTTTACCATGGCGTACATCATTTTCGTCAACCCTGCTATGCTGGGGCAAACCGGCATTCCAACCGGGGCGGTGTTCCTTGCCACTATTTTTGCCTCGGTGGCCGGCACACTGGTTATGGGCCTGTTTGCAAACGTGCCCTATGCGCAGGCTCCCGGCATGGGCCTGAACGCCTTCTTCACCTATACCGTCTGTTTTGCGTTGGGCTTCACCTGGCAGCAGGCGCTGGGCATGGTGTTCCTGTGCGGCGTCATCAACATCATCATCACCGTTACCAAGGTCCGTAAGCTGCTTATTAAATCTATTCCTGTCAGTTTGCAGAACGCCATCGGCGGCGGTATCGGCATTTTCATTGCCTACATTGGTATTAAAAACGCCGGATTCCTTTCCTTCACCTCCGACCCCGGCAAAAACATTGTGCTGGACGGCGGCACCGTTATTGCCGACAGCAGCATCGTTCCTTCCCTGGTGGACTTTAACACATTAGCCATCATCTTCTCGCTGGTCAGCCTGCTGCTCATGGTGGTGCTGGTCATCCTGAAGGTTCGCGGCGCCATCTTTATCAGCATCATAGCCGCCACCATCATTGCCATCCCGTTTGGCTTGGTGCATGTTTCCGAAGTGTACAAAGCTTTTTCCGAATACATTGCAACACTGGGCGGCACCTTTGGTCAATTAGGTGAAACCTTTGGCGTGGCGCTGGGCAAAGACGGCATGCTCTCGCTGTTCAGCGACCCCGCCAAAATTCCGCTGGTGCTCATGACCATCTTCGCCTTCAGCCTGTCGGATACCTTTGACACCATTGGCACCTTCATCGGCACCGGCCGGCGCACCGGCATCTTCAACGACGCCGACATGAACGCGCTGGAAAATTCCAGCGGCTTCAAGTCCAAGATGGATAAAGCCCTGTTTGCGGACTCCATTGCCACCTCCATCGGCGCCATCTTTGGAACCTCAAACACCACCACCTATGTGGAAAGCGCCGCGGGCATCGGCGCGGGCGGCCGCACCGGTCTAACCTCGGTGGTTACCGCGGCCTGCTTCCTGCTCAGCATTTTGCTGGGGCCGTTCATTGGCATTGTGCCGGCAGGGGCTACCGCGCCAGCGCTGGTCATTGTAGGCGTCATGATGATGGCCACCTTTGCGGATATCAAATGGACCGACCTGGAAGAGGCGGTTCCCGCGTTCTTTGCCTCGGTGTTCATGGGCCTGTGCTACAGCATTTCGTATGGCATCGCGGCCGGGTTCATCTTCTACTGCCTCATCAAGACCATCCGCGGAAAAGCCAAAGAAATCCATCCCATTTTGTGGGTATCCACCGGCCTGTTCATCTTGAATTTTGTGGTGCTGGCCATCATAAAATAGTTTGTCTATTTATGCTTTATGCTATAGGCGTCCCGGCAAAGCCGGGGCGCCTATGTGTTTTTTTTGTTGCATGCAGGCCGCCACGTAGGAATTCCGATGGCTTGCCCTGCAGTTTTCAAAGCACTGCGCCGCCTTGCCAGCGGCGGTACCACATGATATACTTTCATCAGGAAAATATGCAGAGGAGGCCCCTGTATGCAGTGGTTCAAACGCTCCCCCTGGGAGCTGATAAAGTGGTGCCTGTACAGCCCGCTGCTGGGCCTCATTGTGTATTTTGGCGCCGGTCTGTTCACCACCAGCGTCATTATAAAATGTATTGCGGGTGTGGTCTGCGCCCTGGCGCTGCTGCTGTTCAGCCTGTTTTTTGACAACGTGCGCCTGAGCCTGGACGAAAACGGCACCCTTACCTATTATAAAATGGGCCGTGAAAAACAGGCCATTCCCCTGGCTGGCTGCAAAACCGACTATCGCCATACCTCCGAGCGGGTGTTTTTTACCTCGGCGGATATTACGCTGTCTATCACCCGCCAGCAGGACGGCCAGGCCGTCACCACCAACCTGGACTGCAGCGCGCTGGGCCTGGCGCAGTTCCGGCGCATGTTTGCCGCCATACGCGCGGTAACCGGCGAAGCGATGAAACCTTCCGCCCTGGCGGCGGCACCCGGCCGCTGGCGCAAACGGAAAAAGAACGCTGCCGTGGATGCGGGCAACAACCCGGGCGAAAGCCAGGCGGCGCCCGAGGGCGCAAAAGAAACCGCGCCCAAGGAAATCGCCGGGGACGCTTCCACCACAGAAGGCGCCACGGAACCCTCCGGCGGTGCTGCCATGGCGCAAACCACCAAACCACTTGCCGTAGGAACTTCCACTGAAAAACGCCCCGCCGCTTTACCCGCTGCGGAACCTGCGGAAGAAGCCCTGGCCGCCGCCCAGGCTGCCGACCAATCCATCGCCGAACCTACTTAACCGGCACGATATTCCATTCGCCTGCTTTCACAGCATCTGCATTCCACCAAAAAGGAAGTGAAGCCAGCATGTGGTGGTCTTATGTTCTCATCTTCATCGCCAAGGTAACCGAGGTATCGCTTGCCACTGTGCGCAATGTGCTTATCAACCGCGGGGAAAAATTCAAAGCGGCCTGCATCGGTTTTTTTGAGGTGCTGCTGTGGCTGCTGGTCATCAGCAACGTGCTGTCCACCATCACGCAGGACCCGTGGAAAATTTTGGTATACTGCGTTGCCTACGCGTTGGGCAACTATATTGGGGTCATCATCGAGGGCAAGCTGGCGCTGGGCACCGCCTGCCTGCAGGTGGTCATGACTTGTGACGAGGAGCACGCCCAGGTAAGTGAGTCCATGCGCCAGCAAGGGTTCGGCGTCACCACCATTCGCGGCGAGGGCAAGGACGGCCCGGTGGATGTGCTGATGATCTACCTGAAACGAAAATGTGTGGAGGAAGCCATCGGCATCATTCGCGCGGCCTGCCCGGAGGCGCTGATTACGGTAAACGACGTGCGCGGCCTGCGTGGGGGATACATCCGCAAATAGGTTGTCCTCCGGCGCAAACAGTGGCTTTCCACGCTTTGTTGCAGGCCGCCGCATTGCATGGTTTGCTGGCTATCGTTGGTTTCGTGCCGTTGGCATTTCATGCTGTGGCAGGGGCTTTCGTTGGTCGCTCCGTACGCTTTTCCTTGCGTAATCTGCTCTTTGCGAAATCCATCGCTTTGTTTGCGCAGATTCCATGGATCCTTCTTTACACCCAATCCCAACCCAAACCCCCAGCTGAAACCCAAATTCCCACATTCAAACTCACACCCATCCCCGCCCGGGGGCGGCACGCGCTGCGGCGCTGCAGCCGCCCCCGGGCGGGGGTTTTGGCTACTGCTTTTTTCCGGCCCGGGGGCCCGGCCCCCGGCGCGCGCCGGGGGGGGGGGGGCCGGGGGGGGGGGGCGGGCCGGGGCCCGCCGCCCGCCGGGGGGCGGGGGGGGGGGGGGGGGGG
>JAVBPZ010000009.1:0-182118 GCA_031549285.1 Oscillospiraceae bacterium | reverse complement strand
AGAGCAGTTTTGCCGTTTCAACGGCGGCAGGGCATGAGATGCAAGAGGCATGACCTTTTCAATGCGCCCTCAGGCGCCAGCCGGTACCAGCGCCTTCTAGGCGCTGAGCAAGCCACCCGCTGAGCGGGTGGTCATGACGTGGTAAGGATGCGCAAGGGATGCTGCGTGGTGGGCAATAATTTGGTAAAGAAAACCAAAAGCGCAAAAGATAGGTTATGCGTTGTGCGCCCCGGTGATTTTGCTGGCCGGCAGGTGGGAAGCATTCGCCATGGCCGTTGCCTTTTTACAAGAATCTATTTTAGGGATGGCGTGAGGCCTGGTAGGCAGCGGTTACTGGAAGTGGAATGGGTGGGAGGCGCGCCGGGGTTCATTTTGTGTGGGAGCTTCCCACCCAGCGCGGCTGGGTTTCCCACACCGGCGCCGATGCGGCCAGGCTGGCCGGCAGGTTTAAAATGCGCTGGTTTTCGCTGCCGCGAAAACGCAGGGATAGGCTGCGCTGGGCGTCCAGATAGCGGCCGTCAATCAGCACGTCCAGCTGCGAAAGCAGCTGCTTTTGCGCGGCGTCGCCGGCCAGCAGTTCTTCGAAGGTGTAGCCGGTAAAGGCGGCCAGCTCGTACCCGTCGGCGCGCAGCAAGCCGGCCAGCGCAGCCAGCGGCGCCGCCTGACAAAAGGGCTCCCCGCCGGAAAAGGTGACCCCCCGGCACAGGGGATAGCGCCGGATGCGCGCATACAATTCTTCAACGGTGGTTTCCATCCCGCCGGAAAAAAGCCAGGTAGACGGGTTGTGGCAGCCGGGGCACGCATGCGGACAGCCCTGCACAAAAATGCTGCACCGCAAACCGGGGCCGTCCACAATGGAATCGCCCACGAAGCCTGCAAGGGACAAAGAAAACGAGGCATCCGTACCCTGGATGCCTCCTGTGCCTGTGAAAATTTGCTGTTCCATAGAATTCAAACGTCCAGCGGATGCTTTACCCGGTCCTGTTCCTCGGCTTTTTTTGCGTCGTTCCATTTGTCCATGGTGCCGACCAGGTACCCGGTAATGCGGCGAATGCGCTCGAACCCGACGTTTTCGCCGGCGGTGCAGGGAACGGTTTCGTTCTGGTTCATAAGAGGGCCTCCTTTGCATACGCATATGGTTTTTGTAAAGAGAAATGGGACTGGGCGGTGCCTAGCGGCAGCCGCAGTATTCAATCATTTCAGGATACATCTTTTGCAGCTCGGCCAGCTTTTCCGGTGCGATAGCCTCCCCGGCGCGGCGGCCGCAGCGCGGGCAAACGTCGTGGATGATGCCGACATAGCCACAAACAGGGTCGCGGTCTACCGGGTGATTGATGGAACCGTAGCCCACGCCGGCGTCGTGCATGCAGCGCACGATATCCATGAAGGCCTCGGTGTTTTCGGCGGTGTCGCCGTCCAGCTCCACATAGGTGATGTGGCCGGCCGGGGTCAGTGCGTGGTAGGGCGCTTCTTTTTGGATTTTATCATACGCCGGGATGGGATAATAGACCGGAACATGGAACGAGTTGGTGTAATAATCGCGGTCGGTTACGCCGGGCACGCTGCCGTAACGCTTACGGTCCATTTTCACGAAGCGGCCGGCCAGGCCCTCGGCCGGGGTGGCCAGCAGGGTGAAGTTCATCTTTACTTCGGCGCTTTTGGCGGCGCAGAAATCATTCATGAATTGCACGATAGCAATGCCTTTTTGCTGCATTTCGTCGTTTTCGCCGTGGTGGTGGCCATACAGCGAGGTCAGGGTTTCCGCCAGGCCGATGAAGCCGATGGACAGGGTGCCGTGTTTCAGCACCTCGCGAATTTCGTCGTCCGGGCCGAGGTTTTCCGAGTCCATCCAGATACCCTGGCCCATCAGGAAGGGGAAGTTGCGAATTTTCTTTTTGGCCTGAATTTCGTACCGGTCTAACAACTGGGTGGAGATCATATCCAGCATGGAATGCAGCGCGGCAAAGAATGCTTTTTCGTCGCCTTTTGCCTCCAGCGCCAGGCGCGGCAGGTTGATGGAGGTGAAGCTGAGATTGCCGCGGCCATAGGCGGTTTGGCGGGTGGGGTCGTACACGTTACCCATGACGCGGGTGCGGCAGCCCATGGTAGCGACCTCGGTTTCCGGGCGGCCGGGCTGATAGTACTGCAGGTTATAGGGCGCGTCCAGGTTGGTGAAGTTTGGGAACAGGCGCTTCGCGCTGCAGCGGCAGGCCATTTCGAACAGGTCATAGTT
The DNA here is from genome assembly GCA_031549285.1 of Oscillospiraceae bacterium. Lineage (GTDB taxonomy): Bacteria > Bacillota > Clostridia > Oscillospirales > Ruminococcaceae > JAAYCI01. Next base: position 179,885 of record JAVBPZ010000009.1, on the reverse strand, counting down.
CGGATCGGTTTTTTCGTAGTTCACGCCGGATTTCAGTTTGAAAATCTGGATGGGGAAGATGGGGGTTTCGCCGTGGCCCAGGCCGGACTCGGTAGCCAGCAGAACATTTTTAATGACCATGCGGCCCTCGGGGCTAGTGTCGGTGCCGTAGTTGATGGAGGAAAACGGCGTTTGCGCACCGGCGCGCGAGTGCATGGAGTTTAGGTTATGCACCACCGCTTCCATTGCCTGGTAGGTGCGGCGGTCGGTCTCCGCCTCGGTAGAGGTACGGGCGAACTCCACTGCGCGGCCGGCCAGCTCGATGTCTGCATACAGAGAGAGCGAAGAAAGCAGCACGGTGGAAAACCCAATGTCAAACGATAGCTGCGGACCGACGCCGGCCTCCTGCTGGGCCATGTCGCACAGGATGCGGACATGCGCCTTGTCCCAGGGATGATGCGGCGCCAGCAGCTGCAGTGCCTTGGTCAGGTTTTCAATGAACAAACGGCGGAAGGTTTTGGCCACGCCTTTGCCCAGCGCATAGTCAAAGTTCGGGATGCTTTGCCCGCCGTGCTGGTCGTTTTGGTTGGATTGGATGGCGATGCAGGCCAGCGCGGCGTAGCTTTGGATATCCTGCGGCTCCCGCAGAAAACCGTGCCCGGTGGAAAATCCACCAGAAAACAGGGTATCGACGTCGATTTGGCAGCAGGTGGTGGTTAGCGAGTAAAAATCGAAATCGTGGATATGGATCCAGCCTTCGCTGTGAGCTTGGGACTGTTCTTTGCTTAGCAGGTAGGCGCTGTTGTAGGATTTGGCTGCGGCGGAGCCGATTTGCAGCATGCTGCCCATGGCGGTGTTGCCGTCCACGTTGGCGTTGTCACGCTTCAGGTTCGAGCTGCGGGCGTCCGCGTTGGTGATTTCGTCGCAGGCGCGCATGAGCGCGGTGTTCGATTCCCGCACGCGGGTGCGGCCTTCACGGTACAAGATATAGCGTTTGGCCGCTTCCTCGTAACCGGCGCGCATCAGGGCTTTTTCCGCCTCATCCTGGATATCCTCTATGCGGTAGCTTTCAACGCCGCGGCGCTGGGCCATGGCATCGCCGACTTCATTTGCCAGCCGTGCCGCAACCGTGGCGTCTTCCTCGCCAGTGGCGGCCAGCGCCTTCAGAATGGCGTTCGCAATCTTGCCTTCGTCATACAAAACAACCCGCCCATCCCGCTTGGTGATGGTACGCACGCCGATGTGCAAGCTGGTGTTTTGCATGATGAAATCCTCCGTATAGGTGTTTTCAGAAGACAAAAATGGCGAAAAGACCCTCTGTTTCGCGCTTCTGCACAAATAACTCTATCATACTAGATATAGTGCGTCAAGGGGAAAAAACACGGAAAATGCACAATATATTTGGGCAATGTGGCGAATCCTCGGAAGAGGGGAAGCAGCTTTTGCCATCTGGTGGCGGCGGGGGCAAGGTTGTCGTGTTTTTTCTATTTGTTCTGCTTAATGCACGAAATGCGCACTTTATAGTTTACGCTCTGTGGGGGACATGGTATAATGACAGTACTAAAATTGTAAGGAGAGTGATGTACCATGATGCGGCTGGTACTGGTGCGGCATGGCGAGAGCGAGTGGAACCGGTTGAATTTGTTCACTGGGTGGACCGATGTGGAGCTGTCTGACAAGGGCCGGGAGGAAGCGGCGGACGGCGGGAAACTGCTGAAAGACGGCGGGTTTGATTTTGACGTTTGTTATACCTCGTACCTGAAACGTGCGATAAACACGCTGAACATTGTTTTGAAGGAAATGGACCGCGAGTGGCTGCCGGTGGAAAAAAGCTGGAAGCTGAACGAGCGCCACTATGGCGCGCTGCAGGGCCTGAACAAGGCGGAGACCGCCGAGAAGTATGGAGAGGAGCAGGTGCTGGTATGGCGCCGGTCGTATGACGTGCCGCCGCCCCCGCTGGAAGCGGACGACGAGCGCAACCCCGCGAAGCAGGCCCCGTACCGCAATGCGGACCAGGCCGAGCTGCCGCTGACCGAGAGCCTGGCCATTACCATCGACCGCGTGATGCCGTATTTTAACGAGGTGATTCGCCCGGTGATGGAGAGCGGCAAACGTGTGCTGATTGCGGCACACGGAAACTCGCTGCGGGCGCTGGTGAAGGTGTTTGACGAACTGACCAGCGAGGAGATTATGAAGGTGAACATACCCACCGGTGTGCCGCTGGTGTATGAGTTTGACGATAGTTTTAAGGTGCTGAAAAAGTATTACCTGGGGGATGAAGAGGCCATTAAGGCGAAGGAAGCCGCGGTGGCGGCCCAGGGTAAGGCGAAGTAAGCGATCTTTTATAAAAGTTGTGGGACTGCAACGGTGGCAGCCGGGGTTGGCGGATGATCTGCCGGCTGGACCAAAAGATACAATAGAAAAACCTTCCCGGAAGCGTTTGCTTTTCGGGAAGGTTTTTTGTTGCTACTTTTTCACAGAAGGTACAGCCAACAGGGATTCCGCGTAGTGTGAATGGGAAAAGCCCACGGAGATGGTTACTTGTTTTTTACCATCAGGTTTTTGCCGCCGCCGGGAATCATGTCACATTTGGTTTCGAACTCTCCGGTAACGTCAATGAGCTTGTGTAGTTTGGTGAAGCCATAGTTGCGGGTGTCGAAGTCCGGGTACAGGCGGCCCAGGATGCTGCCCACCTGTGCCAGCTGCATGTAGCCGTCCTCGTCGGAGTCGTGGTCGATAATTTCCCGAACGCGCCGCACGATTTCACCCATCTGCACAAAGCCCGCGTCTTCCTCAGCGGCGGGCACGGGGGATGCCGTCTCGGCCGCTTCGGCCGAGGCACCAGCCGTGGTGGCGGGGCGGGTCGTTTTCTTGCCGGCGGTGTGCGTGGCTTTTTTGGCAGGTTTCAGGTGTTTTTCGTCATTCTCTACCTTCTTTTCTTCTGCGGCACGGGCTTTCATCAGCACGTCCAGATACTTAAAGGTATCACAGGCAGACTTAAACGCCATAGGGGTTTTGCTTTCGCCCATGCCGATGACGAACATGCGGCTTTCCCGCAGGCGCGAGGCCAGGCGGGTGAAGTCCGAGTCCGAGGAAACCAGGCAGAAGCCGTCGCAGTTTTTGGTATACAGGATATCCATGGCGTCGATGATCATGGCGGAGTCGCTGGCGTTTTTGCCCTGGGTATAGCTGAACTGTTGGATAGGCGTGAGGTTGTTTTCCAGCAGGATTTTTTTCCAAGCGGCCATGTCGGTGCTGGTCCAGTCGCCATAAATGCGCTTGTAGGCAGGGGTGCCGTACAGGCTAAGCTCATCTAAAATGACCTTGATGTATTTTGGGGAGACGTTTTCCGCGTCGATTAACAGCGCAATGATGCTGCCGCGTTCTTCCATAAGAAGTGTCCTTTCCGGCCGGTGGCCTTTGGGTTATTTGCATTGTATCATATTTCGTATGTTAACAAAAGGTGAAATGCGCCAGGAAACGCTTGCGTGTGGGAAGCGGGGATGCTATAATGCTGCATGAAAATCTGCCGGCGGGTGGCGCAGGGCGTTCTGCGCGGAAAATGACCGCCGAAGGAGAAAACCCAATACTCCAGGGAAGGGAGCCGTATGGACCAGCAAGCAATTCAGGACAAACAAGAGCAGCAAGAACAGCAAGAACAGAAAGAAAAAAAAAGCGGCCGTTCCTTTTTGGAGTGGGTGTGGGCGCTGGGCATTGCTTTGCTGATTGCGCTGGTGCTGACACAGTTTGTGATGATTAACGCGCAGGTGCCCACCGGGTCTATGGAAAACACCATTCAGGTGGGGGACCGCGTGTTTGGCCTGCGGCTGGCGTATTTGTTTGATGGCCCGCAACGGGGGGATATTGTAGTGTTCCGCTGGCCGGACGACGAAACGCAGTTATTTGTGAAGCGGGTGATTGGCCTACCAGGGGAAACGGTGGAAATTATAGACGGCAAGGTGTATATTAACGGCAGCGCCGAGCCGCTGGACGAACCCTATCTAAAAGATGTGCCGGAGGGAAGCGCCGGGCCGTATGTGGTGCCGGCGGGACATTATTTTGTGATGGGTGACAACCGGAACCATTCGTTGGATTCCCGCGTGTGGGACAATACCTTCGTCAGTGATGACGAGATTGTGGGCAAGGCGCTGTTCCGCATTTACCCGGACCCCACGGTGCTGCACTAGGGTACGGGGTGTGACCGGCTTCCGTTCATTCGTTCCTGTAGGGAATATTTATAAAAAACCGCCTGCGGCTGGGCGGTTTTTTTATGTGGGGGTAGTATAGTTTTCTTCCATGGGCAGGGTGGCGGTTGCGTTCAGGTTCCAGCCGGCGGTGTGGCCGGCAGTGTATTCATAATAGCCCTGCGCGGCGACCATGGCTGCGTTGTCCCCACACAACGCCGGGACCGGCAGGTACAGCGTGGCACCCAGGTTTTTTGCGGTATCGGCCATTTTGTGGCGCAACAGGTCGTTGGCGGCAACGCCGCCGGCCAGGCACAGAACCCGGGCGCCGGTGTCCTGCGCGGCCAGCGCCAAGCGCTCGCACAGGATGTCTGCCACCTTTTCCTGAAAGGAGGCGGCAAGGTCCGGAATATGGATGCCTTCGCCCTTCATTTTCGCGTTGTTGGCAACGTTTAAAACGGCGGTTTTCAACCCGGAAAAGCTGACGTCGTACCGGCCGGGGGTTTTGGGTGTGGGCAGCGGGTAGGCGGCGGGGTTGCCGGTTTTGGCCGCTGTGCTGATGGCGGGGCCGCCGGGGTACCCCAGGCCCAGTGTGCGCGCTACTTTATCAAAGGCTTCGCCGGCGGCGTCGTCCACCGTGCGGCCCAGCACCGTGAAGGTGGTGTAGCCGTCCACCTGGACAAAGTGGCAGTGACCGCCGGACGCAACCAGGCACAAAAATGGCGGCGCGAGGTCCGGGTAAGTGAGGTAGAGTGACGCGATGTGCGCGCGCAGGTGGTGTACCGGAACCAGAGGCTTTTCGGCGGCAAAGGCAAGGCCCTTGGCGAAATTGACCCCCACCAGCAGCGCCCCAATAAGCCCCGGCGCATAGGTGGGGGCGATGGCATCTATGTCTGTGGTGGTGCAGCCGGCGTCCGCCAGGGCTTTGGCGGCCACCTGGCTGATGCCCTCGATGTGGCGGCGGCTGGCGATTTCCGGTACCACGCCGCCATACAGCGCCTGTTCCTGCACGCTGGAGGCGATGACGTTGGACAGGATGCGGCGGCCGTCCTCTACTACGGCGGCGGCGGTTTCATCGCAGCTGGTTTCAATTCCGAGAATTCTCATGTGCGGGGTTCCTTTTTATGGGTTTGAGGGATTCAAATGAAAGAATGAGATGGAGGATTTTGGGGAAAAAAGTTTGTGGGGGCGAAATAGAATGTTGCCCCGGAAAGAAATTATCCCGGCAGAAGTGTTTTGGCCATGAGGAAACCGTCCTCGGCGGGGGCGTGGTACATGCCGGGCCGGCGGGCCAGTGTTTCGAAACCCAGCCGCGCGTACAGTGCCAGCGCCGGCGTGTTGGAGGCGCGTACCTCCAACAGGCAGCGGCGAATGTTTTGATTTTGCAGGGCGGCCAGGCTGTGGGAAAGCAGGGCGAAGCCGATATTTTGCCGGCGCAGGTTTGGTGCGACGGCAAATATTTCGAGGTCGGCGCTGTCGGCCACCGACAAAAAGCAGGCGATGCCCGCGGGGACGCCGTTCTGCAGGGCGACAAAGCCCTGGCGGTGGGGATCGTATATAGTGGTTTCCAGGTTTTGGCGGTTCCAGGGGTCGGGCGCGGTGGCCGCAATAGCGGCGCAGGCATCCAGGTATTCTGCAGCGAGCGGCACAAAGGTGAGGCCGGATGGTTGTGTGGACATGGGGCCGCTCCTTTTGGTTTTTGTGTGGGATATTGGCAAGGCGGGCGTGCCCGGGGGCCGGCACGTGCAGCGCGGCGGGGGCGCCGGAACGGCGCCGGCCTTCGGCCGGGAGGGGATGCGCGGAAGGGTCTGGTGGGGAAAAGGAGCGTTGACCGTTTGATTACCCTTTCGCCGCCAGCCAGGTTTTGCCGGTGTGCACGTCGGCGTCCAGCGGTACCGCCAGTTTAGCGGCGCCTTCCATTTCTTCCTGCAGGATTTTCGCCACCGCCTGGGCTTCCGCGTCCGGGGTTTCCACAATCAGCTCATCGTGTACCTGCAGCACCAGCCGGGCGGCCAGGTTTTCATCCCGCAGGCGCTGCCATACACGGATCATAGCTAGCTTGATAATGTCGGCGGCGGTTCCCTGGATGGGGGTGTTCAGCGCGATGCGCTCCCCCAGGGCGCGGATGTTGAAGTTGCTGCTGGTGAGCTCCGGCAGCGGACGGCGGCGGCCATACAGCGTGGCAACATAGCCGTGTTCCTTCGCGAATGCCACCGATTTTTCCATGTAGTCCCGCACGCCGGGAAAGCTGTCCAGATAGGTTTTGATGAATTGTTCAGCTTCCTTTACACTGACGCCGATGTCCTTGGACAGGCTGAACGCGCCGATGCCATATACAATGCCAAAGTTTACGGCTTTGGCGGCGGAACGCATTTGCGGCGTGACCATGTTGGGCGGCAGGGCGTGTACCTTGGCGGCGGTGGCGCGGTGGATATCCTGGCCGGTGCGGAACGCCTCCTGCATGGCAGCGTCGCCGGAGATGTGCGCCAAAATGCGCAGTTCGATCTGGCTGTAGTCAGCGTCGGCCAGCTGGCACCCGGGTTTCGCGATGAAGAAGGCCCGCAGGCGGCTGCCCAGCTCGGTACGCACAGGGATATTCTGCAGGTTGGGTTCGTTCGAGGAAAGGCGGCCGGTGCGCGCCTCGGTTTGGTTGAAGGTGGAGTGGATGCGGCCGTCTGGGCCAACCACCTTTAAAAGGCCCTCCACATAGGTAGAGTTCAGTTTTTGATAGGTGCGGTACAGCAAAATGGTGTCGATGACCGGGCTGTATTTGCGCAGGGATTCGAGGGTCTCGGCGTCGGTGGACCAGCCGCTTTTGGTTTTTTTGCGGGTGGGCAGGCCCATTTTTTCAAACAGTGCTTCGCCCAGCTGTTTGGGGCTGTTCAGGTTAAACTCGTACCCCACCGTTTCATAAATGGAGGCAAGCTGTTTTTGCAGCTCGGTTTGCAGTTGGTCGCCAAAGGCGCGCACGCCGGCGGCGTCCAGCGCTATCCCCACCAGCTCCATGGAGGCCAACACCTCGGCCAGCGGCTGTTCTATTTCCTGCAATAGTTTGGTCATTTCGGCGGTTTCGCAGGCGGCGGCCAGCGCCGTGAACAGCGGTTGCAGCAGGGGTGCATCTGGGTGTTCCGCACAGCTGAAGGTAGGTTGCGCGCCATATTCCGCGGCCAGATGGACAATGGCATAGCTGGCGGCGCCGGGGTTCAAAAGATAAGCGGCCAGTTTTGCGTCAAAGACAATGTTTTGGGCGGGGCGCTGCTGGTCGTCGGTAGCAAGGGCCAGCTTGTGCAGTTCTTTTGTGTCGAACGCCCATTTTTCGATGTTTGGGTCCCGCAGCAGGTTCAGCAGTTCGGGGCTGTCGTTGCCGGCCATGTACACATCATTTTGGTCGGCGGACACACACAGCCAACCGTTTTGTTCCGGCGAGAGAAAAACGGTGCCGGACAGGTCTGCTGGCAGCGGCTGCGCGCAGGCAGCGGGTAGAGAGGCGGTGGTGGCATCAGTGCTTTCCTCGGCGGCGGGCAGCGCATCCAGGTTCAGCCGCTTCAGGATGGAATACATTTCCAGTTTTGAGAGCAAGGTGGCGGCGGCCGCGGCGTCCGGCGGTTGTTTTTTGTAGGTGCCTGGTGCGGTGTCTATGGGAACAGCGCAGTCTATGATGGCCAGCTGGCGGCTGATTTCCGCGCTGTCACGGCCGTCCAGCAGCTTTTGCCGGACGCCGGGCTTGATGGATGGATCGTCCAGATGGGCGTAGACGTTTTCCATGGTGCCGAACTGCTGGATGAGCGCAAAGGCGGTTTTTTCGCCGATGCCGGCCACGCCGGGAATGTTGTCGGAAGCGTCACCCATCAGGGCCTTGGTTTCAATCAGCGCCTCTGGTTCCACGCCGTATTTTTCACGGATGGCGGCGGTGTCCATGCGGGTGGTTTCGCCTTTGCCCAGCTGGGTGGTGGTAAGCAGCACGGTGACCCCCGGGCGCACCAGCTGCAGGCTGTCCCGGTCACCGGTGGCCAGCAGGCATTCCTCGTTCCGGGAAGCGGCCGCGGCGGACAGGGTGCCTAAAATATCGTCGGCCTCATACCCTTCGCGGCTGATTTCCGCATAGCCCAGCAGCGCCAGCAGTTCCTTTAAAATGGGCAGCTGGCCGGCCAGCTCTTCCGGCATGCCTTTGCGCTGCGCCTTGTACCCGGTGTACATTTTGTGGCGGAAGGTGGGCGCGGGCAGGTCAAACGCAATCGCGATTTCATCGGGGCGTTCGGCGTCCTCCAGCTTCAGCAAAATGTTTAAGAAGCCATAGATGGCGTTCGTGAACTGGCCGCTCTTGGTGGTGAGCAGTTTTATGCCGTAAAAAGCCCGGTTCAGGATGCTGTTTCCGTCCAGTACCAGCAGTTTCAAAATGGGCCTCCTTCTTTGTTCCAAGGGCAAAAATAGCATGCGGGAATGGCAAATGTGGGGCAGGTTTATCACACAGAATACTATACCACAGTTTTGGGAATTGTGGTATAATCCTATCGTACGCCAACAACGGCAAAGGGGAGACATCGGGTTGCGCATAGGAGACATAGACCTTGCTGTGGGGGCCGCGTTGGCACCGATGGCCGGGGTGAGTGATAATACAATGCGCAACCTGTGTGCCAGCTATGGCGCTATGTTTACCGTGAGCGAGATGGTGAGCGCCAAAGCCCTGACCATGCAGGACAAAAAAAGCCGGCTGCTGCTGCGCGGGGGTGGTGGGGGCGCACCCTATGGGGTGCAGTTGTTTGGCGCCGAGCCGGATGTGATGGCCGAGGCGGTACGGGCTATCGAAAACGAGACCTTTGATTTTTTGGATTTGAACATGGGCTGTCCCGCGCACAAGATTGTGGGGCACGGCGCAGGCAGCGCATTGCTGAAAGACCCGGTGCAGGCGGGCCGGCTGGCAAAGGCGGCGGTAGCCGCAAGCGCCAGGCCGGTGAGCGTGAAGCTGCGCATTGGGTGGGACGATGCCACCCTGACCGGTGTGGAGGTGGCCAAACGGTGCGAAGACGCCGGTGTCCGTTTGCTGGCGGTGCACGCGCGCACCCGCGCCCAGCAGTACGCCCCCGGGGTAAACTATGCCGCGGTGGCCGCCATGAAGCAGGCGGTATCCATTCCGGTGCTGTTCAACGGCGATATAACCGATGCCGCCGGGGCAAAACTGGCGGTGCAGGCGACCGGGTGCGACGGGGTGATGATTGGCCGCGGAGCCATGGGCAACCCATGGGTGTTTCGCGAAGTACAGGCTGCCCTGTCCGGCGAAGCAGCGCCCCCGCCGCCAACACTGGCGCAGCGGCTGCAGGTGATGGAAGACCAGGTGCGCGGCATGTGCGAAGAAAAGGGCGAAGAGCGCGGTATGCGGGAAGCGCGCAAGGTGGTGGCCGGGTACCTGCGCGGGTTGCGCGGCGCGGCTGCCCTGCGGCGCGAGGGGTTTGCGCTGACGCATTTTTCGGACCTGGGCCGTCTGGCCGATTTGGCGTTTGCCTACCAAAAAGAAACGGCGGAAATGCTCCCGGACTGAAAAAAATACAGCCGGGCCGTTAATGGCAGCCAGGCTGTAAGAAAAGACAGACGCCTCATTCTTTATAGTGTGTTTATCGCGTTAGTTCATCTAATGTGTGTTCATAACAGGGCAGGAAGTGGGCGATGAAATAGTCCGCCGCCGGGCAGTTCATGCCGGCAAGCTTTGCCTCCTGCTGTTTGTGGGCAGAGGAAAATTCCCGGTTGCCGCCGTTTTCTTCTTCTATACATTTGATAAGCGCCGAGAGGATATCCGCCGCTTTCAGCAGGGTGCGCTCTGCGGGGCTGAGCAGTTCGCCGGTCAGGTACGGGCGCAGGGTGCCCTGCAGTTCTGCCGGCAGCAGCGTGGCCAGCGCCTCGGCGCTTTCCTTCTCCACCGCTTTGTAGGCGGTTTTCAGCGCTTCGGTTTTGTATTTTACCGGGGTGGGCATGTCCCCTGTTAAAATTTCGCTGGCGTCGTGGTACAGCGCTGCCACCGCCACCGTTTCGGGACGGATGGACGCATCCCCGCAAATGTCCCGCGCAATGAGCGCCAAAATGTGCGCCAGCATGGCTGCCTCGGCGGTGTGCTCGCTCAGCGTTTCGGCCCGGCCAGAGCGCATGAGCCCCCAGCGGGTGATGTATTTCATGCGGGAGACCAGCGCGGAGAACGAGTAAACTTCAGGGGATTCCATAACAGCCATAGCAGTGCACCATCCTTACAGCAGAGTAATAGAATGTATGTATTATACACGATTATACCATACCGGAGGAAACAGATGAAGAAAAGTGTGTCACCGCTGGTGAAGCAGCCCGGCATGAACAGCATTTTGCTCAGCTTTTTGCTGGGCATGCTGGGGGCGCTGGCCATTTTGCTGCCGTTTTTGATAGTGGACAAGGGGTTCTTTTTGTACTGCGGTGACTACAACGCCCAGCAAATCCCCTTTTATATGTATGTGCAGCAGTTCATTAAAAACGGCGGCGGCACCTGGAGCTGGGCTACCGACATTGGTTCATCGGTGATCACATCGTATTCGTTCTATAATATTGGCTCGCCGTTTTTGTGGCTGACCATGCTGTTTCCCAGCCGGTGGATGCCATACCTGATGGTGCCGCTGTTTATGCTGAAGTTTGGCGGCATAGCCGCCGCGGCCAACCTGTACCTGTCCCGCTATACCAAAAACCGCAACATATCGGTGATTTGCAGCGTGGTGTACGCGTTTGCGGGGTTTAATGTATACAATATCTTCTTTAACCACATGCTGGACCCGGTGGTGCTGTTCCCGCTGATGTTGTGGGCGCTGGATGGATTTGTGTACGAAAAAAAGCGCGGCTGGTTTGCGCTGTTCCTGGGCCTGGGGCTGCTGAACAGCTATTTCTTCTTTATTGGCAACGCGGTGTTCCTGGTCATTTATTTTGTGGTGAAGGTGGTAACGCGGGAGTACCGCATCAACGGGAAGGAATTTGGGCTGCTGGCAATAGAGACGGTGCTGGGCATTGGCATTGGCATGGCGCTGGCGCTGCCGTCGTTCTACAGCCTGCTGGGCAACCCCCGCACCAGTGATTTTGCCAGTGGATTCAACATAGTGATGTTCTGGAACGTGCAGCAATATTTCAATATTTTTGCCTCCCTGTTCCTGCCGCCGGACCCGCCGTATATGCCGAACCTGTTTACCGAGGGCGCCATAAAATGGACCAGCATGAGCGCTTTTTTGCCTATTGTGTCGGTTGCCGGTGTGGCGGCGTACTGCAAAAGCCGCAAGAAAACCGCGACAAAAATCATTTTGTTCATCTGCCTGATTATGGCGCTGGTGCCGTTTTTGAACTCCAGCTTTTACGCGTTTAACGCCAGCTACTATGCGCGGTGGTTCTATATGCCGCTGTTGATTATGTGTTTTGCCACCATGCGCAGCCTGGAGGACGAGGACATTGACCTGGCATGGGGCGCAAAATTTGCTGTGATATTAACGGGGCTGTATGTTATATTTGGCCTGCTGCCCACCCAAAAGGACGGCGAGTGGACGGTGGGGGTGGCGGAGTACCCCAGCAAGTTCTGGACCACGGTGATTACCGCGCTGATAGGCGTGGGGGTGTTTTATTTCCTGGTGCATGCGGGCCGGAAACAGCCGCATTTTGCCCGCCGGTTGCTGGCCGCCGTGATGGCGTTTTCCGTGCTGTACAGCGTCATTCATATTTCGCTGGGGAAGTTCCCACAGTGGTACAACGACGCGGACTACCGCACCGAGCAATATTATGGCACGGCGGAATTGGAACTGCCGGAGGAGGATTTTTACCGGATAGACGCGTACCAGTGTTATGAGAACCTGGGTTTGTGGATGGACAGAAGTTGTTTGCAGACTTTTAATTCCACCGTGTCGTCGTCCATCATGGAGTTTTACCCCATGGTGGGGGTGAAGCGGGATGTGTCCAGCAAGCCGGAACGGGACAAGTACGCCCTGCGCGGCCTGTTAAGCGTGAAGTATACCGTGATGCCGATAGAGGAGCGCGCCGCATTTGAGCGGGCGGGCGGCGAACATGAAATGTATGGCAACCTGGGCTGGACGTTTTATAAGGAACAGGGTCCTTTTGCGGTATATGAGAACGAAAACTTTGTGCCGCTGGGCTTCACGTATGACGAGTATATCAACATGGATTACCTGACAAACATGGCGGAGGATGACCGTTCGCTGGTGTTGATGCGCGGGATTGGCCTGTCGGCGGAGCAGATAAATAAGTATAGCTATTTGTATGAGGGGGAAGCGGTGCGTTGGGAGGTGCCGGAGATTCCGGACGCCACGTTTGAAGAAAACTGGAACAGCGGCTGGTATGCGTATGAGCCGGTGGGGTATGACGCCTATGTGCAGGACGCGGCGGACCGCCGGGCCAGCGCCTCGTATGACGTGCAGGCGGATTCCTCCGGCTTTACCTGCAAAATTAATATGGACAGGGAAAACTTGGTGTTTTTTGCGGTGCCGTATGACGAGGGTTTTACCGCTACAGTGAACGGGCATGAGGCCGAGGTGATGAAGGTGTCCGGTGGCATGATGGCGGTGTACGCCCCGGCCGGTGACAACGAGATTGTGTTCCGGTATGCGACCCCAGGCTTCCGGCAGGGCGTGTTTATTTCGCTTTCGTCGCTGATATGGCTGGCGGTGTATGTGCTGTGGTGCCAGTACTACAAGCGCAAAAAGGCGCTGGTGCCGGTGGGGGTGCAGGTGACCGACGATGCGGCGGGCAAGGCAGCGCCGGCGCCGAAACTGGCGGCGCGGGAGATAGACCGCGCGCGGGTAGACACCGGGCCGCCGACGCAGGACAAGGCAGGCGGGGACGTCAAGGCGGCGGAACAGGCACAGGCGGGTGAAAACAAAAAAGAAAAAGTGCCGGAGAAGCCGGAGCAGCCAAAGCCGCCGCAGGAAAAGGCCGACGCGCCACCGGAGGGCGAGGCGGCAAACGGCAAAGAGCCAAGAGCGAATATGCCTGAGCCAAAAGAAGACAAAAAAGAAGAACAGTAGGGCTCGTCCCAAAGGAACCAGGGGCACATATTTACTATAAGCCGGGAGGCAAACAGCAACCATGGATTTTGTAAAAGTATTGGCAACGGAATTTAAACTGACGCCGCAGAACGTGGGCGCGGCGGTGGCGCTGATTGACGAAGGGAACACCATTCCGTTCATTGCGCGGTATCGGAAAGAAGCAACCGGGTCTATGGACGACCAGGTGCTGCGCGAAATGGACGAGCGGCTGAAGTACCTGCGCGGGCTGGAAGAACGGAAGGGCGAGGTAAGCGCCTCTATAGAAGAGCAGGGGAAGATGACCGAGGAGATAGCCGCGGCGCTGGTGGCGGCGGTTACCCTGGCGGCGGTGGAGGATATTTACCGGCCGTACAAGCCGAAGCGCAAAACCCGCGGCAGCGTGGCGCGTTCCCGCGGGCTGGAGCCGCTGGCCCAGCGGCTGCTGGCGCAGGACGCGAAAGATGACCCCGAAGAGCTGGCCACCGCATATGTAGACGCCGAAAAAGAGGTGCCGGATGTGGCGGCGGCGCTGGCCGGCGCGCGTGATGTGCTGGCGGAGGATTTTTCCGACGACGCGAAGCTGCGGGATATTCTGCGCCGGTTTTATGCGGACACGGCGCTGGTGGAAAGCAAAGCCGCCAAGGAAGAAGACAGCGTGTACAGTGGTTATTATGGGTTTGCCCAGCCGGTGAAAAAGATGGCCGGGCACCAGGTGCTGGCGCTGAACCGCGGCGAAAAGGAAGATTTTTTGAAGGTGAGCGTGACGGTGGACAGCGAGAAAGCCGGCGCGCTGCTGGCGGCGGCAGTGGTGAAAAACAACAGCCGCGCGGGCATGCAGGTGGCGGAGGCCGCAGCAGACGGCTATACCCGCCTGCTGCACCCATCCATTGAACGCGAGGTGCGCAGCGAGCTGACGGAAAAAGCCGACGAGGGCGCCATAAAGGTGTTTGGGCAGAACCTGCGGCAGCTGCTGCTGCAGCCGCCGATTCGCGGAAAGGTGGCCATGGGGCTGGACCCCGGCTACCGCATGGGCTGTAAGGTGGCGGTGGTGGATGCCACCGGCCGGGTGCTGGACACCACGGTCATTTACCCGGTGGAACAGTTTGGCCGGGTGGCCGAGGCGGCCCGCGTGACCAAAAACCTGATTAAAAAGCACAAGGTGGAAGTGATTGCCATTGGCAACGGAACCGCCGGGCGCGAAACCGAGATATTTGCGGTGGATGTGCTGCATGACCTGGCTGGTGAGGGTGTGCGGGCGGAGTATATGGTGGTGAACGAGGCGGGCGCCAGCGTGTATTCGGCGTCCAAGCTGGCGGCGCAGGAGTTCCCCCAGTTTGATGTGAACCTGCGCAGCGCGGTGTCCATTGCGCGGCGCATGCAGGACCCGCTGGCGGAGCTGGTGAAGATAGACCCGAAGGCTGTGGGCGTGGGCCAGTACCAGCACGACATGCCGCCCGCGCGGCTGGCGGCGGAGCTGGACGGTGTGGTGGAGGACTGCGTAAACACCGTGGGGGTGGAACTGAACACCGCCTCGGCGCCGCTGCTGGAGCGGGTGGCGGGCCTGTCTGCCGCCACCGCGAAAGGGATTGTGGACAAGCGCGAAAAGGAGGGGCCGTTTGCCTCCCGCAAAGAACTGCTGAAGGTGCCGAAGCTGGGGCCAAAAGCGTTTGAGCAGTGCGCCGGCTTTTTGCGCCTGGCGGAGGCGAAAAACCCGCTGGATACCACCGCGGTGCACCCGGAGAGCTATGCTGCGGCGAAAAAACTGCTGGAGATATGTGGATTTTCCCCGGCGGATATCGGCACCGATGTCATAGCGGCGCTGCCGGAAAAGGAAAAAGAGATCGGGCTTGCTAAGCTGGCGGAGGAGCTGGGCATAGGCCGGCCAACGCTGGCGGATATCACGGAGGAGCTGCTGCGCCCGGGCCGGGATATTCGGGACAGCCTGCCGCCGCCGCTGCTGCGCGGGGATATACTGGACATGAAGGACCTGCTGCCAGGGATGGAGCTGTCCGGCACGGTGCGCAACGTGATTGATTTTGGCGCGTTTGTGGATATTGGGGTGCACCAGGATGGCCTGGTACACATCAGCCAGATTGCCGACCGGTTTATTAAGCATCCGTCGGATGTGCTGCATGTGGGAGATATTGTGACGGTGTGGGTCATTGGCGTGGATGAAGCGAAAAAACGCATATCCCTGACCATGAAAAAGCCCCGGGAAACAGAAAATAAATGACGTGTATCCGGATCATTTTTAGAAAAGTGGGAATGCAGAACAAGATTGGCTTGTTGTAGGAAAGTGGATGTGATATACTTAAGGTACCTTCTGAATTTTAGAGGGTGGTTGCAGTGCCGCAAGGATGTTTGAAAATAGAGGAGGCCGGCCGCTGCCGGCCAGGCAAAAAGGAATGGTGACGAAATGGCTGCATTGGGCGATGCGATTGCGCGTGCGCCGGCTGCTGTTGTCATGATTGTGCTGGGTGTGGCACTGGTGATATTTGGTATTGTTCAGGGAATAAGAGCCCGCAAGAACAACCCGGATGGCCAGCAGGGCAATGGCGGCAACAGTTTGCGCAGAAGGAAATGAAAAGGCAACCATAAGGATGGTTAATAAAAGTATGTATATTAGGGAGGGAACGTTTTGCTGGTAGTAATTTTGGTGGTAGTGTTGATTGTGGTAGCGCTGGTGGTAGGTGTGGTGCTGTGGATTTTGTCCGGGCAGCGTGGCCTTGTTTCCGCAGATGAGCTGTGCGGCAACGCGCTGAGCCAGATTGGCGTGCAGCAGGCGTCCCGCTGGGACGCGCTGAACACGCTGGCAGACCTGACAAAAGGGTATTCCGACCAGGAATACCGCACCCTGATGGATACCATCCACGCGCGGCAGGGCATAGACCCAAAGTCCTCTGCGCAGCAGGTGGAACAGCAGGAGAACATGATTCAGAGCAGCTTTGGGCGTATAAATGCCCTGGCGGAGGCGTACCCGGACCTGAAAAGCAACACCGTGTTCCTGAAGACCATGGATGAAGTGAAAAACTACGAGAACAATGTGCGGATGAGCCGCATGGTGTATAATGACACCGTGACCAAGTACAACCGCCGGGTGCGCAGCCTGCCCGGGGCATGGTTGGCGGGGTCCATGGGCTTTACCGTGCGGGAGTATTTACAGGACGACCCGGCGAAGGCCGCCATGCCTGCCATGGCGCGGTAGGTAAGGGCTGTTTACGTATTTCGTTTATCTCAAATGAGGAACCCAGAATAGATGAAAAAAGGACAAATATTTTATCAAGTGGCAGCTGTGGCAGCAGGGACATTGTCCCTGCTGTTTGTGCTGTTTGCATTTCCGGCTACCGTGTATGCCGCCGATACCCTGGATGATATCGATATTACCGTGGCGCTGCAGCAGGACGGTTCGGCGGATATTACCGAGGTAGTGCAGCTGGAAATAGGCCCGGAAACAGGATATACAGAGTATTATATCGCCTTGCCGAACCTGGATAATGAGGTGATTTCAAACTTTACAGTGACCGACGAAAACGGCCGGGTGTTTACCGACGTGGGCAACTGGAACTCTGATAAATCGCGCGAAGACAAGGCGGGGAAATCCGGCCTGATAAAAACAAACAGTGGATATGAACTGTGCTGGGGTTTTGGCGAATACGGCGCGCACACCTATACCCTGACCTACCACATTACCAATGTGGTGAAGGGGTACGATGATGCCGACATGATGACCCAGGTGTTTGTGCCGGAAGGCTCGAATAACCCGCAGAATGTGCACATTACCGTGGAGTATCCAGGAAACGAGCTAAGCCAGCAAAACACCGGTGTGTGGGTGTTTGGTTTTTCGGCGGACTATGGGTTTAAGGGCGGCAAGATAGAGGTACAGTCTGACCAGGCGATGACCCGTTCCCAGTTTGCGGGGGTCATGGCCGAGTTTGACAAAGGGATGTTTTCGCCGACCGACGTGCGCGACCGCAGCGCCGAGGATGTGAAGAGCCAGGCGTTTGAAGGCAGTGACTACAAAGCGGGCGCAGAAGATTTCTTTAAAAGCGTCGGCTCTATTTTCCGGGGATTGTTTAACCCGGTGGTGATTATTGTGGTTGTTTCTGCAATAATGGCAATCTTCTCGCGGAAACGGTCATCGATGACCGGGACATTGTCTTTGGGTGGCATGAAGCCGGAGTATAAGGACCCGCCCTACAGCCGTGAGCTGCCGTTCCAGAACAGCCTGTCCTCTACCTATGCGCGGCTGGATTCCCTGCGGCAGATACCGAACGAAGGGGCGATTATCGGCGCGTTTTTGCTGAAATGGATGCGCGCGGGCCAGGTGGATGTGCTAGTGCAGACGGTGAAAAACAAAGAAGAAAGCGTGATTGGCCTGCGGCAGCCGGACCCCGATATGCTGCCGACCGAGCGCGCGCTATACGATATGCTGATAAGCGCGGCGGGCGCGGACGGGATTTTGCAGGCAAAGGAATTTGAAAAATGGAGCAAAACCCGCTTTACCCAGGTGCAGGGCTGGCTGGAACGCTACAAAAACCAGGGGATGCAGAACCTGCGCCAGATGGGCGCGGTGCAAACGACAGAGGCAAAATCCCTGGGGATTTTCCCGTACCAGAAGAACGAGATGACCCCGCTGGGCGAAGACATGACCGTGAAGATGTTTGGGTTTAAAAAGTATCTGCAGGATTTCACCATCATAAACGAACGCGAAGCAAAAGAAGTGCAGCTGTGGGACGAGTACCTGGTGTTTGCCCAGGTGTTTGGCATTGCGGAGGCGGTGGCGCAGCAGTTTGGTGCGCTGTACCCGGACTATTTCCGCGGGCTGGACCCGGCCACCGGCCAGGTGCGGCCGATAGACATGTATGTGATGCTGCGCTTGTCGAATTCCTATGGGTATGCCATGTCCCGCGGGTACCAGGCGGGCGTTACCGCGCACAATACCCGCTATTCCGGCGGTGGCGGTCATTCGTCCTTTGGCGGCGGCGGCGGATTTTCCGGCGGCGGTGGCGGCGGCGGTATGGGCGGCCGGTAACAAAGGCGAGGAATCTGCCGTGGGAAAAGCAGACCCGCCGTGAAAAAGCGGACCGGCCGGTGCGGTGGGGAATGCTTTTTGGCAACGCCGCGTGAAGAGAGTACGGGATATACTGGAGAAATAGTGCACGAAGGGTTATTGCAAAATGGAAGCGGGACGAGGAGTATATAAAATAGTACTTGTGGCAGCAGGAGTATTGCTCCTGCTGTCTTTGTTGTTTGCGTTTCCGATTATGGTATATGGCATAGAGGATACCATCGAGGCCGTGGATATTGCCGTGGTGCTGCAGCAGGATGGCTCGGCGAATGTTACCGAGGTGATGGAGGTTGGTATTGGCACCGGCACAGAATATTACATTGGGCTGCCGAATCTGGACAACCAGGAGATTTCAGACGTTACGGTTACCGATGAAGATGGCCGGGTGTTTATCGACGTGGGCAACTGGGATTCAGACCAAACACGCGAGGAAAAGGCGGGAAAATCCGGCGTGATTCAAACAGGCGGCGGATATGAACTGTGCTGGGGTTTTGGCGAGTATGGCGCCCACACCTATACCCTGACCTACCGCATTACCAATGTGGTAAAAGGGTACCAGGGCGCGGATATGATGACCCAGGTGTTTGTGCCGAAAGGTTCGAATAGCCCACAGAAGGTACATATTACCGTGGAGTACCCGGGAGTGGATTTGAGCCGGCAGAACACCGGCGTGTGGGTGTTTGGTTTTTCGGCGGACTATGGGTTTGCGGGTGGCGAGATAGAGGTACAGTCTGACCGGGCGATGAAAAAGAACCAGTTTGTGGGGATCATGACCGAGTTTGACAAGGGGATGTTTTCGCCGACCGATGTGCGCTACCGCAGTGCCGAGGACGTGCAAAACCAGGCGTTTGAAGGCAGCGACTATGGAAGCGAAAATATGCCGGTTGTGGTGGTGTGGCTTCTTGTGTTGGGTGCTATCGGTGCCATTTGTATAGGTTGGCTTTGCCGCCGGGGCACCCGTTTGGCAAAGCCGCCGGCGCTGGGGAAAATAAAACCGTCGTACAGGAATGCGCCAAACAGCCGGGAACTTCCATTTTTTAACAGCCTGCCGGCCACATATACACGGCTGCGGTCGCTGCAAATGATGCCGAACGAAGGGGCGATTGTGGGTGCGCTGCTGCTGAAATGGATGTATGCGGGCCAGGCGGAGGTGAGCACCCGGATGGTGAATGGGACAAAAGCGAGCGTGATTGTGTTGCACAAGGCGCGCCCGGACATGAAAAAAGCCGAACGAAGGTTGTATTCTATGTTGAACAGCGCTGCCGGCCGGGGCGGCATTTTGCAGACAAAAGAATTCGAAAAATGGAGCAAACGGCACTTTGCCCGGGTGCGCAGGTGGCTGAAGGAGTATCAGGACCTGGGGCTGCAAGCGCTGCTGCAGATGAATGCGGTGGAAATGAAAGAGACGAAAGTGTGGGGAATTTTCCCGTGCAAAGAAGTGAAAGTGAGCAACCAGGGCGATGCGCTGACAAAAAAGATGTTCGGGTTCCGAAAGTATTTGCAGGAGTTCACAAGCATAAACGAGCGCGAGGCGCGGGACGTGGAACTGTGGAATGAGTATTTGGTATATGCCCAACTGTTTGGCATTGCCGAGACGGTGGCGGTGCAGTTTAAAGAGCTGTATCCAAAATATTTTCAAGGTGAGGAAACTGCCGGCGGCCTGGCCGGGCTGGTGGATGTGGATATGGCGCTGGGGTTGTCGGATTCTTTGGGATATACAATGACCCGTGGTTACAACGCGGGGGTTACCACGCATGCTATGTGGTATTTCGGCGGTGGCGGGCACTCCTCCACAGGCGGTGGCGGCGGCTTTTCCGGCGGTGGCGAAGGCGGCGGCATGGGCAGCCGGTAACGCGGGTGTTCCGCGCGGTATGGGGTAGGTAAAACAGAAAAAAGCAGCCCGGCAGTGCCTTTGACAGGCATGGCCGGGCTGCTTACGCATTGGTATGGTGTCCAAATTTGTGTTATTGCCCGACAAAACGAGCGCCGCGCGCATGCTTGCATGCGCATGGCCGAGCGAGGAGGGCGACAACGGGTATACTACCCCGCGGCTCACCCAAGGGATGGAAAAGGTGGCGGCCTATGGGTTGCCCCGCGCAGGGTCCTATTCATTCTACCGGAATGTTGGGCCGGTCCTGGTCGCCGTCGGCCTTGAACAGGGTGAAGTGTTCCGGGCGGCTGGTGAAGTAATAGTACTCGATGTTTTCGTACACCGGCGGGTCCAGATAGGTGGGGATGATGTTGGCGTCGCTTTCCAGCCGCTGGGTGAAACCGGCGGCGGCCAGGGTCTCCGGCGAAAGCCCCGCGCAATAGATATCGGCGTATTCGGCGCCGGTTTGTGCCAGCAGCGTGTCGATGCCACGGCCCAGCTGCGGGAGGAAATCCGCCGGGCCGATGTAGTCCACCAAGCGCAGGACAGCGGCGCCGTTTACGGGGGTGAGCCGTGCCGTCAGCAGCGCCCGGGGTGCGGCCTCACCCGGCAGGGCGGCGGCATACAGCCGGTAGCTTTGCCGTGGGAACGAAAAGTACCGCCGGGAAATATACCACAGGTCTTTATACGGGTTTGCATCTTTTGGCGGGATGAAACCGCTGGCGGCCAGTTCCGCCGGGGAGGACAGCAGCCGCAGAACGGCATCGCCGCCAGCGGGCAATAGTTCCTTTTGCGCGATGCGGGCGACGGCGTAGGCGGGCCGGTCCGCCAGGCGGTAAAAGTGCGAAACGCGCCCGGTGGTATAACCCAGGAACTCATAGAACGGGCGGGTTTCTGGCCGGATGTTGTTGCAGGCCAGGGTGCGGCAGCCGGTCAGCTGCGGCAGGGCGGCCATCAGCTCCAGGCCGCTGCCTTTGGCGGCTTTGTCCGCCACCCACAGGGACACCCATATGTCCGGGGTTTGTGCCAGGCTGGCCGGAATGTAGCCGGCCAGCGCCACCAAAGCGCCGCCGCGCTGGGCCAGGGCGAAATGCAGGCGGGCGGTTTCACCGGTATCCTGTTCGCTTTGGTAGTAATATTCAAAAAAGTCCGGCAGGTTGATGAGCGGATGCCGGACGTCCCAGTGGGTATTCATAAAAGTGATGATGGCCTGGCGGTCGGTCTGGGTAGCCAGGCGAAAATGGGTTTCTTCCATCGCTATGCGCTCCCCCCGGTGATGGGCAGCACCACGCCGGTGATGAAGGAGGCTTCCTCGCCCAGTAAAAACTCCATGGCAGGTACCACGTCTGCCGGGGTGGCGTTGCGGCCCATGGGGTTGGCCTCGGCGGCTGCCTCTACGATAAGGCGCGGGGTATCGGCCAGGAATTTCGTTTCCATCATGGAGGGCGCCACGCAGTTTACGGTGATGCCAAAGGCGGCGTAGTCCGCGGCGAGGCTTTTGGCCAGGCCGTGCAGCGCTTCCTTTGCCATGATATAGGCGGCGGTGTTTTTGGGCGGGATGCCCAACAGGTAGCTGGTGAGCATGAACAGCACCCGCCCCTGTTTGCGTTTCGCCATCTGCGGCAAAAACCGTTTGCAGATAGCCGCCGCGCTGAATGCCTGTACCTGCATGTCCAGTGCAAAACGGTCTTCGTCGAAGTTTTTGAATTTTGCGTTCACCACCCGCAGCGCCGGCAGGTGGATGAAATGGGTGGGGCAACCGGACAACTGCTCCACGCTGTGCAAAAACAATTCGCGCGCGTCGGTGTCGGTAAGGTCTACGTCATAGGTGGAGAGGCGGCCTTTATAGGTGGTGGCCAGCGCGGCCATGCCGGCCAGGTCCCCACAGCCCTGGGCAATCACTTTGTCATCTGGGCCGCCGTGGGACAGCAGGCGCGAAATGAGCAACAGGCCCACATCGCTGGAGGCGCCGGTGATGAGATAGGTGTTTGGCATGGTGGTTCCTCCGTTGTGTTAGGCGCGGTCCATTTTTTCGACGCCGGCCTGAATGAGCCCCCGGGTGACCCGCACGCCGGCCTGGTTGGTGATGACCGCCTTTATGGTGATGGTCCCGAAGGTTTCGTTTATTTCCTGTACGGTGCCGCTGACCGTGAGCGTGTCGCCAATGTATACCGGTTTGGCAAACTTTGCCTCCACGCTGTGCAAAAGGCAGTTCGCCCCGGGCAGGTACACCCCGGCCAGGGTGGAAAACAGGCTGGCGCACAGCATACCATATACCACCCGGCCGGTATGACCGCGGGCTTTGGCGGCGGTATCGTCCATGTGAATGGGCGATTCATCGCCGGTCAGTTGGTAAAACAGGCGCATTTTTTCCTCAGTAATGGTGGTGGTGAAACTTTCTGTTTGGCCCACCGATAAATCTGCCAGTGTGTATGTGTTCATGGATAGTTCACTCCAAACTTTACCCAAGCAGGCGGTCCAGCAGGTCCAGCAAATCGCCCACGTTTTGTAGGCCGCGCACGTCGTTCAGGTTGAACTTCAGGCCGAATTTCCGCTCGATGGCGGTCAGCAGGTTGATCTGCTCCAGGCTGTCCCAGTCTTCAATATCCGCGGCGTTGGTTTCGCGCGTCAGCACGATGGTGTCGTCATCGAAATTGTCGCGAAAAATCTCCTGAACTTCTGCTTGCACCTGTGCTTTATCCATCCTTGTTTTCCACCTTTATCACTTGATTGTAGGGCGTGTATTCCTGCGGTACCGAACGCTCGAACACGCGCTCAGCGTCGGTTTCGGCCACCAGGTCAAAGCCAATTGTAGCATAAAAATCCTTCACCAACAAGTTTTTGGCGGTGGGCAGCCAGCGCCCGGTAATGGTGTGAATGCCACGCCGCCGGGCTTCTGCCATCAGCGCGTCGAACATAGCAAACTCCAGGTGGCGTTTGAACACGCGGCAGCTCATGACCCACAGGTCGATGGACAGGGTATCCCCCTGCTGGTGGGCGATGATGGCCGAGGTGATGCCGTTGTCGCCAAAAGTATCCACCAGGCGGCCGGACAGCGTGACGGTGTCGGCATCGTCCATGCACTGCTGCGTTTCGGCGGCGGTATAGCGCCGGGTGGTCAGGTTGAACTGGTTGGTTTTGTTGATAAGCTGGGTAACACGTTCCAGCGTTTCAGGGCGGAACGGCAGAATGTCGGCGGTCATGGCAAGGCTTTTCAGATAGTCCTCGTAATTGCCGGCGCTTTGTTCCAGTTCTTTGCGCAGGGCGTTTTCGCGGTACATTTCGCTGCGGTGCACATCGTCCGCGGACAGGCTGCTGACCTCGAAATATCCACCGCGATCCAGGGCGCGGATGCTGTACTCTACCGCGCCGATGGCCGGCGCCGCCACCTGCGGCAGGGCGCGGGTAACCTCCTGCCGTTCGGCGGGGTTGTCGTCGATGAACACCAGGCTGTCGGCGCCGATGTTCAGGTCCTGGGCAATCTTCGCGATGCTGTGGCTTTTGGGGTTCCAGTTGGCTTCAAACGCCAAAAAGTCTTCCCGCGAGAGCACGCTGCCGGCCCGCGTAAAGCCCGACAGGGCGGCGGCTTCTTCATTTTTAGAGGCAACGGTGAGCAGGATGCCCCGTTGCGACAAGGTTTTCAGGTAGCTTTGCAGTTCGGCATAAGCCATGCCCGCGGGGGTTTCGCTGCCCACCTCGATGCCTTCGGAGCCAACCTCGCCCACAATGCCGCCCCACAGCGTGTTGTCCAGATCCGACACGACGCCTTTTTTGGTTTTGCCAAACAGGCTTTGGATGAGCGAGGCCAGGCTGTGGCACAAATCCGGGATATACTGCACGGCGCAGCAGTATTTATAGGCGTACCAGGTGGAAACGTCGCACCAGGCGTCCAGGCCGTGGCTGGCCGCCAGATAGGCAAGATCATGTACATAGAAGTTCTGGTGGCCGGCGGCATAGGCGGCCATTTTTTCGTTTAGCTGGCGCACGAAACGCACCCGGCCGCGTATATCCACCGCGTCCAGGTTGCCAAAATTTCGCCAGAGGGGTTCCTCAAAATTGTTCTGGATAACCGCGCAGTTCAGCTGTGTGGCGGCGTCCCATACCGCGGAAAAGCGGGTGTATTCCGCCTGTAGTTTGTCTTCGGCCGTGGTGACGCTGTCCGCCGGAGAGGGCCATGCGCGCAGGTTGTGGTTCGAGGTATGGATGTAGAGGACGTCCGGCTGGAAGGCGGCCAAGGCGCCGTCGTCAAACACAACGTTTTCGTAAAACAGGCCATATCCGCCCTCGTAAAACACCGGGCGGATACCGGCGTCCAACAAAAACAATTCCAGAATATTTTTTATTTCGCCCACGGTGCTGCCGCCGACAATGGCAATGCGCTTTTCCACCAGCGCGTCTTTGGCGGACAGTTCCTTTTTCAGTGCCCGCTTTTTTTGTAGGATCTCGGCACCGTCGAACGGATAGGCAAGGGTTGGCATGTGTCATCACTCCCACAGTGTAAAAATAGCCGTGAAGAACATGGTCATTATACCATATCCGCCGGGGAAAGTGGAAACCGGAAATGGCAGGGATACTATTTTGAAATTTGAAGTAAATTTGTAACTATCTCGTCACACTTTTTGTGGTATACTATTATAGTATCCGCTCATATATCCGCTGTGCTGCGGAACTGGGGACGGATGCCGCAAAACACTTTTTTAGTTTCGGCGCCGGCAGGCGCTGCGCAGGGAGGACCGCACGTGAAGGAAAAACAACCCGGCAAACAGGATGCCGCATCTTCCAAAGAAGCACAGGCAGCCACGGTGGATCCGTTTGATCTTTCGGAAAAAGAGAAAACGGCGAAGACCGGCAGCAAAAAAGCAAAGGAAGATGCCGGGGCAACCCGTGTGATAACGCCGGCGAATAAAGAGAAAAAAGACGCACAGGACGCCCCCGCGCCAAAGGACAGCGCCCTGGCGGACGACGCAACCCGCGTGCAGGCGCCGGTGAAGGCGGCGGAAAAGCCCGCGCCCAAAAAGAAAAAAGCCCGCAAACGCACCGTGGTAAAGGTGATGGTCTTGAACCTTTTCAAGGCGATATTTGTGTGCTTTTGCATTGCGGTTATTGTGCTGAGCCTGGTGGTGGTGCAGATGGTGCAGTACGTGGTGGATGCCACCAACGAGGATGATAATATACTGGATCTGGAAAACATGAAGCTGAAACAGACCAGTTATTTTATGGCGGCAAACCCCGATAACCCGAACGCCCGCGAGGAGGACGACTGGTTTATTTACCAGGAGCTGTCCGGGTCCGAGCACCGCATTTGGGTGCCGCTGAACGAGATTCCCGACAACCTGGTGAACGCGGTGGTGGCCACCGAAGACCGGGCGTTTTACGAACACCATGGCGTGAACTTTGAGCGCACGGCGTATGCGCTGTTGAATGAAGTGTTCCAGTTCCAAAGCAACACGTTTGGCGCGTCTACCATTGACCAGCAGCTGGTGAAAAACCTGACCGGCGAGGACCAGGTGGTGGGGGAGGACGGCGACAAGTCCGAAGGATACAGGCGCAAATTGCGGGAAATTTTCCGTGCATGGGGGCTGAACAATCGGTACTCGAAGGACATGATTATGGAGGCGTACCTGAACACCATGAGCTTGTCTGAAACGGTGGCCGGTGTGGAGGCGGGCGCCCAGGTGTATTTTGGCAAAAGCGTGAGCGAACTGACCCTGGCGGAGTGTGCCACCGTTGCGGGCATTACCCGCGCGCCCACCTATTACAGCCCGTACCAAAACCCCGAAAACTGCCACGAGCGGCGCGACGACGTGCTGTTCTTTATGTTTGAAACCGGCAAGATTACCGAGAAAGAGTTTAACGACGCGCTGGACGAACCGTTTGTGATTCAGCCCAAAAACGCGCCGTCCAAAAACGAAAATGCAGACGGCGCGGTGTTCAGCTATGTCTCGGACAAGGTGTTTGATGATGTGGTGGCGGATTTGATGGTGCTGAAAAATTGCACCTATAACGAGGCGGTAGAAGATCTGCGCACCGGGGGGTACCGGGTGTATATTACGGCGGACCTGCGGGTGCAGGCGGCGCTGGACGGGATATATGACACCGGGTACGACGAGGACGGATACTTCATGGATGAAAGCCGGTTCCCGGGGTATGCCCGCCGGATGACCGTAAGCGAAGATATCCTGAACGACCAGGATTTGAAGGTGGGCGAGCGGCAGGTGATGCCCCAGAGCTCCTGCGCGGTCATTAACTATGAAGGGGAACTGGTGGCGATTCGCGGCGGGATAGGCAAAAAGACCGAGAGCCTGTCGCTGAACCGCGCGGTGGGTACCGTGGACGAAGACGGCAACCCGCAGGGGGCGCTGCGGCAGGTAGGTTCCACCATGAAACCCATTGCGGCGTATGCGCTGGGCATAGACTATGGTATCATTACCTATTCCAAGGGTGTTATGGACGTGGGGGTGCGCAACAACCCCGGCAGCCCCCGGGCCACCGACGCCGAGGGCAACCCGGTGAACAACTGGCCGCGGAACTATTCCGGTACCTACCGCAACTATCCGCTGCCTATTTGCTCGGCCATTACCGAGTCTACCAACACGGTGGCGGCGCAGGTGGGCATGTGGGTGGGGGTGGATTCTATGTATTCGTTCCTGACCCAAACGCTGCAGATATCCAGCCTGGTGGAGCCGTATGACCTGGACCTGGGGCCGCTGGTACTGGGCAGTATGACCCATGGCATGTGCGCGTATGAGCTGGCCGGCGCCTATATGATGTTTGGCGGGAACGACACCTATGGCACGTATAACAGCCTGCATTCGTACCTGCGGATAGAGGATTCCCGTGGCAATATTGTTATGAAACCGGAACAGACCACCGTGCAGGCGATAGACCCGCAAAGCGGGTATGTGATGAACCGGCTGTTGTCGAACGTGCTGCGCGGCAGCGGCATGCCGGGCGGCGCGGCAGCCACGGCGGGCGGCATGTCCCCGGTGGGCGAGATGGACTCGGTAGCCAAAACCGGTACCACCAGTGATGATATCGACCGCTGGTTCGTGGGGCTGACCCCGTACTATGTGACCGCTGTGTGGTGGGGGTACGACAATGATGGAATTAAGGACCCGGCGGACCGCCATGATTTGTCCGCTTGGTCGCCGGGGGCAAGGACAAATATCCCGGTGAACGTGTGGAAAACGCTGATGGAAGATGTGCAGGAGGAGATGCCGGTGAAGGAATTCCCGGCGCAGCCGGATGGCATAGTGGAGGATACCTTCTGTACCATATCCGGCGATCTGGCCAGCGCGGGGTGTCCGGGCATGCGTGGGTACTATACCAGTTTTAACATACCGGACCATTGTGCGGTGGCGCACGGCGGCGAAGAAGAGGCCGCCGCGGCGTAGGTTTTACGAGGCGATGCAGAAATGGGGACCGGGACGTTCCGGGGAAAGGGTTCGACGGCGTATTGGCCTACGAGCTGCCGCGGGATGCACGCCGAAGGCGCGGGTCCAGGGTTCCACCCAAGAGAAGTAAAGGATGGCGGCCTACGGGCTGCCCTGGGGTGTGAAACTCATTCATTACAAACAATGCGCAGTGGGTTTTGTAAAGATTCCATAAGGCAGGAAGCGTATACTGGCAATCAACTGGGGGCGGAAGTGGGTTTTCGTCTCCAGTTTTTTGTGAAACGCGGCGTAAAAACAACGAATAAACGCAACAAAAATGATTATTATCTTATTCATGCGTGTAATGTATTTTTTTTCATAATTTTCGTTTATACTAGTGTCTGGCTTTGAAACCGTTCTTTTTCAGAAATTGACCGCAAGGAGTTTACCCGGCTATGGAACTATCCCGCCGCAGCAAAATAAGAGATGTATGGCGTCACCCGGTGGGGCATGACGTCTTGCTGAAGATGCTGCGGTATTTGGGGCGCAACGAAACATGGGCCGAAAGCCAGTTTGTGGGCAACATGTCCATTTCCACGCTGGACCGCCTGGCGGGCGAGGGCTTTGTGGACGCCCTGTTGTTCCTGTGTGCCCAGGCGCCGGCAGAGGAAATGCCGATGGCAACAGAACCAGCGCCCGATGACCAGCCGATGGCACCGGTAACCGGCGCGTGGTGGGAAACCGCTGTGGTGTACCAGATATACCCGCCCAGCTTTATGGATGCGGATCATGACGGCATGGGGGATATTTTGGGTGTGGTGCAGCGGTTGCCATACCTTTCCAGGCTGGGTGTGGACACGCTGTGGCTGCGGCTGCTGCTGGATACCACGGAAAATGAGTTTGCCTGTGTGCCGGATTTGCGCAAGATAAGCCCGGAGCTGGGGGATGAGGAAACCTTTGATACATTAATAGCGGCTGCGCACCAGCGGAATATGCGGGTGGTGGTCAGCTTCGATATAGCAACAACCACTGAAAAAAATGTGTTGTTTTCCAAGGCGCGCCAGAAAAAAGGGTGCGAAGAATATTATGTGATGCGAAAAGGCCAGCCGGGCCAGCCGCCAAACAACTGGGCCCGCGGTGCACAGTCTGTGTGGAAGTGGTATGCGGAGCTGAACGCGTGGGTGCTGCGGCTGATGGGACCGGGGCGGCTGGACCTGAACTGGGACAACACCGCCGTGCGCAAGGAAATGGCCAGTGTGGTGAAGTATTGGCGCGCAAAAGGCGTGGACGGGTTTGTGTTTGGCTCGGCGAATACCATCAGCAAGGCTGGGTATGCGGATGGAAACAGGGCGATGGGGAATATCACCGGCGTGCTGGGGTACGAAAATGTGGTGTTTGGGTCTATGCTGCGGCCGTATTTGCAGGAGATAGCCGTGGCAGCAGGATTGCCGGAGAATGTGCTGTTGGCGGGTGAAGTGCGGGGACTGGATACCGGAATGTGCAGCCTGCTGGCAAAGGGGTGCAACCCCGCGGTGAACCTCATCTTGCACCGGGAGCACATCGCCACCCGGCGGCCCAAAGGTGCTGCCGAGGATTATCAGGTGTTTTTGCAGGACCTGAAGAAGTACTACCTGCACTGGATGGAAGAATATGCCGGTGACGGGTGGATGGGGTTGTTTTTTGAAACGGCGGAAACCCCCCGTATGGTAAGCCGCCTGGGGGCTGCCGGTGTGTACCGTGCGGTTTTGTCAAAGCTGCTGGGGACCATGCTGCTTACATTGCGCGGGGTACCCATTATTTACCAGGGGGAAGAGCTGGGCCTGACCAACACGCGCTTTACGCGCGACGAGCTGCGCGATGCGCGAACGCTGCGGCAGTATGACGAGTGGGATGCAAAACAAGGCGAAGACGAGGCACTGCGGATGGCGCTGAACGGCGCGCCGGATCATGCGCGTACCCCCATGCCGTGGAGTGGTGGCAAATATGCAGGGTTTACCGGCGCAGAGCCGTGGATACGTATGCCGGATGGGACGGAATATCTGAACGCGGCGGTACAGATGGAAGATGCCAATTCCGTATGGAACTTTTACCGGCGGCTGATTGCCCTGCGCCAGGAAAACCCATGCCTGGCATATGGCGTGTTCCGGCCAGTATTTGTGCGCAACAAAAAGGTATTTTGCTATATTCGCATCAGTGGCGGGGAACGGTGGTATGTGGAAATGAATATCACCGACAAAGAGGTGCCCCGCCCAGGCCGGATACCGGACAAGTGCCGGCTGATGTTGTCAAACTATGCCGACAAAGCGGTGACCCTGCGCCCGTATGAGGCGAATATTTACCAGCATGAGTGACCAGGGTCATACAGGAATATGTTTGCGCGTCGGCAGGGTCGACGCGCTTATTTTGGGAAAGCAGTTGAGTGGGGTTTAACAGATAGGGTGCCGGCGGAACACCGGTGGCGAGGGGGAGCGGCGAAATGTCTATTCATGCGCGCACGGCCATGTTGATAGGGGAAGATGGCGTGCGGAAACTTGCGCAAAAACGCGTGGCTGTGTTTGGCGTGGGCGGGGTTGGCGGTGCGGTGTGCGAGGCGCTGGCGCGGGCAGGCGTGGGCGCGCTGGACCTGTTTGACGATGATGTGGTGAACACCAGCAATATTAACCGGCAGGTGGTGGCGCTGCACTCTACCCTGGGGCAGCGGAAGGTGGATGTGATGGCGGCGCGTGTGACGGACATAAACCCGGCATGCGTGGTGCGTACCCATGCGGTGTTTTATACGCCGGAAAACGCGGGGGACTTCCCCATGGTCGGGTATGACTATGTTGTGGATGCAGTGGATACCGTGGCGGCCAAGCTGGAGATTATTGCCCGGGCGAAACAGGCGGAGGTGCCTGTGATTAGCGCTATGGGTGCTGGAAACAAGCTGTGCCCGGAGCGGTTCGAGGTAAGCGATATTGAAAAAACCAGCGTGTGCCCGCTGGCGCGGGTGATGCGCAAAGAACTGAAAAAACGCGGGATACAGGGTGTGAAGGTGGTGTATTCCAAAGAACAGCCGGTGGCGGTGGGTGGTGCGCCGGATGTGCCGGGCGGGGAAGCGGATGTACCGGATGGTGTGCCCGATGCGCCGGCGCCGGTACGCCCCGGTGTGCCAAAGAGAAATGCGCCGGGCAGCATCAGTTTTGTGCCAACGGCGGCGGGGCTGGTGTTGGCGGGTGCGGTGGTACGGGACCTGTTGGCACAGGATGGATGAGAAGTTGATGCGCGAGAGATAAAGACGGGTGTTGTACAAAAAAGCACGAGCCAAAGCTGGCGCGTGCTTTTTTGTACAATAGATATGGATTGCTTTTTGTGCGGGAAGGCTTCGCTAACATTGCCTGCTGCCGGTTTGCTTACGCGGGCGAGGGAAGATCGGTGGAAGGGCCTTTTTCACTGGTGAAAACCGGGGCGATGAAACGGTACCCCACCCCGCGAACAGTTTTGATGTATTTGGGGTTGACCGCGCTATCCCGCAGTTTTTGCCGCAGGGTGCCCACGTGCATATCCAGCGTGCGGCTTTCGCCAATGAAGGTGTAGCCCCACACGTCGTGCAGCAGTTCCTCCCGCGGGACAGCGCGCCCGGCGTTAATCATCAGGTTGCACAACAGGTCGAATTCCTTTCGCGTGAGCCGCAGGTGGTCACTGTATAGCGTTGCTTCCTGCCGTGCCGGGCGCAGCCGCAGCGGCCCGGAGACCATCTCGATGGTGCTTTTGTTTTTATCGTCCCGCGCCAGCATGGTGTGCAGGCGAACGCAAAGTTCCATGATGCCAAACGGTTTTAGGACGCAGTCATTGGCACCGCTGGCCAGCGCGCCTGCTTCACCCGAGGGGTCTTCCCGCTCGATCAGCATCATGACCGGTATGGATGCGGTTTTTTCATTTTTACGCATATGGCGCAGCAGGGAAACACCGCTGCTGCCTTGTGGCAAGGCGCCAATGATGCAGGCATCTGGTGTGTGCTCCTGCAGCGCCTGTAAAAACTGGGTTGCTTCTGCAAAACAATACGGGTCGTTCCGGGCACTGCGCAGTGCCATTTCCAATAGCATGCGGATGCTATCGTCTTTTTCTATCAGAAATATTTTCCTCATTTCTTTGTTGGTGGCTCCTTTCTTTCCAGCATAAGGCGGAATGGGTGGTTGTTGGCAAAAACTAATACAACTTTATTTAGTATCATTTACATTATAATCCCGCGTGAACAGGTAGAAAATCACCCATTTGGGTGATTTTCGCAAAAAAGTTGTATTGTGTGGCTGCGTGGGGTTTGTAAAGCGGATGCGGGGGCTTTACGCCGGGTGGCCAGATTGACGAGGTACGGTGGCTGATGTAGAATTAAGCAAGGCAAAGAGAATTTCATTTCTTTCGCTTTACCCAGAACATTTAGCCGGAAAGGGTGGGAGTGTGCAGCAGGTAGGAACCGCAGAAATAGAAACACGCCGGCTGCTATTGCGCCGGTTTACCACGGCGGATGCCGAGGAGATGTACGGGAACTGGGCAACCGACCCGGAGGTGACCCGCTGGATGCGCTGGCAGCCGCACCAAAGTGTGCAAGAGACCCGCGGGCTGCTGGAAGAATGGGTGCGGGAGTATGCCCGGCAGGACTATTACCACTGGGCGATTGTACGGAAAAAGGATGGGGCGCTGATAGGTTCTATTGGCATTTTGTCCGCGGCCGAGCCGGATGCCCCCGCGGAATATGAGCCGGGATATTGCATTGGCCAGGCGTTTTGGGGCCGGGGATATACCACCGAGGCATTGCAGGCGGTGGTGGCGTACTTTTTTCATAAGGCCGGAGCGAAGACACTGTCCTGCTGCCACGCGGTGGGGAACCCCGCCAGCGGCCGGGTGATGCAGAAAGCCGGGTTCCGCTATCTGCGCGACGGTGTGTACCACAAGCCGGACGGCAGCGAAGTGGCGGCGAAATATTATATTTGTGATACAGGAAGCGCGCATGGATGAAACGAAAAAACTGATAGAGTTTCCGGGGCAGGAGGATGCGCCGGAGGCGGAAGAGAGTTCGGCGGGTGTGGACACCGCCGAGAATGCCCCCCAGAAGGTACTGCTGCTGGGGCTGGATTTGGGTGTCTATGATGCCGAGCGCAGCATGGAAGAACTGACGGCGCTGGCCGAGGCGAACGGCATGGAGCCGGTGGCGGAAATATTGCAAAAGCGCAAGACGCCGGAGGCGGCTACCGCCATTGGGGCGGGGCGCCTGGCGGAGGCAAAGCTGCTGGCGGCGAACCTGGGCGCGCAGGCGGCGGTGTTTGACGGCGAACTGTCCGGCAGCCAGATACGCAACATGGAGAACCGGCTGGAAATTCCGGTGCTGGACCGCACTATGTTGATTTTAGAGATCTTCAAAAACCGCGCGGTGACCCGGGAAGGAAAAACCCAAACCGAGCTGGCGCTGCTGGAATATCGCCTGCCGCGCCTGGCGGGCCTGGGCACCAGCCTATCCCGGCAGGGCGGTGGCGGTGGCGGCGGTGCGGGCGCCCGGCGCGGCGGCGGCGAAACCAAGCTGGAATACGACCGCCGGTATATACGCAGCCGCATTGCGGTGCTGAAAAAGAAGCTGGCCATCCTGCAAAAACAGCGGGATGAAAACCGGCGCGCGCGGGAAAAAAGCGGCGTGCCGTTGGTGGCGCTGGTGGGGTACACGAATGTGGGGAAATCCAGCCTGGTGAACCGGCTGTCCGGCAGCGATATTGGCGCGGCGGATATGCTGTTTGCCACGCTGGACCCCACGGCGCGGCAGCTGACGCTGCCCAGCGGGCAGCATATTGTGCTGATAGACACGGTGGGGTTTGTGTCCCGGCTGCCGCATGGGCTGGTGGAGGCGTTTAAAAGCACGCTGGAAGAGGCGAAATATGCCGATCTGCTGCTGAAGGTGTGCGACGCGTCTGACCCAGAGGCGGCCACCCAGCTGGCGGTGACCGATGAGGTGCTGGCGGAGATTGGCGTGGCGGCGGCAACGCCCCAGCTGACGGTGTACAACAAATGCGACCGGGTGCCGGGGTTTGTGCCGTTTGCCGCCGATAGCCTGATGGTGAGCGCCGCCAGCGGGCAGGGGATTCCGGAGTTGCTGGAAGCTATTGGCCAGGCGCTGGCAGCCCGGGTGTGCCGGCTTACGCTGGTGTTGCCGTACGAAAAGCTGGCGCTGGCAGATATTCTGCGCCGGTACGGCGCGGTGCAAAAGGAAGAATACCGCGATACCGGGGTATATTATGAGGTGTCGCTGGAGGCGGCCCGTGCCCACCAGTTTGAGGAATATTTGGTGTATGAGGAGTAGGGTTAAGGTGCGGGCGTATAGCATGGGCCGGTAAGGTGCTTGCTGGATGGTTGTATGCATGAATAAATTCCGTGAGGGGTTGTGCGGGTGCAGCGGTTTGCATTTCTGCGATTCATTTTTGTGGCGGAGTGCCCGCGGGCGGAATGAAGATTGCCGCCGGGGGGGTTGTTTGCGAGGGTAACGCATTCCCTGTGGATAAGCGTGTAGAAAATTGCGGGGAACGGAATAAATTGGTAGGACGCGAAGAAGGAGCAGGCATGAAGTATGTTGTGATCATTGGGGATGGCATGGCGGACAATGCCGTGCCGTCGCTGGGTGGCAAAACGCCGCTGGAATATGCGAAGATTCCGGTTATGGACGCCCTGGCGGCAGCAGGCGAGCTAGGCGCGGTGCGCACGGTGCCGCAGGGGGTGTGCCCCGGCAGCGACACAGCCATCCTGAACATTTTTGGGTATGACCCACGGCGGTATTATTCCGGGCGCAGCCCACTGGAGGCGGCGGGGTGCGGCGTGCAGCTGGCCGCGGGTGATGTTTCCTACCGGTGCAACATGGTGGCGCTGGAAGACGGCGATATGCCGTATGCAGACAGGAAAATTTTGTCCCACAGTGGTGGGTCCATAGAGGGTGTGGCGGCGGGTACGCTGATGCGCGACCTGCTGGCGGACCCGCGGTTCCAGGCGCTGGCGCAGGCGAATCAGATGACCTTTCATGTGAACCCGTCGTTCCGGCATATCGCGGTGCAAAAGGGTGTGGATATAGATGGCCTGGTGGCGGCGCCACCGCACGACCATCTGGGCGAGCGCATTGGCACCTATCTGCCGGATGGATGTGCCGCGGCAGCGGGATTGGCGCAAATGATGGAACTGTCGCACGAAATTTTGGATGCGCACCCCATTAACCGGCAGCGGCGGGCCGAGGGAAAACTGCCGGCCAATGGAATCTGGTTTTGGGCGGAGGGAACCGCGATAGCGCTGCCGTCTTTTGTGGAAAAATACCACAAGGCGGGGGTGGTAATCAGCGCGGTGCCGCTGGTGCAGGGAATCGGCGTGCTGGCGGGGTTCCGCGTGGTGCAGGTGGACGGCGCCACCGGGGAGCTGGACACGAACTATGAAGGAAAAGCGGACGCCGCCGTGCAAAGCCTGCTGCAGGGGGCGGACCTGGCGGTGGTGCATGTGGAGGCACCGGACGAATGCACCCACAATGGCGACACGCCGGGAAAAATTCAGGCGATAGAATGGCTGGATTCCCGCTGTATTGCCCGGCTGAAGGCGGGGCTGGAACAGGCGGGAGAAGCGTACCGTCTGCTGATTTTGAGCGACCACAAGACCCTGACCGATACCCGCGGGCACGACGGCGACCCCGTGCCGTATATTTTGTTTGATAGCAGGGAGGACGGTTCCAGGCAAGGCGGCACCGGCGGATACAGCGAGGCCGAGGCGGCGCAGGGGCCGTTTTTGCCGGAGGGGGACTCGCTGATGGGCCGGCTGCTGCAGGGCGAGGGCTAGCCGGCGGCGGAGAAAGAGCTGGAATATGTTGAAAATGAATGAAGTAGGATATTGTATTATTGCATCACCAAGGATGAAATAACGCAAGACCCGCGGAAAGCAGGGCGCGCTGCCCTGTGGTTTTCCGCGGGTTTGGTGTTTTTTATGGTATAATAATAACGAGGGAATGGTTTCGCAAAGCAGCGGCAGAAAACGGGGGTGTGACGGGTGCTTCAGCTGGTTTTGGGCATTGCAGGGGTGGGGAAAACCACCCATTTGTTTGGACAAATAGCCCGGCGCGCCGCAGAAAAAAAGCACAGCATTTTGCTGGTGCCGGAGCAGTTTTCCTCCTCGGCGGAGGCGATGGCCTACCACAGCCTGGGGGATGAAAAAAACGCGTTTGTGCAGGTACTCAGTTTTCGCACCATGGCGGAACGCATTTTGAAAATGTGCGGTGGCATTACGCTGCAGGTGATGACCGACGCGGCCCGCGCGGTTTTTGTGCGCCGTGCGCTGGATGCTGTGGCACAGGAACACCTGGCTATTTTCGCGCGGCAACGGCGCAGCGCCGCATTTTGCGCCGCCTGTGCCGATACCATAAACGAGCTGAAAACGGCGGGCGCCACCCCGGAAATATTGCAGGAGGTGGCCCGGGAGGAAGCGGACGCGAAGCTGGCGGAAATAGCGCATATTTGGCAGGCGTATGAGGCAGGAATTCAGGGAGCCGCCATGGACCCGGGCGACCGGCTGACCCTGGCGGCCGAAAGGGCGGCCTGCGGCTATTTTGATGGGACAGCCTGTTTTATAGATAACTTTGACGGGTTTACCGCGCCGGAGTATGGCCTGCTGCGGCAGGTGCTGCGCCACTGTGACGAGGTGACGGTGGCGCTGTGCTGTGACGCACTGCAGGAGAGTGATGGGGGCCTGGGACGGTTTTCCCCGGTGCGGCACACGGCGGCCCGGCTGCGGCAGCAGGCGGCAGACCTGGGCTGTGGCGAGGCGCCGGCGCTGGTGTTGCGGGAAATTTACCGGTCTGAAAAAAATGATATTCGCTGTGTGAACGCGCTACTGGCCGGCGTGCCGGACATGATCTGCCCGCCGCAGGAAGACCGCGCAGTGTTCGTGAGCGAGGCGCTGGACGACGGACAGGAGATATTTCTGGTGGCGGCACAGATGCACCGCCTGGCCCAGCGTGGCGTGCCCTACGGCCGCATGACGCTGGTGTGCCGGGATATTGCCCAGTACGAGGGCGCGGTGCGGCGGCAGCTGGGGTTGTTTGATATTCCGCTGTTTGTGGATGCACCCGGCACGGTGGAGTATACCGCGCCGGTGGCGTTTGTGCGCGCGGGGCTGGCGCTATTACGGCAGGGGCTGGTTTCTGAGGCGATTTTGGCGCTGCTGAAAACCGGACTGTGTAAATATACAGAAAGTGAAATAGCGGCGCTAGAAAACTATTTGTATACATGGGCGCCGAAGGCGGACGATTGGCGCCGGGCGTTTGAAAAGAACCCGGGCGGCCTGCTGGCAAAGCTGGATGATGAAGCGGTAGCCCAGATGCAAATGGCGGAAAAAGTGCGCGGTGAAGTGGTGCCGCGGTTGGAAAAATTTATTCATGCGGGGCGGCGCGTGGCCGGGGCCGAGCTGGCAAAACGGCTGTATTTGTTGCTGGATTCGTTTGGCGCGGCAGAGCAGTGCGAGGAAACAGCCCGTCGGCTGGAGGCAGTGGGCGAAGCGACGTTTGCGGATGAAACCCGCCGTGCCTGGGACGTAACCATGGAGCTGCTGGACCAGATGGCGCTGCTGCTGGGGGACGAGGTGCTGGGTGCGCAGGAGTATCTGGAGCTGTTTTTGCTGCTGGTGCGCTGCACGGACTTTGGGCACCTGCCCCAAAGCCTGGAGTGTGTGACCTTTACCAGTGCCGACCGCATGCGCCTGGCGGACCCGGCGTATTGCTTCGTGGTGGGCCTGTGCGAGGGGGAATTCCCCATGGAGGTGGGCTACAGTGGGCTGCTGACCCACGCCGACCGGGAAAGGCTGGTGGAGCATAGGGTAGAGATGCCCGGCAGCTTTGAAAACCGCGTGTTGCTGGAAGAAATGTTTTTTTACCGGGCGCTGACGGCGGCGCACGACGGGCTGTACCTGAGCTGGCCAAAGCGCAAGGACGGCGTTGTGTGTACCATGAGCGCGAATTTGGAACCGCTGCGCCAGCGGCTGGAACCACCGCGGTTGCAGCTGGAGGAACAGGACCTGGCGGCGACCCCGGCGGCTGCGTTTGACCGGCTGGCGCATTTATACCGGCAGAACACGCCGGAGGCCGCGGGGCTGTATGCCGCCCTGAAAAATACGGGCGGGGACTGGGCAAAGGGCGTGTTGCCGTTGCTACAAAGCGTGGACAATGGCGGCGCGTTTTCCGTAGCGGACGCGGAGGCCATCCGGCGTATTGTGGGGGAGGAAATGGTGCTGTCCGCCACCCGAGCAGAGCGGTATTTTTCCTGTCAGTTTTCTTATTATATGGAGCGGATACTGGGTGTGCGGCCCCGGCGAAAGGCGGAGTTATCCCCGCTGGAGAGCGGCACGTTTGTGCACTATATTTTGGAGCAGGTGCTGCGCGACACGGCGGAGGATTTTGCCCACTGCCCAAACGAACGGCTGGAACAGCTGGCCGGCGTGCACGCGGATGCGTTTGTGGCAGAAAACCTGCCGCTGGCAACCCGGCGTTCCGGCTATTTGCTGGGGCAGATAAAGCAAGCAACGGCGGGCCTGTTGTGCTTTATGCGGGATGCCGCGGCCGCCAGCGATTTTACCATTAGCGACCTGGAGTTGCCAATTGGCACGGGCGAGGATGGTATAGCGCCGCTGTGCGTGGCCGCGCCTGACGGACGGCGCATACAGGTGACCGGGAAGGTGGACCGGGTGGATGTGCTGCGCCGGGAGGGAAAAACGTATGTCAGCATCATAGACTATAAAACCGGCGACAAGCGCTTTAATCTGGCGGACGTTTACTGCGGTATTAACATGCAAATGATGATATATATGCAGGCGATATGCCAAAACGTTTCTGAAAAATATCCAAACCCGGTGCCTGCGGCAATACTGTACCTGACCGGGGACCCGCGCCCGGAAAGCGGGCAGCGTGGGCAGGGGGAAAAATCTGGATATAAAATGGATGGTCTGCTGCTGCAACGGGATGATATTTTGCAGGCGATGGACCGTGACCGTTCCGGGGCGTTTCTGCCGCTGCGGTATAAAAAAGACGGCAGCCTGATGGCGGGCAAACAGCTGGCGGATGCGGAAAAAATGGGGGCAATAGGCCGGCATGTGGAAAAGCTGCTGGCAGAGATGGCCGATGGGGTGTATGCCGGCGCATTTCCGGCGCGACCACTGGTGAAGAGTGACGGT
This sequence comes from Oscillospiraceae bacterium, assembly GCA_031549285.1. Taxonomy (GTDB): domain Bacteria; phylum Bacillota; class Clostridia; order Oscillospirales; family Ruminococcaceae; genus JAAYCI01. The sequence continues at coordinate 141,180 of JAVBPZ010000009.1, read as the reverse complement.
AGGCCGTGTGATTGGTGCCCGTACCGTGCAGCGTGCCGCCACGAAAACGGCCGAAATGAGAAGATGCTGGAGATGCCGCCGGATGCGTTTACAGACGGCGGCCTGGCGGCGTGTGACGACAGGGGAACGTCACCCGAGGGAGGTGACGCGGATGCCTGAACCGCAATGGACCGGGGCCCAACAAAAGGCGATTGACCACCGGGAGGGCGCGCTGCTGGTGAGCGCTGCCGCCGGCAGCGGCAAAACGGCGGTGCTGGTGGAGCGGGTGGTTGGCATGATCTGCCGGGAACAACAGCCGGTTCCGGCGGACAGGCTGCTGATAGTCACCTTTACCAAAGCGGCCGCGGAGGAGCTGCGTGGGCGGATAGCCGCGCGGCTGGAAAAAGAAATACTGGACCGCCATGGCGACGTAGATCTGCGCCGGCAGCGCATGCTGCTGCGCCGCGCGTTCATCGGAACCATTGATGCGCTGTGCCAGCAGCTGGTGCGGGAGCATTTTGCGCAGCTGGATTTGCCCTCGGATATTGCAATAGGTGATGAAGCTTTGATGGCGCAGCTTTCGCAAAATGCGATGGCGGAAACAATGGAAGAAATGTATGAAGAGCAGAATTTTGCCGACTTTGCCTCTTTGTACGGCAGGGCGCGAAGCGACAGAGCCGCCGAGGAGGCAGTGCTGGCGCTGTATGAGTTTACCCGGACGCTGGCCCACCCGGAGCGCCACCTGGACCGATACGCCGCTATGTATGATGACGAGCTGCCGCTGGCGGATACCGCCTGGGGGAAAGAACTGTTTGCCTATGCGCAGGAGGCGCTGGAGAGTGCAGAAGAGCTGGCGCAGCGCGGGATACACCTGGCGGCACAGACACCGGGAGCAGAGTTTTACCACGAGGTACTGCAGCAGGACCTGGCGGCGGTGCAGGGGCTGAAGACGGACGTGCTGGCCAAAAAATGGGACAGCGCGTACAGCCGGGCGGAAAATTATTCCTTTGCCGCGCTGAAAGCGGTGCGTGGATGCGAGGAAGATGTGAAGTTCCGTATCAAGAGTTTACGCGAGGAATTGCGTGAAATAATAGTGGAATTGAAAAAATATTGTTTTGTCTGCACCGAAGAAACATATTTGCAGGACCTGCGCACCGCACGGCCGCTGGTGCGGGCGCTGGTGCAGGCGGTGAAGCTGTATGGCGAAAAGTACCTGGCCGCAAAGCTGGCGGAGCGGGTGCTGGATTTTGCGGATTTTGAGCAGCTGGCCCTGCGTTTGCTGGAACGCCAGCCGGAGCGGGAAAATGCGGAAGCAGCTGGGGCGGCCGGTGAAGTGAACCCTGGCACCAGCTTTGCGGGACGGTACGATGTGGTGATGGTGGACGAGTACCAGGATACGAATGAACTGCAGGACGCGCTGTACCAAAGCCTGGCGAACGGCCGGGGTAGCAACCTGTTTTATGTAGGGGATGTGAAGCAGAGCATCTACCGTTTTCGCAAGGCGGACCCCGGTATTTTCCTGGCGAAAAAGAACGGTTGGGCGCCGTATGAGGCTGGCGAAGAGCCGTCCGTTTTGGCGCTGGGGCACAATTTTCGCAGCAGCCGCCAGGTGGTGCATGGGGTGAATTTCCTATTTCGGCGGCTGATGAGCGAGGCGCTGGGCGAGGTGGGTTACAGCGACGGCGAGGCGCTGTTGTGCGGAAAAAAAGATGCGCCGGAGGGTGCGTTTGAACTGTGTGTGGCGCGGGATGCTGCCGGCGCCGGAGACGCGGCGTATGTGGCCCAGCGCATAGGCGACATGGTGCAGGCGGGTGTGACGATACAAGGAAAGGATGGGGAACGGCCCTGCAATCCAGGTGATTTTTGCATTTTGCTGCGGGCGCGCACCCATATGATGGCGTATCTGGAGGAGCTGAACCGGCGGGGCATTCCCGCTGTGTGCGACCTGGGCGAAGAAGTGATGGAAACCCCGGAGGTGCTGCCGTTGTCGGCAGCGCTGATGGCCATAGACAACCCCGGGGATGACGTTGCGCTGGCGGCGGCAATGCTGGGGCCGTTGTTCCGCTTTTCGCCGGATGAAATGACCGGCCTGCGTGCGCAGGCCGGTGGCGGAAACCTGTGGGGCGCACTGGTGGGCAGCGGTGCGGGAAAGGTGCGTGCCTTTGTGGCGCAGGTTTCGTTTTACCGGACGCTGGCCGGACAGATGTCCGCGGGGCGGCTGTGCGAAGAGCTGGTGCAGCGTACCGGGTACCTGTCCGCCGTGGCGGCCATGGAGGATGGCGAGGTGCGGCAGGACAACCTGCTGCGGTTTATTGGGTGGGCGAAGGAGGTGTCTGCCAGTGGACGCGGCGGGCTGGCGGCGTTCGCACGGCTGTTGGCGGCGGGGCGTGGGCCGGCGGCGAGTGCCGCCAAAAGCATTCCTGGGTATGTAAATATTCTGACCATCCACAAAAGCAAAGGGTTGGAGTTCCCGATCTGCTTTTTGGCGGATACGACGCTGCTTTTTAATGTGTGGGATTTGTCGGCACGGGTGCAGATGCACACCGGGCTGGGTGTGGGGTTATGGCTGCGGCAGGGGAACACGCTGTTTGCCACGCTGCCGGCGCTGGCCATACGCCGCCGGCGCGATGTGGAAGCGATGAGCGAGGAGATGCGTGTTTTATATGTAGCGCTGACCCGTGCGAAAGAACGCATGATTGTTACCTTTGCGCACAAAGACCCGGCGACGTTTGTTACTGCGCAGGCGGCCCGGGCGTGTGGCGAGGGGCCGCGGGCATTTTTGCAGGCGCGGGCACGCAGTATGGGGGAATGGATCGTTTCGGCGGCGCTGTGCCACCCGGAGGCGGGCCTGCTGCGCGCGCTGGGCGGCGATCTGCCGGTACAGACGGTGCCGGCGGAGGGGCTGCTGACCATACAGGTGGTGGATGCGCCCCCGGCAGCGGAAGATACCACCGAAACGTTCGTCCTTACCGCACAGGCGGACCCGGCGTTTGTGACAGCGGTGACGGCGGGATTTGGCGCGCAACTGCCCCGGGCGGCTCTGCGCAGCGTACCGGCCAAGATGAGCGTGTCTGCCCTGGTGAAGGGTGAAACGCCATCGGTGCCAAAGCGGCCTTCTTTTATGTATAAATCCGGGCTGACCGCCGCCGAGGCCGGTACAGTGCAGCACAGTTTCATGCAGTATGCTGATTTTGAAAACGCCCGGAAGGACCCCGCTGCCGAGGTACGGCGGCTGGTGGCGGACGGTTTTTTGGACGAGGCGCAGGCCGGGGGCATCCGGTTGGAAGGGATCCGCACGTTTTTTTCGTCGGCACTGGCGGCGCGCATGCAGGGTGCAAATAGGGTACTGCGGGAATATGATTTCATCACGGCGATTCCCGCGGCCAAGGTGAAAAACGGTCTGCCGACGGAACTGGCCGGGGAAACGGTGTTGGTTCAGGGAATTGCAGACGCGGTGCTGGTGCGGGATGGCGTGGCGGAGATAGTGGACTATAAGACCGACCGCGGGCAAACGGGCGCCGAACTGGCCGCGCGGTATGGTGCGCAGCTGCGGCTGTATCGCGGCGCGATAGAAAAGGCACTGGGGGTGCCGGTGCAAAAGCTGACCCTGTGGTCGTTTGTGCTGGGGGAAGAGGTGGATGTGCCGCTGTAATGATGGGCGGCGGGTATAGGTGAGAAGGTGGGCCGCAGGCCGCCCGCTCGCGTAGCGAGCGGGCCACGGGACGCGGGTTTTCGCGGCACGTGCTGCCCTCGCCGCAGGTGAGGGCAGGGCCTGCGGGTAGCTGGGGCGAAGAAGTGGGTACCGTGGGCGTGATGACCGTGAAGGTGTTCGTTTTGCGATGGGGGTGGGGCAGGCGTTTTCGCTGCCGGATTTTGTGGCTGCAATTATGCCGGATGTTGGGTGCGGGATGTCAGATGCGGGGTGGCGCGAGCCTGATGTTTGGTGAGAAGTTCAGATGCCTGGCCGCTTTGCCCACTTGACAAACCGCCGGCGGAATGGTATCGTTACAAAGGAAAAGAAAGCAGCTGTGGCAGATGCCATGCTCACCTTGCGCGCCGCAGGCGCCGGGTACATATCGGGAAAGCCCTGCTTGGGTTTTCTGTCGATAGAGTATGGTTTTGCTGTGAGACCATGCTTTTTTGTTGTCCCGGGCGGGTGCCCTTTCGTTAAGATGCGTTTTTTTCGAACGGTATTCAAGGAGGTGCTTTCCATAGCGACCAGCGGCAAAAAAGAGATGGAAATCAATGGGCAGATTCGTGACAAAGAGTTGCGGGTCATTGATGCTGACGGCAGCCAGATGGGGATTATGACGACGGCGGACGCGCTGAAGCTGGCCGAAGAGCGCGACCTGGATCTGGTGAAGATTGCGCCGATGGCGACCCCGCCTGTTGTGAAGGTAATGGACTACGGCAAGTATAAGTTCGAGCAGCAGAAGAAGGAAAAGGAAGCGCGCAAAAACCAAAAAGTGGTGGATATAAAAGAAATTCGCCTGTCGTTGAAAATAGACACCGGCGACTTTAACACCAAGGTAGGACACGCGGCCAAGTTCCTGCAAAGTGGTGACAAAGTGAAGGTTTCCATCCGTTTTCGCGGACGCGAGATGGCGCATGCCGCCATGGGCCTGGATGTTCACCGCCGGTTTGCCGAGGCGCTGCCCGATGCTGTGGTGGAAAAACCGCCAAAGCTGGAGGGCCGCAGCATGATCATGTTCCTGACGCCGGCCGCCGGCAAGGACGTCGCGAAGAAAAGTGAGAAAAAACCGGCCGATGCACCAAAGGTGGAGACGGCGAAAGCGGAAGCACCAAAAGCAGAGGCACCAAAGGCAGAGGCGCAAAGCCCCGCCACCAAAGACGCTGAGTAACCCCGGAATCCATTCTGCGGGGAGACATATTTTAGGAGGAAAGAATATCATGCCAAAACTGAAAAGCCATTCCGGCGCCAAAAAGCGCTTCAAGATGACCAAGACCGGGAAGGTAAAACGCGGCAGCGCATTTATCAGCCACATCCTGAACAAAAAATCCCGCAAGGTGAAACGCAACAACCGTCACCCGCAGTACGCGGACAAGACCAACGCGGCGGCCGTGAAGGAAATGCTGCCCTATTCCTAACTTATTAGAGGGAACCACCTGGAGCGCAGGGGGCCACAGTGCCCGCCGGCGGGATATTTTACTATAAAGGAGATTGAACGATATGGCTCGTGTAAAAGGCGCAACAATGACCCGCAAGAGAAGGAAAAAAACCCTGAAACTTGCAAAAGGATATTACGGCAGCAAATCGACACATTTTAAGATGGCGAAACAGCAGGTGATGAAAAGCGGGAACTATGCTTTCGTTGGCCGCAAGCAGAAAAAGCGTGACTTCCGCAACCTGTGGATCACCCGTATCAATGCCGCCTGCCGCAGCCGCGGAATGAACTACTCCACCTTTATGAACGGCCTGAAAAAGTCTGGGGTGGAGCTGAACCGCAAGATGCTGAGCGAGATGGCCATTCACGACCCGGAGAGCTTCACCGCCTTGGTGGAAACCGCAAAGAAAGCTGTTTAAACAACAATGACGCACGCTCACACACGCACGCACGTGTGCGGGCGTCGTGTTATAGTGGAATACTTTCAAAACAATTCCGTCCGTTTTGAAACGCACGGCCACCATGGCCGTGTAAACCCGCACATGGTGCGGGTTTGTGATTTTGTTCTTCATAGTCAACATCTGTATGTTAGGACACTTTTCAAATTAGTTGACTATATTTTTGTGGAGGAAAAGGAGGCTGCGCATGGAGCGCATCACCAGCCGCGAAAATGAGCGGGTAAAGTGCACGCTGCGCCTGGCTTCCTCCGCCGCACTGCGGCGAGAACAAGGTTTGTTTTTTGCCGAGGGACTGCGGCTGTGTTTGGATTTGGCCGCCTGCCTGCCCTGGCAAACAGCGTTTTTCACCGAAGAGGTTTTGGCGGAAGAGCCCCGTGTGGCGGACCTTTCTGCGGAGGCTTTTCTGGTGAACGATAGCGTGGCCCAAAAGCTGTCCGCCACAAAAACCACGCAAGGGTTGTTTGGTGTGTTTCGTCTGCCGCAGGCTGTACTGGAAGACCTGGATGTTTCCAAAGGCGTGCTGCTGGCGGAGCATATTCAGGACCCGGCGAATGTGGGCGCTATGCTGCGCAGCGCGGCGGCGTTTGGGTTTGGCGGCGTGGTGCTGGCGGGAAACTGTGCCGACCCGTTTGGGCCAAAGGTGCTGCGCGCCAGCATGGGCGCGGTGGGCCGGCTGCCGGTGGTTGTGCAGGACGACATACAGCAGGCGGCGGGTGCGCTGCACAAAGCGGGCGCGACGCTGTATGCGTCGGCACTGCAGGGCGCGGCGCCGCTGGCACAGGTGGCGGTGCAAAGGCCGTTTGTGCTCTTGGTGGGCAACGAGGGCGCGGGCCTGTCGGCCGAGGTATTGGCGCTGGCGGATGAGCGGGTGTGCATTCCCATGCACGCCGGTGTGGACAGCCTGAATGCCGCGGTGGCGGCCTCGGTGCTGATGTTTCATTTTTCTGGTTCTGTATAGGATCTCGAAACTGTCTGAATAAAAGATGCTGAGGATGGCCCTGACATTCGTAATTTACAACGACAGGAAAGAGCGGAGGCGACACGGATGGGTGCGGAGTTTTGGCTGTGGCTGGCAGAGGGACTGGGATATGGCGCGGTGAACAGCGGTGAACTGCTGGGCGCTTATCCTGGCGGTGCCGTGCAGGTTGCCGAAGAGCTGGGCAGCGAAAAAATGGACGAGATCCTGACCCAAAAGCAGGCGGAGCGCTTGGCCGCCAGCCGTCCGATGGATTTTTCCCTGCGGCTGGCGCACGCCGCCGCCGAAGGGATAGAGGCGCTGGGGTTTGACGACGACAACTACCCGGACCTGCTGCGCGGCATTCATAACCCGCCGCCGGTCCTGTTTGTAAAAGGCGACGCGACGCTGCTGAATGGGCAGCTGGCTATTGGCATAGTGGGCGCGCGGCGGCCGTCTGCCTATGGTGTGGAAGCAGTGAAGGCGATTGGCCGGGGCGTGGCGCTGGGTGGCGCTATTATAGTGAGCGGGCTGGCGGCCGGGCTGGACTCTGAGGCGCACAAGGCGGCGCTGGCGGTGAACGGTCCCACCATTGCCTGCATTGCGTTTGGGCACGATACCTGTTACCCGGCGTCCAACAAAAAGCTGATGGAAGTGATTGAGCGGTACGGCGCGGTGGTCAGCGAATACCCGCTGGGCACCACCGCGGAAAAACCGTTTTTCCTGCAGCGAAACCGCCTGATTGCGGGTATTTCGCACGGGCTTGTGGTGGCGGAGGCGCGCCGACATTCCGGTACCATGAGCACCGTGAACTTTGCCACCGATTATGGCCGGGATGTTTTTGGGGTGCCGGGCAGCATTTTTTCCGACCTCTCCGGCGGCACCAACGCCATGATTCGGGAAGGGGCATATCTGGCGGGAAGCGCGTCGGATATTCTGGCGGTGTATGGCATAGAGCTGGAAGAAGACCCCATGGATGCCGCCGCGAAGCAGGCGCAGGAGGGCCGGCCGGAGGCAGCTGTGGCCACCCCGCCGCCCTGGCAGCAAAACCTGGCCCGGCAAACCGCCCGGCGTAAGGAAGAGCGGGTGCGGGAACAAGAGGAGCCGGACGAAAAGCCGTGGGCAAAAACATTGGCGGAGGCGCTGCAGAGCGAGCTGGCCAGCGAGGACACACAGCAAGGCCGCGTGAGCAGTAAGGCTGCGGTGGAAGCGTTCCGGAAGCTGCAAAGCAGCCTGCCGGCAACCGACGACAGCGAAATAGACGCGCGTAACCGTGCCTTGGATGAGATGGTGGCGGCTGTGAGCGATACGGTGGAACTGGGCGAAAGAAACCAGCCGAAAGCACCAGCGCAAAGGAGTGAACCCGCACAAAAAGAGAACAACGGGCGAAACGGGAAAAAGGAAAACGGCGGGCAGAGAATTTCGCCGTTTCCCTGGAACCGGGTAGAGCACCTGAGCAAGGACGAAATGTCGCAGTTGGGCAAAGGCGCTCCGGCGCAGAGCGCGCCCTCAAATACCGGCGCAAAACCCGCCGCGACACCTGTGGCAAGCGGTTCGCTGGCGCCGGTGGGCCGTGTGGAGCGCGTAGGCCGCGTGGAGGCGGTTTCCCGCATGGAACCGGTGGCGCCGGCCGGCCCGGCCGCGGCAGTGGCCCCCATGGGGGCCGGAGGAGGCGCACAGGCTCCGGGGGCGCAAAGGCCCGCGGCAGCCCCCATGCCATCCGGCAGGGTGTCCCCCGCGGGAGCGGGCGGCGACGGGTTTGCGCCGAGCGTAAGGCTGCCGGAGGCGCCGGGCACACAGGTTGGCGATGCCTTTTCGCCGAGCCGCGATGCCGCCGCACCTGTAGCGCAGAGAGAAGAAACGCCGGCTGCTGGAATGCCGGCGAACGGCGCGGATGGTACGTCCGACCGGTTGCGGACCCTGGGGAAACCGGAACCATCACCATCTGTGGCGGAACAGCCCGCGGTGGAAAAAAATGACCTGCGCACTGGGGTTTCTGCCGCACAGGCGGCCCCCGCCACGCAGGATGCGGCCAAGATAGCTTTTGCGGAAACGCAGCGCCAGGTGGACGCCGGCCTGCAGCAGGACCTGGTGGGTGTGCTGGACATGGACGACGAGGAAGCCGCCGCACCCGACCCCATGGGGCTGCTGAGCGATGACGCGAAGAAAGCGTTTGGCGTTTTGGGCGCGGCGCCGGTATCGCTGAACCAGATTTGTGACGAAAGCGGCCTGTCCCCGGGGGCGGCCAGGGCCGCCCTGACCGAGCTGGAGCTGGCCGGCCTTTCCCGCCAGCTGGCCGGGCGCCAGTTTGTGATTATGCAATAGGCAATATTCTGTAGCTGCTGGTCATAGTAAACAGCGTGCATGAAGAACATAAAGTCGATAAATTTGGTAAAACAGGAACCATCTATAACATAAAAGTACACGAGGTGTGGAATGTCAACATTGGTCATTGTGGAATCGCCCGCGAAGGCGAAGACCATCCGCAAATATTTGGGAAATGGGTATGACGTGACGGCGTCGATGGGGCACATCCGGGATCTGCCGGCCAGCCAGATCGGCATTGATATCGAGCATGATTATAAGCCGCGTTATATCAACATTAAGGGCAAGGATAAGCTGATTCGTGAACTGAAAGAGTTGGCGAAACAGAATGACACGGTGCTGCTGGCAACCGACCCGGACCGCGAGGGCGAGGCCATCAGCTGGCATCTGGCGAATATCCTGGGGCTGGATGTGAACGAGGCCAACCGGGTTACGTTTGGCGAGATTACCAAAAAAGGCGTGACCGACGGGATGGAGCACCCGCGCACCATCGACATGGACCTGTTCGACGCGCAGCAGGCGCGCCGGATACTGGACCGGCTGGTGGGGTATAAGCTGTCGCCGTTTTTGTGGCGAAAGGTGCGGCGGGGCCTGTCAGCCGGCCGTGTGCAGAGCGTGGCGGTACGGTTGATTGTGGACCGCGAACGCGAGATAGAAGCGTTTGTGCCGGAAGAATACTGGAATATTGACGCGCTGCTGGCGGCGGGCGGGAAGAAGTTTACCGCGCACCTGTTTGCGGATGCCGCCGGCAACAAGCTGGAGGTGACCAATGCCCAGCAGGCGGACGCCATTACCGCCGCGCTGGAGGGCAAGGACTACAGCGTGAAGTCCATTACGCGCGGTACCCGGAAAAAGACCCCGGCGCCGCCCTTCATTACCTCTACCCTGCAGCAGGAAGCCAGCCGGCGGTTTGGCTTTACCGCCACGCGCACCATGCGGGCGGCGCAGACGCTGTATGAAGGCGTGGACCTGCAGGGGCAGGGCACCACCGGTCTGATTACCTATATGCGTACCGATTCTTTGCGCCTGTCGGACGAGGCGGTGAACGGTGCGAAGGATTTCATCACCGGCACCTATGGCAAGCAATATGTCTATGGGCAAAAGCGTGTGTACAAACGCAAAAGCGCCACCGCCGCGCAGGATGCGCACGAGGCGATACGCCCGACCAACCCTGCACTGACCCCGGAGGAAGCGGAAAAAAGCATTTCCGGCGACGTGGCGAAGCTGTACCGCTTGATCTGGAGCCGGTTTATTGCCAGCCAGATGAGCGACTGCCAGATGGACACAGTTTCGGCGGATATTGCAGCGGGGGAGTACCTGTTCCGTGCCAGCGGGTTTGTGGTGACCTTTGACGGCTTTACCGCGCTGTACGAGGAAGCCAGCGACGAAAAGGAAAAAAAGGAAACCGCTTTGCCGCCGCTGGAAGAGGGCATGAAGCTGAAACTGAACGAGCTGAAGGCGGAGCAGAAATTTACCCAGCCGCCGCCGCGCTATACCGAGGCCACGCTGATACGTGCGCTGGAGGAAAACGGCATCGGACGGCCGTCCACCTATGCGCCCATCATCACCACGGTGGTGGACCGCGGCTATGTGGAGCGGGACCAGAAAAAGCTGAAACCCACCGCGCTGGGCATGGTGGTGACCGACCTGCTGCGGGAGCAATTTCCCCGGATAGTAGACGTGAAATTCTCCGCCGACATGGAACGGAACCTGGACAAGGTGGAGGAAGGCAAAGCCGACTGGGTAAAAACGGTGGATGATTTTTACGGGGATTTTGCAGCCACCCTGGCCAAAGCGGAGGAGACGCTGGACGGGCAGAAGGTAAAGGTGCCGGAAGAGGTAACCGACGTCATTTGTGAAAAATGCGGACGCAACATGGTGGTGAAAACCGGGCGGTATGGCAAGTTTTTGGCCTGCCCGGGTTTCCCGGAATGCAAAAATACCAAGCGTATTGTGAAAGAAATGCCCGGCGCCTGCCCAAAGGACGGTGGGAAAATACTGGTGCGGCAGTCCAAAAAAGGCCGGATCTATTACGGCTGTGCCAACTACCCGAACTGTGATTTCATGACCTGGAACGAGCCCACCGCCGAGGTGTGCCCGCAGTGCGGCAGCACCCTGTTCAAAAAAGGCGGCAAAAGCGGCACGCTGAACTGTTTGAAGGAAGGCTGCGGATTTTCAAAGCCGGTGGAATCGTGAACGAGGGTGCCGGGGTGGTGAAAATGGCAAGGGCAGCGACAGAAAGCACGGCGGAAATGCAGGTGGCGGTGATTGGCGGCGGGCTGGCCGGGTGCGAGGCCGCCCTGTGGCTGGCAAAAAAAGGTGTACGGGTGACGCTGTATGAGCAAAAACCCGCGCATTTTTCGCCGGCGCACAGTGTGGCGGACCTGGCGGAGCTGGTGTGTTCCAATTCCCTGAAGGCCGAGCGGCTGGACAGTGCCGCCGGGCTGCTGAAAGAGGAGATGCGGCTGTTGGGCAGCAGCCTGCTGCCGGTGGCTGACGGCTGCCGGGTGGCGGCGGGCGGCGCGCTGGCGGTGGACCGCGGGGCGTTCAGTGCCGGGGTGACCCGCCTGGTGGAAAGCTGTCCGGGCATTACGCTGGCCCGGGAAGAGGTAAGCGCGTTGCCCCAGGACGGGGTGACCATTGTGGCCACCGGCCCGCTGACCGAGGGCGCGCTGGCACAGGACATTGCCCGGCATGCCGGTGGCCAGCAGCTGGCCTTTTATGACGCGGCGGCGCCGATTGTAACGGCGGCTTCGCTGGATATGAAAAAGATTTTTGCCGCCTCGCGCTATGGCCGGGGCGAGGACGATTACCTGAACTGCCCGTTTGACAAAGCGGGATATGAGGCGTTTTATGAGGCGCTGGTTGCCGCCGAGGGCGCCGGTGTGCATTCGTTCGATACCCCCACCACGGTGTACGAGGGTTGCATGCCGGTGGAGGTGATGGCAAAGCGCGGGCCGGATACCCTGCGGTATGGGCCGCTGCGGCCGGTGGGCCTGCGCGACCCGCGCACCGGGCACCGCCCCTGGGCCAACGTGCAGCTGCGCCGGGAAAACAGCGAAGGAACGCTGTACAACCTGGTAGGGTTCCAAACCAACCTGCGGTTTGGCGAGCAGGAGCGGGTGTTCCGGATGATACCGGGCCTGGAAAATGCTGAATTCGCGCGGTATGGTGTGATGCACCGGAACACCTTTTTGAACAGCCCCGAGGTGCTGGGGGCCGATATGCGGCTGACCGGCAGCAAAAACCTGTATTTTGCGGGGCAGATTACCGGGTTTGAGGGGTACATGGAGAGCGCGGCATCCGGCCTGCTGGCGGCACACAGTGTGTGGGCGGCACTGCAGGGCAAGACATATAGCGCACCGCCCGGCGAAACCATGTGCGGCGCGCTGGAAGCATACATAACCGCGCCGAACAAGGATTTTCAGCCGATGGGCGCGAATATGGGCCTGCTGCCGCCGCTGGAACCCCCGGTACGGGACAAGCGGGAAAGGTACCAAATGCTGGCAGAGCGTTCGCTGGCCGCGATGAAGGGGTGGCTGCAGGCGTAAAGGCCGCTTTGGGCGGGTGCCCGGCAGGCACACACAGCGGGCCGGCAAAGCCAGCCATGGGGCCGCGGCGCGGCCCGGATAGCGGCCAGGGTGCCCGGTGCTGCCGGATGGAGAGCGGGTACCAGTGAAAATGGGTATTTACGGAAAGCATGCGTGGAAAGCAAAGCCAAAATACGAGGAGGCAAACCATGAATATTATTATTGACGCCATGGGCGGGGACCTGGCACCGGCGGCGCCGCTGGCCGGCGCGGCTGCGGCGGTGCGGGAGCTTGGGGTCAGCATCCTTGCCGTGGGGGACGAGGAAAAGATAGCCGCGGCGGTGAAGGCAGAGAATATTTCCATGGACAATATCACGGTGCACCACGCGCCGGATGTGATTGGTATGGAGGAAGAGGCCACCGATATCCTGCGCAAAAAGCCGGGATCCAGCCTGGCGGTGGCTATGAAGCTGCTGGCAGAGGGGCAGGGCGACGCGCTGGTGTCGGCCGGGTCCACCGGGGCCATGCTGGTGGGCGCCACCATGATTGTGAAGCGTATTAAGGGCATTAAGCGCGCGGCCATTGGCACCGTGATGCCGGGGTACACAAAGCCGTGGCTGCTGATAGACTGCGGCGCCAACGTGGAGGTGCGTCCGGAGATGCTGGTACAGTTTGGCGCCATGGGCGCCGCCTATATGGAAAAGGTGCTGGGCATACAAAGCCCGGAGGTGGGCCTGGTAAACAACGGTGCCGAGGAGACCAAGGGGGGCGAGTTGCAGCTGGCGGCGTATGCACTGCTGCAAAAAAGCGGGCTGACGTTCGTGGGCAACGTGGAAGCGCGGGATATCCCCTTTGGCAAGGCGGACGTGGTGGTGTGTGACGGGTTCACCGGCAATATCATTTTGAAGCTTACCGAGGGAATTGCCAAAATGTTCTCCGGCAAGATAAAGGAAATGTTTTACAAAAACGCCAAGACCAAGGTGGCGGGCCTGCTGGTGAAAAGCGGCATGGATGATTTCAAGAAAAGCTTTGACTATAAGGAATATGGCGGTGCGCCGCTGCTGGGCATTCAAAAACCGGTGATAAAGGCGCATGGTTCGTCCGATGAAAAGGCAATAAAAAACGCGGTGCGGCAGGCAAAAATGTGCGCCGAAAACGATGTGGCCGGTTCCATAGAAAGCTGGCTGGCCGCGCATAAGACAGAGGAGAATGGCGATGACACGCCTTGAAGAAACCATAGGGTATACTTTTAAAAACAAAAGCCTGCTGGAGACAGCCATCACCCATACGTCGTTCGCGAACGAGGCGAAAAAAGCCGTGGAGCACAACGAACGGCTGGAGTTTTTGGGGGACTCGATTCTGTCTATGGTTTCGGCGGATTATCTTTTTCACACCTGTAAGGATTTGCCGGAAGGGGACTTGACCCGTCGGCGGGCCAGCCTGGTGTGCGAACCCGCGCTCAGCCACTTTGCCAAAAGCATTGGCTTGGGCGAGGCGCTGCATCTGGGCAAAGGGGAAGAAATGAACGGCGGGCGCGGGCGGGACAGCATTTTGTCCGATGCGTTCGAGGCGCTGATTGCCGCCATTTATCTGGATGGCGGCGTGGAGGAGGCCCGGCGGTTTATTCTGCCGTTCCTGCAAAACGGAACTGGCGCCGAGGTGGACTATAAAACCCGCCTGCAGGAAGTGGTGCAGCAAAACCCAGAGGAGCGCCTGCGCTATGTGGTTGCCGAGGAAAGCGGCCCGGACCATAACAAGAGCTTTTTGGTGGAAGTGCACCTGAACTCCAACTGTATTGGGCGGGGCAGCGGCCACAGCAAAAAGGTGGCCGAGCAGCACGCCGCACACGAGGCATTGGTACTGATGGGCCTGGAAAAATAGATTTTGGTTGGCAAAAAAGAAACGCGTTATGGCTGGAAAAACGATGCAATTGCTTTGGTGAAAAAGCTATCCTATAGACCCTCAAAGGGAGGAACCACATGTACTTAAAGGCGCTGGAGATACAGGGGTTTAAGTCTTTTCCGGACCGCACCCGCATCTCTTTTGATGAAGGAATTACCGCTGTCGTGGGGCCAAACGGCAGCGGTAAAAGCAATATATCCGATGCCATTCGCTGGGTGCTGGGCGAGACTAGCGTGAAGCAGCTGCGTGGCGGCGGCAAGATGGAGAACGTCATTTTTGGCGGTACCGAGCAGCGCGGCGCCATGGGGTATACCTCGGTGCAGCTGGTGCTGGACAACAGCGACAAGCGCCTGGACGTGGACGCGGACGAGGTGACCATTGGGCGGAAGTATTACCGCAGCGGGGAAAGCGAATACGCCATAAACGGGCAGAGTGTGCGGCTGAAGGATGTGTATGAGCTGCTACTGGACACCGGCCTTGGCCGCGATGGATACTCCATCATTGGGCAAGGGCGTATAGCCGAGATCGTAGGCGCGAAAAGCAACGAACGGCGCGAAATTTTTGAAGAAGCCAGCGGTATTGCCCGGTACCGCTATCGTAAAAATGAGGCGGAGCGCCGCCTTTCTGCCGCCGAAGAAAACCTGCTGCGGTTGCGGGATATTTTAGGGGAGCTGGAGGCCCGGGTGGGTCCGCTGGAAAAAGACAGCGCCAAGGCGAAAAAGTTTTTAGAACTGTCGGCGGAGCGCAAGTCGCTGGAGGTTACCCTGTGGGTGGACACGGTGCGCGAAACCCGCGAGACACTGCGCGGCCAGCAGCGGAAGATTGAAATAGCCGAGGCAGACTATGCCGCAAAGAGCGAAGAAATAGACAAAATAGACGAAGAGACACAGGATATTCGCGCGGAGATAGAGCATATCATCGTGGATATGGACCGGGCGAACGCGTCGATTCGCGCGCTGCAGGAAGAAGTGGCCGGGCGCGATTCCCGCGTGGCGGTGCTGCAGAATGACATAGAGCATAATGAGGCATCCATTCTGTCGCTGACGGCGGAGATAAACGAGAGCGGCGCCAGCACGGGGGAGATTACGGCGGAGATTTCCCGCCATACCGGGGCGATTGCCGAGGCGGGGAAAAAGCTGGACGAAACCAATGAAAAGATAACCGCGCTGGAGGCGCAGCTGGCGGCGCTGGGTGCAAAAAGCCTGGCCACCGGGGAAAAACGCGGCCAGGTGCAGGCGCAGCTGGCGGAAATGACCGACCGCATCACCGCACTGAAGGTGAGTGAAGCGGCGGCGGAATCCGCTGAGGCATCGGCGGAAAAACGGCTGGCGGACGAAAAAGAAAACACCGGCAAAACCGAGGAAGACCTGAAGCTGCTGGCGGAACAAAAAACCGACACCGAGACCATGCTGCAAAAAACCCTGGATGAGCTGACCAAAATCGAGAATATCAAGGGCGGCCTTGCCATGAAGCTGGAGGCGCGCAGCAAAGCGCTGGCCGAGGCGGACGAGGCCGAGCGGCGGGTGGTGCGGGAGGCGGAATCCACCGCCCAGCGGGTGTCCATGCTGAAGGACTTGGAAAAAAGCCTGGACGGGTTCCAGGCTAGCGTGAAAAGCGTGGTGAAGGCGGCGCGGGACGGAAAGCTGCGCGGGATCATCGGCCCGGTCTCCACCATTTTGTCGGTGCGGGAAGGGTACGAGGTCGCGATAGAAACCGCGCTGGGCTACAGTTTGCAGAACGTGGTGGTCAGCGACGAGGCCGCCGCGAAAGCCGCCATGGCGTTTTTGAAACAGACCAACGGCGGGCGGGCAACCTTTCTGCCGCTGGATACCGTGAAAGGCCAAAATATGGACGTGTCCCGCCTGCCGGCAGGCGCCGCCAGCGCGCAAACGCTGGTGGGGTATGACGGGAAATATGAGAATATTGTCTCCAGCTTGCTGGCGCGTATTGTGGTGGTGGAGGAGATAAACGACGCCTCGCGCACCGCGAAGGCGCTGGATTACCGTAACCGTGTGGTAACCCGGGACGGCCAGGTTATCAACGCCGGCGGTTCTTTCACCGGGGGTTCGGTTTCGCGCTCGGCGGGCCTGTTCAGCCGCAAGCAGGAGATAGAAGAACTGAGCCAGAAGCTGGTGGGCCTGGAGCAAAAGCAAAAGGCGGCGCAGGACGAAACCGACCGCGTAAAGGCCGAGGTGGACCGCCTGAACGCCGAGGTGACCGCCACCAGCAGCGAGGAAATAACCCTGGGTGGGGACAAAATACGCTGCGAGGCGGAGCTGGCGCGCATTAACCAATCGCTGCAGGTGGCCGAAAGCGCCCACGAGCGGTTCCTGCAGGAAAGCGCCGGCCTGGCGGAACAAATAGCCCGGGCGAAGGCGGAACGCGCGCTGGCGCAGAAAGAGCAGCAGCGCCTGGCAGCCGAGATAGACCGCCTGTCTGCGGAACTGTCCGCCATTGCGGGGGACGACGACAGCTTTTTGGCCGAGCGCGAGAGCCTGGGGGCAGGGCTTTCGGAGCTGCGGCTGGCGGCGCTGGGCTTTGAGCGCGACGCCGAACTGCACCGGCAGAACATAGAAACGCTGAACAGCCGTACCGGGGAAGGGGAGGCCCGCCGGGCGGCGCTGGCCGCGAATATTGAAACCCTGCGCGCCCAAAATGCCGAGTATGAGGAGCGCATAAAAGGGGTGGGGCGCGAGGCCGAGGAAACAAAAGAGAAAATCACCGGGATGGAAGCGAGCATCCGTGAGATGGCGCAAAAGCGCATTCAAAAGGAAGGCTCCATTACCGGGCAGACCACGCGGGAACGCGCCATCACCGCCGAGCGGGAGGAGCTGGGCCGGGAGATTGCGCGCCTGAGCGAGCAGCAAACCACGCTGGAAGCGCGGTATGACAGCACCATTTCCCAGCTGTGGGAGGAGTATGAGCTGACGCTGACCGATGCGGAAAAACTGTGTGTGGAGTTTACCACCGCCACCGAGCTGCGCCGCAGGGTGACTGAATTGCGCGGGAAGATACGCAACCTGGGCAATGTGAATGTGGGGGCTATTGAGGAGTATGAAGAGGTGAGCAATCGCTACACCTTCCTGAAAGCCCAGGTGGCGGATGTGGAGGAAAGCAAGGCCGGGCTGGAAAAGCTGATAGCGGAGCTGAGCGCCGAAATGACCGCCATGTTTGCAAAAAGCTTTACGGAAATCAACCGACATTTTGGCCGCATTTTCGCCGAGCTGTTTGGCGGGGGGCGCGCTTCGCTCAGCTTGTCCGACCCGGAGGATCTGCTGGAGTCCGGCATCGACATAGAGGTGGCGCCGCCCGGCAAGATTATCAAGGACCTGTCCGCGCTGTCCGGCGGGGAACAGGCGCTGGTGGCCATCTGCATCTACTTCGCCATTCTGGCGGTGAACCCGGCGCCGTTCTGCGTGCTGGATGAGATAGAGGCCGCGCTGGACGACGCGAACATCCTGCGGTTTGCGCAGTATCTGCGGCGCATTACCGGCCGCACGCAGTTTATTGTCATCACCCACCGCCGTGGCACCATGGAGGAGGCCGACGTGCTGTACGGCGTAACCATGCAGGAGGACGGCGTATCGAAGCTGCTGCGGCTGAATGTGGCGGATGTGGATGCCACACTGGTACGGTAAAGGTTCATGCAAAGAAAACGCGAAAAGCACAAAGTTTTAACAATTATTGCACAGAATGTATGTTATAATATATTGCTATATGGGGAATATGGAATGGGTTGCCGCGGGAAAGGCGAACCCATTCGGTAAGCAGGAGTAAACGATGGGATTTTTTGACAAGCTGGGGCTGGGCCTGAAAAAAACACGGGACACCGTATTTGGCTCCATCAGCCAGATGGTGAACGCAGGGGAAGTAACCCCGGAATTGTACGAGGACCTGGAGGAACAGCTGATTTTGGCGGATACCGGTGCCGATGTGGCGGCGGATTTGGTGGAACGGCTGAAGCTGCGGGTGCGGGACGAACGGCTGAAAACCGGCGCCGAGGCGTTGGATGCGCTCAAAGATATCATCCGCGAGATGCTGGCGGCGGATGAGGACTGGCAGCTGACGGGGAAACCCACCGTGCTGCTGGTTATTGGCGTGAACGGTGTGGGCAAAACGACCTCTATCGCCAAGCTGGCGCATTTATATACCGAGCAGGGAAAAAAAGTGATGCTGGCGGCGGGCGATACGTTTCGCGCGGCGGCGGCGGAACAGCTGGATGTATGGGCACAGCGCGCGGGGGTGCCTATGGTGCGCCATCAGGACGGTGCCGACCCGGCGGCGGTTATTTTTGACGCGGTGCAAAGCGCCACGGCGAAGTGATTTGACCTGGTGATCTGCGACACCGCCGGACGGCTGCACACCAAAAAGAACCTGATGGAAGAACTGGCAAAGATTACCCGGGTGGTGCACAAGGCAAACCCGGACGCGCCGGTGGAAACGCTGCTGGTGCTGGACGCGGTAACCGGCCAAAATGCCATTAACCAGGCGCAGCAGTTTATAGACGCCGCAGGCGCCACCGGTATTATTCTAACCAAGCTGGACGGTACCGCAAAAGGCGGCGCGGTGATCAGCATAAAGGCAAAGCTGGGCCTGCCGGTGCGGTTTGTGGGGGTGGGGGAAGGCATTGACGACCTGATGACCTTTGACCCGACCGAGTTTGTGGACGCGCTGTTTTTGCAGGAGGAGTAAGGCAAAGGGGACGGGTACAAAGGCGCGGATGCACATGATGCAATATGCCGGCACGCCGTGCGGAATGACGGCGAAAAACAAAACAAAGGATGTACAAAAGCAACATGGAGTTTATTGCGGCGACAAACAACCTGAAAAAGCTGGCGGAGATCCGGCGCATACTGCAGGCGGCCGGCCACACGGTGCACAGCATGGCCGAGGCGGGTATATCGCTGGAGGTGGACGAGACCGGCGAAACCTTTGCCGAGAACGCTCTGCTGAAAGCGCGGGCCGTGTGCCAGGTAAGCGGAAAGCCCACCATAGCGGATGATTCCGGCCTGTGTGTGGACGCGCTGGGCGGGGACCCGGGCGTAAGAAGCGCACGGTTTGCGGGCGGCCACGGCGATGACGCCGCGAACAACCACAAGTTGCTGGCGCTGCTGGAAAACACCCCCTATGCCGCGCGCACGGCACGGTTTGTGTGCGTAATTGCCCTGGCCATGCCGGACGGCACCGAGCTGACCGAGGAAGGCCGCTGTGAAGGGCTGATTGGCTTTGAGCCTGCCGGACAAAACGGCTTTGGGTATGACCCGCTGTTTTATGTAAACGGCAGAAGTTTTGCCGAAATGACCGACGAAGAAAAAGATACGTTTAGTCACCGGGCGCTGGCGCTGGGCCAGTTCGCGGCGGAGCTGCCGCGGTTTTTGGAATAATTATTTTGAGGGAAGACCGGTGGCAGGTGGCGAAGATGGCCGGCCAGACGCCGTACCAAAGCCCAAAATGAAAAGAACCCGGCGGCAGGCTCGTTCTGTTTAGTAAGGGAAACCAGCGCGGCGTGCCGCGAAAAGGAGCAATGAATGACAAGCAAACAACGCGCAGAACTGCGCCGTGCGGCAAACCCGCTGCAGCCGGTGTTTCAGGTGGGCAAGGACGGAATAGACGAGGCGGTGGTGAAGGCCACTGCGGACTGCCTGGCGGCGCGGGAGCTGGTGAAGCTGCGGGTGCTGGAGACCAGCCCCCACACCCCGCGGGAAGCCGCCGACCAGCTGGCCCAGGCCACCGGCGCCGAACCGGTGCAGGTGATAGGCCGGGTGGTGGTGCTGTTCCGCCGGAAGAAAAAAGAATCTAAATTTGACGATGTGTTCCGGGCACGCCCCGGTGCACGCGTGGTGAAAAAATAGTGGGGCGACTATTCCACAGGATGGTGATGCAGTGAAGTTGCTGTTGTTTGGCGGCACGTTTGACCCGCCGCATAAGGGGCACATGTGCCTTTTGGGAAACGCTATTGCCGCCGTGCAGCCGGACAGGGTTTTTGTGGTGCCGGCGCACATTCCGCCGCACAAGGACCAAAGCCACACCCCGCCGGAGGTACGTCTGGCCATGTGTGCGTGTTTTCAGCCGCTGTTCCCGGCGCTGACGGTCAGCGATATGGAGCTGGTCCGGGCTGGGAAAAGCTATACCATAGATACGGTGGAGGCTCTGCTATACCGCTATCCCGGTGCGGAAATATTCTTGTGCATCGGCAGCGATATGCTGTTGTCCTTCACCACCTGGCACCGGTACCGTGAGCTGTTGGGGCTGGTGACGCTGGTGGCGCACAGCCGCCGCCAGGAAGATGCGCAGCCGGTCATGCAGGCGGTGAAGGCCCTGTGTGCGGAAGGTGCGCGTGTCCTGTTTGCCCCCGGCGCGGTGCTGGAGGTTTCTTCCTCGCAGATACGCGCGGAGATAGCGGCGGGGAAAGATGGGTATACCGATATTCCACCGCCGGCGGATGCCATCGCGCGCGAGGCGGGGTTGTACAAACAAGGATGAAGTACACGGTTTTGAGGAGATTTCCGGTCGGTGCTGGGGTATTCCGTGGGGTGCGGAATCTATATGATACGCCATGGAAGCAGCACGACCTTCGATATATGCCCCAGCCGAAAAGGAGCAAACAACGTGACGAGTGACGAGGCAAAGCAACTGGCAAAAAAAAGGCTGTCTGCAAAGCGGTACCACCACACAAAAAATGTTGTAAAAGCCGCGAGAGAGCTGGCCTGCCGGTTTGGCGCAGACCCGGAAAAAGCGGCGCTGGCCGCCTGGCTGCACGATATTGTGAAGGAAGATAGCCAGGCGGGCTTGTTGCGCGAGCTTTCGCAAGATGCTATAATAGCAAGGTCGGTGGAGGCCCGCCCGCCCGCGGTGTGGCATGGCCCGGCCGCTGCTGTTTACGCCAGAAACCAGCTGGGCGTGCAGGATGAAGAGGTACTGAGCGCCATCGCCTGCCACACCACCGGAAAGCCCGGCATGAGCAAGCTGGACAAAATATTGTTTGTGGCCGATGTGGTGGATGCCGACCGGGACTTTGAGGGTGTGGGCGAGATACGCCGCCTGGCGAAAAAAAACCTGGACGCCGCAGTATTGGCGGCGCTGAAGGCCAGTGTGCAGTACCTGCGAAAGATGGGCAAGCCGCTGGATGGCGAGACCCTGGCAGCGCTGCAGGATATGGAAAAGGAAGCTGGGACGGCGGCGCAGGCGGCGGCAAGCGCACTTTGAGAATGAATACTATTCGTATAATTGCATTTAATTGTACGATTCGAAATAATGCAGTTGAGTACAAAACGTCTTATTACATGCCAAAATACAACACCCGCGCGGCAGGGTTATGCCCCGGGTGTCCTGCCGGGGGCACGAAAATCCCCTGACCGATGGATACAACCCACGCTTACCAAGGGAGGCGATGCGCCGTGAGCCACGAGCAGCACCAAGGCGGCCCCAACAGCCGGGCCCAGCGCCCCATGTTTGACCAAGACGCGCAGTCCGGTTCTGCCCACGCGAAAGTGCACAGTACCGGTGCGCAGCGCACCCGGCCGCCACAGGTGCAAAACCGCACCACCTATTCCTCTGGCCAGAGCGGCGCCAAACGTACCTATACCAGCGCGGCCCGCGGCACAAGCCAAAGCCCTCGTGCAGCGGTGTACGGGGGTGGCACTGGGCGTGCCGCGCGTCGTTCCGCAGCGGCCAAACCTAAAAAAGGTTGGCGCCGGGCAGGTGTTGTGGCGCTAACGTTGGTGCTGGTGCTGGTGGTGGGGATTGTGTCGGTATATTCCTATGTGGCGCACAAGCTGAACGCCGGGGCAGATCCCCTGCCGGAAGAGGTGCAGACTCTGCCGGAATATACCGGGAAAGGCATTATAAACTTTCTGGTATGCGGCTTGGATTACGACAATGAGGGCGCCGACGGATATTCCAGCGATGAAAAAATTGGCCGTACGGATATGATTTTGTACGTCCATTACGATACCACCGCGCAGAAGATGTCCATTTTACAGCTCCCGCGGGATACGTTCGTGGGGGAAGGGGTAGAAACCGGCGGCACCGGGAAGATAAATGGCCTGTATTTTTTTGCCCCGGACGAAAACAACCGCATGGGGGCGCTGGCCTCGGTGCTGAAGAACCAGTTCCAGCTGCCGGTGGATTTTTATGTGACCGTGGACATGGATGCCCTGAAAGAATTGATTGCCATAAAGGGCACCATTGATGTATATGTACCGGTGGAGGTTTCTGACCCGGAGCATCCCGAGGCGGTAATTCCGGTGGGGTGGCGTGCGTTCACCCCGGATGAAGCGGAGTTTTTCCTGCGCAACCGGCACAGCCCCACCTACCACGAGCAAGGCGATATTATGCGCCTGCAGATGCAGCAAAGCTTTTACTCCGCCTTGTTCCGGGAGTTTAAAAGCCTGTCCGGCAGCGACCTGGTTATGTGGATGCGGGTGCTGCTGGCCTATGTAAAAACCGATGCGGCGCCGCTGGAACTGGGGGGGCTGGCCCAAAAGGCGCTGAGCCTGGAAGGGGATAACCTGACCTTTGTGCGGCCGCCGTGCGGCGAGTCTATTTACGGGACCCGTTCACTCATCACGCTGGATGAAGAACAAACAGCTGATTTATTGAACCAGTATTTCCGTCCGGAGGGGGAAACGTATACCGCGGCCCAGCTGGATATTCAGGAGTTGCCCCGGAACAACGGCACGGTGGAGGCCAGCATACGCTCCATGGCCACCATACAGGCCAGTGAACCGCCGAAAGACGAACCAAGCTGAAGACAAATGGCGCGGGGGTTTTCGCCGTCAGGCGACAAACGGTACCGGAAGTGCCGTGCCGCAAAAGTGCGCGGCAGTTACAAATAGCACATAGGCGCCTGTATGCGCTTCCACCGTTTCCTTGCGCGGCATCCATTTTCTCTTCGCCGGGGCATTATATTATCGCAGAAAGAGTGATACTTTGGCTAAAAAAGAACATTCCTATCGCTCGGGCCGCATTCAGCGGGCCGGCGTGGAGGCTGCCGATGGAACCATGATCCATCGACCCAAAATTAAAAAGAAAAAGCGGCGCAAATGGCCGATAGTGCTTACCTGCTTTGGGCTGGTTTTTTTGCTGTCCGGCACGGCGTTTGCCATGCTGTACAAGTATGCCGACGACACGCTGGAGTCCGGCACGGTGGGTGTTATCCGGCAGGAGTTTTATACCGAGCCGGAGTTTAAGGGCGACGTGGCGAACATCCTTATTGTGGGCATAGACAACGAGGAAGGACGCGGGTATGGTGAAGGCCTGGGCCTTACCGATATGATTCTGTATGCCAACCTGGATTTAAGAAACGGCAGCCTGAATATGCTGCAGATACCACGAGACAGCTATGTGGGCACAGAGGTGCCTACCGGCGGTTCCGGCAAAATAAACGCGGCGCTTATCAGCGGGCCGGACCAGGAGAACCCCATCAACAACCTGGTGGAGGTTATCACCACCCAATATAAGTTGCCGGTGGACTATTATGTTTCCATAGACATGGATGGCATGAAAGCGGTGGTGGACGCGTTCGGCGGCATAAAGGTATATGTGCCGAAGGACATGGAGTACGGCGGCAGCCGGCTGGAGGCCGGCTGGCGCTGGCTGAACGGCGAAGAGGCGGAGTTCTTTGTGCGCAACCGCAAAGGCACCGGTTTTGAACGCGCGGACCTGGACCGCCTGGACAACCAGCGACATTTTTATTCGGCGCTGTTCCGGCGTCTTTTGAACCTGACCACCAAGGATATCATTAAGCTGATGCCGGTGTTCCGCCAGTACTGCAACACCGATATCGGCATGGATGACCTGATCAGCTTGGCCGTTGCGGTGAAAAAGCTGAGCCCGGAAAAAGTGATGTTCTGTAAGGTGCCGGGCGTTACCGGCCCGGAACTGGACCCCACCGGCCAGATGCGCGATTTGTATTTTGTGGATAAGTACGGCCGCGGAACCGAGGAAGAACCCGGCGTGGCCAACCTGCTGAACCAGTATTTCCGCACCTATGGCGAACCGGTGCCCGCGGCGGAACTGATGATTCCGGATGTCGGAATCCCGGACAGCTATACGCTGTATCCGCCCAACGTGCAGGTGATGGGGCAGATACAGGAGGAAGAGGGCGGCACCGATATCCAGGTGGAGCCGGAGTGATGTGCCGTTTCCATGCGGTGCGGAGTTGACCGTATGGTAGGGCGGGATAATGAATGACATGAGGAGAATGGTATTTGGAAGCATTGGAACTGGCAAAAACCGTCGTAAACGCATTGGATGGAAAAAAAGCGCAGGATATCCGCCTGCTAAAGGTGGAGGACCTGACCGTGTTGGCGGATTATTTCGTGATTGCGTCCGGTACATCCAGCACGCAGGTGAAGGCACTGGCGGACGAGGTACAGTTTAAGCTGACACAGCTGGGGATAGAACCCGGCCACGTGGAAGGCGCCGATGGCCGCAGCTGGATTTTGTTGGATTATAGCAGCGTGGTGGTGCATGTGTTTTACCCGGAAGCACGAGATTTTTATGCACTGGAGCGCCTTTGGGCGGATGCCCAGCCGGTGGAGCTGGCGCTGGAGTAAGGCGGGCTTGTGGGGATGTGCCGTCCCTCTGCAGTGGGGGAAAACACGCACATCGGTAGGTGGAAAAAGAGCGATTTTTGAAAAGTGGAGTGTTGTGCGGCATGACGAAGTATGATCCCAAAACAATAGAGCCGAAGTGGCAGAAAAAATGGCTGGAGAATAAAACCTTTGCGGCAAAAACCGGGCTGGATAAGCCCAAATTTTATGCCTTGATTGAGTTTCCGTACCCCAGCGCGCAGGGGTTGCACGTGGGGCATCCGCGGCCGTATACCGCCATTGATATCGTGGCGCGCAAGCGCCGCATGGAAGGCTGGAACGTATTGTATCCCATCGGCTGGGATGCGTTTGGTTTGCCTACCGAGAACTTCGCGCTGAAAAACCATATCCATCCGGCCATCATAACCAAACAGAACATCACCCGCTTCCGCCAGCAGATTCAGGCGCTGGGCATCAGTTTTGACTGGGACCGCGAGGTGGACACCACCGACCCGGCCTATTACAAATGGACCCAGTGGATTTTCCTGCAGCTGTACAAAAAGGGTCTAGCGTACAAAAAAGAAATGAGCGTGAACTGGTGCACCAGCTGTAAGGTGGTGCTGGCGAACGAAGAAGTGGTAAACGGTGCATGCGAGCGGTGCGGCGGCGACGTGGTGCGCAAGGTGAAAAGCCAGTGGATGCTGAAAATTACCGAGTATGCAGGCCGTTTGGTGGATGATCTGGAAGGACTGGATTATATTGAGCGTGTGTCCACCAGCCAGAAAAACTGGATTGGCCGCAGCTATGGTGCCGAGATGGTATTTGCCACCACCGCCGGGGACGACATGGTGGTGTATACCACCCGCCCGGATACGGTGTTTGGCGCTACCTATATGGTCATGAGCCCGGAACACCCGTTCCTGAAAAAATGGGAAGGGCAGCTGACGAACTGGGACGAAATTACCGCGTACCAGGAGGCCGCCAGCCACAAGAGCGATTTTGAGCGCACAGAACTTTCCAAAGACAAGGAAAAAACCGGGGTGCGTCTGGCCGGGGTACAGGCGGTGAACCCCGCCACCGGGGAAGCAATTCCCATCTATATTTCTGACTATGTGCTGGCCAGCTATGGCACCGGCGCTATTATGGCGGTGCCCGGGCATGACGAGCGTGACTACGCTTTCGCGAAGAAATTCAGCCTGCCTATCATAGAGGTGGTGGCCGGCGGGGATATTGAAAAAGAAGCGTTTACCGACTGTGAAACCGGCGTGATGGTGAATAGTGGGTTTTTGAACGGGCTGTCGGTGGAGGAAGCCAAAAAGGCCATTACCGACTGGCTGCTGCGCAACAATAAGGGTGAAGCGAAAACCAACTACAAGCTGCGGGACTGGGTGTTCAGCCGCCAGCGCTACTGGGGCGAACCGATTCCCATGGTGTGGTGCGATGCCTGCGGGTGGGTGCCGCTGCCAGAAAGCCAGCTGCCGCTGGAACTGCCGTATATTGAAGATTTTGAACCGACCGCGGAAGGTGACAGCCCGCTGGCCCGGCACGAGGAATGGGTGCAAACCACCTGCCCGGCCTGTGGCGGCGCCGCTCGGCGCGAGACCGACACCATGCCCCAGTGGGCTGGCTCCAGCTGGTACTTTTTGCGATACTGCGACCCGCACAACGACACGGCGCTGGCCAGCGAGGAAGCCCTGGATTATTGGATGCCGGTGGACTGGTATAACGGCGGCATGGAGCACACCACCTTGCACATGCTATACAGCCGGTTTTGGCACAAATTTCTGCATGACATCGGCGTGGTGAAAATGCCGGAGCCATACCTGAAGCGCACCAGCCATGGGATGATTCTGGGTGAAAACGGCGAAAAAATGAGCAAGAGCCGCGGCAACGTGGTGAACCCGGACGTGGTGATAGACGAGTTTGGCGCCGATACCATGCGGGTGTATGAGATGTTTATTGGCGACTTTGAAAAGTCTGCCCCGTGGAACACCGCGTCCATAAAAGGCAGCCGCCGGTTTTTGGACCGCGTGTGGGCGCTGCAGGACCAGCTGTTGCCACAGGCTGGCATTCGCCCCGCGCTGGAGGCCACGATACACCGCACCATTCAAAAAGTTACGAATGACGTGGAGCATTTGAAACACAACACCGCCATTGCCAGCATGATGAGTCTGCTGAATGATTTTTCCGCGGCAGGCGGTGCTACCCGTGACGAGTATAAAATATTGCTGCAACTACTAAATCCCTTTGCGCCGCACATTACTGAGGAGCTGTGGGAGTTGGCAGGCGGTGCAGACGAAATAGCCGCTACGCCCTGGCCGGTGTATGACGAAGCCAAAATGGTGGAGGATACCGTGGAGGTGGTGGTGCAGGTGAACGGCAAGCCGCGCGGGCATATTCTGGTGGCGGCCGATGTGGCGAAAGAGGATGCCCTGGCCGCCGCGAAAGAGGCCGTGGCAAAGGATTTGGCGGGCGGCACTATCCTGAAGGAAATTTGGGTGCCGGGCAAACTGGTGAATTTTGCCGTGAAGAAATGAGTTCCGCTCCCAGGGCAATTTATCAGGCGGCATCCCCATAAATGGTGCCTGTGTAAAATTTTCTATTTGGGTCGATTCTACGTAAAAAGGCTTATCCGCCGTTTGGCGCAGATAGTTGACACTTTCCGTGTGGATGTGTATAATCTATTATGTGTTATATGGACATGGGAAGTTGCCCTGATGGCAATTTCGTTTTGTGCGGATAACCTACTTCTGCCGTTTGGCATTAGGGGGGACAAAGATGTCGGAGATCCGAGTGAAAGAAAATGAGTCGCTCGACAGCGCGCTGCGCCGCTTTAAACGGTCATGCGCAAAATCGGGCGTGCTGGCCGAGGTTCGTAAGCGCGAGGCATACGAAAAACCGTCGGTAAAACGCAAGAAAAAATCTGAAGCTGCCCGCAAACGCAAGTTTAAATAATTCGCGGAAAAGGCAGCGCGCACAGCACAGGAAACACAAAAAGGCGGGCTCCGGTTGGGGCTCGCCTTTCTTTTTGGGCAGGCGGGGCGCGGTGATGCCTCCTGTGTATGCCGGTCGCCACCGGGCAAAACAGGAAGAAACCGCCAGGCGGAAAGCATCTTGGCCGCAGAACCGTGTTCAAAAAAACGGTCAAAGAAAGGAAACGTCCCATGTGCATACTGACCCCACGCCATATTTTTAAGGACATTACCCGCATCACGCCAGAATTTTTGCAGCAGCAGGGTATTCGCGCGCTGGTGCTGGATGTGGACAATACCCTTACTGCGCACGGCAGCCAGGAGGTGACCCCCGAGGTGGAGGCCTGGCTGGCCGGTATGCGCGCGGCCGGTGTGCGCATGATGATTGCCAGTAACAATGTAAAAAAACGAGTGGCGCCGTTCGCGGGGCGGCTGGGTCTTTCTTACGTCAGCTTTTGCTGCAAACCATCCCCCTGGTGGCTGTGGGCGGCCCGGCGCGCGTGGCATCTGCCCAAAAAACAGGTGGCCTTGGTGGGGGACCAGGTGTTCACCGACCTGCTGGCAGGGACCCTGTGGGGTGCCCGGGTGTTGCTGGTGCAGCCAATGTATGCGGATATCAAATGGTCCATACGCCTGAAACGGCGGCTGGAGGAACCGTTCCTGCGGCGGTACTATAAAAAAGGCGGTACGCTGTTATGATGGCCGCGAGCGCAGCGACAAAGGCCGAGACAACCGTGGCAAAAAAACAGCAGGTGAGCGCAATGGCAAAGGTGCAAGCAGCCACAGGGGACAACACGCAGGGCAACAAACAGGCAGATGGGCGGGATGCGCAGCCGAACAGCAAACCGGATAGAACAAAGGCAAAAAATGGTCCCCGGTTTGGCACGGCGGGCCTCAGCGCGTCCTATGCGGCGGCGGGCAACAAGAACAGCTTGAACGCGGCCGCCTATACGGCGTCGTTTGGGCTGGATGCGTTCGAGTATCAGGCGGGCCGCGGGGTGCGGCTGGCGGCGGCTACCGCGGCGGTGCTGACCCAGACCGGTGCGGCGTATGGCATTCAGTATAGCATTCACGCGCCCTACTATATTTCCATGGCCAGCATGGAGGAAGACAAACGCCTGGCCAGCCTGCGGTACCTGCGCGAAAGCGCGGCGGCGGTGCGCATGCTGGGTGGCCAGCGGGTCGTTTTTCACCCCGGCAGCTGTGGCAAGCAAAGCCGGGAAGACGCGATGGCGAAGGCGCTGGATACGCTGGCCCGTGCGCAAAAAATGCTGGATGACGAAGGATATGACGAGATTATCCTGTGCCCGGAGACCATGGGGAAACTGGGGCAGCTGGGCAGTTTGGAAGAGGTGCTGGCCCTTTGCGGCGTGGATGCGCGCATTACCCCTTGCGTTGATTTTGGCCACCTGAACGCCCGCACACAGGGGGCGATCCGCACACAGCGGGACTATGCGGAAATATTGGACGCGATGGAAGCCGCGCTGGGCGATGAACGTGCGCACCGCTTCCATGTGCACTTTTCCAAGATAGAATACACCGCGGGCGGCGAAAAGCGCCATCTGACGCTGGAGGATGAAACCTTTGGCCCGCCGTACGAGCCGCTGCTGCAGCTGTGCGCCCAGCGGGGGCTTTCGCCGGTTATCATCTGCGAAAGCGACGGCGTGCAGGCGGAGGATGCCCGCACCATGCGGGAATACTATTTGAGCTTGCTTTGAGACATTTATTTTGCGTGATGCGGCCAAAGCATAAAAATAGCAACTGGAAAAGGAGGCGCAGCAGGATGCAGAACGAACGGATGCAAAAACTGGTATCGGCGCTGCCGGCGGGTTTTGGGGCGGCGCTGGTGCAGACGGAGGCAAACCTGTTTTACCTGCTGGATTTTGACGCGGGGGATGCCGGCGCGCTGCTGTTGTTCCCGGATGAGGCGGTTTATATCATAGATTCGCGTTATATTGAGCTGGCGCGCGAACAGGTAAAAAACGCGCGGGTGCTGCTGGAGGACGACCTGCTGGCCCAGATACAGGGGCTGCTGGCGGACAAAAAAGCAAAGAAGCTGTACCTGGAAAACCAGATAACGGTGGCGCGGTATAATACCATTCGGCAGAAGTGTGATGCGGTGGAACTGGATGTTTCCGCCACGCTATCGGATGAAATAGAAAACCTGCGTGCCGTAAAAGACGCCGAGGAGATACGCCGCATGCAGCAGGCGCAACAGCTGACAGACGCGTGTTTTTCGCATATTCAATCCTTTATACGCGCCGGTGTGCGCGAGGTGGACCTGGTGGTGGAAATGGAAAGCTGGTTGCGGCGGCATGGTGCTGAGAAAATGGCGTTCGATACCATCTGCATTGCCGGAAAAAAGACCAGCCTGCCGCATGGTGTGCCGGGCGAAAACACCCTGCAGCCGGGCGATTTCCTGACACTGGATTTTGGCGCGAAGGTGTGCGGGTACTGCACCGACATGACCCGCACGGTGGCGGTGGACACAGTCAGCGAAGAAAAACGCCGGGTGTATGATACGGTGCTGGCAGCACATTTGGCGGGCATTGCAAACATGCGCGCCGGCGCGGCATGCAAAGCGGTGGACGCCGCGGCACGGACGGTTATTGACGCGGCAGGATACAAGGGAGCGTTTGGCCACGGACTGGGGCATGGTGTGGGTATCCGGGTGCACGAGGCGCCCCGCCTGTCGCCGCGCTCGCAAACCGTGCTGGCCGCTGGCATGATGGTGACGGTGGAGCCGGGCTGTTACCTGCCGGGACAGTTCGGCTGCCGCATAGAGGACACGGTGCTGGTGACGGCGGGCGGCTGCGAACCGCTGCCCAGCAGCACAAAAGAGCTGCTGGTGCTGGGCTGAACCTATTTTCCATGGGGGCGGTGCGCCGGGCGTTGCTTTGCCAAAAAAAGGTTGAAAAAGCCGGTACAATACGGTAGAATGAGTGGAGGCATTGCGGGCGAAGGCTGTGCGGCATGTGCCATGAAAAGGCGAAAAACAGGTGCGGTATCGCGCCGTTAATGGAGGAACAGTATGATTTCAGCGGGCGATTTTCGAAACGGTGTGACCTTTGAACAGGACGGTCAGGTGCTGCAGGTGGTGGAGTTCCAGCACGTGAAGCCGGGCAAAGGCGCTGCGTTTGTGCGCACCAAGGTACGGAATGTCATCACCGGCGGGGTGGTGGAGACCACCTATAACCCCAGCGACAAATTTCCACAGGCGCACATAGACCGGCGGGACATGCAGTACCTATATGAGGACGGCGGCCTGTACTATTTCATGGATGTGGAGACCTATGAGCAGATTCCGCTGAATGAAAAGGATTTGACCGATGGGTTCAAGTTCGTGAAAGAAAACGAGATTGTGAAGGTGCTGTCCTACAAAGGCAATGTCTTCGGCGTGGAAACACCCAATTTTGTGGTACTGGAAATTACCAAGACCGAGCCCGGCATGAAAGGCAACACCGCCACCAATACACTGAAGCCTGCCACGCTGGAAACCGGCGCCGAGGTGCGCGTGCCGCTGTTCATCAACGAAGGCGAAAAGATTCGTATAGATACCCGCACCGGCGAGTATATGGAACGCGCGTAAGCCGCCCGCCCATAGAACCGGGATTAACAATAAAAACTATTAGGAGGCATACCATGAACCTGTCTGAAAAAGCTGCGTATATCAAGGGTTTGGCCGATGGGCTGGATTTGGATACCGACAAGAAGGAAGCCCGCGTAATAAAGGAAATGCTGGAGCTGCTGGGTGAAATGGCCAGCGATGTGGAAGACATTGCCGCAGACCTGACCGACCTGTATGACGCGGTGGAGGAGATTGACGAAGACCTGACCTTTGTGGAAGAGGAACTGTTCGGGGATGTCGGCGGCGGTTTTGGGGAAGATGTGTATGAGATTACCTGCCCCAACTGCGACGAGACGGTGGTGCTGGACGAAGAAATGCTGCTGGCCGGCGATATTGTGTGCCCGGGCTGCGGGGAAAAGATTGAGATAGAAATTGACGCGTGCGACTGCTGCGATCACGATTGATTGGTTTTTTAGATTGTTTGGAAATAATGCTATAAGCGGAATGAACAGGCCGCGAAACGCGCAGCGTTTCGCGGCCTTTGCAGATGCTGGTGGCCGGCACAAGGTAAAATAGCGCACAGGCGCAAAAGCGGCAAGCGGGAGAGCGAGGAGCGCAGAGCGATGAAAACGGCGTACAAATTTATCATACTGGGTGTGTGCGGCATGGTGGCGCTGGTGGGGGCGGTGTGCATTGGCAGCGTGGCGGTTTCACCGCTGGATATCCTGGCGGTACTGGCGCACAAGCTGTTTGGCGTGCCGTTGCCGGCGGGCTTGCCGCCGGCCAGTGTGGCCGTTATCTGGAGCCTCCGCCTGCCGCGGGTATTGTGCGCGTTTGCGGTGGGGGGCGCGCTGTCTGTCAGCGGTGCGGTGTTCCAAAGCGTTCTGGGAAACCCGCTGGCGTCCTCCTACACGCTGGGTGTTTCCAGCGGTGCGTCGCTGGGCGCTGCGGTGGTTATCATGTTTGGGTTTCTGCCGTTGGGGGTTTTCACCCTGCCGCTTACCAGCTTTGTGTTTGGCCTGGCCACCGTGCTGGCGGCTATTGCGTTTGCGTCCCGGGTGGACAGGGGGCTGAAAAACAACACCATCATTTTGGTGGGCATGGTATTTTCGCTGTTTGTGAACGCGGTGCTGACGCTGCTGAACGCACTGCGGCGGGAGTATATGCAGGAGCTGCTGCTGTGGCAGATGGGCAGCTTTGTGGGGAAAAATTACACGCAGGCGGCTATTCTGTGGGGCGTGGCGATAGCAGGGATTTTGGTGCTGTTGTTTTTTGCCCGGGAGATGGATATCCTGACCTTTGGCGAGGAACAAAGCCGGGCGGTGGGGGTGGAAACCGCCCGCGTGAAATTGGTGTTGCTGGTTGCGGCGTCGCTGCTGACCGGTGTGGCGGTGTGTTTCACCGGGGTAATCGGGTTTGTGGACTTGATTGCGCCGCATCTGGTCCGGCGGCTGTTTGGCCCGGCACACCGGGTACTGCTGCCGGCGTCGGCGCTGTTTGGCGGAACCTTCATGGTGGTGGCGGACACTCTTGCCCGCACGGTGATGGCGCCGCTGGAACTGCCAGTGGGGGCTATCACCGCCTTGGTGGGCGCGCCGTTTTTTGCGTGGGTGTACTTCAGCCGGCGGAAAAGTGCAGCCAGTGCCGCGCTGAGCAAGGGGGTGTAGCAGCGTGTTGATATGCGAAAACGTGAGCGCCGGGTATGGTGGCGGCGAAGTATTGCACAACGTCAGCTTTGCGCTGCCGGACGGGGAAAACCTGGCGGTGCTGGGGCCGAATGGGGCGGGAAAGACCACCCTGCTGAAGTGTATTGCGGGGTTGTTGCCGTTCCGCGGGCAGATAAAGGCGGCGGGCCTTTCGGTTGCGGGAATCAGCCGGGAGCAGGCGGCAAAAAAGATAGCTATATTAAGCCAGTTTTCCTATGCGGTGTACCCGTACACTGTGTGGGAGGTGGTGATGATGGGCCGGTATGTGCACCTGAAAGGGCATTTGTTGCGCACGCCCGGCCCGGCAGACGTGGAGGCGGTGCACGCGGCGCTGGCCGCGGCCGACCTGCGGGACATTGCCCAAAAGCCGGTGACCGAGCTGTCCGGCGGGCAGCTGCAGCGAGTGTTTTTGGCGCAGGTGCTGGCGCAGCAACCGTCACTTATTTTGTTGGACGAGCCCACCAGCCACCTGGACCTGAAGATTCAGGCGGGGATGATGGAACACCTGCGGCTGTGGGCGGCGCAGCCCAAGCGCGCTATTGTGGGGGTACTGCATGATATCAACCTGGCGCTGCAGCTGGCGGGGTATGTGCTGTTGCTGCGGGATGGCGCGGTGGTGGCGTTTGGCCCGGCGGGCCAGGTGGTGCGGCCGGATTTGCTGCGGCAGACCTACGGTATGGACGTGGCGTCCTATATGGTGGCATCGCTGGCGCGGTGGGAAGAAATAGCCCGTGAGAAGTGAGTGCACGCGCAGGTTGCTTTGCGAGCCCCGGTTACGGGAACGAAAGCAGGATGCGAGAGTGGATTGCTGCTGGCATAGGGAGTTCGTGCAGCCTCCGGTTTCCTGCAGTATCGGAAGCAGAAAAGCCGCCCCAGGTGGGCTGCCCCAAAGAAGAACCTGCATACAAACAAACTCGACCCCAAAACGAACCCCTTCCGCCAGCGGTGTTGGCAGGAAGGGGTTCGCTATTTTTCTTATGCCTTTTGACGGGACAGAACAAGGGCGCGGCGGTCATTTTCCCCGCGGCGGGGACCGTTTGCGTTTTTTGCGTACGGAAAAACCAAAGCTGCCGATTCGTTTTCCCAGCGCAAAGTATTCCCCGTGCGCATAGGCGGCCAGCCCGGCCTTTGCCAGGTGCAGTTTGCCTTTTTCGTCTATCAGCGCGTCGTTTACACCCACCGCCACAATCTCCGCCAGGAACATGTCGTGGCTGCCCAGCGGCAGTACCTGCTCCACCCGGCACTCCACGCAGACGGGGCACTCGGCAATATGCGGCGGCGCCACCGTGAAGGCGGGCTCTGCGGTCAGGTTACAGGTTGCAAATTTGTCTTCGTCCCGGCCGCTTTTCACGCCGCACCGGTCGATGGCGCGCACCAGCAAGGACGGCGGCAGGTTGATGACAAACTCTTTATTTTGCGACAATAGTTCGTGGGAATACCGCGTGGGCCGCAGCGAAATATAGGTCTTTGGCGGTTTGGTGCTGAGCATACCGCACCAGGCCACGGTACATACGTTTGGGTGTTCCAGGGTGCCGGTGGTCACCAGCACCGGCGGAACCGGCGCCAGCAGCGCGCCGCCTTTCCATTGTGTTTTTGCCATTTACAAGTACCGCCTTTCGTGTGGCGAAAAAAGATTTTCAGTTGATAGGAACAAAGCGAACCAGGCCCGGCTGACAGGAACGGAAACATATGGCTATGGGACATATTGCCCGGGACAAGAAAACCGGTTTTGTCCGGCACGTTACCCCGCCAGCAGGTGTTCCAGCGCCGGGACATCGTCGGCGATAGCGCCGGCACCGGCGTCGGCCAGCTCCTGCCGGCTGCCATACCCCCCGAACAGGATGCCGATGCTGTACAGCCCGGTTGCGTGGGCGCCCTCGATGTCAAAATACCGGTCGCCCACCATTACGGTGGCGCCGGGCGAAAGCTGATGCTGTGCCAGAATACGGGTGATGATCTCGGCCTTGCCCTCGTCCACCCGGCCTATGCCGCTGCCGGCA
This sequence comes from Oscillospiraceae bacterium, assembly GCA_031549285.1. Classification (GTDB taxonomy): domain Bacteria; phylum Bacillota; class Clostridia; order Oscillospirales; family Ruminococcaceae; genus JAAYCI01. The sequence continues at coordinate 106,124 of JAVBPZ010000009.1, read as the reverse complement.
ATATCGCGGAAATATGCCGCCAGGCCCAGGTCGGCCAAGATTTTTGCCGCATACACGGTGGGTTTCGAGGTGGCGACATACAGCGCCTTTCCCTGCCCATGCAGCCGCTGCAGCAGCTGGGGTATGCCGGGGTAAACCTCGTTCTGGTTTACCCCGATCTCGCTGTAGTGCTCGCGGTATTTCTGGATTGCGGTTTCAATCTCCGCGCCGGACATGCCGCAGAAGTCCGCAAAGGATTTTTGCAGCGGCGGGCCGATGAACCGGCGCAGCTGTTCCGCATCCGGAAGCGGGCGGCCCATAGCCTCCAGTGCGTACTGCACGGAAGCGGTCACCCCGGCGCCGGAGTCTATCAGCGTACCGTCCAGATCAAACAAAATATTATTCCACATGGGTGTCGTTTCCGTTTGTGGTGTCGGCGCCGAAGGTGTCTTCACTGATGATATATTTCGGCCGCGCTTTGGTTTCATAATAAATTTTGCCGATGTACTCCCCAATGACCCCAAAGCACAGCAGCTGAATGCCCCCCATGAAGAAGATGGCGCACAGGGTGCTGCTCCACCCGGTCACCGTGTACCCCAGGAAAAACTGAATGACAATGACCAAAATGGCGATGAAGCTGACAATGGAGAAGATGAACCCCAGCCAGGTGATGAACCGGATGGGCCGGATGGACAGGCTGGTGATGCCGTCGAACGCAAGGCCCAGCATTTTTTTCAGTGGGTAGTGGCTTTCGCCGGCCAGCCGCTCGTGCCGGTCGTAATACACGCTGGAGGAACGGTACCCCACCAGCGGCACCAGCCCCCGCAAAAACAGGTTTACTTCTTTAAACTGCGCCAGGCCCTGCAGTGCCCGGCGGCTGAGCAGGCGGTAGTCCGCATGGTTGAAAACCACGTCTGCACCCATGGTTTTCATCACTTTGTAAAAACCTTCGGCGGTGGTGCGCTTGAACCAGGTGTCTGTATCCCGCCGGGAGCGCACACCGTATACCACGTCGCACCCTGCCTCATATTCTGCCAGCATGGCGTCCATGGCGTTTATGTCGTCCTGGCCGTCACAGTCAATAGAAATGGTCACGTCGGCCAGATCCTTTGCGGTCATCAGCCCCGCCAACAGCGCGTTTTGGTGCCCGCGGTTGCGCGACAGGCTGATGCCGGAATACTGTACGTTTTGCCGCGAAAGTTCCTGGATGATGTCCCAGGTTTTGTCTTTGGAGCCGTCGTTCACAAACAAAATGCGGCTGTCCGGCGAAATGCGGCGGGCGCGGGCCAGGGAGTCCAGCTTTTCCAGGAACATGCCGCAAGTGATGGGCAGTACGGCTTCCTCGTTGTAACAGGGGATAACGATGTATAAAATGGGCAGGGACATGGGGGATCCTCCTTCGTGGTGGATTCGTTCACGCGGCGTTTGTCGGCGGTGGTGGGGCGATGATCTTCCCGGACGCATTGCCGGAAAGAAACGGTGTTGCCGCCCGGGCCGCCTGTCTTGTCTTCACAGCGTTCATTATAACCTAAAACCACGCCGTACACAATGAATGGCGCAAATACCTACAGCTGTGCGCGTAATTTTTCCGGTGCCGGCAAGCGGAAGGTGCGGCCCTGCACCTCCAGCAGGCCCTCCGCTGCCATGCGGGAAATCTCCCGGGACAGGGCGCTGCGCTCACAGCCCAGATAGTCCGCCAGGGCGGCGCGGGTGAACGGAATGGAAAACGGGGCACTGCCTGCCTCGCTGCCGGCGCCCAGCAGGAAAGCGGCCACGCGTTTGCGGATGGTCTTTTGCAGCAGCAGGTTCAGCCGGTCATCCAACAGGAAATATTTGTCCGAGATTTCCGCCACCAGGTTGGCCAGCAGCCGCCGGCCCAGCGGGGCGTCCTCGGCGGAAAACTGCAGCAACCGCCGGTAGGACAGGAAAAGCACACGGCAGGCGGCGGTGGCGGTGATAGCCACCGGGCTTTTGGCGTGGCTGCCGGCCAGCACGTCGCCAAACACCGCGCCGGGTTTCAGCCGTGTTACCAGCAGCTGCGCACCGGTGCGGGCGGTTTTCACCGCCTCGGCGCTGCCGGCCAGCAGTATGCCGATCTCCTGTGTGCCGCTGCCGGCGTGCAGCAGCAGTTGCCCTTTGGCATACGTCCGCTGCCCCACAGATACCGGCGGCAGCACACGTGCCAGTTCCGGCGCGGAAAACCCCTGGAACAGCTGTGTTTTTTGCAGCAGCTTTACGGTGGCTGGTTGCATGGCTGGCTCCTGTCCTTTTTGCAGGGGTGCCGGAATAAACCAGCGGTACCCCAGATATTGACGCGTCATTAAAAGTGCGAATCACAAAAAAGTGATTCTGTTGCAAATGCAACAGTTTTTACCTTTTTATTGTAGTACAATAGGGGTGCAAAATCAACCAAACACCTGCCGCGCGGCAGGCGGCACGGCGGTGACCAAACATTTGGCACCGCGGGCGGAAAGGAAGATGGATATGAAAAAAGCGATTTCTCTTGTGATGGCGGTGTTGTTGCTGGCGGTGCTGGCCGCCGGGTGCGGCGGTGAAGCGGCCGGCGTTTCATCTGACGTGGGTGGAAGTGTGTCCGGTAGTGCTATGGTGGCCGACAGTGTGGCCACCGCCGAAAAGACCACCATACACATTGCCGGGCTGAAAGGTCCCACCACCATGGGCATGGTAAAGCTGATGAGCGATGCCGACGCCGGAACTGCCAAACAGGAGTACCAGGTAGAGGTATATGGCACCGCCGATGAGATAGTGCCGAAGCTGGTCTCGGGCGAAATAGACCTGGCCGCGGTACCGGCGAACCTGGCCAGTGTCCTGTACAACAGAACCGAGGGCGCCGTACAGGTGGCGGCCGTCAACACGCTGGGGGTCTTGTACGTGGTGGAAAATGGGGATAGTATCCACAGCGTGGAAGACCTGCGCGGCCGGACCATTTATTCCACCGGGAAAGGCACCACCCCGGAATACGTGCTGAACTATATCCTGCTGCAGAACGGCATAGACCCACAACAGGATGTTACGATTGAATTCAAGAGTGAGTCCACCGAGGTGGCCGCGCTGCTGGCAGCGGGAAGCGATGCAGTGGCGGTGCTGCCCCAGCCGTATGTGACCGCGGTGCAGATGCAGAACAGCGACGTGCGCACAGCGCTGGATTTAAGCGAGGAATGGGACAAGGTATCGGAGGATTCCGGGCTGGTTACCGGGGTGCTGGTGGCACGAAAAGAATTTATTGAAGAGAACCCGGGGGCATTTGCGGACTTTTTGGCAGACTATGCGGCCAGCATCGCGTATGTGAACGCGAATGTGCCCGAGGCGGCAGAGCTGGTGGCGCAGTACGGCATTGTGGAAAAGGCGGCGGTGGCGGAAAAAGCGATTCCAGCCTGCAACATTGTGTACCTGGCGGGGCCGGAAATGCAAACCCGGCTGGCGGGATATCTGCAGGTGTTGTATGACCAAAACCCAGAGGCGGTGGGCGGCGCACTGCCGGCGGAGGATTTTTACTACATCGCCGGGTGAAGGCATGGTTCTGCAAGCATACGAGGATACATAGTTAGGCAATTTTGCCGCGGCGCCCGCTGGTAGATAGGCTGTAAAAATGCTACTATGATATCATAAGAAAAGATACTCCCATGCAAAAAACGCCTATACTCCTGTACCTGGTACAAAGTAAAAAATAAACCGGAGAGATGACTATGGCCGGGGAAAAAACAAACAAACGGAACAAGCTGTACACGGTACTGAGCGTGATGCTGTGGCTGCTGGTATGGCAGCTGGCCAGCATGGCGGTGGGCCAGCAGCTGTTTTTGCCCTCGCCCCTGGCGGTAATCAGCGCCCTGTTTTCCCTGCTGCGCACCCGGGTGTTTTGGGCCAGTGCCTTCGGCAGTCTTGCCCGCATTGGGCTGGGTTTTTTGCTGGGTTTCGTGGTGGGGTGTTTGCTGGCGGTTTTGGCGGCGGCGTCCCGTGTGGTGGAAATATTGCTGCGGCCGCTATTGCTGTTGGTACGCGCCACCCCGGTGGCCAGTTTCGTCGTGTTGGCCCTGATATGGTTCACCAGCCGAAATTTAAGCGTGTTTATAAGTTTTTTGATGGTGCTGCCGGTGATATACAGTGGTATGTACAGCGGTATAGGCGCCGCGGATAAACGCCTGTTGGAAATGGCGCGGGTTTTTCGCGTTCCGTTTTGGCGGCGGCTACGTGCCATTTACCTGCCGGCGTTGTTGCCATCGCTGCTGGCGTCGTGTGAGCTGGCGGTGGGCCTGGCCTGGAAAAGCGGTGTGGCGGCGGAGCTCATCGGCAATACGGCAAATACCATTGGCGAGCGGCTGTACCAGGCAAAGCTGTACCTGCTGACCCCGGAACTGTTTGCCTGGACGCTGGTTATCATTTTGCTGAGCTGGGCGTTTGCAAAAGCGATACTGGCGCTGCTGCGCCTGGCTGCCGCCCGGCTGGAAAGGGGGTATGGGACATGACCCCCATTGTTTTTTCGCAAATAAATAAAGCGTATGGTACCCAGGTAGTTCTGCGGGATTTTTTCGCAACCTTCCAGCCGGGGGAGGCGGTGGCACTGATGGGCCCGTCCGGCAGCGGCAAAACCACCCTGGTACGCCTGCTGATGGGTCTGGAGACCCCAAATGCCGGCAGCATTTCCGGCACCGCCGGGCTGCGGTTTTCCTGTGTGTTTCAGGAGGACCGGCTGTGCCCGGGCCAGTCCGCCATACAAAATGTGGCACTGGTGTTGCCGCGGGAAAAACAGGTAGAGATTCCGGCGGCACTGGCGGCCGTGGGGTTGCAGGATGCCGATATCCACAAGCCGGCGCGGGAACTCTCAGGTGGGCAGAAACGCCGGGTGGCGCTGGTGCGCGCGGTGATGGCCACCAGCGATGTGCTGGTGCTGGACGAGGCATTTAAAGGGCTGGACGAGACCAGCCGCCAGCAGGCGTTTGCGTATGTACGGGCACATTTGGCCGGCCGCATGTTGGTGCTGGTCACCCATGAAAAGACCGAGGCCCAGGCATTCCCCGGGCAGCTGCTGACCCTGGCACAGGCGGAAGTATGAATGCGTTATCTTATAAAAGATTACAGTACCAAATGCCCCGGCCCACAGCTGTGTGCCGGGGTATTTGGCGGTTGCGGGACGCGGCGGTGCGCAATAGGCGGCATCCCGGCCATACACCGGGCGTCCCCCCTCGTCCCAAATTTGAATGTTTTGTGTAAAACGCCGATAAACACTTGCCATTCCGGCCAGTATTATGTATAATGAGTCGATTTGTAGACCGGTAAGCCTTTTGCAAAACAGAGGCCTTTATTTTTCGCGGTATTTTACAGGGAAGGGGGTCTGCGGTTTGCGGCGCATGCTGGCAAGGGTTTTTGCGTTTACGGCGGCGTTTGTGGTGCTGGCGGCGTGGTGGCTGCCGCAGACGGCGCAGGCCCAGGTGATGGAATGCCCCCCCGAGGTGGACGCCGAAGCATATGTGCTGATGGACGCCGCCACCGGCCAGGTGCTGGTGGAAAAAAACGCCCATTTGCTGGAATACCCCGCCAGCATTACCAAGGTGCTTACCATTGCCTTGGCGCTGGAAAAAGCAGAATACCCCGCCGCGCTGGATGACCAGATTGAAGTGGGCGGCACAGCGGTGAACGCGCTGATTCCGGGTGCGGCGCATGTGGCGCTGGCGCCTGGGGAGGTTGTCTCGCTGCGGGACATGCTGTATGCGGCACAGATAGAGTCCGGCAATGACGCGGCCAACGTGCTGGCGGAGTACACCGCCGGCAGCATGGAGGCGTTTGCCGAAATGATGAACCAAAAGGCGGCGGATCTGGGCCTGTCGGACAGCCACTTTGTAAACGCGAACGGCCTGCCGGATGCGGCGCATGTTACCACCGCGTACGACATGGCGGCCATAACGCGCTGGGCGCTGGGCGTGCCGGGTTTCCGCGAGGTGTTTTTGGCGACAAACTATGATATGGCGCCCACCAACAGCCAGCCCGCCGGGCGGGTGTTCCACAGCAGTAACCTGATGCTGCTGAACGGCAGTACCCAATACTATAACGGTATTATCGGCAGCAAGTCCGGGTATACCGACGATGCGCGCTATACCCTGGTAAGCGCCGCGCAGCGCGGCGATACCGAGCTGGTGTGCGTGGTGCTGCACTGCGCGCGCAACGAAATAAAATATACCTCCACCACCGCGCTGCTGGACTATGGGTTTGACAACTTCACCCGGGTCAGCCTTTCCGCCGCGGGCCTTTCACAAAGCACCGTGCCGGTGTATGGCGGCGGCGAGCAGCCCCTTGGGGATATCACGGTGTGTGGTGGGGAAGACGGCGCGTTCCTGCTGCACAACAGCCTTTCTCTGGAAGATGTAACGATTCAGTACGCCGTTCCGGAAAAATATGTTATTGGCCAGCCGTTCCACCCCGAGGCAGTGCTGACGCTGAACGGGGATGTGCAGGCGCAATGCGTTCAGCTGGGCACCGTGCCGCTGGCATGGAACGGACTGGACGCCGTGGTGGCCTCGAACACCGGCGGCCTGTCCCGCGTGGCGCAGCAGTATCCGGTGGTGTTCTGGACAGTGGTGGGTGTGCTGTCGGTACTGGCGTTCCTGGCGACCGCGCGCATTTTGCTGGTGCGGCACAAGCGAAACAAGCGTCGCCTGGCGCGCCTGGCGGCGGCCAGGGCCCAGTTGCCCATTCGCGTGGCGGACCGGCCCAGCCCCGCAACACGGCGAGAGGTACCGCTGCGTCCTGCGCCGGACCAAAACCGGCGGCGCCCTGCCGGGGCCGCGGCGCCTGAGCTGCAGGTGGCGTACCGCCCACAGCAGACCGGCACCTATGCGGCGTCCCAGCGCCGCGCGGGCGGCATGCGCTAGAGAAAGAGAGCGAACCCAAAGCAAGTTGCCGTACTGCGACGAATACAACAGTTTTCTAAACAGCCCGCTGCCGCATATGACAGCGGGCTTTCTTGTATTTTGCCCGACAAAACAGTATAATAGATTTGCGCGCCTTGTGCGCGAAACCCAGCGATAAAGGAGGCGGTTTACTTGAAACATACCCTCGTCGGGTATACCGGTTTTGTGGGTGGGAACCTTGCCTCTTCCCATACATTTGACAATTTGTACAATTCTGCCAATATCCAGGAAGGGTTCGCGGCGGACAACGGCCTGGTGGTATACAGCGGCATGTATAGCGAAAAATTTCTAGCCAACGCGGACCCCGCGGCGGACTTTGCCCGGGCACAAAACGCCATGGAAAATATCCGGCGCCTGCGCCCGGAAAAGCTGGTGCTCATCAGCACGGTGGATGTGTACCCGAAACCGTTTAGTGTGTATGAAGACAAGCACATTCATTCCGGCAAGGATGACCCCGCCTATGGCAAAAACCGCCTGGCGCTGGAGGAATGGGTGCACGAAGAGTACCCCGATGCCTTGATTTTGCGGCTGCCCGCCCTGTACGGAAAGGGCCTGAAAAAGAACTTTATTTTTGATATGCTGCACCCGGCGCCGTCCACGCTGACGGCTGAAAAGTATGCACAGCTATGCGCCAAAAGCCCGCTGATAGAAGCTAGCTACAAACAAGACGACACCGGTTTTTATCGCTTATCCACCCTGGCGCCGGACGCCGCCGCGGCGCTGACGGCGTTTTTTAAGCAGAACGATTTTAACGCATTGCAGTTTACCGACAGCCGCTCGGTCTTTCAGTTTTACAACCTGGAAAACCTGTGGCACGACATAGAGTTTTGCCTGAAACGCAAGCTGCGGTTGGTGAACCTGGCCACCGAGCCGGTGGAGGCCGGCACCCTGTATGAACTGCTGTTTGGCGAGGAATTTGTGAATCATCTGCCCAAAGGGGCGGTGTGGTATGATATCCGCACCCGCTATGGCCGGGATTTTGGGGGTCTTGACGACTATATTTCCGACCGTGCCGAGGTGGTGGCAGGCATCGCGAAGTTTGTCAGCGAACAGCTGTAGGCGGGTTTGCCGGCGGAATGGGTTTGTATGAAACCACATGGATGCCGCCCGGTTGCGAGGAACCCGGTTGCGTGCTGTTTCTCCCAGCGCCCGTTAACGTACCAAACACAGGAGGGCCGCCATGAAGCTGGCTGTTTCGCATATTGCCTGGTTGCCGCAGGAAGATGACGCGGCTCTTTCGCTGTTGGCGCGCCACGGCTATGCCGGCGTGGAGGTAGCACCCACCCGTGTGGCGGGCGAGGGCCCCTATGAGAAGCCGGAGGTTGCCGCCGCCTTTGCCGCCGCGGTGAAACAGCGGTATGGTCTGGCGGTGTGCAGCCTGCAAAGCATTTGGTTCGGGTGTGCCGGGTCCATGTTTGGCCCGGAGCAGGCGGACCTGCTGGCATATACGCAGAAAGCCATCTTGTTTGCACAGGCCGCAGGCGCCGGAAATTTGGTTTTTGGCAACCCCAAAAACCGCGTGCGCCCGCAGGATGTTTCCGCAGACGTAGCGGTTCCCTTCTTTCGGGAACTGGGCGATTTTGCTTCGCAGCACCAAACCGTGCTGGCGCTGGAAGCGAACCCGCCGGTATATGGAACCAATTACATGAACGCCACCCCGGATGCGTTTGCGGTGGCTGCACAGGTGAACAGCGCCGGGTGCGGGGTGAACCTGGACGTTGGCACCATGGTCATTCAGGACGAAAGCGCCGATATGCTGGCGGGAAAAGTGGACAGGATAAACCACGTACACATCAGCGAACCGGGCTTGGCCATGATAGAAGAACGGCCGCTGCACCGGGCGCTGGCAGAGCGGCTGCGCCGGGAAGGGTACGAAGGGTATGTTTCCATAGAGATGAAACAGCAGCCGCTCGAAAATGTGGAGCGTGCCGTCCAGTATGTGGCGGAGGTGTTTGGGTGAAAACGACAAACCTGTCCGGCGTGCCGGATTTTGTGTTGACTACGTTTTTTGAAAAGCGCAGCCGGTTCTGTTTGCTGATACCGGTCATAGACGAAAACGGGCGGCTGCTGGCGGAGCTGGCCCGGGCAAAGAAAGCCGGCATAGATAAACTGGTGGATATTGCCATTTGCGACGGCGGCAGCACCGACGGCAGCACGGCGCCGGATGTGTTGCGCAAAACCGGTGTGTGCGCCCTACTGCTGAAAACCGGCCCGGGCAAACAGGGCGCACAGTACCGCACCGGCATATACTGGGCGCTGCAGCAGGGGTATGATGGCATTTTGACCATCGACGGAAACAACAAGGACGGCATCGAAGAGGTGCCCCGTTTTATAAAGAAGCTGGAAGAAGGGTACGATTTTGTGCAGGGCAGCCGGTTTGTGAAAGGCGGCCTTGCGCTGCATACCCCGCCGGTGCGCCTGGCGGCGGTACGGCTGGTGCACGCGCCGGTCACCAGCCTGGCGGGGCGGCATCATTTCACCGACAGCACCAATGCCTTCCGGGCCTATTCCCGGCGGTACCTGTCGCATCCGCTGGTACAGCCGCTGCGGGATGTGTTCGTGGGGTATGAGCTGCTGTGTTATCTTTCGGTTCGCGCGGGGCAGCTGGGCCTGCGGGTATGCGAGGTGCCGGTGACCCGCGTGTACCCCAAAAAAGGCGCGGTTCCGACGAAAATTCGCGGTGCCAGCGGAAACCTGGGGCTGCTGCGGGTGCTGGCGGCGGCGGCCATGGGTAAGTATAACCCGGAATGAAAAGCCGTTCGGTATGCGGGGGGCGAATGCCGCCCGGTTCGGTTCCGGGGTGCCGCATACCGCCGGGCGGGGCGCGCCAAAAAACCTGCCACGGTTCAGGCAGATGAAAACAACACAGTGCCGGAGGACACATATTGGGATACGATAAAATCATCATTGGGGCCGGGCTGTACGGCCTGTATGCCGCCCGGTATTGCGGGCGGCGCGGCGAAAAGGTGCTGGTGCTGGAAAAAGACGCCCGGCCGTTTTCCCGGGCCACCACCATCAACCAGGCACGGGTGCACATGGGGTACCATTACCCGCGCAGTTTGTCCACAGCGCTGCGCAGCGCCGGGTACTTCCAGCGTTTTTGCGATGATTTCCCCGGCTGTATCAAAGCGGATTTCGAGCAGGTGTATGCCACCAGCGCGCAGTTCAGCTGGACCGCCGCGCCGGAGTTTCGTGCGTTTTGCGCAGCGGCGGACATCCGGTGCGAGGAGGTTGTGCCGGAGAGGTATTTTAACCCCGGCATGTGCGACGGGGCCTTCCTGACCACCGAGTATACCTACGACGCTTTGCTGCTGGGCAAGCAGCTGATGGAAGATATTGCCACCCTGCCGGGGGTGCAGCTGCGCTTTTCCGACGCGGTGCGCGCGATAGAACAAGTGGGTGATGTGTGGCGCGTCACCACTGAAAAAGGCGAGGCCGAGGAAGCACCCTACCTGCTGAACGCGTCGTATGCGTCGGTGAACGAGGTGCAGGGTATGCTGGGGTTTGCCCCGTTTCAGATAAAGTATGAGCTGTGCGAACTGATCCTGTGCGAAGTGGCCCCGGCGCTGCGGGATGTGGGCATTACGGTGATGGACGGTCCGTTTTTTTCCATCATGCCGTTTGGAAAAACCGGCCTGCATTCGCTGACCAGTGTTACCTTCACACCACATCTGTCTTGTTATCAGCCGCTGCCCACCTTTGCGTGCCAGCAGAAAACAGACGGCGCTTGCCGGCCGCAGGCGCTGGCCAACTGCAACGATTGCCCCGCGCGGCCGGCCACCGCCTGGCCGTCTATGAGCCAACTGGCCCGCAAGTACCTGCGGGAAGAATATGGGTTTTCTTACAAAGGATCGCTGTTCTCCATGAAGCCCATCCTGAAAGCCAGCGAGATAGACGATTCCCGGCCCACGCTGGTGCGCGTGATGAACCAGCAGCCCACCTTCGTCAGCGTGCTCAGCGGGAAAATAAACACGGTATATGACCTGGAGGAGGTGCTGTAATGGCTGAAAAAGAAAAGAATTTTGTTTCTGCGGTGGTATACCTGGGCGAAGAGCAAGGCTGTGCGGCGCCGTTTTTGGAGATGTTGACGGCGGAGCTTTCCGCCCGGTTCGAGCAATATGAGCTGGTGTTTGTGGATGACGCCAGCCGCGATGCTACCATGGCGGAGGTGCGTGCCGCGCTGACGGCGCTGGCCGGCGAAAAACCGGTGCCGGTGACGGTGGTGCACATGAGCCTGAAACAGGGCCTGGAGCTGGCGATGAACGCAGGGCAGGACATGGCCATAGGGGATTTCGTGTATGAATTCGACTCCATGAAAATGCCATACCCCGCAGAGCTGATTGGCGGGGCGTATGACGCGTGCCTCGCGGGCAGCGATATTGTGTCGGTGTCGCCCAGCAAAAACCGCAGCGCGCTGTCGTCTTTGTTTTACCGCATGTTCAATTCCGCCAGCCGCTCGAAATACAAGCTGCACACGGATGTTTTTCGCCTGCTCAGCCGGCGCGCCATCAACCGTGTGCGCAGCATTTCCACCGCCATGCCATACCGCAAGGCGGCGTACGCGGCCAGCGGGCTGAAGCTGTCTACCCTGTCTTTTCCCGGCAGCGCGGGGGATTTAAAAGAAAAGCTGCGCCTTTCCCGCGCCATGGATTCCCTGGCTTTGTACACCGACCTGGGGTACCGGGTTTCGCTGGGGATCTCGGTGTTCATGCTGGTATTGATGGTGGCTTCTTTGGTGTACACGCTGGTGAATGTCCTGAGCGGGCGGCAGCTGGCCGAGGGCTGGACCACCCTGATGCTGCTGTTGACCGGCGGGTTCTTTGGCGTGTTTTTGATTCTGGCCATTGTGCTGAAGTACCTGTCGTTGGTGGTGGATTTGATCTTTAAAAAGCAGAAATACCTGGTGGAGTCGGTGGAAAAGGTGGTCCCGGGAGAGGGATGACCGGCGCGCAGGGACTCCGGTATTTTGCGAGTCGTACCTTCGCCGTTATATTTCTGGCCCAGGGGTCACTGCGGTGGATGCAGGGCATCTATTCACCGGTGCGTTTTTTTAAGCGCCGCACCTGCTGTTTTTCTCTGATTAGTACCCGGAAGCGTTTCAGTGTTGGAAAGTTACCATGGGAGGCATACGTATTTGGGAACCACCCGTAAGTTTGGTTTGCTGGACAAACAAAATAAAGACCTGCGGCCCTGGCTGATCTTGCTGTTGGGCCTTTTGCTGTTGGGCATAAAGCTGCTGCTGTGCAGCGGCCAGCGGGTGTTCCTGTGGCCGGATGAGGCCGTGCTGGACGACATGGTGGCCTATAACCAGGCGGTATCTATTGCGGACGGGCAGTGGCTGGGCGCGTATACCTGGACCACCCTGGCGAAGCATTCTTTCTTTTCGCTGTGGCTGGCGGTGCTGCACCTGCTGCATATTCCGTACCTGCTGGGGGGGCAGCTGTTGTGGGCCGGGGCCAGCGCGGCGGCAGCGGGCGCGTTTTTGCCCACGCTGAAAAAGCGCTGGCTGGCGCTGGGGCTATTTGTGGTGCTGCTGTTTAATCCGGCGTCCATCGCGAACCCCACGCCGTATGGCTTCACCCTGCGGGTGTACCGGGACAATATTTTTCCTGCGCTGTGCGTGCTTGCCGTCGTGGGCATGGTGGGGTTTGCGCTGCGGTACCGGGCGCGGCTGCGGCGGTCGGTTTGGTGGTTGGTGCTGGCGGGCATGGGCTTGGCGGCCGCCTGGCTAACGCGGGAGGACGGCTGGTGGCTGCTGCCGTTCATGCTATGTGCCGCCGTGGTTACGCTGGTGTTCGTTTTGCGCACCGATGAAAAATGGAAAGCGAAACTGGCCCGCGGCATTGCCCTTTGCCTGCCGTTTGCCGTGCTGGCGGGGGGGATTTTGGCCTGGTGCGGCGTCAACTATGCGTACTATGGCCGGTTCATTGTCAGCGATTTTTCCTCCGGGGAGTTTGCCGACGCATACGGCGCCATGACCCGCATTCAGGGCGAAAGCTGGGACCCAAAGACGGCGGTGCCGGCGGACGTGCGCCAGCAGCTGTATGAAATGGTGCCGGAGTTTGCGGTGCTGGAGCCACACCTGGAAAGCGAACGCTATCTGCAAAAATATGGCAACCATAATTCCGGCGCGTTTTACTGGGCGCTGCGGGAAGCCGCCGCCGAGGAAGGCTACTATGACACGCCTCAAAAAGCACAGCAGTATTTTGAAACTTTGGCGGAAAAAATAAACGCACTGGGCGATTCCGGTGCACTGCCGGCCTCTGGCCGGCGCAGCTCGGTCAGCCCGCCTATCCGCGGGGAGTACATTGCCCCGGTAACCAAGGAGGCGCTGTACAGCCTGTGGTTCTGCGCCACCTTCCAGCAGAGTGACGCCCGGCCGATGTTCAGTCCGGCCTCCAACGACCCGGGCTTTTACGCCGAAACCATCGCGCCCATGGAGGATTTCCTGGAGGAAAAGGCGCTGACAGCCACCAAGGAAAACAGCACCGAACCGTACTTCACCCCGGTGCAAAACCTGCAGTTCCAGCTGCTGGATATCCTGCGGTACGGGTATGCGGTGCTGTTGCCCTGTGCGCTGGCGGCGGCGCTGACCTGGCAGGTGCTGGCGGGGGTACAGTTTGTGGGGCGGCTGCGCAAAAAACAAAAAAGCAGCACACAAAGCCTGTTGTGGTGGATAATGGCCGGGATTCTTTTGTGCATCCTGCTGCGTGTATTTATGGTGGCTTTCGTTACGGTATCCAGCTTTACCATTGGCACCTTCATCATGTACCTGGCGTCGGTGCATCCGTTAATGCTGTTATATGGCTTCGTGGGCACCACCCTGCTGGTGCGGCAACTGCTGGCGTGGCGCCGTGCGAAACGGGAAAAGCGGCAGCAGCCCGCGGCAGGTAAGGAATGATGGCGCGGCTGGTGATTGTGGGCGCCGGGGCGGCGGGCCTGTTCGCGGCCGGCCAGGCACTGGAGGCAGGGCACGCCGTTACGCTGGTGGAGCATATGGACACCCCGGCAAAAAAGCTGCTGATTACCGGCAAAGGCCGCTGTAACCTGACAAATGCGTGCGACGAAAACGAGTTCCTGAAAAACATCCGGCACAACCCGCGTTTTTTATATTCTGCTATCCATGCGCTGCCGCCGGCGGCGGTGATGGAGCTGTTTGAGCACCAGTTGTCGTTGCCGCTGAAGGTGGAGCGTGGCCGCCGGGTTTTTCCCGCCAGCGACGCGGCACAGGATGTGGTGGACGCGCTGCTGCGGTACGCAAGCGGTGCCGAAATGCTGCGCGGGGAAGCGACAGAACTGTTGGTTTCCCCGGATGGCCGGGCGGCCGGAGTGCGCCTGGCGGATGGACGGACGCTTTCTGCCGATGCGGTGCTGGTGGCCACCGGCGGCCTGTCGTACCCCCAAACCGGCTCTACCGGCCAGGGGTACACGCTGGCAAAACAGGCGGGCCATACCATTGTTCCGCCGGTGCCCAGCCTGGTGTCGCTGGTGGAAAAAGGCGACACCGCGAAGCAAATGATGGGCCTGTCGCTGCGCAATGTTACTCTGACACTGTTGGAAAACGGCAAGCCGGTTTTTTGTGAGCAGGGGGAGGCATTGTTCACACATTTTGGCCTTTCCGGGCCGCTGGTATTGTCGGCCAGCGCCTACCTGGGCGACATGAAAAAGAACGACTACACCGTGCTGTTTGATTTAAAACCTGCGCTGGATGCCCAGCAGCTGGACGCGCGGTTGCAGCGGGATTTCGCGGAGAACAGCAACCGTGATGTTGCCCATGCGCTGGACAAACTGCTGCCGGCAAAAATGCGCCCGGTGATGCTGGCGCTGTGGGACGTGGACCCCAATGGCAAAATTCATCAGATTACCAAAGCGCAGCGCCAGGCGCTGGTGGAGCTTGTAAAGCGGTTCCCGGTGGCCATTGCGGGCAGGGGGGATTTGGCACACGCGGTCATTACCGCCGGTGGGGTGGATGTGAAGGAAGTGGACCCCAAAACCATGCAGAGCAAACGGATGCCGGGGCTGTTTTTCGCTGGCGAGGTACTGGATGTGGACGGGTACACCGGCGGGTACAACCTGCAGATTGCGTGGGCCACGGCGGCGGCAGCGGCCCGGGGAATGGGCGTTTTACCAGCGGCACGGTAGTTGCCTCTTGGGTTGCCGGAAAAAACAGCCTGCACCAGCGGCAACCCCACCAAATTAGGGAATACGGATTGACATTCTGGCAGTTAACGATTAAAATTAAACCGCTTTTACAGATACGCTTTTTATAACTATCTATGTGCGATGTGTGGGCGGCACGGCCTGTTCTGCGGCCAGTGTACGGGTGTTTTTGAGGAAACATCCGTAATCTTGCCGGTGGCAAGGCACAACGCACATACCTATTTTTGGGGCAAGAAGGAGTTCACACCATGATTTCTATCGCAATTGACGGGCCGTCCGGCGCGGGGAAAAGCAGCCTTTCCCGCCGCCTGGCCGCAAAGCTGGGGTACCTGTATGCCGACACCGGCGCGCTGTACCGCGTCATTGGGTTGGCAGTTTTGCGGGATGGCAAAGACCCCAAAAACGAACAAGAGGTGGTGGCGCTGTTGCCATCCATCCATTTTTCATTGCGATATGTGGACGGTCTGCAGCGGGTGTTTTTAGGGGACGAGGACGTTTCGGAAATCATACGGGACGAAAAGGTGTCCATGGCGGCCAGCGATGTATCGGCGTTTGCGCCGGTGCGCACTTTTTTGCTGGAAACACAGCGCCGCCTGGCCCGGGAGCATGACGTTATCATGGACGGGCGGGATATCGGCACGGTGGTGCTGCCAAACGCCAACGTGAAAATTTTCCTGACCGCCTCAGTGGATGACCGCGCTCAGCGCCGGTATGAGCAACTGCTGCGCAAGGGTAAGCAGGCCGAGTACGAGACGGTGAAGCATGATGTGGAACAGCGGGA
Organism: Oscillospiraceae bacterium; assembly: GCA_031549285.1. Classification (GTDB taxonomy): domain Bacteria; phylum Bacillota; class Clostridia; order Oscillospirales; family Ruminococcaceae; genus JAAYCI01. The sequence continues at coordinate 90,281 of JAVBPZ010000009.1, read as the reverse complement.
TTACAATGACAGCCACCGCGCGGTGGCACCGCTAAAAAAAGCAGACGACGCCATTTTGATGGACACCAGCGGGTTTGCCATAGAGCGTTCGCTGGCCAGCCTGCTGGAGCTGATTACCATCGAGCTGGAAAAGCAAAAGGAAGCCGGAAAATGAAACGCCTGAAAGCTGTGCAGCCGCTGTATCTGTTTTTGTACCAGTTTTTCCTGCTGATAGGTATGGTGCTGGTGCGGCTGCTGTATCCCGTTCGCACGGTGGGACGTGAAAATATTGCATTGGCAACCCGCTGTGCCGAAGCACAACCTTCGGAAGCCGCGCCGCCCTATGTGAGCAGCACAGTGGGGAAGGCGCCGTCTCGGGGCAAAACACCCGGTCAGGGGTTTGTGCTGTGCCCCAACCACCTGTCTGCCATAGACCCGTTGTTTGTGGTGCTGGCACGGGGGTTTGGAAAAAAAATGCTGATTATGGGCAAGGAGGAGTTGTTTCGCATCAACCCCTTGCTCAACTTTTTTTGGTGTATTGCGGGTGCGTTCCCGGTACACCGCGGCAAAGGCGACACCGCCGCCATAGAGGAGGCGGTGGAGGAGGTGCGCGCCGGGCGCGGGCTGCTTATTTTCCCGGAGGGTACCCGCTCAAAAGACGGGAATTTGGGCCGGCTGAAGTCCGGTGCGTTCGTGGTGGCCATGGAGGCGAACGCCTGCCTGGTTCCCTGCCACATCACCTACGCGGCAGGCCGGCCAAAGGCGTTCCGGCGCATTACGGTAACGTTTGGCCCGCCGGCATCCTTGTCGGAACTGGGCTTGGCCGGCCTGGCGGGCCAGCGGGTGCCGGCCGCCCTGCGGGAGGCAAAGCACCGTTTTGCCGACCAGATGCAGGCGCTGTACCCGCAGGAGATTGCCCTGCCGTAAGTGCCAAGGGCGCCCCCTGAAATGCGGGCCAGTCCGTGTAGAAAAACAGGGAAGCGGCCGGACATAAGCGAAATTTTACAAAAGCAGTGGAGCCATTGCGGAACCACTGCAAACAAAGGAACAAAAACCCCATGGAAAAAAAGCCCCAGACAAAAACCATTGCCATAAATGGCGTTACGGTGGAACTTGCCGGTACGGCGGGTTTTTGTTTTGGCGTGCAGCGCGCGGTGGATATGACAGAGGCGCTGCTGGCTTCCGGCAAAAAAGCCACCAGCCTGGGGCCGCTCATCCACAACCCGCAGGTGGTGGCATCGCTGCGGCAGCGCGGGGTGGCGGTGGCAGACAGCCCGGCAGATGTCCCGAAAGATACCGTTGCCATCATTCGCAGCCATGGGGTGCCGCCTGCCGTTACCGCGGCGCTGGCGGCACGGCAGGTACCGGTGCTGGATGCCACCTGCCCCTTTGTGGAGAAGATACAAAAAATAGCGCAGGAGTGTGGGGAAGCTGGAGGCACGCTGCTGGTGGCGGGGGACGAAAACCACCCCGAGGTAGAGGGGATTGTGGGGTATGCGAAGGGCCCGGTGCTGGTGTTCCGGGACCTGGCCGACCTGCAGCGGAAACTGGCAGATTTCCCGCTGTCCGGGCCGGTTTACGTGGTGGCGCAAACCACCTATGAAACCGCCGAATGGAAGCAGGCGCGCGCGTTTCTTAAAAAGGTGTATACAAATTGCGTGGTTTTTGATACAATATGTAGTGCAACAGGGGCAAGACAGCGGGAAACGGAAGAAATTGCGCGCCGCAGCGATCTGGTAATCGTGATCGGCGGGCGGGGTTCCTCCAACACCCAAAAGCTGTACCGTGTGGCAGCCGCGCATACAAAAGCGGTACAGGTCGAGGCCGCGGCGGAAGTTTCCGGTATTTCGTTTGCCGGCATCCGGCGCATCGGCGTTACCGCGGGGGCATCCACACCATTGTCCGTAATCGAGGAGGTACTAACCACAATGAGCGACGAAATTCGTGAGGGCGAAAAAAGTTTCGAGGAGATGCTGGACGATTCGATGAAGCCGGTATATGCCGGCCAAATCGTAAAGGGCGTCGTCGAAGCGGTCTCGGCCAATGAAGTCACGGTGGACATCGGCACCAAGCATACCGGCATCATTACGCTGGATGAGCTGACCGACGACCCGGCCGTGCGCTCAGCAGAGGATGTAGTGAAACGGGACGATGAACTGGACCTGGTGGTGACAAAGGTTAGCGACCAGGACGGCATCGTGTATTTGTCGCGCCGCCAGATGGAAGCGCGCCGGGGTGCCGAGGAGGTGTCCAAGGCGGCCGAGGACGGCACCGTGATGGACGGGTATGTCATAGAGTCCAACAAGGGCGGTCTCGTTGCCAACGTAAAAGGCGTGAAGGTGTTTATTCCGGCCTCGCAGGCCACCGTGCGCCGGGGGGAAGATTATACCGCGCTGGTGCGCAGCCATGTGAAGCTGAAGATAAAAGAGTTTTCGCCACGGCGTACCATCGGCAGCATCCGCGAGGTACTGGCCGAGGAGCAGAACGCTCAGAAGGAAAAGTTCTGGAGCGATGCCGAGGCAGGCAAACAGTACGTGGGTATCGTAAAGAGCCTGACCACCTATGGCGCCTTTGTGGATATTGGCGGGGTGGATGGCCTGGTCCATATTTCCGAGCTGTCGTGGAACCGCATCAAGCACCCCAGCGAGGTGGTGAAGGTGGGCGATTCCATTGAAGTGTATATCAAGGACCTGGACCGCGACAACCAGAAGGTGTCGCTGGGGTATAAAAAACAGGAGGACAACCCCTGGGAGCAGTTCAAGGCCCAGTATCCCATTGGGTCGGTGTTTACCGCGCCGGTGGTCAGCCTGACCCAGTTTGGCGCGTTTGTAAACATTCTGCCGGGCATCGACGGCCTGGTGCATATCAGCGAAATCAGCCACGACCGTGTGGAGAAGGTTTCGGATGCGCTGAGCGTTGGCCAGGAAGTGGAAGTGAAGCTGCTGGACGTGGACTATGAGCGCCGGCGGGTCAGCTTGTCGATGAAAGCACTGCTGCCGGAGCCGGAGAAGCCGGAAGCAGGTGGTGAAGATACCCTGGTAGCCAGTGCCAGCGAGGGCGAGACCACCGTAGCGCCGGAGATGGACGCCGCGATAGATGAGGCGGAAGCCGCCGCCAAACCCAAAGCCGCAAAGAAGGCAAAAACCACCGAGGCAGAAGTAGAAACCGCTGTGGCGGATGTGGAAACGGCCGTGGCCGGTGCGGAAGAGCTGGCCGCCGAAGAGGTACTGGTTTCGATGGCTGAAGAGGTGGCTGCCAAGGAAGATGCCGCTGCTGTTGTTGCCGAAATGGCCAAGGAAGACGACAAGGTGAACGCAGAAACCGCCGAGGAAGTGGCTGCTGAAGAGGCTGCCGCCACCGAAGAGGCCGCGTGCACGCTGGAAGATATGGACGCCGCGGAAGCCGCTGCTGCCACCGCAGAAGAAGCCGTGGAGGCACAGGAAACTGCCGCCGTGGCAGAGGAAGCGATCGAAGAAGACGCGGCCAAAGAGTAACCCAAAAAACATATTTTTGAAAAGGCGAGTCTTTGGTTACCCACGGACTTGCCTTTTCCTTTTGTATGGCGTTTGGGGCTGGGTGCCCCTTGGTTGCATGGCGAATGGTCATTTAAAGCCATTTTGTGCGAAAGCGAAATCCATTGCGATCTTTTGGATGCGAGGTTTTTTTCGGGAGGTGTGGCATGCAACAGGAAACACAGATAACCGGCCCGGGTGGCGGAGGTCTTGCCGTGAGCGCCTGTGGCGTTTCGGCAGGCGGCATGGTTTCCGGCAACCCAGGTAGTATGCGCCATAGCGGTTTTACCGCCGAAACGCTGAAATTGGTTGCGATCATTGCTATGTTCATCGACCATGCGGCCTATGCCTTCCTGCCCAATTACTATGCGCCGGTGGCGCTGTTTTTGCATTTCATTGGGCGCATTACCGGGCCGGTCATGTTCTATTTCGTGGTAGAGGGATACCACCACACCCGCAGCAAAAACCGCTATACCCTGCGCATGGCGGCGTTTGCGCTTATTTCCTATCTGCCATTTATTTACTTCAAAACCGGCGCGCTGCCCACCGGGCAAAACTGGTATACCTTCGATGTGATTTACACGCTGTTGCTAGGCCTGTTGGCGCTGCGGGTGCGGCATGAAATAAAAAAACCAGTTTTACAGCTGGTGCTGTTGGCGCTGATTTTTGCGGCATCGTCGTTTGGGGATTGGAGCTATCTGGCCGTGCTGTTCATTTTGCTGTTTGATTTTTTCCGCGGGAACTTTCGCGCGCAGGCGGTTGCCTACAGCGCGGTGGCACTTACCCGCATTTTACCGTCGGTGGTCAGCGGCATGTTTGGCATTGTAAACGGTGTGTCCGGCTGGGACCTGTACAACCTGTTTGCCCCGGCGCTGCTGTACTGCGGGCTGTTCCTGCCACTGGGGCTTTTATATTTTTACAACGGGCGGCGCGGCACCGGCAGCAAGTGGCTGTTCTATATTTTTTACCCGGCGCACCTGGTGCTTATTGGCCTGCTGCACGCGTGGCTGGTGCCGGTGGGGTAAGGGCTGGCCGCTGCCGCGTATGCAGGGCCGGCGGTGTATACGGTACCTTGCGCCTGGGGGTACCTGTGCGCTATACTATACAATAGAATCTTGCGCTAAAGAAATTTTTAACAATATTCTGTGACGCACACAAAAAAAGGAGACATAGTACCTATGGCAACCGTAACAAAAGAAACTATTATCGGCGATATTCTGGACATTGACGCCTCCACTGCGCCCATCTTTTTAGAGATTGGCATGCACTGCCTGGGGTGCCCAGCATCCCGCAGCGAGACGCTGGAACAGGCCGCGTTTGTACATGGCCAGGACGTGAATGCCCTGGTGGAAAAACTGAACGCGCACATCGCTGGTGAAAAGTAACCAAACCCCGCCCGGCGGGGAACGATACCGCGCCGGTATCCCCGCGCTGGGGCCCCGGCTGTTGGCAGCGGCGCAGTTGCTGCGCCCGGGATGCGCGGCGGCGGATATCGGCTGCGACCACGGCAAGCTGGCGGTGTGGCTGGTGGCGCATGGCACGGCGCGCCATGTGGTGGCAATAGACAAACGGCCCATGCCGCTGGCACGCGCGAAAGCGCTGGTGAAACAAACCGGGCTGTCTGGCCGGGTGGAGTGTCGCCTGGGTGACGGGCTGGCACCGCTGGCGCCGGGTGAGGTACAGGAGATCATCATAGCGGGGGTCAGCGGCGAGACGGTGGTGGATATTTTGTCCGCGTCGCCCTTGACGCGGGATACCGGGCTGCACTTTGTGTTTGTGCCTGCCGGGCGGCAGGCGGTGCTGCGCCGCTGGCTGTGCGAAGAAGGTTTTACGATAGACCGCGAGGTTCCCCTGTGTGAAAAAGGGCGGTTCTACACCGCCCTTTCGGTGTCCTACACCGGCGTTCCCAGCCGCCCGGGCGAGGTTTTTTACGAGGTGGGCCTGGTGCCGCAGGGGGAACAAACCGCTGCGCGAGGGTATATTTCCCAGCGGCTGCGGGACATAAAAAAACGTCTGTCCGCGCCACTAACGGCGCCGCAGCGGCAGGCGCTGGAAACATTGATACAGGAGGTGGAAGCATGCCTGCCGTGAAAGAATTTGCCCGTGCAGTGGAAGAAATAGCCCCGCGGGAGCTGGCCGAGGACTGGGACAACGTGGGTACGCTGGTGGACTGCGGCGGTGATGTTACCAGCGTGCTGGTGGCGCTGGACATTACCGACGAGGTGGTGCTGGAGGCCGACGCGAAAGGCTGCGGGCTGATTGTGGCGCACCACCCGGTCATTTTTCATCCGTTGCGCAGCATTTCCCGCAACGACGTGGTGTACAAACTGATTAAAAAGGGAATCTCCGCCATCTGTGCGCACTCCAACCTGGACGCGGCAGCCGGTGGGGTAAACGACCTGCTGGCCGCCATTTTTGGCGTGGTGGATCCGGTGCCGTTCGCGAATGTAGGGCGCATTGGCCGGCTGAAAGCGCCGGTGACCGCGGGCGAAATAGCACAGATATGCGCCAGCCGCTTTTCCGCGCATGTGCGCATGGTGGATGCTGGGCGCCCGGTAAATACATTGGCGGTGCTGGGCGGGTCCGGCGGCAGCCTGGTGGAGGCGGCGCTGGCCGTCGGTGCAGATTGCCTGCTGACCGGCGAGGCCGACCACCACGATGCCATCGACGCCGCGGCCGGTGGCTTGTCGCTGGTGCTGGCGGGGCATTTTTCCACCGAGTTTCCCATTGTGCCGGTGTTGGCCGACCGGCTGGCTACGCGGTTCCCGGACGTGAAGGTGCGCGCCAGCCGCCGGAATAAAGATCCATTCGCCTATCTGGAACCGATTTCCAAGACATAAAACACAACTGTTTTTTGTACCATGCGGTAATAGGAACCGGCTGAAACCGCCGTTGACGCCCTGTTATGTGAAACAAAGGAGAGCCCCATGGCTTTGGATGCCGCCACCCTGGCGCTGGTTGCCGCCGAACTGAAACGCGATTTGTGCGATGTTCGCATTGATAAAATTACCCAGCCGGCCCGCGACGAAGTGCTGCTTGCCCTGCGCAGCCGTACCCGCGGGTTTCGTTTGCTGTTGGTGGCGCGTTCGGGGTCGGCACGGGTATGCCTGACCGAGGAAACCTTTGAAAACCCGGCGGTGCCGCCGTCTTTTTGCATGCTGCTGCGAAAGCATTTGTCCGGCGGGCGGCTGCTGGACGTGTACACGCCGCCCGGGGAACGCATCCTCTTTTTCGATTTTCTGTGCACCAACGAAATGGGCGATTTGGTGCACAACACGCTGGCGGCGGAACTGATGGGCCGGTACTGCAACCTGGTGCTGATAGCGTATGGCGCGGCCGATGCAACTGCGGCAGCCGTGGCGAACCGTTCTGCTGGGGTAAACCCAGATGCCAAGCCGGGAAAAATTGTCGACGCCCTGAAACGGGTGGACTATGATGCTTCCGACGTTCGGCAGCTGTTGCCGGGCCTGCCGTATACCCTGCCGCCGCGGCAGGGCAGGGCAGATTTCCTTACGGTGTCGTTTGCCACCCTGCGCACCGGGCTGCAAACGCTGCCGGTAGCGCCGGCCCCCGCGCTGCAAAAGCTGCTGGCCGGGGTGGGGCCGGTGGTGCTGCGGGAGGCGGCTTTCCGCGCGTTTGGCGCGGAGGAAAAACCGGCGGATACATTGACCACAGCGGAACTGGCCGCACTGGAAGGCGCCGTGGAGGCGATTCAGGCGGATTATGCTGCCGGCGGCGTGCCGACCCTGGTGCGTACGGCGGAAGGGGCCCCGGTGGAGTTTAGCTTCACGCCGCTGTACCAGTATCTGCCGGCGTGCGTGCTGGAAGAATACCCCAGTTTTTCCACCTTGTTAGAGGGATACTATGCCCAAAAGGACAAGGTAGAGCGCCTGCGGCAAAAATCCAAAGACCTGCGCCGCACGGTGCAAAACCTGTACGAGCGCGCGGTGCGCAAACAGGCCGCCCGTACGGAGGAACTGGCCCAGAGCCGGCAGAGCGACCATCTGCGGGTGTGGGGCGAGGTGCTGACCGCGAACCTGCATGCCATCCCGAAAGGCGGGAAAGCGGTCACCCTGATGAACTGGTACGACGGCGAAGAGGTTACCATTCCGCTGGATGCGCGCCTATCGGCCAGCGCAAATGCGCAGAGGTATTTTAAGGAATATAAAAAGAAGCAGACGGCGGTGCGCATGTTGGCGGAGCTGCTGGCCGCCGGGGAAAAGGAAATAGAGTATCTGGGCACCGTGCTGTACGAGGTGGACGAGGCCGGGGGGGAAGAGGCGCTGGGCGAAGTGCGCGCCGAACTGAAAGGCGCCGGGTACCTGAAGCACTATAAACAGCGGAACAAGAAACAAAAACCGGCCGAGTGTTGGCGGTATACTTCCAGTGATGGTTTTTTGATTTTGGTAGGCCGCAACAACACCCAAAACGAAAAAATCACCCTAAAAACCGCGCGTGGAAAAGACCTGTGGTTTCATGTGAAGAACGCGCCCGGCAGCCACGTGGTGGTAATGAGCGAAGGCCGGGATATCCCCCCGGCGACCAAAAACGAGGCCGCACTGCTGGCGGTGTTGCATTCCAGCCAGCGGAATGGTGCCAAGGTCCCGGTGGATTATACCCCGGTGAAGAATGTGCGCAAAACTGGTGATTTGCCGCCGGGCTTGGTGTTGTATGACCACTACGAAACAGCCTATATTACTCCGGCGGCCGAGGATACGCAAAAGCTGGAAGCCCAGCGGGAAAAATGAATGGGGATACCACGGGGCGGCGCCCTACGCCGTTTTGGGCACGTATCCCGCGGGCAGCCATGAGGCCGCTATACGCTGTATCCCGGGGGTGAAGCTGCGGGCATGGACCCATTCCGGGCCTTCGTGCGCGGCTATACACAAGCAAGCTTCTACGCAGCCCATGCTTCGTCGGCCAATAAAGGCAAGGCGGCACCGGGCGGCGCCTTCAAAAAACAGGACAGGGTAGCGGTGGAAAACAGCGTCAGGCTATGCAAAGGCGCACCGTCAACTCAGGAAGGCTGTGAGAAAAAGAATGGATGCAAAAACAGGATCGCAGACATCGCCCCTGCTGGCAAAATGGCAGTGGGTGTCCGGCGGCGTTTGCCGCGTGTTTTTTGTGGTGTTTGCGGCGGTGTTTGGTGTTTTGTTTTTAGAAGTGGTCTTTTTCAATATGCACTTTTCATATTCGCCGCTGTGGGTGCTGCTGTGCGCGCTGTGTTTTGGGGGGCTTTTTTACGGGTTGTATCGCCTGTGCTGCCGGGCGGCAGGCTTTTTACAAAAGCGGCAGCTATGGTGTCTGGGGGGCTTTTTTGTGCTGCTGGCGGCAACCCAAGTGCTTTTCTACTGGCAGGTGGCGGCCTATCCCACCCGCGATTTTGAACGCATTTTCACCGGTGCGGTGAACTACACGGTGAACGGCTTCATCCAGGACCCATACCTGGATTACTTTTACAAATACCCGAACAACATGCCGCTGACCATATTGCTGCAGTTTGTGTTCCGGGTGTTCCACCGGGTTGGGTTCGATAATTTCTATCTGGTGGGCGCGCTGCTTACTGCCGGGTGTACCATGCTGACCTATCTGTTTGTGTACCTGTGCTGCAAGCGGTTGTTCGGCGTGAAATGGGGGTTCTTTGCGCTGGGGCTGCTGTATCTGTGCCTGCCGCTGCAGAGCTATATCTCCATTTTTTACACCGATATGCTTACCATGTTGTTTGCGCCGTTTGGGGTGTATTGTTATCTGCGCCTGCGGGACGCCCAAACCTGGAAAGGCCGCCTGACCGCAGCGGCGGTGCTGTGCGCGGGGCTGGGCTTTGGTACCAAAATAAAGTACTCGGTGGTTATTACGTTGGTGGCTATTTTGGTGGATTTCCTCCTGCGCGGGGACTGGAAAAAACTGCTGGTAACAGCGGGGTTGTTCCTGGCATTTTTCGCGGCGTTCAGCGCGCTGTTCAACAGCTATATGTACGCGCATTTTCTGGAGGAAGACATCGCAAAAGATGCCGCCACGCCGTTCACCGCGTGGATTATGATGGCGCTGGTGCGGGACGGCACCCACGACCCGGATGACAACTATTTAATTTGGCAGTGGCCCACCCAGGAGGAAAAACAAGCGCAGGCGATGGCTACGCTGAAGGAGCGCTTGGGTGCGTATACACCCGGCAAATTCCTGGTGTTTTTGAACCAAAAATCCGTCCGCAGCTTCGGCAGCGGCAACCTGGACTATACCCATGCGGTGGCAGATTCGCCCATGCGCCAGACCTTCCTGGTGGAGGGGGTGTCTGAAAACGGCCGTCATTTCGCCTGGTTCGACACGCTGAACCAGGGTTATTATGTGGCGCTGTTCGCACTTATTATTGCGGGGGCGGTGCTGGCGGCACGGCGGCGTGACTATACGGCGTTCGTGCCGTACCTCGCCATCTTTGGCTTGTTTTTGTTCCTGCTGCTGTGGGAGGCCGGCCAGCGGTATCTCATTAATTATTATGCTATGTTTATTTTGGCGGGCACCTTTGGTATGCAGCAGTTGATGGCCGGCTGGCCTGCGCTGGCGCGTCCCGGGGCAAAACCTGCTGCGGAAAGCCCGGGGGATGCGCCGGACATCCATTTGGAAACCGGGGACGCCGCCGTGAAGCCTCAGGCCCTTGCCGAGGAGGCACAGGCTGGTCAAAAAATTTGAAAAGTCAAGTTAATAGTGCAAAGAAATTTGAACATTGAAAAAAGTGTGCTAAAGTGAACAGACAGAAGCCCTTGATGGTTAACCATCAAGGGCTTCTGTGCTTTTTCAAAAAAATTGAGACAGCAAATAAAAGCGAGTGTTCCCGCTGTTATCTGCTGTCTATTGTTTGCTATTATTTACCTGCTATACCTATGCTACCAGTTTCGCCAATTCCGCATTGAACAACTGTTCACTGCACCTGTAGTCCAATATCTTGCGTGGGTAGTGGTTCATCCAATCCTGTAATTCTGCTACCTGCTTATTTGTATACCGGCTGATATTAGTACCTTTTGGAATGAAGCGACGTATCAGTTTGTTGGCGTTCTCGTTGCTGCCGCGTTCCCAGCTACTATAGGGGTGGCACTTGAATACCGTTGTTCTATATCGCTTCTGCAAGCCCTCAATGTCTGCAAATTCGCTGCCGTTGTCGGTGGTAATGGTCTTGAACACCTTGCAAAAGATGCTTTTATATCGCCTCTCTATGCTGTCCAGCGCCTTAACTACTTCGAAAGCGCTTTTTTGCTTTATCTTCATCACGATTTCTTGCCGTGTTGTGCGCTCTGTCAGTACCAACAGGCAGGTGCTTTTCCCTTTAGCCTTGCCAACAACCGTATCCATTTCCCAATGTCCAAACTCCTGCCGGGTTTCTATCTCCTTGGGTCTATCGTCTATGCTCAAAGAAAGCGGCTGCAAAAAGCTAATCCGTTTTACCTTTTTGTATTTACGCCGTTTACGTTTGCCTATGGGTAAATCTTTATTGGTCAGATGTAGGAATAGGCTGGAATCAATATACCGGTACAGTGTCGTGTGGCTGATACTGGTTTCAAAGTGTAAGTTTTTGGCTTTGATTTCACCAAGCACTGCCGCAGGGCTGTAATGGTAGTTTAGTATTTTGTCCTCGATGTAGTTTGCCAAATCGTGGTCTTTGCCGATTTTCAGGGGAGCACCTTTATATACAGCTTTTTCGTCATAGTCCTTTTGTGCTAAGTCACTGCTATAGGCCGTATACTCTCGAAGTTCTGAATCGAGTTGTTTGCACAGCCCTCTTTTAATTTCCCTGTAAATCGTGGAATAGTGCTTACCGAGTGTATCGGCAATATAGGGTATCTTGTAATGCAGCTTGTTATACATCACATCAATTTTCAGCCTGTCATTGAAACTGATATGCTTGTATCCGCTCATACATACACCCGCCTTTCTAAAAATGGCCGCAAAAAACCAGAGGCACACAAGACAATCTTGCGCCTTACTTCCAGTAATTTTTGACAAAACTTAACTAAGGTACTCGCAAATTGCTCGTACCGGTTCTATGGTACACAATTTATCTCTCTGCTATGATGATTTATTGATGAAGGATAGGGTAACTATACCGTATCAATAAATCATCAACGGGCAGCTTAAATGCTACTTTTCGGGCCTCTTATTGTTGGATATAGGAGAAGTAGGCTGTGTGCCAATAGCCTTGTCTTGCTCAATATCCCGCTCCATCTTTTCATCTACAGCCGTAACAACAAAGCCATTCAGACTATGGTCGTGTGCTTCGGCATGAGCTTTGATTTTATCTTTTTTCCCTTTTTCAACACGGATGCGCAAATCATCATAATTATCTTTATTAAACGAATCGTGCCGAGACATAAGCAATGTGCCCCTTTCCCTATTCTGCTAATAAGTATAACACTTTTAGATGGATGGTACCATCCACATATTCGACAAAATTCGAGCTTTATTTTTGTGCTATTGATGTATAACTTGTGCAAAATGGAAATAAACAAAAAATATCAAATTGTAGCGGTTGAAAAGACTTATGGCAAGTAGCTTATTTTTATGATTAACAATCAAATCCGGTGATACTAGCTGTAATAAAAAACACTTCACATAAAGGTGAAGTGTTTTTTTATTATTCAAATTCGTGCCAACTCTTTTTACCGCGCCCTAATAGCACCTATGTCTTTTGTGTTACGCCGCACCTTTCCCACGTTGGCGGTATTCGCTGGGCGTCATATCGGTAAGTGCTTTAAATTTAAGTGAAAAATAACTGGGCGATTCAAAGCCGGACTGTTTGCATATTTCGGTGATATTCAGGTTGGAGTTCGTAAGCAGCCCTGCGGCTACCGACACCCGGTAGCCAAGCAAATACTTCATCGGGGTCGTACCCAGCACCTTGTTAAAGCAACGCAGACTCTCGCGGTCACTGATGGACGCCGCGTTCGAGATGTTTTTTAAACTGATGGGTTCCGTGTAATGTGCGTGGATGTAACCAAGCATTTCTTTTACCCGTATCGCTTCGATGTTTTTGGCGTTTTGGTGCTGCTCTAGTTCTTCTTGATAATTGGATACAATCAAATACCACAGCTTTGAAAGATAGTCCCTGACCAACAGTTCATGGCCGAAATTTTCTGACTGATAGTGGCGAAATGCTTCCTCTATACACTTGATGGCGTCGTTGTGCCATCCGGGTTCGTTGTGCAAATGAATGATACCAAGCTGGGGACAGTTTAGTAAAGGACGTACATATCTTTGCTCAATGGCGTTTTCCAGTGCGCCAAACACAAGCTGCGGGTCAAACACAAAAGACTTCACCCCACAAGCGGCATCTCCGGCGCGCACCGCGGAATGCAGAACGCTGGAATTTATAAATACGGCCTCGCCTGCTTTTACCGTGATGCTGCGTGTAGGAACATCCAGCGTGAGGACACCGCTTGTCACCACCATCACTTCCACTTCTTCGTGCCAGTGCCACGGGATACATCCTGTAATATGGTCGCCCACGGCAGTGACATATCCCCCACACGGAAACATGGGCGTACCACGGTTGTCCATTTCATGCTGCCGTATATCGATTCGAAGCGAACAAGGTTTTACTGCCATATCCAAAGCCCCTTTTGTCTGTTTTATTATAGTATACGGCAAAATTGTGATTGTTTCAAGCGTGAAATGGCGGTATCATTATAACAAGCCCTTGAAAGGAGGGAAACTGATGACAACGTTTTTCCATATCACGGACATTAACCGCTTTTTTCGGGTGATTGACGCATGTAAAGACGGTATCTTTCTTCAAACACACGAGGGCCACTATGTCGACATCAGAAATAACAGCCTTATCAAAACCCTGCTTACCATGTCATGCGGCCGCAACGGCGTGGAAAAGCTTGATGTGCGGGTTACAAATGCAAATGACATGATAAACCTGTTGCGGTACATGATGGATTGCAACTGTAAAAATTCGCTTTACAATCAATAACTAGAGGTGTATTTAATGGTTTTATTGTTGGGTATCATCTATTTGGCATTTATCAGCCTTGGCCTGCCAGATTCCTTGCTGGGAAGCGCGTGGCCATCTATGTACCAAGGCTTGGGTGTTTCCATCGACAGCGCAGGCATCCTCTCCATAATTATATCCGTGGGTACTGTTATTTCCAGCTTGGCGAGTGACCGGGTAATCCGGCGGTTTGGCACCGGCATGGTTACATTGGTGAGTGTCGCCATGACAGCCGTTGCCCTGATAGGCTTTTCCTTTTCGGGTAGCTTTGCGATGCTGTGCATCTTTGCCGTTCCGCTGGGCCTCGGGGCCGGTTCAGTAGATGCAGCCTTGAACAACTTCGTGGCCTTGCATTATAAAGCCAAACATATGAGCTGGCTGCATTGCTTTTGGGGCATCGGCGCATCGCTGGGGCCGCTCGTTATGTCATACAGCCTGATGCAGTGGCAATCGTGGAACGCCGGGTATTTGGCAGTCAGCATTCTGCAGTTCGCATTGGTGGCGATGCTACTGTTTTCGCTGCCGCTTTGGAAAAAAGCGCAGCCCACATCGGGCGAGAACGAAGCCAACCAAAAGGGGCCATCCATACGGCAGCTTATCGCCTTGCCCGGCGCAAAACAAGTGCTATTCGCTGTCTTTTGCTATTGTGGCATCGAGCACACAGTGGGGCTGTGGGGCAGCAGCTACCTTGTTACCGTCCGCGGAATAGAAGCTGCAACCGCCGCAAGCTGGATTTCCCTGTTTTATATCGGCATTACGTTTGGCAGGTTCTTGTCCGGCTTTCTTGCCATAAAGCTGCGGCATAAGCAAATGGTACAACTCGGCCAAATCCTGATTGCGGTGGGCATCGTTGTTTTGCTGCTGCCCATTCAAGGCTATTTCGCTTTGGCCGGGCTTTTCCTCATTGGTCTTGGTTTAGCACCCATCTATCCAAGTCTGCTCCATGAAACGCCTATCAACTTTGGCAGCCAAAATTCACAGGCTATGATAGGATTGCAAATGGCTTGTGCATATGTTGGTACGACATTTATGCCGCCGTTGTTCGGCCTACTGGGGGCAAATATCAGCTACGGCCTCTTTCCGGTATTTCTTGGGGTATTGTTATTGATTATGGTGTTTATGGTGAGCCAGCTTTACAAAAAGACAGCCGCAAGGAGGGCAACAATATGACGATCAAAATTGACCATATCGCCATGTATGTCCACGATTTAGAGCAAATGCGCGAGTTCTATACACAATGGTTCGATGCCGAATCCAATGAAAGGTACCATAGCGCTAATACGGGTATGCGAAGCTACTTTCTGACCTTTGCAAACGGTGTACGGTTGGAACTAATGAACTGGGAAAACGTTGCGGAGCGTGGCACGAATCGTGAGCAATTTGGATTTACCCACTTGGCTTTCCAAGTGGGCAGCCGGGAAGAAGTAGACACCCTGACAGGACGCTTAGAAAACGCGGGACATACTGTGGCCAGCAAGCCGAGGGTTACGGGTGACGGTTACTATGAAAGTTGTGTTTTAGACCCGGAGGAAAACCGGGTTGAAATTTTGGAGTGAAGTTTTCCTTGGTGCATTGCGTTTGAAACGTCCTAAAGCCTGCATACTATTTAACAAAGAAGACAAGAAGAAACGATAGCTACATTGTTTCTTCTTGTCTTCTTTTATTGACGGCATAAACCGACTTCTTTACTTGTTTTGCTCTTGTCCTTTTATATTATTGCATTTTCCTCACCGTCCGCTGCATCTTCCGGTTTGTTTTCTTGTCCGGCAGGGTAGCAACGATTGCTGCTGCCGCTTCACCCCGGTTTTCAAGAATCTGCGAATCGGGTATGTATTCATCTTGCAGCATATTTTCAACCAGTTCGGCGGTATCGTAGCGGGTTCGGCACGCGTCGGTCTGCACATACACATCGGCGCGGAGCGCAGACAGCGGAACAAGGGGGTTGGCAAAACTCTTGTCGTAGTCCACCGCATCGTACTTGTACACCGTGCAGATGCGGGTGAACGGGTGCGCAAAGTGGGAGCGCGTCACCCGCACACTGGCTGCAATATCCCGCAGTTGCTTGTCTAAGAAGTTCCAGCGTTGGGTGGTGGCGTAAATCATCATGCGGCGCTTGCGGCACTGGCATAGGTGCTGAAACAGGATTTTGGGTACGCTCTCTTTGCTGGCCGCAAAATCCCGGCTGTTGAAGATGGTGCCGATTTCATCTATCAGTACCAGCGTGTTTTCCGGGGCTTCCATGATGTCTTTTGGCTTGCGCAGTGGTAGGATGGTGGTGTGTTTCGGAAAGCCCATTAATTTAAAATTGGTAACAATGGTAAGTTGCGGGTATTGCTTTGCCAGCCGGTAGGCATCATGTACCATCGAACAGGTTTTGCCCGAGCCAAACGGGCCGACATACAGATGCAAGCCCCAGCCCTCAAACCACATCCATTTCTTGTGGCGAATGTAAGCCACAAAATCTTTTGTAAGCAGCAGCGCCAAATGCGGCAGCTTGCAAAGGTACTGAAACAGAACGCTAAGCAGTATCATAGGCGTGGGTTCCTCGTGACCAATGCCATCACGATAGAGCGAAACAGCCGGAAGATAGCCGCCAATAGCGCGAACGCAAGGAATACCTGCAACAGGTAGGGTATCAGTTCGCCCAGCGTTTGCGGCGGGGCCATGTCCAGCCCGATAATGCCAAAGAATTGAGCCAACGTTTCAATCATCTTCTTCATCCGTCCTTTCCGGTGTGAAGTATGTACTTAACAGGAGTAACAAGCCCGCCGCGCCAATGAGGAAGAACAGGCCGGCAACCACCAAGGCCAAAATATCTACCATCACACCCGCCCCCTGAATAGTGACAGGATACCGGCCAGCGCAAGAAAGATGACCGTGAGCAGCAAAAGCCCCTCGGTGACGGTATACTCCTCAAACGGGGTGGTCATAAAACCATGTACAGCGGAATCCGGGCCAGAAGCCACGGAAACCGAAGAAACAGGAACAGGCACAGAAGAATCGCCGCTGTCGCTGCCAGCGGGCGGGGCCGTGTCACTTGCCGTGCCATCTGTTTCACTTTGTGATTGCATTGATGTTGCATCTTCACCCTCGCGTCCTATCGTTATGCTGGAACCGTCGTATAGCTTCCATTCAGTTTTCATAAAACATATACCCCACAAATTTGATGACTACGCCTACCACTAGCCCGAACATGAGCATATCCCAAAGGCTGAACGTGAAACCGTAGATGGTCATTGGATGGTTGAACAGTTCATATACCTTGCCAAGTACAAACAGGAAGTTTTCCATACCGCTACCCCCGGATGAAACGGACAATCATCAAGATAACGGCCAACGTAAGCCCCACGGTGATGACACCGGTAATCTCAGCAGGGATGAACGCGAACGCTTCCCCGATGAAACCGCCAAAATTGGTAGTAAACCCGACGAGGCTTGTCAAGGCATCAAACAAACTGCCGAGCAGCGAAACCAAGCTGGTGACGAGGGTGCCGACGAGCGCCAACAAGCCTTTCAGTAAATCCAGCAAAAAATCCCAGAAACTCTCGCCGTCGTCGTCATCGCCGCCGTCCCCACCCGGCGTGGAAGTAGAACCGGAAGTGCTGCCGCTGTCGTCGGGCGGCGGGGTAGGTACATCGTCCTCATCTGTAGTATAGGAGCGCATATCGTAGCCTTTCAGCGTTTCCCATTTGTCGTTTTTGTAAATAGCTGCGTCCACCCCCACCCAGCCGCCGGTCTGGTATTGCTGCGCGGTTGATACCTTGTGTTCTTCCGCCGTTTTTTCAATGGCGACATATACATCCCCAATGGCCGGGGCGGATGGCCGCACCCCGCCGACACGCAGCGTCGCCACCGGCACATTCGACTTTACGGCGATTTCTCCATTTTTGCCGTTTTCCGGCAAGACCAAGACCTTGTTGGTATCAAAGGGGTGAGCCAGCGGTGTATAGCTGCCGGAATAGAGCGCGGATTGCGATACCCGCAGTTCATCCACATTCCAATAGTTGCCCCAAACACCGGGCATGTAAAGGGAATTACCGTCGCCCTCTATGGTTTCCATCTCGACCGGTAACCCGTTCATATATACCGTGCCGCCGCATACCGCCCAACGGTTCCATTGGCCTACCGGGATAGGTATGTACTTGTCGTTGCCCTCGGTATCCTTTCCATCCTTGCGACAAAGGGCATATTTCAGGTTGTTCTGTCCTTGTATATCGAGGCTGTATTGCCCGTAGTTGCTGCTTTTCCACCATGAGGCCGATTTGCGTATCGTCAATTCGCCGTACTCATAGACCGGGATATACCCGGTGCCGCCGATAGAAACGACATACCCCACCGGATGGCAGTAACCGTACACATCCATACTCTGCCATTTCTTTTGGTAGGTGTCTTCCGTAAATGTTTCTTGCCCATCTACCAATTTGAACGTTTCGTACCCGTCCGGCATCAAGCCAACGGCTGAAAATTCCCCACGGGCTGATTCTGTATAGAATTTTTCAGATAGCAAGTGGGGTACTTTTGGAACAAATTGCGGGCAGTTTGCCGCCTGAGAGCAGAACAGCATAAATTCTGTGGTGCCGCCCGAAGCAGGAAGATTTAACTTGTGGTCTTGCGCATCCCAATAGATAGCAGAACCAAAACCGGGGTGTTCCACATAGTTTGCCGCCGCGCCTGCTGAATAGGACAGGGTGCGCTTGTAGGCGCTGTCGTCCTTGTGGTTGCCGTCGAAGTGGGCGAGGAGCAGCGTATTTTCGTCCTCAATCACCGTGTCGTAGTTGGTGTAGTCATAGATGAAATATTCACCAAACACATCTTCGGCTTTCAGTTCCAGTGAATTGCGGCCATCGGGTAGCTTGAAATAGTGGGTGTCATTGACAAGTTGGTTTGAGCCGTCCAGATAGGTGATGTTGATATAGGTGGGGCTGTAGTTGATGTAATAGTTGTAGTTGTTGGTGGTGTGTATCTTGTAGGTGTTGTAGGTCTGGTTGTAGTAGATATTGGAAATATTGTAGGTTTCGTAGTTGTTGTATGTCGGCATGTTAAAGACATACTCGTAATTGTTGGTCGTGGTGTTGTAGGTGTTTTCCACCAGCGGCGCGTTGAATGTGTTTCCGGTGTGGTACGCATTCGCCGTGACATCATAGCCATACCCGGAATACGGTTGCCGCCCCTCGGAGCCGGTATAGTAATCCCGCCCGGTGGTGAGGTTGTCCCATCCCTTTGTGGCGTCGGGGTTGTGTTCCGGGTTATTGGGGTCGTATATCTCATAGCGGTAGGGGTTGTTGCCGTTTTCGTCTTCGGAATACAGCATCAACATCATTTCGATATTACGCTGAATGGCTTTCCACCACAGGTTATCTAAATAGTCATCCAGCACATAGTCGGCGCGTACCGGGATACTTACAAAGGCAGTAAACCCCACCATCAGGCAGCAGAACAGCGCCGCCACCTTTACCGCAAAGTTTTTCATTTCATCACCTCTTTCGTGGTTATATGGAAAAGCGGGAACGCCCGCCAGAGCGCCCCCGCTTTTGGGCTGGTAGCTTACTTTGCCGCCCGTTTCAGGCCGCGGAAAATGCTGATGCCGACCGGGATAAGCGAAGCCGCGAGAAAGAACAACAGAACCGGCACAGTGGTGATTTTGGCAATCACGGTACTGACAAGTTCAAAAGCGTCGCCCATTGCATTGATGATTGTTTCCATTTATCCGACCCCTTTCTAAAGATTTTTCTATTCAACGGCCACGCGTGTACCATAGAATACAGTTAATGGGTGGTGAAGCTGACGGAACCTTTGTAGTGGCCCATAGCGTCAAAAGTCAGTGTCATGTTCCAAGCGCCGTAGTTTTGGCCGAACAGGACGCGAACAATGTAGAGGATATAGAGCAGTGATTCAGACTTGAAGCGCACAAGCTGGCTGTTCAGGAACAGGGCAACGGAACCGTAATCAAAGACGGTCTTTTTGTTGAGCAACGCGGATGCTATCTTGATGAAATCCGCGACGGGGATTTGAATTGTTTTCATGGGTGTACCTGCTGGGTGTAATTTTTTGCCCGGAGGCTGGTTTGCTCGAAGTTGTCAAAGATGCCGGGATAGTTTTGCCATTGTTGGTATTTCCATAGGTCTTCTGGCGCTATTACATTTTGGGGGCGTAAGGTAAATTCATCCGCCCAATGGATGTAGTAGGGGGCGGTCTGCCATATATCCCGCATTGCTACGGTACAGAATTCGCCGTCGTAATCGTCGCGGGTGAGTTTGCCGGGTATTTTCTCATTGTCGGCCATGTATACGAGTTCAGGGCGGTTCAGGCCCTTTGAGTGCATTACAATTTGGTCGTTTTTCTCAAACCATGCGGCGAGGTCTTTTGTCATGTATTTGGAGACATATACGGCGCAGCCGGTATAGTTGCGAATCCAAGAGCAGGAGAAAAAGCCAAAGCGTTCGGAGTAGTAAGGCCAATCCATGTACCCAGGCGTATTGTTCACCATGCGAGTGGTGCCATCCCTGCCGCGTTTGGGTATCAGTAGGGGGGAGCACAGGCCGACCGGGGTTGTAATCACACCGTGGAAGTGTACCGCGCCGTCCTTGTGTAGTTCAGGTACGACAAGGTACTTAAATGTTGGGTCATGGCGGTTTTTGAAGTTGTTGAATGCCTTACAGAGTTTTGATTTGATGGCTTTGTAGTCGGTGCGGTCATTTACCTTTGCGTCGGAAAAAGTGAATGTACAGAACAGGGAGAACGAATTACAGAGGACATATTCTTGTATGAGGCGGCGGGAGCGCGACAGGCTTTCATCCATACGCCCGTCGTGCGGTACGGGTTCTGCTTTTTCTTCCGGGAAGCTATCCGTGCGCCGTTTGAGTTCTACGAAGCGGTAGGGGGTTTCCTGCCATTCCGGGAAGCGGTAAATGCGAAGCTGTGACATGGGCCGCCCCCCGAAGTGTTAAGAAGATTTTGGGCTGTGTTTTAGCTGGGAGAATTGCCCCGTGAGTGAAAGGTGTTATCTTGTCAAGTACCCCGCCCAGCCCCCAAAGGGGCAGGGCGGGCAACACCTTTTCACTCGGTTGGGGCTTCTTCCAATACGGTCACGCGGTCAGGCTTCCCATAGCGGTTGAAATCTACCTGTACCGGCTCTAATGCCATAGCAAGTACATTGTTTTCCCCGCCGAATATCTGGGCGAACCTTTCGCGGCTGTAGGATGCCTTGAACGGGGTATACCCTACAGCACCCTTTTGTTCATCATCACAGAACCAAGCCGTGACGCCGGTCACCTTTCGCCCATCCTCGTCGGTGAAGTCATAGGGGCGGGCACCAAGAAAGTAAATCATGCGGCTATCTCCTTTCAAAAGATATATATGTGAAACGGGAATCCGTTTAACAACATCTACAACATTGGCCCCGTTTGCGGGTGGGGCTACGCCCCCCAGCCCCGCAACGGGGAGCCACCCGGAACACTCCAAAACCCGTCACGTTTTTGCACGTTCCAAAAGCAGTGCCATTTTTCAAAGATTTTGAAACTGTCTCGAATGGCCGTAAAAAAGAAAAAAGTGCAAAAGATAAAATCCTTTGCACTTATTGTATTAACTTTCCGCTGGTCAAAAAATTTGAAAAAACACTTGCATTTTAGCCCGGGGTTTGGTAATATAACTAAGCGACTGCGAATGCCCTGTCTGTTGGGCAGGGTGCGATGTGCGTTGAAGCGGGAGGTTGCGGCTGCTGTTTGGCCGGTTTTTCCGCGGAGTATGTCGGGTCTGGAACCGGGCGAAAAAATACTGAAGGCAAAGGGATATGTCTGCCTTGCAAAAGGCAAACCAATTTCCGCGCCGCTGCCATTTGGCAGGGCACTTTGTGTGAGGTGTGTCCGGGCGAACTGCATGGCGGTTCACCGGCTTTTCTCATGCAAAAAGATGAAACACCCGGAGCGGTGTTCGGTATTTTGCAAACCGCCTAATATTAAATGGTAGAAAATGGAGGCGATTTCATTGGCAGTCAAGGAAAAGATCAGGATTCGTTTAAAGAGCTATGATGCAGGGCTTATCGATAGCGCATCGGAGAAAATTGTGGAGACCGCAAAGCGCACCGGCGCACGCGTGTCCGGCCCCATTCCGCTGCCCACCGATAAAGAGATTGTGACCATTCTGCGCGCGGTGCATAAGTACAAGGATTCCCGCGAGCAGTTTGAAACCCGCACGCACAAGCGGCTCATCGATATCCTGAAACCGTCCAACAAGACGGTAGAGGCTTTAACCAGCCTGCAGCTCCCCGCCGGCGTCGAGATTGAGATCAAGCTGTAAAAACGGCAAGGGCTGTGTTCCTTATAAAATGGTATAAGGGAGCAGCGCGGATTTTAATCGAATCGGCCCAAGGGTCACGTTGGCGCTGAGCAGCGTCAACCAATAACCTACTCTAAGGAGGCAAGTTCCCATGCAAAAAGGTATTATCGGCAAAAAAGTAGGCATGACACAGATTTTTGACGAAGCCGGCAAGGTGGTCCCGGTAACGGTGGTCGAGGCCGGTCCCTGTGTCATCGTGCAGAAGAAAACCAAAGAGAGCGACGGGTACGAAGCGGTACAGATGGGCTTTGGCGACGTGTCCACCAAGCGTGTGTCCAAACCTGCGAAAGGCCATTTTGAAAAGGCCGACGCTGCGCCGAAGAAGACCCTGCGCGAGTTTAAATTCGACGACATGAGCGAGATGAAGGTCGGCGACATCCTGAAAGCAGACGTGTTCGCCGCTGGCGATAAGATCGACGTGACCGGCACCAGCAAGGGTAAGGGTTACGCCGGTACAATCAAGCGCTTTGGCGGGCACATGATGCGCGCCACCCACGGCGGCGGGCCCATCCACCGCCATGCGGGTTCGCTGGGCGCGTGCAGCACGCCCTCGCGCGTGATGAAGGGCAAAAAACTGCCCGGCCACATGGGCTCTGAGCGTGTCACCATCCAGAACCTGACCGTAGCAAAGGTAGACGCCGAGAACAATCTCATCGCCATCAAGGGTGCGCTTCCCGGTGCCAAAGGCAGCGTTGTGCTCATCCGCGACAGCGTGAAGGCGTAAAGGAGGAAGCGAACAATGGCAAAAATTGACGTTGTAGATATGAGCGGCAAGAAGCTGAAGAAGATTGAAATTTCGGACGCCGTGTTCGGTATCAAACCCAACGCGCGCGCCATGCACGCCGCTGTTGTGAACTACCTGGCCAACCAGCGCCAGGGCACCCAAAGCACCAAAACCCGCGCCGAGGTGCGTGGCGGCGGCCGCAAGCCGTGGCGCCAGAAGGGCACCGGACACGCGCGCCAGGGTTCTATCCGCAGCCCGCAGTGGACCGGCGGCGGCGTGGCCCTGGGCCCGAAGCCGCGGGATTACTCCTACCGCATCAACCGCAAGGTAAAGCGCCTGGCGCTGTTGTCTGCGCTGTCGGCAAAGGTGGCCGCGGGCGAAATTGTGGTGGTGGATGAGTTTAAGGTGGGCGAGTACAAGACCAAAACCATCGTGGAGATGCTCTCCGCCATCGGCTCGGAAAAGAAGGCGTTGATTGTCACCGACGGTGTGAACGAAAAAATGGTGAAGAGCGCCGCGAACATTCCGGGCGTGAAAACCACCACTGCGGCCCTCATCAATGTATACGATATTTTGAACGCCGGCACCTTTGTTCTGAGTGTCGACGCCGTGAAGAAGATCGAGGAGGTGTTCGCACAATGAAAACAGCACCGCAGGATATCGTTCTGGGCCCGATTATCACCGAGAATTCCATGAAGGGCGTCCAGATGAAAAAGTACACCTTCAAGGTGGCGAACGATGCCACCAAGATTTCCATCGCCAGCGCGGTGGAAGAACTGTTCGGCGTGAAGGTGGAAAAGGTAAACACCATGAAGGTGCGCGGCCAGTACCGTCGCCAGGGCTACCACGGCGGATACACCGCTTCCTTTAAAAAGGCGATTGTCACCCTGAAGCAAAACTCCAAAGGCATTGAGTTCTTTGAGTCGATGAGCTGATAGGCGCCAGACAATAAACACAAGCCGATTGTTGTATCGTTTGCACCCCGCGTATCATGCGGGAGGCCCGTGCCGGTACCGGGCTTTGGGTTGAGGGCAATATGGCAACAAGAAAGTGATCATAGCATCTTGTCCCTAATGCCTATCAACTGAACTATGGGGCCCTCTGCCCCGATAAACCAGAAGGAGTGAAGACCAGCATGGCCATTAAGAAGTATAAACCGACAACCCCCGGCCGTCGCGGCATGACGGTCACCGATTACTCGGTGTTGTCCAAGGTAGAGCCGGAGCGCAGCCTGCTAGAGCCGATGAAGAAATTTGCCGGCCGCAACGCAAACGGCCGCATCACCGTCCGCCACCACGGCGGCGGCAACCGTACCAAATATCGCGTGATTGATTTCAAACGCAGCAAGTTCGACGTGCCGGCCGAGGTGAAGACCCTGGAGTACGACCCGAACCGCTCGGCGTTCATTGCGCTGATTGAGTACACCGACGGCGAAAAGGCATACATCATTGCCGCCGACGGCATGAAGGTGGGCCACAAGATTATGAACGGCCCCAATGCCGACATCAAGCCCGGCAACGCGCTGCCGTTCGGGAACATCCCGGTGGGTACCGTTATCCACAACATTGAAATGTATCCCGGCAAAGGCGCCCAGTTGGTGCGCGGCGCCGGTACATCGGCCCAGCTGATGGCCAAAGAAGGCAAGTACGCCCTGGTGCGCCTTCCCTCCGGTGAAATGCGCAATGTTCCCATCGAGTGCATCGCCACCATTGGCCAGGTTTCGAACATCGACCACGAGAACGTGAACATTGGTAAAGCCGGTCGTAAGCGCCACATGGGCTGGCGGCCCACCGTTCGCGGTAGCGTAATGAACCCGGTAGACCACCCGCACGGCGGCGGCGAGGGCAAGAGCCCTATTGGCCGGCCCAGCCCGGTAACCCCGTGGGGCAAGCCGACCCTGGGCTACAAAACCCGCAAGAAAAAGAAGAAGAGCGACCAACTGATCGTAAAACGCAGAGGTTAAGAGAGGAGAGCAGTTATGGGCAGAAGTGTAAAAAAAGGACCTTACGTCCAGGCCGCGCTCCTGAAGCGTGTGCAGAACATGAACGAAGCAAGCGAAAAGCGCGTCCTGAAAACCTGGAGCCGCGCCTCCACCATCTTCCCGGACTTTGTGGGCCACACCTTCGCGGTGCATGACGGCCGCAAGCATGTGCCGGTATATGTAACCGAAGATATGGTGGGCCATAAACTGGGCGAGTTCGCCCCCACCCGCACCTACCGCGGCCACGCGGGCAGCAAAACCAGCGGGAAATAAGGAGAGGAGCAGATAACCATGGAAGAAATGCAAGCACGGGCGAAGCTGAGCTATGCGCGCATCTCGCCCCGTAAAGTCTCGGTGGTGCTGGACCTTATCCGCCGCCAGCCGCTGGACAAGGCGCTGGCCATCCTGCAGTACACCCCGAAGGCTGCGTGCGAGCCGCTTTTGAAGCTGGTAAACAGCGCCGCGGCAAACGCCGAGAACAACCACAACATGGATAAAGCCAACCTCTATGTCGCCGAATGCTTCGTTACCCCCGGGCCCACCCTGAAGCGCATTCAGCCAAAGGACCACGGTAAAGCATTCAGAATCCTCAAGAGAACCAGCCATATCACGGTGGTACTCAAAGAGATGGAAGCGTAAGGAGGGATAGTATGGGTCAGAAAGTTAATCCGAACGGCCTGCGCGTGGGCGTTATTCGCGACTGGAACAGCCGCTGGTTCACCGATAAAAAGAACTTTGGTGATACCCTTGTGGAGGATTACAAAATCCGCAAGTATCTGAAAAAGCTGCTGTATGCAGCCGGTGTGCCGAAGATTGAGATCGAGCGGGTGATCGACGCCGCCACCAGCACCCCGAAGGTGAAGGTGAATATCTTTGTGGCAAAGCCCGGCATGGTTATTGGCCGCGGCGGCACCGAGATCGACAAAATCCGCATGGATATTGAGAAAATGATCGGCAAAAGCGTGAACCTGAACATTGTGGAGGTGCGCAACGCCGACACCAATGCACAGCTGGTGGCCGAGAACATTGCCCAGCAGCTGGAACGCCGCATTGCGTTCCGCCGTGCCATGAAACAGTCCATTGGCCGTGCCATGCGCTTTGGCGCAAAGGGCATCAAGTGCCAGGTGGGCGGCCGCCTGAACGGCGCCGACATCGCCCGCAGTGAGCATTATCACGAGGGTACCATTCCGCTGCAGACCCTGCGCGCGGACATTGATTATGGCTTTGCCGAGGCGAACACCACCTATGGCAAAA
The DNA here is from genome assembly GCA_031549285.1 of Oscillospiraceae bacterium. Taxonomy (GTDB): domain Bacteria; phylum Bacillota; class Clostridia; order Oscillospirales; family Ruminococcaceae; genus JAAYCI01. Next base: position 64,515 of record JAVBPZ010000009.1, on the reverse strand, counting down.
TTGGCGTGAAAGTATGGATTTACAAGGGCGAAGTGCTGAAGGGCACCAAGCCTATGGACGACAATGTGCGCCCGCCCCGCCGCGATGACCGTGGCGAGCGGCGTGACCGCGCCCCCCGGGGTGACCGGCCGCAGCGCAGAGAAGGAGGCAATCGCTAATGTTGATGCCGAAACGCGTGAAATACCGCCGTCAGCAGCGGGGTCGCATGAAAGGCAAAGCGATGCGCGGTAACATGGTAAACCAGGGCGAGTATGGCCTGGTGGCTACTGAGCCGGCGTGGATCACCTCGAACCAGATAGAGGCTGCCCGTATCGCAATGACCCGTTACATTAAGCGTGGCGGCAAGGTATGGATCAAGATTTTCCCCGACAAGCCTGTAACCGAAAAGCCGGCCGAGACCCGCATGGGCAGCGGCAAAGGCAGCCCGGAGTACTGGGTGGCGGTGGTAAAGCCCGGCCGTGTGCTGTTTGAGCTGGCCGACGTGAACGAAGCAACCGCGCGCGAGGCGCTGCGCCTGGCCAGCCACAAGCTGCCGGTGAAGACCAAGTTCGTGAAGCGCGAGGGTGAGTTTGAAGTGGAACTTGGCTCGAAAAACCGCGGGATGGCGGCCGAGGCCGCAGCGGCGGAAGCTGCCGCGGCAGCCGAAGAGGAGGCCGCCGGCGGCGAAGGTGCCACGGCTGAAAAGGATGGTGACGCATAATGAAAGCGAGCGAATTGCGCGACATGAAGCCTGTGGAGCTGGACAAGAAGCTGGCGGAGCTGAAAGAAGAGCTGTTCAACCTGCGTTTTCAGCATGCCATCAACCAGCTGGAAAACCCACAGCGCATTAAAGTAGTCAAGCGGGACATTGCCCGGGTGAAAACCGTTATGGGTGGCAACGCGCTTGAAGACGCAGAAAACTAAAAAGGAGGGGAAACGATGGAAGGCAGAAACCTGAGGAAAACGCGGACCGGCACCGTGGTGTCGGACAAGATGGACAAGACCATCGTGGTGGCTGTGCGCGACAGCGTGAAGCACCCTCTGTACAAAAAGATTGTAAAACGCACCGTGAAGTTCAAGGCGCACGATGAAAAGAACGAGTGCAAAACCGGCGACCGTGTCACCATTATGGAGACCCGCCCGCTGTCCAAAGAGAAACACTGGAGACTTTTAAAGGTCATCGAGAAAGCGAAATAGTGTATAGTTACTGGAAAGTAGTTGTCAGTTGTTAGTTGATGGAAGGCCAGCAGAAAACGGTCTTTTGAGTAACCAGGTCATCTGCCTTTGGCGGTGAAACCGGCGTCCAACTATCACAACTAATAACTAGTAACTAACAACTAATAACTATTTGAAGGAGGACCGAAACCATGGTTCAGATGCAATCCCGTCTGAAGGTTGCCGACAACACCGGCGCGAAGGAACTGATGTGCATTCGCGTTTTGGGCGGCAGCCGCAAGAGGTATGCCGGCATCGGCGATGTGATCGTGGCAAGCATAAAGAAATGCGCGCCGAACTCCGGTGTGAAAAAAGGCGACGTGGTGCGCGCGGTAATTGTGCGTTCCAAACACGGCCTGCGCCGCGACGACGGCAGCTATATCCGTTTCGACGAGAACGCGGCCGTTCTCATTCGTGATGACAAAAACCCGAGAGGCACTCGTATCTTTGGGCCGGTCGCGCGTGAACTGCGCGAGCGCGGCTACCTGAAGATCCTGTCGCTGGCTCCGGAATCACTGTAAAGGAGGCCTGCAAAATGACAAACAACAAAGTCCATGTGAAAACTGGCGACAACGTCATGGTAATAAGCGGCAAGGACAAAGGCCTCGAAGGCAAAGTGCTGGCCGTCAGCCCCAAAGAGGGCAAGGTGATTGTACAGGGCCGCGGCATGGTGAAAAAACATGTGAAACCCCGCCGCCAGGGCGAGCAGGGCGGCATTGTGAAGGCCGAGAGCGCCATGTATGCGTCCAAGGTGATGCCGGTATGCCCCAAATGCGGCAAGGCCACCCGTGTGGGCCATACCGAGACGAAAGACGGCAAAAAAGTACGCGTTTGCAAAAAATGCAGCGCGGAGTTTTAAGGAGGGAGCAGTACGATGCCAAGATTGAAAGATACGTATCAAAAAGAAATTGCTCCCGCCCTGATGAAGAAATTTGGCTATAAGAGCGTGATGCAGATTCCGAAGCTGGACAAGGTCGTGGTGAACGTGGGCTGCGGCGAGGCGCGGGACAATCCTAAAATCATGGATGCCATCATTGCGGATTTGGCCATCATCACCGGGCAGCATGCCATAGTGTGTAATGCGAAAAAGAGCGTGGCGAACTTCAAGCTGCGCGAAGGCATGCCCATCGGCGCAAAGGTAACCCTGCGGGGCGACCGCATGTATGAGTTCGTAGACCGTCTGTTCTCCATCGCGTTTCCCCGTGTGCGTGACTTCCGCGGCATTTCCGGAAACTCGTTCGACGGACGCGGCAACTACTCGGTGGGCGTGCGCGAACAGCTCATTTTCCCCGAGATTGACTATGATAAGATAGACGCCGTGCGCGGCATGGACATTGCATTTGTGACCACCGCGAAAACCGACGAAGAAGCAAAAGAGCTGCTGAGCTTGCTTGGCGCTCCGTTCGCAAACTAAGGGAGGGAAGAGTGTGGCAAAAACAAGCATGAAGATTCGCCAAAGCCGCCCGGCAAAGTTCTCCAGCCGGGAGCACAACCGCTGCAAGATCTGCGGCCGCCCGCACGCTTACCTTCGTAAGTATGGCGTCTGCCGCATTTGTTTCCGCGAACTTGCCTACAAGGGCGAAATTCCCGGCCTGCGCAAGGCAAGCTGGTAAAAGGGCAGTTACTAGTAAATAGTTGTTGGTTGTTAGTTGATGGAAGGCAGGAAAAGCTGCCTTTTGAGTGGCAAGGTCATTCGCCGGCGGCGATGAAACCCGCTTCCAACTATCACAGCTAATAACTAGTAACTAACAACTATTAACGAACGAAGGAGGTCTATGGCATGCATATCACCGACCCAATCGCTGATCTGCTCACCCGCATTCGCAATGCAAGCACTGCCAAACACCCCAATGTTGATATTCCTGCCTCCAACATGAAAAAAGCCATCTGCCAGATTTTGGTGGAAGAGGGCTATGTACGGAGCATGCAGGTCATTGAGGACAAAAAGCAGGGGCTCATCCGCGTTACACTGAAATATGAACAAAACGGCTCGCCGGTTATTGCCGGGCTGCGCCGTGTGTCGAAGCCGGGCCTTCGCATTTATTCCAACTGCGAAGACATGCCGAAGGTCATGCGTGGCCTGGGCACGGCAATTATCTCCACCTCGAAAGGCGTCATGACCGACAAAGCGGCCCGCAAGGAAAATGTGGGTGGCGAGGTCCTGGCCTTCGTGTGGTAAAGAAAGGGGCTTATAGACAATGTCGAGAATCGGAAGAAAACCCATCGTCATTCCGGCGGGCGTCGAGGTAAAGATCGACGGCAACGACGTCACCGTGAAGGGCCCCAAGGGCACCCTTCATTCCGCGATCCATCCCATGATGAAGGTTTCCATGGAGAATGGTGAGGTAGTGGTGTCCCGCCCGAACGATGCAAAAGAAGCGCGCAGCCTGCACGGCCTTTCGCGCACGCTGCTGGCCAACATGGTTACTGGTGTGAACGAGGGTTTCAAAAAAGATTTGGAAATCCATGGCATCGGCTATCGTGCACAGAAACAAGGCAACACACTGGTGATGAACCTGGGTTATTCGCATCAGGTAATTATGGAAGAGCCGGACGGCATCACCGTGGACGTGCCGGAACCCACCAAGATTGTGGTGAACGGCATCGACAAACAAAAGGTCGGCCAGTTTGCGGCCGAAATACGCGAGAAGCGCCCGCCTGAAGTATATAAAGGCAAGGGGATTCGCTATGCCGGTGAATATGTGCCTCATAAAGAAGGCAAAGCCGGCAAGGGCGCATAAAGGAAGGAGTGAAACAACATGGTCAATAAACCCGACAAAAATGTGGCTCGGCTTCGCCGCCATCGCCGTGTACGCGGCAAGATTTCGGGAACGGCAGAGTGCCCGCGTTTGGATGTGTTCCGCTCCGGCAAGCACATTTATGCGCAGATCATCGACGACGTTTCCGGCACTACGCTGGTGTCCGCATCCAGCCTGGATAAAGCATTCAAAGAGTACGGCGGCAACGCCGAGGCCGCGAACAAAATCGGCAAAGAAGTGGCCAAAAAGGCCCTTGAAAAAGGCATTAAGCAGGTGGTCTTTGACCGCGGCGGCTATGTGTACCACGGCCGTGTAAAGGCACTGGCCGAGGGCGCCCGCGAGGGCGGCCTACAGCTGTGAAGGAGGATAGAATGGAAATACTGGACGCATCTACCATGGATTTACAGGAAACAGTGGTGCATATCAACCGCGTTTCCAAAACGGTCAAAGGTGGCCGCATTTTCAAATTCTCCGCTTTGGTTGTGGTGGGCGACGGCGCCGGCATCGTAGGGTTCGGCATCGGTAAAGCGGGCGAAGTGCCCGAGGCAATCCGCAAAGGCATTGAAGATGCGAAGAAAAATATTGTGCGCATTCCGTTGCGCGGCACCACCATTCCGCATGAAACAGTCGGCAAGTTTGGCGCCGGACGTGTTTTGCTGCGGCCGGCAGCTGCCGGTACCGGCGTTATCGCGGGTGGGCCTGTGCGTGCGGTGGTCGAGGCCGCCGGCATCAAGGATATTCGTACCAAATGCATCCGTTCCAACAACCCCATCAATGTGGTGACCGCCACCATGAATGGTCTTATGGGAATGGTAAGCGCTGAATCGGTGGCTGCGAAACGCGGCAAAACCGTTCAGGAAATATTTAACTAAAAGGAGGCAGCACTGATGGCAGAAGAGAAAAAGACCGGCGCCGCTGCAAAGCCCGCCGAGAAAAAAGCCCCGGCTGCGAAGGTCGCTGCTGAAAAGGCCGCGCCAAAGGCAGCGGCCGCCTCTAAAGCGAAAGCTGCCGCTCCGAAAGCAGATGCTGCGACAAAACCGGCAGCGAAACCGGCTGCTGCGAAGACCCCGGCGGAAAAGAAACCGGCCGCTGCAAAGCCGGCTGCGGAAAAGAAACCTGCCGCCGCCAAAACTGCTGCCGAAAAACCGGCTGCGGAGAAAAAGCCCGCTGCGGCAAAACCGGTGGCTGAAAAAGCTACAGCGAAACCGGCTGCGGAAAAGAAACCTGCTGCAAAGGCGGCCCCGAAGACCGACGACAAAAAGCCTGCCGCAAAAGCAGAGGCCGCCAAAAAGGCCGATGACAAGAAGGCCGACGCGAAGAAGGGCGCCGTGGTGAAGGTTTCCGACCGTAAAAAGGCCGAGAGAAAAATTGACAAGGTCCCGAAGGCCGGTACGCTGAAGATTATTATGAAACGTGGCCTGACCGGCCGCAACCAGGCGCAGATAGCGGTGGCGCACAGCCTGGGCCTGAAACAGGCCGGGGATGTGACCTTCCAGCCGGACAACGGCGCCACGAACGGCAAGATCGCAAAAATAGCATTCCTTCTGGATGTTCGCAAAGCGTAGGAAAAGGAGGTGCAACGCATTGAAGCTACATGAATTGGCTCCCGCACCAGGCACAAATAAAGCGGCGAAGCGCAAAGGCCGCGGCCACGGCAGCGGCAACGGCAAAACCGCCGGTTATGGCCACAAAGGCCAGAAAGCGCGTTCCGGTTCTAAACCTGCCGGGTTTGAAGGCGGCCAGATGCCGCTGCAGCGTCGGCTGCCCAAGCGCGGTTTTAACAATATCTTTGCCACGCATTATACTCTCGTCAAGGTGGGCGACCTTGAGATATTCAAAGCTGGCAGCACCGTCGACACCAAAGCTCTTTTGGAAAAAGGCATCATCAAGAAACCGCAGGACGGCGTGAAGGTGCTGGGCGACGGCGAGGTGACCAAAGCCCTGAACGTGAAACTTGCCGCCTATTCCGCCTCCGCGAAGGAGAAGATAGAGAAGGCAGGCGGGAAGGCCGAGGTGATTTAAATTGTTTGCAACATTCCGCAACGCATGGAAAATTGAAGATCTGCGCAAACGGATTCTTTTCACGTTGCTCATTATCGTCATTTTCCGGTTTGGCATTTCGGTGCCGGTCCCGTTTGTGGACGCCAGCATGATGAAAAATATCATCGACGCAAATGCCGGTGATATGCTTAGTTTTGCTGATTTCATGACCGGCGGCGCGTTGTCCAGCGCTTCCATCTTTGCCCTGGGCGTGCAGCCGTACATCAACTCTTCCATCATCATGCAGCTGCTGGCGGTGGCTATTCCCGCACTGGAGCGCATGCGCAAAGAAGGGCCGGAAGGGCAGAAAAAATTCAACAAGGTCACCCGTTTTGTGGGCGCGGCATTGGCCGCGGTGCTGGGTGTCGGGTATTATTTCATCGTGCGCAACTCCGGCGCGCTGAAATATGGCATTCCCGCCGCCGGCGCAGACCCGAATATGTTTGCACAGGTTTTTTCCGCCGTCGTCATTGTGTTCACCTTTACCGCCGGCAGCATGCTGCTGATGTGGCTGGGTGAGCAGATAGACCAGCGCGGCATTGGTAACGGCATCTCCATGCTGATCTTCGCGGGTATTATTTCCCGGTGGAGCGGCGTTGGAACCTCGATTAGCGGATATCTGGACATGGCGAAGGAGAACCCGCTGATTTATATCTGGTTACCGCTCATTGGGTTATTGGCCCTGGCGGCGGTGGTGCTGGTGGTTATCCTGAACAATGCAGAGCGCCGCATTCCGGTGCAGTACGCCAAAAAGGTAGTGGGCCGCAAGATGTACGGCGGCCAAAGCAGCCACATTCCCATCAAGGTGAATATGTCCGGCGTTATGCCCATCATTTTCGCCTCGGCGCTCACCAGCATCCCGGCCACCATCCTGCGCTTTTTCAATCCTACGCAGGCGGATCATCCGGTTTGGTATACCATCCTGCATGGCTTCCAATACAACGGCTGGGCATATGCGCTTATCTATACCCTGCTCATCATCGCGTTCAATTACTTCTATGTGGCCATTACCTACAACCCCATAGAAATTGCGAACAATATCAAGAAAAACAATGGTGCCATTCCGGGTATTCGCCCGGGCAAGCCCACCAGCGAGTTTATCTCGAAGGTAATTAACAAGGTGACATTGATTGGCGCAATTTTCCTGGTGGTGGTTGCGGTTGGGCCCATCGTTCTGGGGAACCTGACCAGTATCAACATCCAGCTGGGCGGCACTTCATTGCTCATCGTGGTCGGTGTGGCGCTGGATACCACCCGCAGTTTGGAAAGCTTCATGCTGATGCGCCACCACAAAGGCTTCTTAGAATAACCGCTGGATTTGGCCGAGGTACAGTTTTTGCCGAAAGGGGATAACAACTGTGAACCTGATCCTTTTGGGTGCTCCGGGTGCCGGCAAAGGCACCCAGGCAGAGTTTATCTGTGATGCGTTTGGAATCCCTGCGCTGTCCACCGGGAATATCCTGCGCGAGGCGGTGCGCGATCAAACCCAGACTGGCAAAAAGGCCAAAAGTTACATGGATGCGGGCGAGTTGGTGCCGGACGAAGTGATTATTGATGTAATCCGCGAGCGGATGCAGCAGCCCGATGCGCAAAAAGGATTTATCCTGGATGGTGTACCGCGCACAGTGGCGCAGGCCGAGGCGCTGGAATCTATGGGCGTGAACATTGATCTGGTCATCGATATTGAGGTGACCGACGATGATATTGTGAAGCGCTTGTCCGGCCGGCGTGTGTGCGAGAATTGCGGCGCATCCTACCACACTATTTACAAACCCAGCAAGCTGCCCGATATCTGCGACCGCTGCGGCGGCAGGCTGATTATCCGCAAGGATGACGAGCCAGAGACCATTTTATCGCGGCTTGCCACTTACCACGAGCAGACCGAACCCTTGATCAAGTTTTACCAGCAGCGTGGCAAGCTGGCAGTTATCCACGGTGAAAAAAGCGTGGAGGAAACTAGAAAAAGCGTTTTTGCCGTGCTGGAGGGGTTGTCTTGATCGGGGTGAAAACGCCGGCGGAGCTGGAAAAAATGCGCCGCGCGTGTGAAGTTTCTTCTGGAGCATTGGCTGCCGGTGGCGCCCTGGTGAAACCTGGCGCCACCACCGCCGATATCGACAAGGCGGTGTATGATTACATCTTGTCCCACGGCGCGCGGCCAAACTTTAAGGGATATGGCGGGTTTCCCGCCAGCGCCTGCACTTCGGTGAACGACACGGTTATCCATGGTATTCCGTCCAAAAGCTGTGTGCTGCAGGAAGGCGATATTGTTTCCATTGACACCGGGGCCGTGCTGGATGGGTTTCACGGCGACAACGCTTGTACCTTCTGCTGTGGGCAGGTTAGCGACGAGGCCCAACGCCTGCTTTCGGTGACACGTGAGTCCCTGTTTAAGGGAATTGCGGCGGCCGAGGCCGGCGCACGGGTAGGGGATATAGGCCACGCGGTACAAAGCTTTGTGGAGGCGAACGGTTTCTCGGTTGTTCGGGCCTATGTTGGGCACGGCATCGGCCGGGAGCTGCACGAGGCACCCGAGATTCCAAACTACGGTACCCCCGGCCATGGACCGCGCCTGGTTCCCGGCATGACCATTGCCATCGAGCCCATGATTAACGAAAAGGGTTACGATATCCATGTCCTTGCCGACGGATGGACTGTAAAGACCACAGACGGCGGTCTTTCCGCCCACTTCGAGCATACCATAGCCATCACCAAGGATGGCCCGCTTATCCTAACGAAATGGTAGAATGGCAGGTGCGTGCGTGGAGATTGTAATGGGCCAGGTTGTACAAAGCCGCGCCGGACGCGATGTGGGAAAAGCATATGTTGTAGTTGGGTTTGTAGGGGAGAAGGTACTGCTGGCAAACGGCGAAACGCGCCCGCTGGCGCAGCCAAAACCCAAAAATCTGCGGCATATTAACCCCACGAAAACCATCTTGTCCGCCGCCGAGACGGCAACCGACACCGAACTGAAAAAGGCCCTGGCAGCTTGGCTTGCCGGCAGCGGGGCACAAACCCAAACGTGAGGAGGCGCCGAGCTTGTCAAAGGAAGATGTCATTGAAGTAGAGGGCACCGTATTGGAAGCGATGCCGAACGCCATGTTCAAGGTAGAGCTGGAAAACGGGCACGTACTGCTTGCGCATATTTCAGGCAAGTTGCGCATGAATTTCATTCGCATCCTGCCTGGTGACAAGGTCACGGTAGAGATGTCGCCCTATGATTTGACCAAAGGGCGCATCACCTGGCGCACGAAATAAACGCATACGAAAAACAGATTTTGCTCTGAGCTATTTCGGGGCGCCACGTAAAGGAGGCAAAAGACATGAAAGTGAAACCTTCGGTGAAACCCATGTGCGAAAAATGCAAGGTCATTAAGCGCAAGGGCCGGGTGATGGTCATCTGCCAAAACCCGAAACATAAACAGCGCCAGGGCTAACCGCCCCATGCGCCGCAAACACGTAAACAAAAGACACAACGGAACAATATAGGAGGTGTACAGACAGCATGGCACGTATTTCCGGAGTTGACCTGCCGCGCGAAAAACGGGTGGAGATTGGCCTGACCTACATTTTTGGGATCGGCCGTACCACATCGAACAAAATTCTCAGCGCAACTGGTATCAGCCCAGACACCCGGGTGAAGGACCTGACCCAGGAGGAAGAGGGTAAGATCCGCGAATATATTGAGCAGAACCTTTCGGTAGAGGGTGATTTGCGCCGCAGCGTGGCGCTGGATATCAAGCGCCTGACCGAGATTCAGAGCTACCGCGGCATGCGCCACCGCAAGGGCCTGCCCGTCCGCGGCCAACGCACCAAGACCAACGCCCGCACCCGCAAAGGGCCGAAGCGTACGGTCGCGAACAAGAAGAAGTAGTAGGAGGAAACAAATGGCTACAAAGGCTTCTGCAAAGAAGGGCGCCACCCGCACCAAACGCCGGGAGCGCAAAAATATCGAGCGCGGTGCCGCGCATATTCAGTCCACCTTCAACAACACCATCGTTACCATTACCGATGTGAATGGCAATGCTATCAGCTGGGCGTCTTCCGGCGGGCTGGGTTTTCGTGGCTCGCGCAAGTCTACCCCGTTTGCTGCGCAGACCGCCGCCGAGGTTGCGGCTAAAACAGCCATTGAGCACGGCATGAAGAGCGTAGAGGTGTACGTAAAGGGACCAGGCTCTGGCCGTGAAGCGGCTATCCGTGCCCTGCAGGCGACCGGGCTGGAAGTGAACATGATTAAAGACGTTACCCCGGTGCCCCACAACGGTTGCCGCCCGCCAAAGCGCCGCCGCATTTAGTTGAAGGAGGAGTAAAACCTATGGCAAGATATACAGGTGCCGTGTGCCGGCTGTGCCGCCGCGAAAACCAAAAGCTGTTCCTGAAAGGGGACCGCTGCTACTCTGAAAAATGTGCTATGAGCCGCCGTGCTTTTGTGCCGGGGCAGCATGGCCAGAACCAGATGCGCAAAAAGGTCTCGGAGTATGGCCTGCAGTTGCGCGCAAAACAAAAAGCAAAACGCTATTATGGCGTTTTGGAGAGCCAGTTTGCCAAATACTTTGTGATGGCCGAGCGCAAAACCGGCATCACCGGTGAAAACCTGCTGCGTATACTGGAGACCCGTCTGGACAACGTGGTGTACCGCGCGGGCTTTGCCATGAGCCGCAAGGAAGCGCGCCAGCTGGTGCTGCACCGCCATTTTAATGTGAACGGGAAAATCGTGGATATCCCCTCGTACCTGGTGAAAGAGGGCGACAAGGTTGCCGTGAAGTCTACCGACTGCGGCAAAATCAAAGAAAGTGTCGAAAAAAACGAGGCGCGCCCTGTGCCGGCCTGGATGGCAAAAGACACCGAGAAAATGTCTGTCGCCATTGACAAGCTGCCCGAGCGTGAGGATATCGACTTCGACATCGAGGAGCATTTGATTGTCGAGCTATATTCCAAATAACCCACCCAGCACGGTTTCCGCATAAAATGGAGGGATGATCACATCGTCCTTCGTTATTGGAGGGTTTACATATGATGGAAATAGAACGCCCGAGGATCGAAACCGCCCAGCTGTCCCCCGATGGCCGTTATGGTACCTTTGTGGTGGAGCCGCTGGAGCGCGGGTTTGGAACCACCCTTGGGAACAGTTTGCGTCGCATCCTGCTTTCTTCGCTGCCCGGTGTCGCGGTAACGAGTGTTAAAATAGACGGTGTTGTGCATGAGTTTTCCACTATTGAGGGCATCAAAGAAGATGTGACCGAGATTGTGCTGAACATCAAAGGCATCAACGCGAAATTGTTCACCGACGGGCCAAAGACCGTTCGCATCGAGGCATCGGGCGAATGTGAGGTAACCGCCGGCGATATCCAGCAGGACGCCGACATTGAAATTTTAAACCCGGCGCTGCACATTGCTTCCCTGTCTGAGAATGCGCGCCTCATCATGGATCTTACCTTTGACAAAGGCCGCGGCTATGTTCCGGCGGAACGCAACAAGGCGGGTGCCGATGAAGCAGGTCTCGGTTCCATTCCGGTGGACAGCATTTATACCCCGGTGGACAAGGTGAACTACACGGTGGAAAACACCCGTGTGGGCCAGATCACCGACTACGATAAGCTGTCTATAGAGGTGTGGACCGACGGCACCTCTAGCGCACAGGAAGCCGTCAGCCTGGCGGCCCGCATCATGACCGAGCATTTGAACCTGTTTGTCAACCTGTCGCAGGAAGCCATGGATACCGAAATCATGGTGGAAAAGGACGACAAAGGCAAGGAAAAAGCGTTGGAAATGACCATTGAGGAACTGGATCTATCGGTTCGCAGCTTCAACTGCCTGAAACGCGCCGGCATCAATACGGTCGAAGATTTGGTTAACAAGACCGAGGAAGACATGATGAAGGTACGCAACCTGGGCCGCAAGAGCCTGGAAGAAGTCATTGAAAAGCTGCATTCCTTGGGCTTCAGCCTCGCCAGCGAGGAAGAATAATTTACGCCAGCGTATGGCTGGCAGCACAAGAACGGCGGTGCCATACCCGCCCGGCGGCAAACACGTTTGCCGCTGTTCGAAAAAACAATCCTGGCTGCCAAAAATGGGGTCCATCCGCTCTTGCAGCCAAACAACCTAGCGCCTTATTACCAAACACATGCGCAAGATTGTTTTTTCGAACAGATGCCTGTGTAACTCACATAAAGGAGAGGAAATACTATGCCAGGAACCAGAAAACTCGGCAGAGCCAGTGACAACCGCAAAGCGATGCTGCGCGCCATGGTCACCTATCTGTTTGAAAACGGCAAGATTGAAACCACCGTCACCCGTGCCAAAGAGGTACGCGCCATGGCGGAAAAGATGATTACCATTGGCAAAGAGACTGACCTGCACTCCAAGCGCCAGGTCTTTTCTTACATCACCAAAGAGGATGTGGCGAAGAAGCTTATTGATACCATCGCGCCAAAGTATGCAGACCGCAGCGGCGGCTATACCCGCGTTACCAAAATTGGCCCGCGCCGTGGCGATGCCGCGCCGATGGCCATCATTGAATTGGTTTGATTTTGCACCAATCATAGATAGTAGATGCTAAGCGCCTTCACCCGGTTGGGTGAAGGCGCTTTTGTGGGCACAAAAAAACACTTTCGGCAACCATGGGTCAAAGCTGCCAAAAGTGTTTTTTGTACCATATGCACTGAATCGCGTGAGTTTATGAAAAGTTATGCGGTTTCAGCTCCACTCCACCCGCACACTGCCGCTGCCGCTTTCGCACTGCACAGTATAGGCGTCTGGGCCGCTGCCATAGGTTCCGCGGGCTTCGTTGCCCTTTTGGTTATAGGACAGCGAATCGTCAAACGGGGTGCGTATACTGCCGCTGCCGGTGTGCGCGTAAAACTCCATCGAGGTAGACATGGGCAGTGACAAATGTACGCTGCCACTGCCGGCGGACAGATCCAGGTCGCCGGTAAGTTCCTGCAGCGTCAGGTTCACCCCGCCGCTTTTGGTGTGCGCGGTACCACTGCCTTTTCCGGAATCCACCTTCACCGACCCACTGGAGCTTTCCAGCGCGAACACCGCGTTTACCTTTTCAATATGCACCCCGCCGCTTTTTGATTTGCCAGTAAAAGAATCGGCAGTAACATCGGCGCACCGTACCGACCCGCTGGATGCTTCTGCATGGACTACTTTACCAGAAAGGACGTCTACGTTTACGCCCCCACTGTTGGAGGTAAGCGTAATATTTTCGCCCGCCGCTATGCTGCCGCCGTGCACCGACCCGCTGCGGGCGCTCACACTGGCGGAGGCGGCCGGGGTCAGCTGGGAAAAGTGCGCCCCGCCGCTGCTGGTCTCCAGCACAATATTTCCACCGCTGGTAATACTCTCGCACCGCACCGAGCCGCTGCTGCTGCGCAGGGAGACATCCCCGTCCGCCGTTATAGAAGCAAACTGTACCCCGCCGCTGGAACTGCTGGCTGTTAAAGAACCCAGGCGAAAATCGCTTTCGGTTTTTACACTGCCGCTGCCAGCTTCCACCTGCAAATCACCCAGCCATTCCGCCGGCAGATACAGGTGTACATAACTGACAAAAATGCCCAGAATAACGAATGGCCGCTCGCCGCCGCGGATGGAAAGCCTGCCGTCGCTGGTAGATACATCCGCCGCCATGCTGGCGTCCCACCGGCTGGCATATTCCTCCACCACCACTTCGCCATTCTGCGAGGGATATATAGTAACACCGTCGGAGCTATACGAGAGTGAGATGGAGGTGAAATCCTCCGCGGCAAACACCTGCCGGTTTTGCAGGTCCGCAAATGGGTTTGTGCCCATAAACATTGCCCCGCCACTCCCAATGACCACCCCCATCGTCACCACCAGGCCAATGGCAACAACCAGTATGACACAAATCATTGCAACCATTGCTTTTTTCATTTCAGTTTCCTCATGGCAAACAGCAGCGAGACCACCGCCTCGGCACAGGCGGCCACCAGGAAGATAACCCAGGTGATGTACCAGGCAAAGGTAGCGAAGCTGACCACAAAATACACCACCAGGCACACGGTCCAAATTATCGACGAAATAGCGCCGCGGGTAGCTTTTGTGCGTTTCGTGTCCTGGTTCCACTCTTTAAAGTCTTCCACCACTGTGTTGGCATTTTTTTGATATTGGGGGCGTATCTGCGCGTTATATACCAGCATGCAGGTGGGGACAATACAGATGAGCCCCGCGGCGGCTAGGAAAATAAACATTGCTTCATCCCAAAGGATAGACGAAAGGAACATGCCAATAATGAACACCACGCCGGCCAGAATGTACAACCCCACCGCCACTGTTTTTATCCAGGCGGATTTTTTCAAATCCTCGTCGCTCAGGCTGCCCATGTCCTTTGGCAGTGCGGCCAGCAGTTCGTCCACATCCCCAATATTCTGCATTACCAGCTGTATGGCAGCATTCTCCTCCATACCCCCGCGGGTCAGGTCCTCGTATCGTTCCAGCGAATTTGCCAGCAGTTCTTCCCGCAGCTCATACGCTGCCCGGCTTTTGGGCGCATCCGCAAACAGGCCGTCGATATGCGCCTGCAGTGTTTGTTTCACATCCATGGTGGTTTTCCTCCTCGGTTTTGTTTGGTTTTTGCTTTTGGTGCCGCCGGTTGCCTGGCGGATGTCCAGAACCCAGGCCGTGTCCAGCCCGTTTTTTCATCGAATCAGTTTATTCAGGATTTCTTTGCTGTACTCCCACTCTTGCTTATAGCTTTTGTAGGCATCACGTCCTGCGTCGGTCACGTGGTAATATCGCCGCCGTGCACCCACATCTTCGTCGCCCCAGTATGAGGAAATCAGCCCCGTTTGTTCCAGCCGCCGGAACGCGGTATACAGGGTGGCCTCCTTCAGCTCGAACTGGCCGCCGGTAGCGGATACCACATCTTTGTTTATCTGGTACCCGTACCCATCCTTTTCACACAAGCTGGACAAAATGATGGCGTCGGTATGGCCGCGTATCAAATCAAAGGTAATAGACATGCTCTCCCTCCCTTCGATGTATACTATAATGCAATATACCTCATCTGTCAAGGTATTGTTTTGAATGATATATATTTTGTCAGAAAAAAGTACAGGCTGCCAAAGGGCAACCTGTACGATACCAACAATTTGCAACGGCTAAAAACAGCAATAGGGATATGAAAAAATGAATGGCATGCCGCGATTAGCGCACCTGCAGGAAGGAAAGACCGGTCACGGCCATGTCGGTGTCCATCACCACTTCTATGGTTACGGTGTTGTTTTCATAGTTACAGACCACCACCGTGCTGAACAGGTGGCCGTAGTCGGTGTTGCCCTTGTCCACATAGGATACCTCGCCATAGCTTTCAAAGGCGCCAAAGGTATCCAGCGTGGGGTCAATCTGCTCCGCCCAGGCGTCCGCGGGAACCAGTGGCTGTAAATCTTCCCGGAACAGGGCGGTCAGCGCTTCGTAATCCTTTGCGTTCATGGTGCCAATCACTTCTTTGGCGGTGGTTTCCGCGGCGTCGGCGTCCACGCCCTCGGGTGGGTTTCCGCTGCTGCAGGCGGCCAGCATGGCCAGCCCCAAAAAAAACATAACACAAACAGCCAAGTACTTTTTCATTTTTCTTGCCTCCATGGTTCTCGTTTTGGTTTGGCATCAATTGCTTCATCCGCGAAAGTTTTCCTATCGGCTGCCGCGGCGGTGTCTACCCCGGCAGCAGTTTCTTTGGCGGGTTGCTCTTTGGGGGATTCTTCCCGCTGGGAACCCGCAGGTGCCGCAGCGGCAGGCGCCTGCACAGCCGGTGGGATGGCCTGCGGCAATGGTTCGCTTCCTGCTGCTTCCTTGGCGTCCGCGGGCCCGGGTGCCGGCACCATAGCCGCGGAGCTCCAGTGCTTGCGCGCCAGGAAAATATACGCGCCAAACCCCACGGCGCAGATCAGCAGCATGCCTTCGCTCAGCCAGGCGGACTGGGTCAGGTATAGCGTCAGCACCGTGGCAAAATTCACCCAGGTATGCAGCAAAATAGCCACCGGCCACAACCAGGTTTTTTTGGTGGCCACCCCCTGCAGCACAATAAGGGAAAGCCCCACATGCACCACCAGCGTCAGCAGCCGCTCCACGCCGGAGGTAACAATCAGCAGCGGAGATGCCAGTGACAGCAGCACCGTCTGCGTGGCCAGCATCTTCACCCACTCCGGCCCTACAATGGTAACCGCCTCTATGCCGCCGTGCCCCAGGCCAAACGAAACCCCGTCGCCCCAGCTGTGGTGCCGTTTCATTATAAAGCGCATCACCAGGTACCGCCCGGTCTCCTCAAACAGCCCGGCGGTGAAGCTGAGCAGCAAAAGCAGCAGAATGGGCGAGCCAACCGCGAAGGAAACATACCAGGCCTGCCCAGACGCCAGCGTCAACAGCGGAATGCGCAGCACCAGCTGTGAAACGGTGAAGGTGAGCATGCCCAACAGAAACGAAACAAGGTACTGTCTTTTTGCCACGCACAAATAAATTAGCACGCCCAGCGGAATGCCAAAACAAACCAACAGATTAAAAACCGCGCCCAAGATGCCACCCATAGGCAGGTCTCCTTTCCAGCAAAACCAGTGGTGTTGAACGGGGTAAAACAGCTCCGTCATCTGTGCGCCGGGTTACAGCGCGTCGAACATCCGGCGGCCCTTGGTGTTCAGCAGGGCGGCCACGCCCGCGCACAGCAGCGCCAGCAGCAGCGCCGCCACCGCCGCGAACACCGGGAAGCTGGCCCCAAAAAGGAAGTGCAGCAGGAAATATATACCCACCAGCACCAGCGTGCCCACAAACCCAAACAGCATGCCCAGCTGCGCGCTGGCACTTTGTTTGATGATAATGGTATCGTTTTCCGCGTCCAGGCGGGGAAACAGCAGGTTCACGTATAGGTTCAGCATGGAAGAAAATGCCGCGTACAATACCCCCAGCAGGGTAATGAACACCGCATCCACCGCCGGCAGCGCGAACGCAATGCTGAGCAGCGGGGCGGACACCAGCACGGTCAGCCCGCTTAATAAAAAGTTGAACCCTGCCTTGGCGGCGAATATGCTGCGGGTGCTGACCGGCGCTTCCTTCAAAATCCACAGCGTCTTGCCCTCCAGGCTGATGGAAACCGCCGCGGTGTAAATAAGCGACTGCAAAAGAGCGATGGTGCCCACCAAGATAGGCGGGATGAAGGGGGTCAAATCGCCGCTGCCCACCGCCTGCATCTGGGCCAGGAAATCATGAATGGCGCTTTTGGAAAACACCGCAAAGACGGAAACGCCGACGATCATAATAATAGACACGCCACAGTTCAGCACATAGGCCGGTGTGCCGAAAAAGCGCCCGGCTTCTTTTTTTAATAGCGCCCGGAACGGGCTGGTGGCGGTGACGCCCCGCAGCGTATAGTTGTTCTTTAAATGGAAGCTGGCCAGGTGGGTAAGCAGCGTTTTGTAAAACAGGCTGAACAGCCAGGTAAAAAGCAAAAACGGAACCACACACACCGCCACCAGCAACAGCAGCGCCAGCAGCGAAGGCCCGGTGGCGGCCTGCACCGCCCAGGTAATGGGTGGGAAAACCCCTGCCAGCATCGCCTGCAGGCCGGCAATGTTATCTACAGCCACCTCGGCGGTGGACGGCAGCACGGTGCTGGCCACGATGATGCCCACCACGAAAACCAGGCTGAACAGGGTAGTAAACAGGTTTTTGTGCCGCATGCGGGATACCAGCAGGCTGATTAATGCGCCAAAAACCAGCGCCAGTAAAGTGGGCAGCAATGACAACAGCGCACCGCCCAGCAGCAGCACCAGCCAGAAGACCACGCCGCCGTGCCCGCCAAACACACAATATGCAATGCCGGCAGGCAGGCAGAACAGCTCCACCGTAACCAGCACCTCCAGGTACAGCGCCAGCATGCGCGCCAGCATAACCGCAAACGCAGACACCGGCATGCTCAGCACCACGTCAATATCCTTGGTGCCGTAAATGGTCCCCTGGCCCGCGAACAGCGTGAACAGCACCGACATGGAAAGCCCAATCAGCAATAGAATAATCAGCATGGAATCCAGCGCGCCCAGCGGCCCCAGCGCGGCCCCCAGGCTGAAAGAATAGGTGCCGGAGATCAGCAGCATTAAGAAGGAGAACAGCACAAACGCGCCAACGCCGGAGGCGGCTTTTTTCTTGCCCCGGCCAAAGTTGAACGAGGTCAGCATCAGGCTTTTAAAATTCAAACTTACCAGTGCCAAAAACGGTTTCATTTGCGCGCCACCCCGCCTTCGGCTGAGGGCTGCGGTATTGCCTCCCCCTCCTGCTCCAGCTCCAAAAACACGGTCTCCAAGGAGGATTTTCCCACGATGTCCGCGGTGGGCCCGGCTTCTATCAGGCGGCCGTTTTTAATTATGGCAATTTTATCACACAGTTTTTCCGCCACCTCCAGCACGTGGGTGGAAAAAAACACTGCGCCGCCCTCGCGGCAAATCTCGCGTAGGAACTCCTTCATAATAAAGGAAGCCTTCGGGTCCAGCCCCACAAACGGCTCATCCAGCAGCAGCATTTTTGGCTCGCGGATAAAGGCGGAAATCAGCGCCAGTTTTTGCTTCATGCCGTGGGAATAGCTGGCGATGGGGCTGCCCAGGGCGGATGTAAGCTCAAACGCGTCGGCATATTTGGCAATCAACGGCTGGCGCTTTTCCTTCGGGATGGAGTACACATCGGCGATGAAGGTCAGATATTTGATACCGCTCAAAAATTCATATAAGTCTGGGTTGTCCGGCAAAAAGGCGGTGATGCGTTTGGCGGGCACCGGTTCTTTTTGAATATCGTGCCCGTCCACCAAAATGCTGCCGCCCTCGAACGCCAGCACGCCCGCCGCCGCGCGCAGGGTAGTGGTTTTGCCGGCGCCGTTGTGGCCGATGAACCCATATACTTCGCCGGCTTCCACCGTCAACGACAGGTCGTCCACTGCGCGTTTCCCACCGGAATAGGTCTTGGTCAAATGGCTGATTGTCAGCATGGAATTGCCCCCTAAAATAGTTTGTATATCTGCTGCTTTCCATTGTAAGTCCGGAAGGATAGGGGTGTCAAGTTGTGTGTTTTCGGGATATCTGGCATGTTGCTTTCCGCGGTGCAGGCAACCTGTTTTTTTGCCTTTCCCAGCAACTGGCTTGGCTAGGTAGCGCGGGGTTTTGTGCATCGGCGGAAAAGTTGCTATAATAGATAAGCTGATAAGGATCTTGACGCGTTTTGGGGCGAAAGTGCACCTCCTGTTTCACGCAAATTTAAAAGCACAGAAGGCGGGACGAAAAAAATGCAAACGATCAGGAATAATGGGGCCCGGGTCATTGGCTGGCTTTTTGTCCTTTTGGCGCTGTGCTTTCTGGCGCTGTTTTTGCTGGGTGCCGTTCGTCCGTTTGCGCCTGGACACGGTATCTATCCCGTGCGCGGGGTGGATGTCTCCGAATATCAGGGGGAAATAGACTGGCAGCAAATAGCGGCGCAGGATATACAGTTTGCTTTCATAAAAGCAACCGAAGGCAGCGAGTATGTTGACCTCACCTTTGCGGACAACTGGGAAAATGCCCCTCAGGCAGGTCTTGCGGTCGGGGCATACCATTTCTTCAGTTTTGATTCCCCCGCCGAAACCCAGGCGCAAAACTTCATTTCGGCGGTGCCGGCCCAGCCGGGCATGCTGCCGCCAGTGGTGGATGTGGAGCTGTACGGCCAGCACAAGGGCCGTGTGCCGGATGTGCAAACGGTGCGCGCATCGCTGGAAACACTGCTGTCGACATTGCAGCAGCAGTATGGCCAGGCACCCATTTTGTATGCCACCGAGCAATCGTACCGCCTGTATCTGGCCGACCATTTTGATGCGAACCCCATCTGGATTCGCGACATCTATTTTCGCCCCGCGTTGCCAGATGGCCGCATGCCCACCTTTTGGCAATATTCCGCCACCGGCACCCTGTCCGGGTACAGCGGCGCCGAAAAAAACATCGATCTGAACGCTTTCTGTGGTTCCCAGCAGGAATGGGAACTTTTTTTGCAGGACGTTACTATCTCATAGAAAGAGCAGCCGCTTATGTTGGTCAGTGTAAGACATGTTTATAAATCTTTTCTGGATGTCCCCATTCTGCGGGATGTCTCGCTTGAGGTTGCACAGGATGACCGCATTGGCCTTTTGGGCGTGAACGGCGCGGGAAAAACCACCCTGCTGAACATCATCTTCGGGGCGTTGACCGCGGACGAAGGCACGGTGGTGCGCGCGTCGAAGCTATCCATCGGCTACCTGAAACAGAACGACGCGCTGACCGGGGAGCATACCCTGGCCGAGGAAGCGGAAGATGCCTTTCATGAGGTGCGTGCGGTGCGCCAGGCGATGGATGCCTGTTGTGAAAAACTGGCGGCCAGCCCCAATGATGCCGCTGTGCTGGCGGAATACGACCGGCTGTGCGCGCGGTTTGAAGCGATGGACGGCTATCATCTGGACGAAAAAACAGACCGGGTGCTCACCGGTTTGGGGTTTGGCGGTTTTGCACGCAGCACAAAAGTCAATACCCTGTCCGGCGGTGAAAAAATGCGGTTTGCCATTGCCAAAATGTTGTTGCGCGCGCCGGATTTGCTGATTTTGGACGAGCCCACCAATCATCTGGATTTTTCCATGCTGGCCTGGCTGGAGGGGTATCTGGCCCAGTACAAGGGTGCGGTGCTGGTGGTCAGCCATGATCGGTATTTTCTAGATACCATCGCGAAGGATATCTGCGAAATAGAGCGCGGTGCCCTCACCCGGTACAAAGGCGGGTATTCCGGGTTCGTGCTGCAAAAGGCAGAACGGCGAAAAACTGCCCTGCGCGCCTGGGAAAAGCAGCAGGAAGAAATAGCAAAAATGGAAGAGTATGTGCGCAAAAACCTGGCGCGCAGCGCCAGCGCCAGCGGTGTGGGTACGCGGGTAAAGGCGCTGGAAAAAATGGTGCGGCTGGAAAAACCTCCGCCGGAAGGGAAAACGATTGCCCTGCGGTTCGAGTACGATACCGAGCCGTTCAAGGATGTGCTGATCTGCCGGGGCCTGGGGGTGCGGGTGGGGGAGGACGGCGCCGAGCGTGAACTATACGCCGGGCTGGACCTGGCGGTGGTACGCGGAGAAAAAATTGCACTGGTGGGCCTGAACGGGGTAGGGAAATCCACCTTTTTAAAAGCGATACAGGGCCTGGTCCCGCACGAGGGCCAGGCCAAATGGGGCAGCGGCGTGCGCCCCGGTTATTTTGACCAAGAGCTGGCCGGCTTGCCCATGGAGGCCACCGTCCTGGAGGCGGTGCACAGCCGGTACCCAACCAAAACCGAGTTTGAAATACGCAGCGCGCTGGGCTGCTTGCTCATTGAGGGGGAGGCGGTCTATAAAAAGGTGCGGGAGCTGTCCGGTGCCAACCGTGCCAAAGTTGCGTTTGCCATCCTGCAGATGCAGCGCGCCAACGTGCTGCTGCTGGATGAGCCCACCAACCACCTGGACTACCGGGCCAAAGAGGTACTGGAAGCTGCCCTGCGGGCGTATTCCGGTACGCTGGTGGTGGTCAGCCATGACCGGTACTTTTTGCGCCGGGTGCCGCAGGCCATCTTGGAAATGCGGCCGGATGGCTTTCGCCGGTACGAGGGAAACTACGATGTGTACCTGGCGCAAAAAGCGCAGGAACAAGAGGGGCAAGCGGCGCAACAAAGTACCGCCGAAAAACAAAAAACGCCGGCACAGGATAGCGGATACCGCACAAAACAGCAGCGTGCGCTGGATTCCCAGCGCCGTACCCGCCTGTCCACGCTGGAGGCGCAGATAGAAAAGCTGGAGCAAGCGATAGAAGAAGCAAACACGGCGCTGGCCGCGCCGCAAAATGCCAGCGACTATGCGCAACTGCAGAACCTGAGCGAGGGGCTCAGTCAAAATACCGCTGCGCTGGATGCGGCAATGAGAGAGTGGCTGGAGCTGACGACGGAAAACGAAACAAAATAACGCCTTTTTTGGTGATTATGCGCAAAGAAAAGCACTTCCAAAAAGCTTTCACAAATCTTTAACGCGAAAACGACAAGAAACGACAAAAGGGGCCTTGCATTTTATTTTAAATCCGATACAATGTGTGCACTTCAGAAAGGGGTGCATTTTTATGGGATTCATTATTGCTTTGGCGACTGCTTGTTTCGCGTTTGTGTATCTTTTCGCAGCACGCGAACCGCTGGAGGCGGATACCGCCCCAGAGGCAGAGCTGGTGTATGCCAAGGTCCCTGTGGATGACCATAGCGCAAAACCGGCGGCGTAACCTAACCCACGTCAGGCTGTGCCTGGCAGGCGCGCATGAAAGCGCCAGGGGCATTGCATCAGACGCGCGGCGCGTCGGCAATGCCCCAATGTGCCCCGGCGGCAGGGCACAAGGAATACCCTTTGCTGTATACAAAATGGCAGTGACAGGTGCGAACCATTTGGTTCGCCACCATCGCTGCCATTTTTATTGGCCAACGAAGCGGGTGTCGCGCGAATGCTTGCATTCTCATGTCCGAGTGAGGAGGGCGACAACGGGTATACTACCCCACGGTCTCTGCCCAAGAGATTAAAAGGATGGCGGCCTGCGGGCTGTCCCGCGGCATGGCACCATCTATTTAGTAATGCAAGCAAGGACCATGCGAAATCCTGTTCTCGACAACCCTGCGCGAGGCAGGCCAACACGGGGTACAGTACTCCTAAGCTGGATACTCCGTCTTTTCGTCCCGTGGGCTTCTTATGGGTTTTTACTTCCGTACGGCTATCCGTTCGCGCCGCTGCCCGCCAAAATCGCTTCTATCTCCTGCGTCTCCGCGGCGGTGAAGCTGGCGTTTTGCGCGGCGGCCAGGTTTTGTTCCAGCTGGGACACCTTCGATGCGCCAATAATCACGGTGGTTACCCGCTGGTCCTGCAGCAGCCAGGATAGGGCAAACTGCGCCATCGCCTGTCCGCGCTGCTCAGCTATTTTACCCAATGCGGAAATTTTTGTCAGCACGTCGTCGGTCAGCTGCTCCGGACGCAAAAATTTTGAATACCCGGCAGCGCGGGAACCGGCAGGGATGCCATTGTTGTATTTGCCGCTCAGCATACCCTGCGCCAGCGGCGAAAATGCCGCGAAGCCAACACCGTTTTTGGCCAACAGATCCAGCAACCCGCTGTCCTGCGGCGCGCGGTTCAGCATATTGTAGGCGCTTTGCTCCACCAGGCAGGGAACCCCATCGGCCTGCAGCAGCGCCAGCGCCTTTTGCATTTGTTCCGGGCTGTAGTTTGACAGGCCCACGTACATGGCCTTCCCGCTGCGCACTGCCTGCACCAGGGCGGACATGGTTTCCTCCAGCGGTGTTTCCGGGTCCATACAGTGGTGGTAAAAGACGTCCACATAGTCCAGGTTCATCCGTTTCAGGCTGGCGTCCAGGCTGGCCAGCAGGTACTTGCGGCTGCCGCCCTGCCCATACGGCCCGGGCCACATGTCGTACCCGGCCTTCGACGCAATAAACATTTCCGGCCGGTGCGGGGCGAAATCATCCCGCATCATCCGGCCAAAGTTTTCCTCTGCGCTGCCATAGGGCGGGCCGTAGTTGTTCGCCAGATCGAAACAGGTGACGCCGGCGTCGAACGCTGCCCGCGCAATAGCACGCCCGTTTTCATAGGGTTCCATCCCGCCGAAGTTCTGCCAGAACCCCAGCGATAAGGCGCTCATGCGAATGCCGCTGCGGCCGCATTTGCGCAGGTGCGCCCCGGTATAACGCGCCGAGTTTGGTCGGTATTGTTCCGGTACGGCATACAGTTCTTCCGGCATAGCAGGTCACTCCTTTGTTGGTTGGCGCCCGCATGGGCGTTACGCCAAATGTTTGTCAATTTTTTCCATCAGGACATTCGCCTCTATCGGCTTGCGCAAAAAATCGTTCCCGCCGGCATCCATCGATCGTTTGATATTCTCCACACTTACGCTGCCGGTCAAAAACAGCACCGGTGTGTTTTTATACGCATCTATTTTGCGGATGATCCCAAGCAGAGTAATGCCATCCATGTCCGGCATTTCAATATCCAGCAAAATCAAATCCGCACTGTTGTTCACCAGGAACTTCAGCGCCGCCATGTGGTTGGTCACGCCGTATACGGCGTATTTTTCCTTCAGCACCAGCTTAATGGTGCTCAAAACATCCGGCACGTCATCAATGGCCAGAATACGCTTTTTACCGTCGGACGAACTGCCCGGGCGGGACGCCTCTACCAGCTCCAGTAGCTGTTTGGTTTCGGCGGACGCACCGGCGTGGTCATACCGCTGCAGCCGCGCGTCTACGGACGCCAGCCGCAGGTCAATGGCGTCGTTGTAGCTGTAGGCCCGCATTTCCTGCAGGGTGGTCAGCGCGTCGTCAATCTCAAAGTTCTCGATCAATAAACTCAGCTTTTCAAACGGCTCGGGCTTAATCGGCGCTTTGGGCAATCCCGTGTTTTGCAGCAGCGGCATATCGGAAAGGTCCATGGCTTCGCCTTCGCCCATGTTGCTGGCCGCTATTTCCGCCGGGGTCATTTTTGCCCCGCGGATGTTCGCGGTCAGGGCATCCAGGCTGTTAATCAGTTCCCGCAGGGACAGTTTCAGCGCGGCCCCCTGGCCGGCCTGTACCATGCCCACCACCTTTTCCGTTTGCCACAGGACACCCGGCGCGCCAACAGCGAACAACCATTTTTGCAGGTCGTCCAGTGATTTCAGCAGGGTTTCCAGATCCTGCGGGCCGGTGGGGACCACCAGGCTGGCTGTTAAAAATGGTACCACCTGGGTAAAGTTCGTCAGCAGTGTAAAATATTCGCTGCGTGACCCCGCTTTTTTCAGCGCGTTCATCGCCTCCAGATCCTGCGTGTTCATCAGCGCCATCATGCGGTACATGTTGTGGTGTTCGTCCATGTGAATCCCCCTTCTAATATTTGACCGTGCCTTTACGAAAACAGTATACCATGAAAGGTTGCCTTTTGCGCTGTTTTTTAATTCTCCGCCAGCAGCGAAAGCGCACCGTCATAGTCGAATTCCTCGGTCATCCGGCACAGTTTTTGCAGCCGGGCGTTCCATTCTTCGCCGTAATCATACCGCGCCAGGTTCTTCAAAATTTCCAGTGCGTCGTCTCCCTCAAATGCGTTCAAAAGATTGCGCAGTATCGGCACCTGTGCACGCAGGGTGTCGGCTTCGCCCAGCGCTTCATAGGTGGTCACCTGGCCGGCGGGGTTCAATATTTGGTTCAGCTGTGCTTCCAGCCCGGCTAGGCGGGCGGCCAGCTCCGGCATATAGGACAGACAAAAATCCACATCGTATTCCTTGGCGTGCGCCTCCAGCGCGGCGGCCATCCTGGCCAGTTCCTCCGCACCCAGGTTGGCCAGCGACCCCTTCAGCCCGTGCACCTCTATGCCAAAGCTTTTAATATCGCCCTCAGCCAGGAACGCTTCCAGATGACCCACGATATCCGGCAACCGCCGCGCCAAAATACGAATCGCCTTTTCGTATACCTCGGCCATCTCGCCGCTGTGTTTCAGCCCCTGTTCCGTGTTCAGCCCCGGCACCTTTGCCAGTTGCTCCAGCAGCGGGCTGTCCGGTGGTTTTGGCAGCAATGCTGCGTCCTGCGCAGGCACCACCCGCAGCTTTTCCGCGGGCAGCCAGCGCTGCAGCACCCGGTTCAGCGGGACCTTATCCATCGGCTTTGAAAGATAGTCGTTCATGCCCGCCGCCAGCAACGTTTCCCGTGCCCCGCCCACGGCATTGGCGGTAAGGGCAACAATAGGCAGTTCCTCCGGGGTGTATTTTTTACGCAGCAACAGGGTGGTTTCCACACCGTCCATGCCGGGCATCATGTGGTCCATAAACACGATGTCATATTTTTTGTTCCAAATTTTTTCAATGGCTTCCTGCCCGCTGAGCGCCGTGTCACTTTGGATATCGCACAGCCCCAGCATACCCGATGCCACGTGCAGGTTCACCTCGTTATCGTCCACCACCAGCACCGCCGCATCCGGCGCGCTGACAAACACAAACTCCCCGGCATCGGGCGCCAGCTTGCTGGTGTCGCCCTCCACCAGCGGCACCTGCATGCGGAAGGTGGTGCCTTTGCCGTACTCGCTTTCCACCGTGATGGACCCTTCCATCATATCAATCAGATTTTTGGTGATGGCCAGCCCCAGCCCCGTACCGCCGATATGCCGGTTGTTTTGGGAATCCAGCTGGTCAAAGTCGTTAAAAATCAGTGGGATATCTTCCGCTCGAATCCCCACGCCGGTATCAGAAATAGCAAAGCAGAGCATTGCGTCACAAATGGATACCACCAGGCGTACTTCACCGGCCTCGGTGAATTTTATCGCGTTGCCCAAAATGTTTACCAGCGCCTGCCGCAAGCGAATATCATCTCCGTACAGACACGCCGGCAGCTCGTCACAAATTTCCATTTCAAAATGGATCCGCTTCGACACGGCGGCAAACGCAAACATGGAGTTCAGGTTCTGCAGCAGTTCCATAATATCATAATCCACCGGAACCAGCTGCAGTTTGCCTGCCTCTATTTTCGAAAAATCCAAAATGTCGTTGATGATATCCAACAGGGAAGAGGAGGATACCTTAATATCCCGCACATAGCGCCGCTGGCGGTCGCTCAGTTTTTCGCCCATCAGCAGGTCGGCCATGCCGGTAATCGCGTTCATCGGGGTGCGTATCTCGTGCGACATGTTGGACAAGAACTGGCTCTTGGCCAGGCTGGCGTTTTCGGCGGCTTCTTTGGCGGTGGTCAGGTCGGTTTCCATGGTCACCTGGGGCGTAATATCAATACACATGCCCACCATCTGCACACCGTGGCCGTCATCATCCCGAATGGTTTTCCCATAACAACGCACCCAGCGGTGGGTGCCGTCGGGCAGGCACAGGTGGAAATCCCGCGAGGGATTGCCGGTTACCGGGTCTTTTTGCAGCAAATCTGCCAGCGAGGAAACCGCAGGCAGGTCCACCACCACCTGCTGCAGATACAGCCAAAACATGCCGGTGGTTATTCTGCGTGTGGTGGGGTTCAGCCCAAACAAACAGGCGGAAAGCTCGTCATACGTCAGGGTTTTTTCGCGAATATCCAGTTCCCACACACCCGCCTGCGAGGACTCCAGCGCAACCCCCAGCCGCTCGCGTGTTTCGTGTGTTTCCCGCTGGGCCGCCACAATATCGGTGATATCGGTAGAATGCTGCATATGCACCATCTTGCCGTCGGTCCATTCAATGATGCTGTCCACGTTTTTATAATACCGGCCGGTCACGGTGTTGTGTTCTTCCCATACCACAGGGGTGGTGGGGTCTACCGCCAGCTTTTTGTTGGGGCAGAAGGAACACCGCTCGGTAAAGCCGTCCTGCAAAACTTTCCAGCAGGTTTTGCCCACCGCGTCCTCGCCCAGGCCAAACCCGTCCCGCATTTTGCTGTTGATAAAAAAGATTTCGTCGGTGACCATGTCCGATACATACACATAGGCATCCATGCCATTCAAGATATTTTTCAGTGTGCCCAGCATCTTATCGGCTTCATGCTGTGCGGTACGAACATCGGTGATATCAATGGCATATTGCAGGTGGGCCTTTTTGCCATCCTCCCAGTCTATTATGCTGTCCACATTTTTATAATAGCGGCCGGTCACCGGGTTTTGTATTTCCCAGGTCACCGGTGTCTCCGGGTCTT
This sequence comes from Oscillospiraceae bacterium, assembly GCA_031549285.1. Classification (GTDB taxonomy): domain Bacteria; phylum Bacillota; class Clostridia; order Oscillospirales; family Ruminococcaceae; genus JAAYCI01. The sequence goes on along the minus strand of JAVBPZ010000009.1, from coordinate 36,847 downwards.
TTTCCAGCTGGTAAATGGGGCAGAAGGAACACCGGTCACTGAACCCGCGCTGCATAACCTGCCAGCACTTTTTGCCCTGGAACGTTTCCCCCAGCATGAAGGATTCCCGCATGGCCCGGTTTACAAACAGGATGTCGTCGTTTTCCATGTCCGACACATATACGTTGGCGTCCAAGCTGTTCAGAATATTTTTTAATACATCCAGCATATTGCTGGCCGCCTGCTCGGCAGCTTTTATGTCGGAAATGTCCCGGATGATGGTTCCAAGGCCGGTTACGTGGTCGTTTTCATCACTTAACGGGAACAGCTTTTGCAGGGTGGTCAGCTTTTTTCCGTCTTTGCGGAGCAGTTCGGTCTCGCCCTGCCAGGTAATGCCATTTTCCAGCACCTGCCGGCAGGCTTCCTGTACCTTTTTGGCGGTGGCGGTATCCTGCAACTGCCCAATATTCAAGTCCAGCCCAATTTCTTCCTGCTGGTATCCGCTCATGGTATACGCGCCGGGGTTCGCATAAATGCAGGCAAGGTCCCGGTCGGTAGCGGCAATAAAATCATCTGACGAGTCGATGATGGCGGATTTTGTCAGCAGGTCGCGCTGGGCGCCGTGCAGTTCGGAAATATCCCGCATTACCAGGCCCACGCCCAGCACCTCGCCCTGCTCGCTGCGAATGGCAAAAAACTTCTGCTGCACGTCTATGGTGCGCCCATCCTTGGTTATCAGCACCGATTCACCCTGTGCAAACCCCTTTTCCAGCGCGGTTTTCATCGCCGCGCGGCTCCAGGCAGCATCTTGCTCATTATGCACCAGTTCCGGTGACAGGTTCAGGCCCATTTCCTCCACCGAATATCCGGTCATTTCATAGGCACCGGGGTTGATATAAATGGTGCGCAGGTCTGTATCGCAGGCAATAACAAAGTCCTTTGCAGACTCCAAAACACGCAGGGACATTTCGGCGGCCGTCAAAGGATTGTTTTTATCGCCGGGCATTGATGACTTCTTTTGCATAAGGGGGCTCCATAGGGGAATTATAATGACGATATTATGATAAAAAATTAGCAATCCGGGAAAATACCAAAAAGGCTTAAACCCAGGCAAATATTTAGTATAGTATACCATAAATAGGCGGAGTCTAGCTACTGTAATATGGCCGGAAACACACATGAATCGCGGCATTTGTCATCGAGGAACCGACGGATAGTGGGTGGCTTTTGCGCCAAGAGTGTATGTGGCCAATACCCAAACCAAAAGCCGTGCACCCTAAAATGTAAAAGATGCACGGCTTTTCAATATTTGTGCTGAAAGATCTTTTTGCACAGAATAGGGAAACTACAGGTACTCCGGGTTCAATAGGTTGGGCAAAGGCTGGCTTTCGCTGGTTTCCCTGCGAATATTTCGATATTCGGCCCATACCATACATGTCGTCAAAAGTAGCGCCAGGCAGTCGGTGATAGGGGCGGCCCACAACATGCCAGTTACACCAAAACGCGGTGCCAGCAGCAACAGCCCCGGCACAAAAAACACCACATCCCGCGCCAGTGAAAGCAGGGTGGACTGCGCCGGCTTGCCAATGGACTGGAAAAAGATACAGGTGGCTTTCTGAATGCAACAAAGCAGGATGCCAGCCAGGTATATGCGAAAACACAGGACAGCGTATTCGTTGTACAAAGCATTTTCATTGCCGAACAGGCGGACAATCCCCTGCGGGAAAAGCTCAAATAGCAGCGTCGCCACCACGCCGACGCCCACATTTGCCAGCAGGATATATTTGTACGTTTCAAACACCCTGGCATAGTTTTTGGCACCATAGTTATACCCGGCAATCGGTTGCCCGCCTACCGCAATGCCCACCGCAAAAGCAATCACGATGGCAAACACCTTCATGACAATGCCCACGGCAGACAGCGGGATATCCGCCCCATACACCGACGTCGGCCCATGGTGAACAATCAGGTTGTTTGCCACGCCAATGACCACCACGATAGCGACCTGGATGATAAAGCTGGAAATACCCAGCTGTCCAATTTTCTGGCAGATTTTCCCTGAAAAAGCAAAGCTGCTTTTTTGCAGGCGGAACGTACGGGTTTTTCCTTTGCGAAAGTACAGCAAGCTGAGCACACCGGTAGCGGTCTGTCCAATGATGGTAGCAACAGCGGCACCGGTTACGCCGGTGTGCAGCACAAAGATGGCTACCGGGTCTAGCACCAGGTTGATAAGCGCGCCTATAACCGTGGCGACCATGGCATAGCGCGGCGCCCCGTCTGCCCGGATAATACCATTCAGAGCGGATGTAAGCATGTAGGCCGGCAACCCCAGCAAAATGACGCGCATATATTCCACAGCATAGGTATAGCACGCGGGAGTGACACCAAACAGCCGCAGGATGGGATCAATCCAAATGAATCCGGCCGCCGTAAATACTATCGCGGCAACACCCGCCAACAGCATACAGCTGCCTACACTGCGGTGGGTGGCTTCGGTTTCGCCCTGCCCTTGCGAAAGGCTGAACAGCGCCGCGCTGCCATCACCAATGAGCAGTGCCAGCGCCAGCGCCACCACCGTGAACGGGTATACCACATTTGTGGCGGCATTCCCCAGGTACCCCACACCCTGACCAATAAAAATTTGGTCTACGATGTTATACAGTGCGCTTACCAGCATGGACAAAACGCACGGAACGGAAAATTTCAAAAGCAGTTTGCCTACCGGTTGTGTCCCCAGGTAGGCGCTGTTCGCAGCGGGCAGGGTCGTTTCATTCGTCATGTTTTCCTCCAAAAATAAAAAAATACGCGTGCCAACAGCTGGATTTACGCCATGTGGCAACACGCTTGTAACTATATGATTTTTCTTCTTTCCCGTGTGCAGCAGGTAGGCCCTGCCGCCGCAAACATAAAAAATGTGCGTAAATCCAACCTGGATTTACGCACATCAGCCACACGGTTACTGTACATATTATACCGGCCGGGCGGCCAAAATGCAAGCGAAAAATCTGCTTAGGATATTTTTAAAATGAGTACCATGGTTCTTTTTTGCGAGATGCTTACGAAAACAATGGTATAAAAAACATGTCCGAAAACAGCCAGATTTTATTCGTGAATATGGTATAATCAGACTAGCATTTGGTAAAGGAGGTGGCGAAATGCAGTTGACCAACGCGGCCCTGTACGCGGCGTTCCAGGCAAAGGATGCGCGGTTTGACGGGCGGTTCTTCGTCGGCATATCCTCCACCGGCATTTACTGCCGCCCGGTGTGCCGCGCAAAACAGCCAAAAGCGGAAAACTGCACCTTCTACGACACCGCGGCCCAGGCGGAACAGGCGGGCTATCGCCCCTGCCTTTTGTGCCGGCCGGAGCGCGCGCCCGGCGCCTGCATCACCGATGCCACCGCCAGCCTGGCCTACCGCGCGGCTCGCCTGCTGGAGCAAGACTGCGGCAGCGGGCAAAGCCTGCACGAGCTTGCCGAGCGGCTGGGCTGCAGCGACCGGCACCTGCGGCGCGTTTTCATGGCAGAATACCACGTAACCCCGGTACAGTATCTGCAAACCTGCCGGTTGCTGCTGGCGAAAAACCTGCTGACAGACACCAACCTACCGGTGCTGGAGGTAGCCATGGCCGCCGGGTTTGGCAGCCTGCGCCGCTTCAACGATCTTTTTAAAAAGCAGTACCGTCTTTCGCCTACCGCCTTGCGCAAACAGTGCCCCGAAGAAAATAAAAAAAGCGGGGAAATCACCCTGGCGCTGGGGTACCGCCCGCCGTATCGCTGGGACGAGCTGCTGGTCTTTCTGGCCGGGCGTACCATACCCGGGGTAGAAACGGTGGCGAACGGCGTTTACCGGCGCACCGTGCGGCTGCAAACCCCGGCGGGGAAATGGGAAACCGGCTGGCTGCGGGTGGGGCACCTGCCGCAAAAAAATGCTATATCGGTCACGGTAAGCGGAACGCTGCTGCCGGTGCTGCCACAGGTGTTGGCGCGGGTGCGTCGCTTGTTTGATATTTATTGTGACCCCGATGCCGTCTACCAGACACTGGCCACCATGAACACCTTGCAGCCCGGCCTTAGTGTTTTGGGCACCCGCCTGCCGGGTTGTTTCGATGCTTTTGAAATGGCGGTGCGGGCGGTGCTGGGCCAGCAGATTACCGTGAAAGCAGCCGGCACGTTGGCCGCCAGGCTGGTCAACGCGTACGGTATACCTGTTGAAACAGGGGTGCAGGACTTGACCCATGTATTTCCCACGCCGCAGGATATTCTGGCGCTGGACGGTCCCATAGAAAACCATTTGGGCCCTCTGGGCATCACCGCGGCACGGGCCGGTACCATCTATGCTCTGGCGCAGGCACTGGTGCAGGGGACGCTGCTGCTGGGCTCCGGCGCCCAGCCGGAACAGGAAATGAAAAAGCTGATGGCCATTCGCGGCATTGGCAGCTGGACGGCGCAGTACATTGCCATGCGCGCCATGGAATGGCCGGATGCATTCCTGGAAACCGACGCCGGTGTGAAAAAAGCCCTTGCGCCGTACACCCCGCAGGAATTACTGAAAATGGCCGAGGCATGGCGCCCCTGGCGCAGCTATGCCACCATAAATCTATGGAACACACTGTAAATCCTATTATGGCAATGCAGGCCATTTCACGCGGCACTGCACAAAAACAGGAGGATAACCATGTATTATTCCACAACACATCCGTCCCCGGTGGGCACCCTGACTCTGGCCAGCGATGGGGAAAACCTGCTGGGCCTGTGGATACAGGGCCAAAAATACCACGGCGGCACCATACCCGGCTCCATGTCGGAAAACAAAGACTTGGCCATATTTGCCGCCGCGAAAAGGTGGTTGGACCAATATTTTGCGGATGAACAGCCACCGGTTTCCGCGCTGCCGCTGGCACCCATCGGCAGCGAATTCCGCCAGGAGGTATGGGCTATCCTGTGCGAAATTCCTTATGGACAGGTCATCACCTATGGGGATATTGCAAAACGCATGGCGGCAAAGCGGGGCCGGGAAAGCATGTCCGGCCAGGCGGTGGGCGGCGCGGTGGGGCATAACCCCATTTCCATCATCATTCCCTGCCACCGGGTGGTGGGGGCCAGCGGCAGCCTGACAGGCTATGCCGGCGGTGTTGCTGTAAAGGTGAAGCTACTGGAAGGGGAGGGCGTGAACATGTCCCGCTTGTTTGTGCCCAAAAAGGGCACCGCGCTTTAGGGACCAGCGGTGCTTCTCGTCGGCGAAATTGCTTGTATACTTCGTCATACAAATAAACCCCGCGCTGCACCAAGGCAGCGGGGGCCCACATATGATTCTTCAGGAAATAGCTGCGACAGGCATCCCTTCATACAGGTGTGCTACGTTGCAGCTATTTTTGTTTCTCCGAATGGTCGGTGACGCCGGCCAGCGCTTCCTTGTCTTTTGCGCGCAGGGTTTCTTCTATCTGGAACTGCGCATCCACCGGTTTCCATATCCACATCAGCGTCAGCAGCCAGCTCAGGCTGAACGCAAACAGAGGCAGAAGCGGCAGCAGAACCAACGACGCGGGAATGAAAAGGATGATGCAAGCCCAAATGATACTGCCGCACAGCATTCCCATCAGGCTGCGCGGCCCGTTGCCAAACGCCAGCAGGAAACTGTTTTTTAGCAGTGCGCCGGTTTTCAGCGTCAGGTACCCCGCCTGCAGGAAAAAATACGGTGACACCATGCCAAAAATCACCCAGGACATGATAAAAATAACCGTTTCCAGCCCCAGGTCGCTGCCGGGGTTCCCCGCCAATACCAGCAGAAAGTAGACCTGCACATAGACAATCAAAGTACACACAATGCCCACCGGCAGGGTAAGCAGCCAGTTTTCCTTGAACTTTCGCTGAAAGTCATGCCAAATGAACCCCGGCCGGTCCTGCAGCATTTTTGAGATGCAATAATACCCCGCTGTCACGGCGCCGCCAATGGGTGCCGCCGCTACCAGCGCCAGCACCAGCAGCACCACCGAAGCATTCCCGCCCAGGTTCAGCATGCCCACAATATACAGCGCCAGCGAGGGAACACAGCAGGCAAAAAACAGAAGATTCAGTTTTACCAGGCCGCCAAAGTCACGCCCCAGCACCTCGAAAAAACGCCGGATGCCCTTTTTACGGGGTTCATCTTTGGCGACGCCCGGCCCGGGCTTATTGAAATTGCGGTTGAATAATGCCAAACAGGTTTGCCTCCATTCCGAAAATTCTAATCATTGGGTTGCTCGCCAGGCACGCCTCATTGGTTCAGATAAAAATGCCTGGATGAAAGCACATCACGGGTATGCCTTTTGCAATAGGCATACCCGTGTGCATTTTTTCATTTCTCAGTTCATGATGACGTCTTCCGTCTCGCTATCAAACAGGTGCGCCTTGTTCATATTGATGGCTGCCTGCACCGTGGCTCCGGTTTGGGAGGTGGTGCTGGGCGCCACCCGCGCCGTCAGCTGGTATTCCCCATATTTCAGGTACAGGTACACTTCACTGCCCATCAGCTCCCGCACTTCCACCGTGGTTTCAATGACGCAATAGCCCGGTTCAGCCTTGCTGGCTTCATCGTCATAAATATCCTCTGGCCGCACGCCCAGCTTCACGGTTTTGCCCACATACCCGGCCATGGCATCGTTCGTCTTGTCCGCCGGAATAGGCAGCTTGTCCCCATTCACGTCCACAAAATAACCGGTGGCATCTTTATTCAGCACACCATCAAGGAAGTTCATCTGCGGGCTGCCAATGAACCCCGCCACAAAGACATTACAGGGACAGTCGTACAGTTTTTGCGGGGTGTCTACCTGCTGGATGAACCCGTCCTTCATCACCACAATGCGGTCGCCCATGGTCATGGCCTCGGTCTGGTCGTGGGTCACGTATACAAAGGTGGTTCCCAGCCGGTTGTGCAGCTGAATCAGCTCGGTACGCATGGAGGCGCGCAGCTTCGCGTCCAGGTTGGACAGCGGCTCGTCCAGCAGGAATACGGCGGGGTTGCGCACCATGGCCCGGCCCAGCGCCACGCGCTGCCGCTGCCCGCCAGACAGTGCTTTTGGCTTGCGCTCCAGCAGATGTTCAATGTCCAAAATGTGTGCCGCCGCGCGTACCCGCCGGTCTATTTCGTCCTTCGGGGTTTTGCGCAGCTGCAGGGCAAACGCCATGTTTTTGTAAACCGACATGTGCGGATACAACGCATAGTTTTGGAACACCATGGCAATATCGCGGTCTTTCGGCGGCACATCGTTCACCAGCCTATCGCCAATGTAGAGTTCACCTTTTGTTATTTCCTCCAGCCCGGCAATCATGCGCAGCGTGGTGGACTTCCCACAGCCGGACGGCCCCACCAGCACCACGAACTCCTTGTCCGGAATTTCAAGGTTAAAATCATTTACTGCGGTGACATCACCGGGGTATACCTTGTAAATATTTTTCAGGGAAATGCTTGCCATACGTTACCTCCTGCATTTTTGCGCCGGGGTTTGCCCAGCCTGCCAGGCGCGGCTTGCGCTATTTAATTGAATCTTAAAACCACATTTTTCATCATGATACCATGAAGCGTGCAAAATTTCACCACCGGGTACCGGCTATCGCGCGGCGCCATACTGGAACCGATACACGTTCCACGAGGCCGGCTGCATGTTGCACCGGAAGACCCCAGCCTCCAGCGTGCCGCCACCGCCAGCCGTGGGGGCCACAGCCTCCCCACCGGCAGAGTTTACCGCTTTCAGGTTATCGTGCTGCAGCACCGTGTGCTGGGTCAGGCGGATGTTCGTAAAATCCCGCAGGTTCACGCTGGTTTCCACGCCTTCGCCCAGGTGGCGGTTTACGGCGAACACCGTTACCTCTTCGGCCGCCTCGTTCCACACGGCTACCGATTCCACATATGGCACGTCGCTGAAATTTTTGCTGTCGTATTTTCCACACTGCGAAACCGGCTTCAGCACAGTGCCGGTGCCGTATTGGGACGCGTGCAAAAACGGGTAGTAGATGGTCTGTCGCCACGCTTTGCCGCCCGGTTCGGTCATAATAGGCGCAATGACATTTACCAGCTGTGCCAGGCAGGCCATCTTCACCCGGTCACAGTGGCGCAGCAGGGTAATCAGCAGGGAGCCCACCACCAGGCTGTCCTCAAAGGTATAGTTGTCCTCCAACAGGCGCGGTGCCACCTGCCAGGGATGGTTTTTCATGCTTTCTTTGTCCGCGTCGTCGTTGTGGAACCACACGTTCCACTCGTCAAAAGTCAGGTACATGGTTTTCTTCGCGCGTTTTTTCGCCTTAACATAATCACAAACGGCGGCCACGGTGCTGATAAAATGGTCCATGCCCAGCGCCTGCGCCAGATAGTCCGCGGAATCCCCATTGCGGTTGCCGTAATACTGGTGCAGGGAAATATAGTCCACGTCGTCATAGGTATGCAGCAGGGTTTCCGCTTCCCAGTCCGGGAAGGTGGGCATCTCCGGGAAGGAACTGCCACAGGTGACCAGCTCTATATCCGGGTCTACCAGGCGCATGGCCCGCGCCGTTTCACACGCCAGGCGTCCATATTCCTGCGCGGTTTTGTGGCCTATCTGCCAGGGGCCGTCCATCTCGTTGCCCAGGCACCACACCTTCACACCATAGGGATTCTTCACCCCGTGCTGGGCGCGCAGGTCGCTGTAATAACTGCCACAGGCCAGGTTGCAATACTCCAAAAGATTACAGGCATCCTGCATGCCGCGGGTGCCCAGGTTCACCGCCATCATCATGTCAGACCCCGCGGCCTTGCACCACCGGGCAAATTCATTCACGCCCACTTCATTTGTTTCCAGCGAGCGCCAGGCCAAATCCAGCTTTTTGGGACGCTGGGAAACCGGGCCCACGCCGTCCTCCCACCGGTACCCCGACACAAAGTTACCCCCCGGGTAACGTATGACCGGAATCTGTAAATCCTGCACAAGGGCAAGCACATCCCGGCGAAAACCGTTTTCATCCGCCTGCGGGTGGCCTGGCTCATATATGCCGCCGTACACCGCCCGGCCCAGGTGTTCTATGAACGACCCAAACAGACGCCGGTCTATTTCCCCCACCCGGAACGCCCGGTCAAAGGTGATATTCGCTTTTTCGCCCATGGTAGTTCTCCTTTGTGCATCCCGGTTGCCCCAATAGGCTGTCCGTGCGGGGATGTGTTTTTCCTGATTCCTATTTGGGCAGTTGCGCTAAACGCAGGCATGCACCCATACGATCATCTCGCCCGGTGCGCGGTTGCTCCAGGAACCGTACGGGATGGCCGTCAGCGTGGCTTTCTCCTTAGTATAGCACTTTTCGTCGCAGAAAGATGCCGTATCATCGGTGGGTACCAGCCGGGTCCCCTCGCACCGCACCACCATGGTGCCGCCCAGCAGGTCCGCGTCCCATTCCTCGCGCAGCGGGGCACCTTCGTCCAGGTACAGTGCGGCCAGGTCTGCCCCGTTGTCAACTTCTTCCAAACAATACACTTCCGGCCCGCGCAGAATGGCAACCTTGCCCACGTTGTTCCGCACCAGCGGGTTTGCGTATACCAGCCGGGGCTGCACGTCAAACTGCATCTCCACGGTGTCATTCTGCCATACCCGCTCTATTTTTACATACCCTTTGTCCGGTACGCAGGCTATTTCCTCGCCGTTCACCCGGATGCGCGCCTGCTGCGCAAAAGCGGGCACCCGCAAAAACAGCGGGAAGCTGGCGCCGTCAGCGGTCAGCTGCAGCTGGATATGGCCGGTTTTGGGGTATTCGGTGTTCATCTGGGCGGCCACGGTCTTGCCGCCCAGTTCCAGGTTTACTTTGTTCTGTACAAACAGGTTCACATACAGGGAATCCCCATCGGTAGCATACATATACTGCCCTAGCGAAGCAAATGTCCGGGCAATATTGGTGGGGCAGCATGCTACGTCGAACCATTTCTGGCGCACCGGCTTCACATGGGCGCGGAAGGTGTGCTCCATGCAGCAGGCGGGCCAAACTTCCAGCGGGTTTACGTAAAAATACCGGTCGCCAGACATCGCGATGCCGCTGCGTACGGTGTTGTACAGGGCACGCTCCACCGTATCTATATAGCGGGCGTCCTGCGTAATCTGCGCCATGCGCAGGCCGAACAATGCCAGCCCCACGGACGCGCAGGTCTCGGAGTAATTGCTGTCGTTCGGCAGGTCAAAATCGGTGGTAAAGCGCTCCAGAAAGCCGGAAGAACCAATGCCACCGGTTATATACATGCGTTTTTGCGTCATGTTGTCCCACAGGATCTTACACCGCTCCAGCAGCGCGGCATCGTTGTAATGGTACGCCAAATCCACCATGGCGCAGTACAGGTACACCGCGCGCACCGCGTGGCCCTCGGCGGTATCCTGTTGGCGCACCGGCAGGTGAGACTGGGAATACGCGGGGTCGTAGTTTTTGAATTCATCAAAGAGGAAAACATACTCCGGCCGGGCAATTTCCGAAAGGAAATAGTTCGGCTGCCCGCCGCGGGTTTCCACAAAATATTTGCATAGTTCCAGATATTCCTGCCGCCCGGTTACGTCATACAGGCGCACCAGGGCCAGTTCTATCTCCGGGTGGCCGGGGTAGCCGTGAATCTGCCCGTCCCCGGGGCCAAAAACCGAATCAATCAGGTCCATGAAACGGCAGGAGATATCCAGCAGTTGACGCTTTCCGGTGGCTTGATAATAGGCGACCGCCGCCTCGGCCAAATGCCCGGCACAGTACAGCTCATGCCCCTCGGTCAGGTTGCCCCAGCGGCCATCAGGGTGCAATACGGAATAATACGTGTTCAGGTAGCCGTCCTCACACTGTGCGCGGCCAATCATCTCAATCACGTCATCTGCATTTTTTTCCAGCGCCGGGTCCGGCCGGGTGGACAGGCTATAGGCAACCGCCTCCAGCCATTTATATGCATCGGTATCCAAAAAAACGGTACCCTGGCGCGGCGCATCCACCTCGCCCGCCGCCACCCGGAAGTTTTGCAGGCAATGGCTGGCCGGTGCGTCGGGGGAGCGGTCATTTAATATTTCCCACTGATAGGGCAAGGCGGCGTCGGGGACCAGCTGGGTATAGCGGTTCCAAAACGAATCGTCAATCTGGATATTTTTCAGTGGAAGCGAACGCAAATATTTCATAGCCAACTCCTTAATGGGGCAATGTACTAAACGTTTAGGTAAAATCAGTATATCGGAACCCACCTGAAATTTCAATACGAGAAATCAAAAAAATCCAGTTAGTGATTGAATTATGTGAGAATTCATAGTAAAGTGTGATTAGGTTTGGTAATAAAGGCGATAGAATTAATCGTTTTTGTAATAGGGGGAAACAGGTTAATGGCAACCATAAAAGATATAGCCAATATCACCGGTGTATCCACCGCCACGGTGTCCAATGTGCTGAACGGAAAGCGCGGGGCGGCCGGCCCGGTCAAAACCCGTGAGATATTCGAGGTGGCAAAGCGCCTGCAGTATCAGCCAAACACACTGGCCAAGAATTTGAAGCAGCAAAAAACCAACAACATTGGTATTATTACCGAGGACCTTACGGTAGCCCAAACGCCGGACATCGTGGATGGTATTGACGCCTATTGTGAGGAGAACGGCTACGAGATTATTCTGGCAAACATGCGTTTGTATAAGAGGTATAATAACGACTTTACCGACACGCCAAAGCACCGGCAGCTGTTCGAGGCCATGGTGCGCAACATGATGGCAAAGCAGGTAGAGGGCCTTATTTACGTGGGATATCACTGCCGTGAGATTGTTTACCAGCCGGCGCTCATTAACATTCCATTCGTTTACGCCTACTGCTTTCCCCAGTCGGCGGAGTTTCCCTCGGTGATGTTCGACGATGAAAAAGCCGCCTATGACGTGATGAATATCCTGATAAACAAAGGCCACCGGGAGATTGGTATTATCTCCGGCCCGGTTACCAGTTACAACGCGCAAAGCCGCCTGAAAGGCGTGCAAAGGGCCCTGTTCGAGAGCGGCCTTTTGTACAACGCCGATACCACAAAGTATGGAAACTGGGACGTGGAAAGCGGGTACCAGTATGCCAAGGAACTGACAGACGCCGGGGTCACCGCCATCTTTGCTTTTAATGATATGATGGCCAGCGGTGTGTACCGCCGGTGCATGGCGGAGGGGCTGTCCGTGGGCAAAGACATTGCCCTGTTCGGGTACGACAACCAGAACATCTGCATGGGGTATGATCCCAGCATCTCCAGCGTGGCGCCGCCGCTGTTTGACATGGGGAAAAAATGCGCAGAAATCGTGCTGTCACAGATGAAGCACAAGAAAGCAGCCCGCCAACCGCTGCTGCTGCCCTGCAGCATTGTACTGCGGAATTCAGTGGGGGAGTAGCGGCCGGCACGGGTTTTGCATAGCTGCGTGCGTGGGTATATCCTGCTACTGGTGATTGTGCAACAAGATTACCTTATCGTTTTATAAATTGTGCCAAAATTCAAAATTTGTTCAAAAACTACTTTATTTTGCGCATTTGGCGTGCTATAATGAGCGTGAATTATCCGTTTGAAACGAAGTGTAGGTTGCGCTTCGTTTATAGTTTACAAACCTAAACGATTAGCTTTTTGTTCTTGTACTACATAGCTGGGTTGTTAGCGTGTTTCTGCTGGTTGGGGCAGGCGCTTCAATAAATTCGGGCATCCGAAAAAATGGAGGAGAAAGATGAAAAAGTTTTTGGCGTTACTTCTTAGCATCCTCATGCTGGCCAGCCTGGTAGCATGCGGACAAGGCTCCACGGGCAGCAGTGTCAGCACCGCGGCTGGCGGCGGCAGCACTGCAGCTGGCGACGTGGTAGAAATCACCTACGCTTTTTGGGGTGGTGAAGACGAGGCGAAATCCACACAGGCGACCCTGGATGTGTTCAACAGTTCCCAGGATGCCATCCATGTAACCGCAATGCCCATTCCGTGGGAAACCTACATGGAAAAACTGAACACCATGGCTACCGCGGGCGAGCTGCCCGACACCGCTATCATGAGCGAAGCCGGCGTTATTCAGTGGGCGGAGCAGGGCATGCTGCTGGACATCAGCGACATGTACGCGGAAGGCGAAGCGAAACCGCTGGATTCCCTGGCATTCACCTATGAAGGCTCTCCTGTGGCATACTCTGCCGCCAACGAGATCCTGATGATGTTCTACAACAAAGATATGTTTGACGCAGCTGACGTTGCATATCCCCCGAACCATGCGGACGACGCCTGGACCTGGGACGAGTTCGTGGACGTGGCCAAACAGCTGACCCTGGACGCCAACGGCAACACCCCGAACGACGCAGGCTTTGACAAAGACAACATCGTGCAGTATGGCTGCATGGTTGAAAACCTCACCTGGCAGCTGGAAGTATGGTGCCTGTCCAATGGCAGCGGCTTCTACAGCGCCGACGGTTCCAGCGTTACCATCAATGACCCCGCTGCGATGGAAGCCATCCAGCAGATCGCCGATCTGTACCTGGTACACCACGTGGCGCCGCTGTCCACCGGCCAAACTGATGACGGTGTGCCCCGCTCCCTGGTTGCCGGCACCGTGGCTATGACCACCAACGGCGCCTGGAACATGGGCACCTGCCTGTCCTCTGCCCGCGATGATGACGGCCTGAACTATGGCGTGGGCGTGCTGCCTTACATGCAGAAGAAGGTCACCATCAACACCGGCGGCCCGAACGTAGTGTTCTCTCAGACCAAGCACCCGGCCGAGGCCATGGAGTTCCTGAAATGGTACGCCAAAGAAGACAACAACTGGGACGGCCTGATCTCCACCGGCATCTGGATGCCCACCCTGGACGCCTACTACACCGATGAAGCCCTGACCAAAAAATGGCTTGAAAATCCGGCATTCCCGCCGTATGATGAGTGTAAGCCTGTTTTGGCAGACTACACCGCGGAATATTCTCAGCCTGCTTCCTGGTACTATGTGAACAACACCAACGACTTCAACGACCTGTTGGGTTCTGTGCTGGGCGATGTATGGACCGGCAAAACCACTGTGGAGCAAGCGGTCACCGACAACTATGACGCGCTGGTTTCCGCACATGACGGCAACGGATAACGAACACGGCAAATCTTGAATAGTTCCCGTATGTAGAAAACAGGGTGCCTGCCCCGTTATGGACGGGCAGGCACCCTATCTGTTTTAACACCGGCAGAATAGGGGTAAGGGAGAACAAGCATGAGCAAAGCCATGAGCAAAAAAAAGTCAATCAAAACTTCGCCGGGGGCGAAAAAGGAAGCACGGGTGGCGTATTTGTGCCTTATTCCGGCGTTTATCGGGCTAACGGTGCTCACCTATGGCCCCTTGCTTGCGGTGTTCATCATTGGCTTTTTCAAGTGGAAGGGCCTTTCCACCCCGCATTTTATAGGCTTGCAAAACTACATCCGCCTGTTTACAGAGGACCCCTATTTTCTGGATTCCATTAAAGTAACCGTCTGGTTTTCCATCCTGGCGGTGGTCGGCACCATGGTTTACTCGCTCATCATTGCCATGCTGCTGAACATGAAGATACCAGCCCGCGGGTTTTTCCGGGCGGTGTTCTATCTGCCGTATATCCTGCCGGCGGCCGCCGTGTACATCGGCTGGTCCTGGCTGTATGAGACAAACTTTGGCCTGTTTAACTATCTTTTAAACCAAATCGGCATCAAAAATGTAATGTTCCTGAGTGATTCCAGCCTGGCGGTTCCGTCGCTGGCTATCATCGCCATCTGGCTCAGCGGCAACATCATCGTCATCTTCCTGGCGGGGCTGCAAAATGTGCCCGGCGTATACCACGAGGCCGCCCAAATAGACGGCGCGAACGGTTTCCAGCGTTTCTTCCATGTCACGCTGCCATGCATGACACCCATCATCTTCTACAACCTGCTGATGTGCCTGATTACCAACCTGCAGGTGGTTACGCCGGCCCTGGCGCTGACAAACGGTGGGCCGGGCAATTCTACCATGTTCCTGACCTACCTTATGTACCGGTACGCGTTCAAAAGCAACCAGCTGGGATACGCGTCGGCCATTTCGTTTGTCATTTTCCTGCTCATTGCCGCCTTTACCACCGTCCTGTTTGCCACCAGCAAAAGCTGGATATTCTATGAAGGAGGCAACGACTGATGGAAAAGAACGCAGCCCCCGTAAAGACAACATCCCTGCGCAGGCGTTCCTATTGGAGCAAAGCCGGGAACATCGTCAGCTTTCTGCTGCTCATTTTGCTTACCGCTGTTGTCATGCTTCCCATATGGTGGATTTTCCGCTCCAGCCTGATGACCAATGCGGAGCTGTATATATATCCTCCCAACTTTTTCCCCAGTCGTTGGCTGTTCTCAAACTATGCCGAGACACTGCAAAACTTCCCGTTTTGGCAGTACTTCGGCAACACCATGCTCATCATTGTGCCCTCGGTGCTGTTTGGCACCCTGACGGCCACCCTGTGCGGCTATGCGTTTGCCCGGCTGCGGTTTAAGGGCAAAAGCTTCTGGTTCACGCTGTGCATTGGTTCCATGCTGCTGCCAAACATGGTTACACTCATCCCACTGTACATCATGTGGACGCGCGGTTTTGGCCTGGGCAACACCTATTGGCCGCTTATCTTGCCATTTTTATGCGGTGGCGGCGCGTTCAACATTTTCCTCATCCGCCAGTTCATCCGCACCATCCCGCGGGAGCTGGACGAGGCGGCAACCATAGACGGCGCCGGGCATATGCGCATTTTGTTCCAGATTATTGTGCCAGCGATAAAGCCCGCCATGATCGTGGTAGCACTGTTCATTTTCGTGCTTTTGTGGAACGATTTGCTGCAGCAAACCGTTTACATAAATTCTCCCGACAAGTTTACCATTGCCATCGGCCTGTCAATGTTTAAAAGCGGGCTGAAGGCGGACTGGGTCAGGATCATGTGCGCCACCTGTTTGGCGTTTTTGCCTGGCATTGTCATCTATCTTATTGGCCAGAAGTCCTTCGTGGAGGGCATTGTTATGTCCGGCATGAAGAACTGACACATATGGCACTCTGCTTTACCCCACAAAATCCCGGGTCCCTCCTTAGAGGGCCCGGGATTTTGTGTATGTGCGGTGTTGTAGGCGCCTTGGGGTTGGCTCTCCAGTGGCTAAGTTGACGGAAGCAATCAAATCCAATGTTTTCCGGTCCGGCTGCTGCTATTACAATGGTAGCGCTTCTTGAGATCCACCCAGGATTTCTGTGTAAAAAAACACGTCGACTATCTCGGTTTGGGCATTGATCTAGCGCGCAAAAAAGAAGTGCCCGTGAATGAAAGAATAAAAAACACACGCAGACAAGAAAAATCTGCGTGTGTTTTTGGTCGGAGTAGTGATACAGAACTCGCCAATAAATCAAGTAATATCAATGTTTTTTTGCGGTCGATAAGCTAACTCTATTCTTTACAGTCTCGCCTGTACTTCGTGTATGGGCGAGATTTTCATAGAGGACACTGGATTTATGAAACTCTCTGACAAGCAGCTTTGATCTCTCTTGCCAAAGACATAGATAGGACATTATACTTTCGTAGAAATTAATTATAAGTCAACTTCAAAGGCCATTCTATTGTTGTAAAAACGTGAAATAGCTTTATCCATTCGGGGTACCAATGACAAAAACTTTCATGATGCGCAAAAATATGATATATTGATAAAAATCTCCTTGAACCCGTCAGCTAGAGTAATTTGAATAATAATCGGTTGCGTCACATTAGGCAGTTCTCTATTTTTAACGGGAGGAATAATCATGCTGAGTAAACGCGATTTAGCTAATTGGCACCACACGGAAAACAATGACGGACTACTGTATTTTGTCCAAAGGACAATTGAAATGCTCTTTCATTATTCTAATGACAGTCACAAAGTTCCAATCATGAACACCCATCTATTAGTTCATGAATATTTTGATGTCCATAGAGGCATCAAGAGTGGATCAATCAAAAGCGATAAATACCTCGATATTGTCTTTGAAGAATTTGTATTGGCATTCTCTAAAGATTGTGTACTGAAAAGCATACTTAATAATGAAGAACATGAGTATTTTATAAAACGATTTGGAGGGATGGGCAAAGAAGAAAAATACAAAACGCTTGAATATATTGACGGTTTAATGAATGATACCTATTTTACTAAGTGCAAAGAACTTCTCAATATCGCTGTCGTAGAAAAAAAGAAGAAAGAGATAGAACATCTATCGCGAATATTTCTATCAGAACTAATTGGGCGCGGTTATTCTCAATCAAGTATATATCATCGCATAAAATTCAAATATCTTAACCAGGCTATTGATGACAGTTCAATCGAAACTTTTGATAGCTTTCTCAATGATTTTGATTTTGAAATAAAAAAGTATACTGTATACTTTAGCGTTCACAGAGAAATCCTGCGTCTAAAGGAAATATTATCAAAGAGACTAAGTGTCAAGTTTGATGATGATGGTAACTATGATAAATTTAAAATTGATGCAGAGCATGTTAAAATTCATTTGCTTGAAGTTAAGGCACTCGATGAAGTTAGTGCCGTGCAAAAGAGCTATAAGAGGATTAATGTGTTTCTAGACTACTATGACTTTTTTTCCAACAAACGCAATATATCTATTTCGGATACAGCGATGGTAAAAATTGATGCAGAGGATAGAACGGCATTTATAGACTATAGTCAAGGTGGCCTTAACATTACTCGCGATTATGATGACGAACACGCCATCGGGACCGCCCTACATATTCTTGATCGTATTTATTTCTCAAATGTCAATAATGTCGGATTCTTCCATGATACAATTTCAATTCACAATACCGCAATAGACGATGACAACTCTGAAAATGCCTTTATAAAACTATGGTCAATAGTTGAAAAAATAATACCTGACAATCAAAATAGAAATCGAATCGAGTCTATCATTGAAACATATAAGCCAGTTATTTATAGTAGCTATATTTTTAACCTTTTTCAAGACATTGTCAGAATCATAAAGCGCTGGGATAACAATTTGTTTAGAGAACTGATTGAGCAGATTGATAATGAGGGAAATGAAATCAATAAAATCTCCGCATTCATTCTTTGCGATGAGTATGCGCCACTCCGTGAATGGTTCTATACGAATACAGTTCTATTTCCACTTATCAAAAACAGAGTGTTTATCATGAACAAAAATCTGAATACGGTTGGGAAACTGAACACACATGTTAATGCACATATGGAACGGTTTTGTTGGCATATGTATCGCATTTATCGAATGAGGAATTCGATAGTACATGATGCAAAGGCAAGCATTTATGTTCGTCCACTTGGAGAACACTTGCACAACTATGTAGATGATCTGATTTGTGAGGTTTTTATCGCTATGACAGATAAACCCTTTATAACATCCATAGATTCAGCACTGATTGAACTAAAAAAAGGGGTTGATATATGGCAAAAAAAGTATAGCGATAGTTCGTTAAGGATAGATAAAAGCAATGTCAACGAAATCGTGTGGCACAAATGTTTATGACCGGCAATCGCTGCCTGTTTGATTTACCCCTCAAAACTTACGTGCGGCAAAAACAGGAGCGGTTCTCCTCTAGGGAAACCGCCCCTGTTTTTGTTTGCGTGAGCCCGAAAGCACTCGCGGCCTCAATCCAGTACAGGCAGGAAGTAAAGGCCATGAGCGCCGAAATGTTTATCGCCACCGTGCGCAAGTACACCCGCGCCAAGAAACTGACCGAGCGGATGTTGAATGAACTCATAGCGCGGATAGAGGTGCATCAGGCCTCGAAGGTGGATGGTATCAACCGCCAACGGCTGACGATTCATTACAACTGTGTAGGTGCCATCGAATTACCCGACACGCTGACCCTGCCGGAAATCATCATGCAGACCCGCAAGGGCGTGACAGTCGGCCATGCGCCGCTGCACCAAGCGTCATAAAAAATAGGAGTGTTCTTACAACATCTCAAATGCTGTAAGAACACTCCTACTGGTGCGGGCGACAGGACTTGAACCTGCACGTCGGGGACACCAGATCCTAAGTCTGGCGCGTCTGCCAATTCCGCCACGCCCGCGCATGGAATAGAATGGGTGCTGTTATGCGGCAACGGTAATATTGTAGCAAAAAAGGGGTATCTGCGTCAATCGGCTGGGCCTATGCTTTGTGCGGCAGCCAGTATGGCGGCACGGCTGGCGGCGAAGTTTAGCCCACCCTGTAGGTAAGCGGTGTAGGGTGGGCGCATGGGCCCGTCGCAGGAAAGCTCTATGCTGCTGCCCAGCGTGAACGCGCCAGCCGCCATGATAATGTCGCAATCGTACCCGGGCATGGGCCAGGGCTGGGGTGTGACGAAGCTGTCCACCGGGCTCATGCTTTGTATGGCGGCGCACAGGGCCTCCAGCTTTTCGCCGCTGCCGGTTACAATGGCGGTAATAATATCGTTCTGCGGTGTGCTGTGGTGCGGCGTGGTATCATACCCCAGCGCGCTGAACAGCGCACTGGCATAGGCGCCGGCCTTCATGGCTGCTGCCGTTACACCAGGGGCATAGTACAGCCCCAGGTACAGCTGGCGCAGGATGTCGCCGGTACAGCCAACTTCGCCACCGACGCCCGGCGCCGACAGGCGGTGTGCGCATTTTTCCACCAGGTCTTTTTTGCCCGCAATGTACCCGCCGGTGGGCGCAATGCCGCCGCCGGGGTTTTTTATCAGGGAGCCGACGATGAGATCCGCCCCGTGGGTGGTGGGTTCCGCGGTCTGTGTAAATTCTCCATAGCAGTTGTCCACCACAACCCGGATTGCGGGGTTTCCCTCTTTCGCGGCGGCGGCCGCCGCCGCGATGTCCGCCAGCGACAGCGAAGGCCGTGCGGCATAGCCCCGGCTGCGCTGCAGGTACAACACCTGACAGTCCGGCGCGTGCTGCCGAATGGCGGCCAGGTCCGGCGCACCCCCGGTAAGCTCCAATTGCTTATAGCGAACGCCGAACTCGGAAAGGCTGCCGTGCCCGGTGGTTTGCTCAATGCCCAACACCCCAATCAGCGTGTCATACGGGCGGCCGGTGGCGCACAGCAGCGTGTGGCCCGGGCGCAAAAGGCCAAACAGCGCCACCGTAAGCGCGTGGGTTCCACTCATGAAATTGTGCCGGAAAAGCGCCGCTTCGCTGCCGGTAAGGCGGGCGAATAGTTCCTCCAGCTTTGCGCGCCCGGCATCGTCGTACCCATAGCCGGTGGAACCCAACAGATGCTGAGCGCCCACCCGGCAGTCGGTAAAAGCGCGCAGCATGCGCAGTTGATTGCATTCCTTAATTTCCTCTATTGCCGTGAGCCGCGGGGCGATGGCCTGCATGGCCAGCCGGTCGGCGGTTTGCATCTCCGGCGTAATGGCGAAAAACTGTTCGATCATATGGGTTGTTCTCCTGCTTCAGGCGTTTCGGGAGCGCTGATAATGCCTGTTCTGTTTGTTTTTTTAAACCCAAAATTCGCATAAAATCCGGCCAGGTTTGGTGCGCATAGCAACGAAAGGGGGCGTTCGCCAAAAGAAGCGATAAGCTGCCGCAGCAGCAGGCTGGCATAGCCTTTGCGGCGGCAGTCCTGGTGGGTTTCCACACAGGCGATATACCCTTCCCGCGGGGTAAGCGCATACACACCCGCGGTGGCGGCCAGGGTGCCCTGCGCGGTGCGCAGGCCATATACGGCGGCCAGGCCATGGTTGCGCCGGGTATTCAGGTCGGCGTAAAACCCGTCGGCGGCCTGTGCCTGCTGCAACTGTGGGTCCGCCTGCTGCAGCAAGGCAAAAACCTCTCTGGCAGCGGGACAGGTGTCCAGAGAAACCCCCTGCGGTGGCCGGAAAAAAGCGGCGGTACCCGGGCTGGCTGTGAAACAGTTCTCCTCGCCTGCCAGATAAGGCGAACCTGGCCGCAACAGCAGCACGGTTTGGGTTCCTGTTTGCCACCCGGCAGGTTTTTGGTCCAATGCGCTCAGCAGTTGGATGCCACTAAAGGAAAGGAAGGCGGCCAGTTCCTCGGGGTCCTCCGCCGTTCCGCACAGGGTGGCATGCACGCCGGTGGTTTTTAAAACCGCCTGGCGGCCTACCAGAAAAAAACGGAGCGGCACCAGCGGATTTGCCGCGCGAATGTGCCAGTGTATTTCCACCAGCGGTCCGGTGGCCGGCTGGCTACGTGCCAGGCGCAGGACGGTGGCCTCCTCTTTTGGACCCGCTTCACGAATCACAGCGCGTTCACCAGTTCCTTATAGTGTTTGCCGCGCGCCTCGAAGTTTGGGTATGCGTCGAACGAAGCGCAGGCGGGCGACAGGGTGACGATATCCCCGGGCACAGCGTTTTTGTGTGCGATAGACACCGCGTCGCGCAGGTCTTTGGCCGGAAGAATAACCAGTCCGCTTTCCTCAAACCCCGGCGCGGCGCGCAGGACGCCTTCTATTTTGGCCGCGGCAGGGCCGGTTAGAATGAGCAATTTTACCCGCGCCAGCATCTCCTGGGCCATGGGGTGGAACGGCACGTTTTTGTCATATCCGCCAGCGATGACAATCAGCTTTTGGTCGAACGAGCGCAGTCCCGCAATGACGCGGGTGGGGCTGGTGGCGATGGAATCGTTGAACCACTGCACATCGTTCAGGTTGCGCACCGGCTCTATGCGGTGTTCCACCCCCCGGAAGGTACGGGCCACTTGCTGCATGGCGGTCAGGGGTACCTCGTCCCGCACCGCGGCCAGCGCCGCCAGCAGGTTTTCTATGTTGTGCGCGCCGCGCATGACCACTTCGCTTTGTTTCACCACCGGGACCGGCGTCCCTTTTTCCGCCAGGCACAGGACGCAATCTTCCGAAAGGAACGCGCCGTCCCGCACATCCCGCAGGTGCGAAAACCAGCGCAAGGAACCCATCACATCTTTTTCCATGCCACGGGTAATCAGGTTCTCCAGGCCCAGCACCGCCACATCGGCTTTGCTTTGCCAGGCCAGGATATTCCGCTTGGCATCTACATATTCTTCCATGTCCTTGTGGTGATCCAGGTGGTTGGGGGAAACATTTGTGACCACGGCTATGTTGGGCGAGGTGTGCATGGAGATGAGTTGAAAACTGGACAGTTCCACCACGGCAACATCATCCGGCGCAATGGTGTCCACGATGGGCAGCAGCGCCCGCCCGATATTTCCCCCGAGGTGGACCGTGCGGCCGTCCGCCTCATACATGGTGGCAATGAGCGAAGTGGTGGTGGTTTTTCCATCCGAACCGGTGACGCCCACCGTGCGGCAGGGGCAGTTTTCAAAAAACAGTTCCATCTCGCTGGTCAGCAGTGTACCGTCCCGCCCGGCGGCCTGCAGCTGCGGTGTGTAAAATTCAAACCCCGGTGTACGCAAAATCATGTCCTGCCCGGACAGGCCGGAAAGGTAGTCCGGCCCCAGCACCAGGCGCACGCCGGCGTCCAGCAGTTCGTCGCCATAATTTCCCAGATCGGCCAGGCTTTTTTGGTCGCACAGGGTGACCTTGGCACCGGCGTTCGCAAACAGGGGGATCAGTTCCTTGTGCGAGACGCCGGCCCCGATAAACGCCACCCGCTTGCCGCGTAAAGTGCTGAAAAATTTGCCCAAAACGTCACCCCACAAAATTGTTAATTGCTACTGTATCATTATACCCCGGTGGCCGGGATAAGTAAATCTGTCCTGCGGGACTGTATGCAACATGGCGCTTGCCGGCAAGCCGGAACCTCACACATAAATTTCATCGATTGTTTAAAATGTAGTAATGGAAAAAACACATATGAAGGGCATACTATGTAGGATTTAAGACAGAGTATTTTGCCGGCAGATTGGTGAAACATTTTGGAATGAATCTTTGGACGGACCAACAAGATGGTTTGATGTCTTTATCGCCCACCGGGCGGTTTTCAATAGAACAATTTCAGTAAAATAATTAAAGGAGGCAGTTTCTATGTTTATCAGAGGAGTAGCGCGCAGAACCGCCAGAAGGACCACGCGCAGAGTAAGCCGCCGCCGGGCGGTGTTGGGTCTGGGTCTTGCGGCTGCGGCAGGTACCGGCCTATATTTGGGAACCCGCAGAATGCAGCAAAATGCACAACAGCAACAACAGGCGGCCCAGCCGCAGCAGCAGCCTGCCACCCCGCCGCCCGCCGACCCGAACGATGAGGGCGAAGCGTAATAGGTTCCATACCGGGTACGGGTGAGGCACGGGCAAATCATGCCCCGCTGGGATTTTGCAAGAAGTGCTGTATGCCGCCATACCCGCGCCAGTTATAGTGCATGACATGGCTGCCCCACGGGACAAGGACGAACGGTTTTGTTGTCCTTGTCGTTTGTGGGGCGGTTTTTTGTGTTTGGGAAAATTTGCAAGTAGCGTAGAAAAATAAGGTGAAAGATGGTCCGCCGACGGCGCGTAAAGCGCTGCCCTCTTGTGGTGCCGGCGGGTTCATGGTAAAATAATTTTTGTGGGAAAGTGTATGACTCCAGAGGGATGGGAGGCTTTATTTTGTCAAATTCTGCGTTGTTTGAACGGTTTGGAAACCATTGCTTTGACGATCGGGTCATGCGGGAGCGTTTGCCGGCCGAGGTATATGAAAGCCTGCGCCGCATACGCGACGAGGGCATGCCGTGGGACCCGCTGGTGGCGGATGTGGTGGCGGATGCCATGAAGGACTGGGCCGTGGAGCACGGTGCCACGCATTATATCCACTGGTTCACCCCCATGACCGGCGCCTCTGCCGGTAAGCACGAGAGTTTCATTGACAAGGTGCGCGGCGGGGAACCGCTGGTGCGCTTTTCCGGCCGATTGCTGAGCCAGGGGGAATCGGACGCGTCCAGCTTTCCGTCCGGCGGGCTGCGCACCACCTTTGAGGCGCGCGGGTATACCGCATGGGATCCCACTTCGCCGGCATTTGTGCTGGACGCCACGCTGTATATCCCCACCGCGTTTTGCGGGTACATGGGCGACGCGCTGGACCAAAAGACCCCGGTTTTGCGCAGCATGCAGGTGCTGAACAAACAGGCGCTGCGGGTGTTGCGCGCGCTGGGGGATACCACCACCGTGTCGGTAGCGCCCACCGTTGGGGCCGAGCAGGAATACTTCCTGGTGGAAAAATGCCTGCTGGACCAGCGGCTGGACCTGAAGGTTTGCGGCGCCACGCTGGCGGGGGCAAAACCCCCGAAGGGACAGGAACTGGAGGACCATTACTATGGTTCTATTTCCGAGCGTGTGCGCAACTTCATGCGGGAGCTGGACGAGGAACTGTGGCATATCGGCGTGCCGGCCAAAACCGAGCACAACGAGGTAGCCCCCGGCCAGTATGAGCTCGCCAGCATTTTTGCCGCGGCGAACATTGCGCTGGACCACAACCAGATTATTATGGAACTGATGCGGAAGGTGGCCCTGCGGCATGGGTTTGCCTGCCTGCTGCATGAAAAGCCATTCGCCGGTATAAACGGCAGCGGCAAACACAACAACTGGAGCCTGCTGACCAGCGGCGGCGTAAACCTGCTGGACCCGGGCGAGAACCCGGTGGAAAACAAAGAATTTTTGGTGTTCCTGTGCGCGGTGATAGCGGGCGTGGACGAGTATGCCGACGCGGTGCGCCTGTCGGCCGCGTGTCCCGGGAACGATTTGCGCCTGGGCGGGGATGAAGCGCCCCCCGCGGTCATTTCCATTTTCCTGGGCGATATGCTGACCCAGCTGCTGAAAAGCCTGGCCGAGGGACACGCCTATGAAATGGGCAGCCGCAACAACCTGCTGACCGGCGTGAAAAGCCTGCCGCTGTTTGTGGTGGATGACAACGACCGCAACCGTACTTCGCCCTTTGCTTTCACCGGCAATAAGTTCGAGTTTCGCATGGTGGGCTCCAGCCAGTCCATTGGCCTGGCAAACGCGGTGTTGGGCGCGGCGGTGGCGGACAAGCTGCATGATTTTGCCGACAAGCTGGAAAAAGCGGAAAACAGTGAAGTGGTTGTGGCGGAGATTGTGCACGAGACGTGGGACAACCACGGCAAGGTGATATTCAACGGCAACAACTATGCGGCGGAATGGCGGGAGGAAGCCGCCCGCCGCGGCCTGCCGGATACCCCGGACACGGTGGAGGCGGCCGAGGCGTTTTTGAGCGAAAAAAACCTGGCTATGTTCGAGAGAACGAAGGTTTTTTCCCGCAGCGAGTGCCGCAGCCGCTATGAGGTGATGCTGGAAAGCTACACCAAAACCATGCGCATTGCGCTGACCACGTTGTGGGACATGACCCAGCGCAGTTATCTGCCGGCGGCATGTGCCTATTTGTCAGATCTTTCCAAAACCGCCACGCGGGTGGAGGCGGCCGGCGAAAACTGCGCATATGCGCGGGATATGGTGCACCGGTTATCCCGGGAGGTGGACGCCTGCGGGGCGGCGCTGAATGCACTGGCGGCGGGTCTGGCCCAGCCGATGGCGGGCCTGTCTGCGGCCGAGGGCGCAAAGCGGATGCGAGCGCTGGCGCAAAAAGAAATGGCAGAGCTGCGTAAAAGCTGCGATATCATTGAGGATATGGTGCCGGAGGACCGCTGGCCGGTGCCGGATTATGCGGCGCTGCTGTACGATGTGTAAGATGTGAGGGCGTGGCTGGGCCGGGTGCTGGGGCTGCCCTGTGTGCATACCGGCGGCGTGTCGCGCGGGCCTGGAAAATGGACACAGAACCCTTGAAAAAATGTACAATAAAAGAAAAAGAACATAACAAAAGGCGGCCGCGGAAAACCGAGGCCGCCTTTTGCATAAGGCAAAGGAACCCGAACCGTACGCGGTTCGGGTTCCTCTGTTGTAAGGAGGAAAATGAAAAGCAAAGTTGGCGATTAATAATTCTCCGCGTGCAGCTCGAAAAATGCCTGCGGATGGACACACACGGGGCAGATTTGCGGTGGCTGCTTGCCAATGACGATGTGTCCGCAGTTGCGGCACTGCCAAATGGCGTCACCATCGCGCGAGAAAACGACCCCTTCTTCTATATTGCCCAGCAGCCTGCGGTAGCGCTCCTCATGGGTCTTTTCAATGGCGCCTACCTTTTCAAATAAAAAGGCGATTTTGTCGAAGCCCTCTTCTTTGGCTTCCTTCGCAAAGGTGGCGTACATGTCGGTCCATTCATAGTTTTCGCCGTCGGCAGCGTCTTTCAGGTTCTCGGTGGTGGCGGGAATGGCCTCGCCATGCAGCAGCTTGAACCAAATTTTGGCATGCTGCTTTTCGTTGAACGCGGTCTCGTCAAACAAGGCGGCAATCTGCTCGTATCCTTCCTCGCGCGCTTTGCCCGCGTAATATGAGTACTTGTTGTGGGCCTGGCTTTCCCCGGCGAAGGCGGCGGCCAGGTTTTGTGCGGTTTTGCTTCCTTTCAGTTCGGGCATGGTTTGAGTACCTCCAATAGTTTATTTCTTCCCGCCGGCGCGGCGTGTGCCGGCCGGGCGGGGTGTTTCCTTTGCGGGATGGCTTTTGCCTTGTGTGGCTAACGGTCGTCGGGCTTTTTTTTCGCCTTTTTGTGCCCGGCACAGGCGGGGCAGGTGCCAAAAAAGCGGATATCGAACCCCGAGAGGACAAACCCGTCGGTGTTGTCTACTTTGGCCAGCAAATCTGCCTGCGGTGGCAGCGCAACGTCAAAAACGCCACCGCATTTTTCACAACGAAAATGGTAATGCGGGCGGGTAGCAAAATCAAAGCGGTCGGCCGTGCCAATATGGGATACGCGGCGAATCTGCCCGCGCTGTGCCAACAGCGAAAGATTCCGGTATACGGTAGCGCGGCTGATACTGGAGTGGTCCTGTGCAATCAGATGGTAAACATCATCCGCCGTGGGGTGATGCCGCAACTGCTGTACCGCCTGCAGAACCAGCTCGCGCTGAATGGTGTTTCGCGAAGTGGACATAAATAATATTAACTCCTTAATAGGATTGAATATCATATATAGTATATAGCCGTATATGCTGGAAGTCAACATAAAAATCATTAAAAGCTGCCCAAGCGGGCATGGTGGGAAATATTTTCTGAAATGCTGCTTTTTGCTTGCATGTCCGGGGAAAACATGATACACTAAATGCAGTAATCATACCAAATTAGTATAGTATGAATTTTAACCGGTTTTTATAAGCCGCGAAAGTGCATCATAAGGAGAGAGCCATATGCTGGAGCTGAAAAATATTTCGTTCAAGGCACAGGGGGCCCAGGGCGCGGTGGAGATACTGGATGACATCTCCTTCACGGTGCCCGAGGGGCGTATTTTGGTGATTACCGGCCCGAACGGCGGTGGGAAATCCACCCTGGCAAAGGTGATTATGGGCATTGAAAAGCCTACCGGAGGAAGCATCTGGTGGGCGGGCGAGGATATTACGAATGCCTCGATTACCGCGCGGGCGCAGCTGGGCATTGGGTATGCGTTCCAGCTGCCGGCAAAGTTTAAGGGCGTGAAAATTCGCAAGCTGCTGGAACTTTCCGCAGGGCACAAGCTGACCGAGACCGAGGGCTGCAGCTTTCTGTCCCAGGTGGGGCTGTGCGCGCAGGATTATATCGATCGCGACGCCGATGCCTCGCTGTCCGGCGGGGAGCTGAAACGGGTGGAGATTGCCACCCTGCTGGCGCGCCGCCCGCAGCTTTCCATATACGATGAGCCGGAGGCCGGCATAGACCTGTGGAGCTTTTCCATGCTGGTGGAAACCTTCCGCAACCTGCGCAAGGAACCAGGGCAAAGCATCGTTATTATTTCGCACCAGGAGCGTATCCTGCAGCTGGCGGACGATATCATGGTTATTTCCGACGGCAAGGTGACCCGGTTCGGCCCGCGGGAAGAGGTGCTGCCAACCTTGAGCGGTACCGAGGCGGCCGAGGATTATGCCTGTATGGCGCCGAACAGCCGGCCCCAGGACTGGGTAAATGCTTAAAATATCGGGCAAGAGCATAGAAGAAGGAGACAGACCATGGAAAAAAAGGCATTGGATTTGGACGCCATTTCCCGGAACCTTTTGAAAGAGGTTGCCGATATAGAGGGCAAGGTTGAGGGTGCGTTCAACCTGCGGCAAAATGGCGGCACGGTGGAGCGGTTTTCTACCAAGAACATCGCCATACAGCCGCGGGAAGACGGCAAGCCCGGCATTGATGTAATCGTGAAGCCGGGAACCAAAAACGAAAGCGTGCATATTCCGGTCATTTTAACCGAGACCGGGCTGGATGAGATGGTATACAACGACTTTATCATTGGCGAAGGCGCCGACGTGACCATCATTGCCGGGTGCGCCATACACAACTGCGGCAGTGAAAAAAGCGAACACGACGGTGTGCATACCTTCAACATAGGCAAAGGCGCCCGGGTGCGGTATGCGGAAAAACATTATGGCGAGGGGGAGGGTACCGGTGAACGGGTGCTGAACCCCACCACCCGGGTATTCCTGGGGGAGGACGCCTACTGTGAAATGGAAATGACCCAAATTGCCGGGGTTACCTCCACCGTGCGGGACACCACCGCCAACCTGGAGAAAAACGCAAAGCTGGTGGTTACGGAAAAACTGCTGACGCACGGCAAGCAGTTGGCGGTGTCCAACATTGACGTACACCTGGACGGGGACGGCGCCAGCGCGCGCATCATTTCCCGCTCGGTGGCGAAGGAGTTTTCCAAACAGGAGTTTAAACCGGTGGCTATCGGGAACGCGGCCTGCCACGCGCACATCCAGTGCGATGCCATCATTATGGACCATGCGTCGGTGCGCAGTGTGCCGGCGATAGAGGCGAACGACCCCGATGCGGAGATTGTGCATGAGGCTGCGATAGGGCGCATTAACAACGAGCAGCTGATTAAGCTGGAGACGCTGGGTCTTTCGGAAGCGGACGCCGAGCAGGTGATTATTGACGCGTTTCTGGAGTGATGATCTGCGGACGTTTACGGGCAGGGGTGGGCCGGCAGAGCGAATCTTTTGCGGCGGCGGAAAGCGGTGCATGGACACAGTGTTTGCCGCATGAAAGATGGACGGCGAGCGGCTTTCCAGCGGAAGGCAAGGGCGTGAGTAGCCCCCGGTGCCCCCAGGGAAGACAATAAGATTTGGGATACAATACAGGGCCGCGTTTCGCGGCCCTGTTGGCATATTGGGTGGAAAATTTTCACCATACGGTGTGGGTAGAGAACACACTCCCCAGAAAAGGAGGCCGGGATATGCGCCTGTTTGTGGCATTGCCGCTGGAGGAAGCGGCGCGGCAGCAGTTGGCACAAATGTCCCGCCAGGTGGCGCTGCGCAGCCTGCGTGCGGATATTCCTCCGCCAGAGAACGCACACCTCACCCTCGCGTTTATTGGCGAAAGCGGCCACGCAGACGCTGCGGCCGCCTGTGTGCACGCGCTGGACACAGCGCCGTTTCCGCTGGTGGTTACCGGAATCGACCGTTTCCGCCGGGCTGGGGTGCGGCCGGACGCAGCGTTGCTGCGTTTGCAGGCGCAGTTGGTGGCGGGCCTGCAAACGGCAGGCTTTGCCATAGAAGAGCGACCATTTCGCCCCCACCTGACGCTGGCACGGCGGGTGGAGTTCCGGCGGGATGAAGATTTTGCGCGGCTGCAGGCGATGTTTCCGCCGGAAACCCCACAGTGTGAAATGCTTTCGGAATGGGTCTGCTTGATGCGCTCGGAGCGGATTGCGGGGCGGCAGGTCTATGCCGAAATGTCGGCAAAACGCCTGTAAAGGCGGTGCTGCCGGCGTGTGGGGAGTGGTATTTTGCCGCTCGGCACCGCGGGCAAAACAGGTTGTGCAAAACGGCAGGGTATAGTATAATATTACACGATTCGTACGGTACGATATGTAACCTGCGGTCTGCCTGTTTTACAGGGTATACACTGCATTTCGGCACCAAATGTTGTATCATTCGCGCGGGATTTCCCTTGTTTTTTGCATCCTGCGTTGCTGACTGTTTTTTGCCATACCACCGAAGGAGAAGCATTCGTGAACGATAAACCGCAAAAGGATACCGGAAAACAAATAGGTGATATCGTCCGCTCTGCGCTGCACAGCGGGGATTTGTCGCGCCTGAAGGATATTGGCCCGGTGGTGGAGGGCGCGGTGAAGGAGATTCCTATCGTGAAGGCACAGGGCCAAAACGCGGCGGGCGGTACAGGCCAAAACACCACGCAAAAACCGGCACATCCGGCGGCATCGCCTGGGCGCGCACCGGCCGGTGCATACCATGGTGGCGCGGCGCGTCCGGCGTGGCAGGGGTCGGCCCCGCCAGCGAAACATGTTTCTACCTCCTCCGGCCTGGTTCCCATTGTGTTGGGCGCGGTGGGGTTGGTGGGGTTTGGCCTGGCAGCGGTGGCACTGGGTTTTTTGGCGCTGATACCCGGCATGGCCCCTACATTTGGCGCCGGCGCGGTGGCCCTGTTTGTTTCGTTTTTGCTGTGCGGCGGGGTAATGGTGTATGGTTTTGGCCGCCGTCGCCGCGCAAAACGTGTGCTGGCCTATTACGCGCTGCTGGCGGAAAAGCCGGTGCGCACCTTTGAAGAGATATCCGCGGCTACCGGGTGGCCGGCGGCCAAGATAAAAAAAGATATCCGCCGCGCCATGGCGGGCCGCCTGATGCCGGATGTGCGCATGGACAAGGCGGAAACCTGCATCATGCAGGGCGAAGATGCCTACCAGCAGTATATGGCAATGGAAAATGCCCGTATGCAACGGGAAAAAGAAGTGGCTGAACGCGACAAGCGTCTGGCAGACCCCGCCACCGCGGAACTGGAAAAGTTCCGGCAGGAGGGAAAAACCACGCTGGAAAAAATTCGCCAGGCGAACAATGCCATTGCCGGGGAAGAAGTAAGCGAAAAGCTGGCCACGCTGGGGGAAACCACCGCGAAGATTTTCGCCTATGTGGAAAAGAACCCACAAAAACTGCCGGATACCCGACGGTTCATGAGCTATTACCTGCCCACCACACTGAAACTGGTGGATAAGTACCGCCAGTATGAAGAGATGCAGGTGCGCAGCGAGGCAGTGCAGGCCGCCCGCCGGGATATTGAGGCGGCGCTGGATACCATCAACACGGCATTCCGCAACCTGCTGGAAAGCCTGTACCAGGAGGACACGCTGGACGTTACCACCGATATTCAGGCGCTGAAAACCGTGCTGGAGCAAGAGGGCCTGACCGGAAACAAGTTCGAGATAAGCCCGGAGATGGGTGCTATGCCGGAAAATGGACGCGAGCCGTGGTAAGGGCAGGCGGAGTGCCGCACAAGTGAAGCGTACGGTGGAAGAATGTGAAGAATCAAGAAGTTTACATAGGCTAACCATAGTTGCGTAGGGCTAACTCATACAAGAGAGGAAGGCAAATACCATGAGCGAAGAAAAGAAAACTAACGAAACGGCAGAGCAGCAGGAGGCTATTGTGCTGGAGGTGCCAGGCGCCGAACCCCAGCTGGTACTGGAAACGACGCCGGTGGTGTTGCCGAATGCCCCAGGCGTGGCAAAGGTGGAGGAAATATCCGAGCGCGCGAACCTGACCCCCGCTGAACAAAAACAGGTGGATGAGTTTGCGGGAAAGATAGACCTGCATGATTCCAGCCTGATTTTGCAGTATGGCAGCGGCGCGCAAAAGAAGATGACCACTTTTTCCGAGAGCGCCCTGTCCAGCGTACGGTCCAAGGACCTGGGCGAAGTGGGCGGCATGCTGACCGGCCTGGTGACCCAGTTGAAAAGCTTCAGCGTGGAAGAAACGGAAAAAAGCGGGTTCTTTGGCGGCATGTTCAAAAAGGCCTCCAATAAGGTGACCTCGCTGCGGGCCCGGTACTCCACCGCGGAAAAGAATGTGAACGAGATTATGTCGGCGCTGGAAAACCACCAGGTTACGCTGATAAAAGATATCTCGATGCTGGACAAAATGTACGAGCAAAACGTGGTGTATTTCAAGGAACTGACCATGTATATTTTGGCGGGCAAGAAAAGGCTGGCCGATGCAGAAAAAACCGAGCTGCCGGCGCTGAAGGCAAAGGCAAAAGAAACCGGCCTGCCGGAAGATGCGCAGGCGGCGAACGATTATGCCAACTTGTTGGACCGTTTTGAAAAGAAGCTGCACGATTTAGAGCTGACCCGCACCATTTCCATCCAGATGGCGCCGCAGATTCGCCTGATTCAAAACAATGACGTGCTGATGAGCGAGAAGATACAGTCCACCCTGACCAACACCATTCCGCTGTGGAAGAGCCAGATGGTGCTGGCACTGGGGGTGGCGCATTCGCAGCAGGCGGCGGCAGCCCAGCGGGAAGTGACCGACATGACCAATGACCTGCTGCGCAAAAACAGCGAGATGCTGAAGACATCGTCCATTGAAACCGCCAAGGAATCTGAGCGCGGCATCGTGGAGATTGAGACGCTGCAGCAGACCAACCAGAACCTGATTACCACGCTGGACGAGGTGGTGCGTATCCAGACCGAGGGCCGGCAAAAACGCGCGGCGGCGGAAGGGGAGTTGGCCCGCATTGAGGGTGAATTGAAACAAAAATTGCTGCAGCTGCGGGACTGATGTGATTGGTTTGTGCGGGGCGTTCTGTTGCGCCGGCCGTGAAACGGAAAGTGGGCCGAGGGCTTGTTGTTTTACAGGGGGCAGGGGCCTATGGTTTTCCACCGATGCCTTTCCCCGGGAGGGATATATTCTGAAAAAGACGCTGTACCATTTGTATGAAGGATTTGCCAAGACCAAAGCGGCCATTACGGCGGCCGCTCTGGTCTTGTATCTTGTTCTAGTGGCATATTGCGGCGGCAGCGTGGCGGAGTGGGCGTTGTTTGCGCTGGTGTTGCTGGGGTACATTGTGCTGCCGGGGCTGCTGGCCGCCAGAGTGCTGCGGGTGGAAAAACTGGCGGCGGGGTATTTTGGGCCGCTGGCAGTATTGCTGGGGACCGGTTTTTTTGCCGTGTTGTATTGTTTTTCCATGCGGTTGCAGCTGCTGTGGCTGCTGCGCGTTTTGCCGCCGGTGCTCAGCGCTGTTTTTGTCGGGTGGAGCGTTTGGCGGCTGTACCGGGGTGACGGGAAAGCTGCTGCAAAATCGGCCCCGCGCAAGATTTGGCACACCCGGCCACAGGCGTACCAATGGATGCTGATTTTGCTGTTTGCGGCACTGCTGGTGGTGTATACCTTTGCTGGGGTGGTGAAGAACGCCCGCCCCAGCGCGGTGGGGGACATGCTGCTGAACCATGACATGCTGTGGAATGTGGGCAACGCAAACAGCTTCAAGCTGGCGTTTCCGCCGCAGGACATCCGCTTTTTTGACGTTCGGCTGCACTACCATTATCTTACGGAACTGGTGGCCGGCGCGCTGTCTTTGGTCAGCGGCATTTCCGCGTATAATATCATTGCTTTTTATATGCAGCCGTTTGTGCTGGCGGCCATGCTGCTGTGCCTGTTCCGGTTTGGTCGGCTGCTTTGGCAGAAAGAAAATGAGGTATTTAAACCGCTGCTGTTTACCTGGTCGCTGTTTTTATTCAGCTGCGCCAGCCTGTGGAAGATTCTGCCCAACGGCACGAGTGTTTTTTGGAACGGCAATATCCGGCATCTTATTACCAACATCAACAGCCAGGCAACCGCGGTAATGTATCTGTGCATTTTCTGCGGCCTGTTTGTGGCGGCCGCGCGCAAGAAGTACAAGGCAGGGGTGCTGCATACCTTGCTGCTCATCTGCGCGTTTGTCATGCTGTGTTTTGCAAAAGGCCCGCTGGCGGCGCTGGTCACCGTGGCGCTGGTGCTAACATTGCTCATTGGCCTTTTCCAAAAGCGTACCGGCGTGCGAGGTATGCTGCTGGGCACGGTGCTGGCCGGGCTGTTCCTGGTCATTTACTTTGCCATGTTCAGCAGCGGTGCCAATGACAGCATGCGCTTCAGCTGGACCGGCACCCTGTCGATTGGCTATTTTGGAAATATTTTAGAGTTGATATGGCATAAAAACTATTATTTGTGGCTTGTTTGCATCCCGTTTTTGTGGGTACTGCAAAGCTTTTTAATGATGCCGGCCCAGTTCCCACTGTTTGCGCGGGGCATGGGACGAGATGCGCGGCGCTTTGCGTCGCTGCCGCCGGAACGCCTGTTGTTTAACGCGGTGGCTATAGGCGGGTTGCTGGCGTATTTTTTGTTTGTGCACCCCTCCATGAGCCAGGTGTATTTCTTGTTTGCCGCCGTTTTCTTTGTCAATCTGCTGGCGGTGGATAACATAGAGTATCTGCGCTGGCCTGCGAAAAATTCCCCTAAAGGTTTTAAAACCACCTGCCAGAAGGTGTTTGTCTGCGGCGTGGCGGTGTGTGGGGCGGTGGGGGTGCTTACCACCGGGTTTTTGTATGTTAACATGATTGGCAGCGGGGCGCGCCAATTGGCGTGGGACTTGGGCATTGTGGAAAAATATCCCTATGCGGTGGTGGTGACGCCGGACGACGAGGCGGCCATGCTATGGCTACGGGACAACAGCCCACAGGATGCCATGTTTGCGACCAACCGCATTCACACCGAGGGGCATGCGGAAGGCATTAGTAATCTGTACTCTGCGTTTTGCGAGCGGCAGGGATACATGGAAGGCTTTCAATATGCCAAGACCAACATGGGTGTGGATGAGAAAACCATCGTGAAGCGCATCCAGACGAACGACGCGCTGTTTTCACCCGCCACAGAGCCGGAACAGGTGGTGCAGCTGTGCCGCGAGGCCGGTATCGATTACCTGGTGTATTCCACCCAATATCCTGGCACAGACACCCAAATGAGCGAGATGGTGCTGGTGTATGATTCCCCGATGGTGCGCATATATCAGCTGCCGGAGGCATGAAGGTTGCTTATGACTAACGGGAGCGGATGAATGCGGGCCGCCCCAGTCTACAGATGCGAAGAAAAGGAAGTGCTTGTATTGCAGGTATCCATTATTGGGCCGGGGCGCTGGGGTACATTTTTGGCGTGGTATCTTGAAAAAATAGGCCACCAGCCGGTGCTGTACGGCCGGCCGGGTAGCGAAAATATGCTTGCTTTGTGCGAAACACGGCAAAATGATCTGCTCACCCTGCCGGCAGAGGTGGAATTGACCACAGATTTGCATCGCGTGCTGCAAAATGAAGTGATTATCATTTCGATTGCATCGCAAAACCTGCGTGAACTGATGGGGCAACTGACAGAAGCAGGCGCGAAGGACAAGCTGTATGTGCTGTGCATGAAGGGGCTGGAAATAGGCAGCGGGCTGCGCCTGAGCCAGGTGGTGGCGGAAACGGCGGGTGCCGGGTGCCGCAGCGCCGTGTGGCTGGGTCCGGGGCATGTGCAGGAGTTTGTGCACGGCGTGCCCAACTGCATGGTGATAGATGCCGAGAAAGATACAGACAAGCAACAGCTGGTGGAGGCGTTTTCCAGCGATTTGGTACGGTTTTATTATGGAGACGACCTGGTGGGGAACGAGATAGGCGCCGCGGCAAAGAATGTGGTGGGTATTGCCGCCGGTATGCTGGACGGCTATGGCTTGACCTGCCTGAAAGGCGCACTGATGAGCCGCGGTACCCGCGAGGTGGCCCGCCTGATTGTGGCGCTGGGCGGAAAAGAACTGTCCGCCTATGGCTTGTGCCACCTGGGGGATTATGAGGCGACGGTGTTCAGTCGCCACAGCCACAACCGGCAATTTGGCGAAAACTTCGTTAAAGACCAGCCGTACGACGCCCTGGCAGAGGGGTACCACACTGTGCGCGCGTTGATTGCGCTGGGCGGGCAAACCGGCGTGGACCTGCCCATTTCGACGGCAGTGTACCGCATTTTGTATGAAAAGGTTCCGCCGCGGCAGGCGCTGGACGCCCTGTTTTCCCGCAGCTTAAAGCCGGAATTTTACTCCGGGGTTCTGTAGGCGCCGGCGCCGGGGTCTTGCGGCGATGGGGTGTTCATCCTGCGTGTTGTCGCAGGCATTCCGTTTCGCCTTAGCGTGAGCGGGCGCAAAAACAGCATAAGGGAAATAAAAAAAGGACTTGCTTTTTCTTTAGGTACATATTATAATGAGCCACCTTTCCAGATGGTCAGTTTGATGGGGAGTTTTCCGCGAAGACGCAAGCGGCATCGCGCAGGAAATAATGTGGCCGGTTATCGGCTGGCACAGCGCGGGTGGCTTTTGAAGTTTTGCGAAAAGAGGTGATGGCATGTTGCCTGTAGGTTTTTCACAGGGTACGATGGGATCCGCCGGTGTATTTGGCGGGTATTCTGCGGCGCAAAACAGCGGAGCATCTGCGGTGCAGGGCGGCGGTGCGTCAGCTTTTGACAGCACAGCGTCCGCCGCCGGCCTTTCCGGCGCACAGCAGGACGCGGCCACCGGCCTGTTGCCGGACGCAGCGGCGGCACAGGACGCCCTGCTGCGCAGCAAAGCCGAGGCAAAGGTGATGCAGAACCAGTTTGACGGGGCCTGCCGCACCTGTAAAGAGCGCATGTACCAGGATGGGTCCAACGACCCGGGCGTCTCCTTTAAAAATGCCGCAACCATTGATCCCGGCATGGCAGCCAGCGTGGTGTTGGGCCATGAAATGGAACACGTGATGCACGAAAAAGCCAAGGTGGAAAGCGAAGGCGGCGAGATTGTCTCGCAGAATATCGTGCTGCACACCGGCATTTGTCCCGAGTGTGGCCGCACCTATATTGCCGGTGGCACCACCCAGACGGTCAGCCGCAGCGCCGCTGCCAGCGGCTATGCCGCGGCGAACGCGAATGAAAAGGCGGCCGAGGGGCTGAATGCGTCGGCATAAGGCATTGCCCGGCAGAGTGAGAATACAGCTAGAAAAGGCACACATAGCGTGCCTTTTTTTATGGTTTGTGCTTTAGCACGAGAACACCACCGGCTATGCCGGTGGTCGGACAGTCCTTTGCTTTAGCTGTAAGGCCCTTGCCCTTTGTGTTAATAAAGCGGCTATCAGTTACCAATGTGCTAACAAAGAGCAGTT
>JAVBPZ010000025.1:0-6101 GCA_031549285.1 Oscillospiraceae bacterium | reverse complement strand
GGGTTTTTATTTGGAGCAGTATTCCAGAATGGACAGGATTAAATGCGAAATAACGACAAAATTAAATATAAATGAATCAACAGATAAATACGCGGTAAATGCGGGTGATGGGTTTGGAAATTCCGGCCAGCTTACGCTTTGCGCCGCCAGGTGGAGGGCAGCAGCAGCAACAGGATGGGGAAAATTTCCAGGCGGCCCAGCAGCATGGCGATGGAAAGGATGGTTTTGGAGAAATAGGAATATGGCGCATAGCTGGAGGTGGGGCCAACAAGGCCCAGGCCCGGGCCGATGTTGTTGAAACAGGACAGTACCGCAGACAGGTTTGTTTCCAGGGAGAGCCCGTCGATGGAGAGCAGCGCGAAGAACAGCAGAATGATGCCGCAATACACCGCCAGGAACAGGTTTGTACCCTGGATGACGCTTTCTTCAAGCGGTTTACCATTTACTCGCACGGTTTTCACGCTGCGGGGATGGCGCATGCGGTGCAGGCCGGCTTTTACGCTTTTAAAAACAATGAGCAGGCGGGCGGACTTAAACCCGCCGCCGGTGGAGCCTGCCATGGTGCCGCAGACCATGACAATAAGCAGCAAGGCGCGGGAAAACTGCGGCCAGAGGTCGAAGTCT
Source organism: Oscillospiraceae bacterium (assembly GCA_031549285.1). GTDB lineage: Bacteria > Bacillota > Clostridia > Oscillospirales > Ruminococcaceae > JAAYCI01. The sequence continues at coordinate 5,477 of JAVBPZ010000025.1, read as the reverse complement.
GAAATGGCAAAACCGGTGGTGCTCATGATGGAAGAGACGGTAAAGGCCGCGTGGTGCAGGCTGTCCTGGAAGCGCCAGGTATGCTGTAATACCAGCGACAGGGTGATGAGCGCGGTGGTGGAAAGCATGATGCCGACGTATACGTGCAGTTCTTCGTCTTTCAGGGCGGCCTTCCATTCCTTGCGCACCAGCAAAAAATAGAGCGAGAAATTGACGCCAAAAAGCGCCATAAATACCGTGCAAACGTTCTGCAGGTAGGGAGAATAGGACGCCATGCTGTCTGCTTTTATGCCAAAGCCACCGGTGCCGGCGGTGCCAAACATGGTGCACAGCGCGTCGAACAGGGGCATGCGGCCGGCCAGCAGAAAGGAGAGATTGATGAGCGAAAGCACCAGATAAATGAGAAACAAAAACCGCACCGACTGATGGGTTTTGGGCAGCATTTTACCCACCTGGGGGCCAGGAGATTCCGCCCGGAGCAGGTGCAATGAAAAACCCGCCCCGCCTTGGGCGCGGACAATGGCCAAAACAAATGCCAGAACGCCAATGCCACCCAGCCAGTGGGTGAAGCTGCGCCAGAACAACAGGCCGTGGCTCATGGCTTCTACATCGGTTAGGATGGAGGCGCCGGTGGTGGTGAAGCCGGAGACGGTTTCAAAAAAAGCATCTATATAATGGGGGATTTCACCGGAGAGAACAAAGGGAAGCGCCCCCAGCAGGCTGACGATGATCCAGCCGGCACCGGCGATGACCAGGCCCTCGCGCGCATAGATGGAACCGGTAGCCGTACGGCACAGCAAAAAGAAAACCAGCCCGATGCCGGCGCAGATACCGATGGCGGCCAGCAGTGAAAAAACGGCGTGGGGCTCCCGGTACAGGAAGCTGACCAACGCAGGGGGCAGCATGAAAATGGCCATGGCCCAGACTAGATAGCTGAGATATTTGCCGGTCATGCGAAAGTTCATGGGATTCCTCCGGTGAGAAAAATTTGGGCGTTATGAAGCATTGATTCGGAAAAAGGTACCAAAAGAAAAGTGGCGGATACTCCCATACAACAGGGCGCTCCATTTCGGAAGCGCCCTGTGTATTTATTTGTAAGGCTATTCTTCCTCTAGCACGTCGTTCAGTTCAAAGATTTGGCGGCCGGCGGCGGCGACCACCACCACCAGGTCCCCCTCCTGAATAATGGTGTTGCCGTCTGGGATGAGGAAATCTTTTCCCCGGAAAATACTGGCAATAAGGATACCTTTTTTCAGCTGCAGTTCGGTGAGGGTTTTGCCCAGCAGACGAACCGATGAATCGGCCCGGAATTCCAGCGCCTCGGCTTTGCCGTCCGCGATGCGGTGCATGGTGACCATTTTGCCGCCGGTGGAATTTTCCATGGCGCGCACATAGCGGACAATGACCTCTACGCTGGTCATTTTAGGGCTGACTACCTTGTCTATGCCCATGTTGCGCAACAAATCGGCATATTGCGAACGGTTGCATTTGGTGATGATCTGCTTTACGCCGATCTGCCGGGCGTACATGGACAGCACAATGTTTTCTTCGTCGATGCCGGTGAGCGCCACCAACGCGTCTGAGCGGGGGACCCCTTCGCTGAGCAGAACCTCCTGCTCGGTGCCGTCAGCCTCCACAATGTCGGCGTCCGGCAGAAGCTCCGCCAGCTGCTGGCAGCGCTGGGAATCCCGCTCGATGATTTTCACACCAACGCCGCTGGCCAGCAGACGCTCGGCGAGATAAAAGCCCAGCCGGCTGCCGCCGACCAGGGTGACCTGCGTTACCTTTTGGGAGGTGAGCTCCAGGTTTTTTAAAAGAGTGGTGAGCTTGTCTACCTTGGCGGTGATGAACAATTCATCATTTTCCTGGATGACGAAGGTGCCGTCCGGGATGATGATTTCGTTGTCCCGCTCGATGGCGCAGACTAGTACCTTTACCCGAGCGGCGCTGTATAGCTCTGCCAGCGGGATGCCGATGAGCGGGCTGCCGGGGCAGGCCTTGATTTGTACGATTTCCACCCGGCCCTGGGCAAACGGCTCCCGGCTGAGGAAAGAGGGAAACTGCAGCAGGTGAAAAATTTCACGCGCGCAGGCTTCCTCTGGGTTGATGGCAAACGAAAGACCCATTTCTTCCCGCAAAAAAGACATATCCTCGGCGTATTCGGGGTTGCGCACCCGGGCAATGGTGTGGTGACAGCCCATTTTGCGGGCGGTGAGACAGCTGAGCAGGTTTATTTCGTCCGAGCTGGTGGCGGCAATGAGCAAACGGGCGGTGGCGGCGCCGGCTTCCTCCAGCACCGCGCGCGAGGCGCCATGGCCCACAATGGCCAACGTGTCATACTCCTCCTGTGTGCGGGCCAGTACCTTGGCGTTCACATCCACCACAGTGATATCGTGTTCTTCCGCCGACAACATTTGGGTGAGGGAAAAACCCACCTTACCGTCGCCCACGATGATGATCTCCATGCTTTACCTCCGAAGGGTGTGCGGCGGCAGGGATTATGGCAGAAACGCGCGCCCGTGCCGCCAATATATAGTGCAGAACAACATGTCTATCATGCCTGTTCCGAAGGGGTTTGTCAAGGGTTTTTACGGGGGGATATTTGGGGTGGTTTTACGGGGAAAATATGTCCTCAAAAATAGGGCGAAAATGCAGAAGAAATGCAGATGGAAATGTACGATGAACAGAGGCAAAGCGAAGGGAAAAAGGGGGACGAGAAAAGCAGAACAGGCCGGTTGGCAGCAGCTTACCCGGAAAAACCGACCGCTTACCCGCCAGAGCGCACCAGATGCGAAAAAAGGCTTTTGGTTTGGGTGGGCGGCTGCTATACTGATACCAACACATGTGTGGGGTTGTTTGCGCGGGGCTTTAGTAGTGAAATGAATTCAAAGCGGGCCCCATTGTTTTGAATAGAACGGCCCGCAGGTTGCTGCGCGCGGATGGGAAGCTTTTGGAAAGGGGGGAGGAGTGTGAAGGTACATATTGAAGTGGTGCCGGACCTGCCGGAAACAGAGGTGACCATCCGCTGCAACCAGATGGATGGAGCTGTCCAGAAGCTGCAGGCGGCCATACTGGAACAGCGGGAGCCCCCGAAGATGGTGTTTTACAAACAAAACCGCGAGTTTTATTTTCCGCTGGACGAGGTGCTGTTCTTTGAAACCGACAGCGAACAGGTGTATGCACATACGCTTGCCGACGCGTTTCGAATTCGCTACCGCCTGTATGAGCTGGAAGAGGAGCTGCCGAGCCAATTTATCCGGGTGTCAAAGTCCGCCATTGTGAACGCGGCGCGCATTTTTTCCATTACCCGGGAGATTCCCTCGGCCAGTTTGGTGCAGTTTGCGGGAACACACAAGCAGATTTATGTATCGAGGCATTATTATAAGGCGCTGCGAGGGCGCATGAAAGAGAGGAGCTTGTATGAAGAAAGGTAGCAAGATATTTTGGGGTGTTTTCTTTGTGCTGGCGGCGGCGCTGGTAATTGCCAGCCAGTTTGGCGTGTTTGGCGTGCTGGGTTTTTGGAGCATTTTGGCCATGGTGCTGCTGGTGGCGGTGTTCATAGCGTCGCTGGTGAAGCTGAACTTTTTTGGGGTGCTGTTGTCGGCGGCGCTGCTGTACATGATTGTGCAAACGCCGCTGGGGCTGTACGACATTTCGCCGTGGATGCTGCTGGGGGCGGTGGTGCTGGGCAGCATTGGGCTGAGCCTGCTGTTCCACAAAAGAAAGCCGCATAGCGCGCCGGGAAAAGGCGGGGCGCAGGTAACGAGCGGGGAACATATGGAAAGCTATGGCGGGTACCACCCCGAGATGCAGCGGGAAGAAAACAGTGACGACAACCATCCCTATGCCAGGGTGCGCTTTGGCGCAACCAGCCGGTATCTGCACGCCGATGCGCTGGAGAACGGGCAGTTTTACGCGGCGTTTGGCTCTTTGGAGGTGTTTTTTGACCAGGCCACGCTGGCGCCGGGCGGTGCGGAGATTTATTTGGACTGCAGTTTTGGCGCCATTAAGCTGTATGTGCCGAAAGGCTGGCGGGTGGAGGACCGGGTGGATACACTGCTGGGCGGCGTGAGCAACGATATGCGCTTTGCCCGGCCGGACGAAACCGCGCCGGCGCTGGTGCTGACCGGCCGCGTGCAGTTTGGCGGGATAGAGATAGGGTATGTATAGGCAAAGGCAAAATAGGGCGCCAAAACGGCAAGGTACATAAAGTGCTTCTTTAGAAAAAATGCACGGCCCATGGCCTAACGATATACGTACATTATATAGAATGGCAAAGCGGCATTTCCGGCGGGGTTTTTTGCGCGGGGGATGCCGCGGTTTTTGGTGGAAAAGTGTATGGGCGAAAGAGGCGGGGGCAAACCCGGCAAAGGGGAGAAAGACGGCACTGGAATGTGCGAAAAACAGAGGACTGGCAAGCAAATGGCGGAAAACTTTTTTGACCCGGCCAGGTATTTTTGACCCGATTTTGACCGGGATGTGATAAGATATGATAAAATATGTGAGAATTGTGCAAAAATGCGGGGATGGTGTATAATTATTAGGGGAATTAATTGGTGATTACGCCAAATATTGAAAAAATATTTCCGACGGCGAGGGTTTTCACAGAATAATGGTACTTTAAATATAGGATAGTATGTGCAGGTGGGTAATCATCTGCATGTAAAAGTGAATAGCTGTGTTGCCGTTTTATGGCTGGGGGGTCATTTTTTGGCGAAAAAGGTAACCGTGAGGGGCTGTCTTGAGGGACGGCAGAACAAGGAGAATGTTGGGCGCAGGGTGTAACCAGGCGCCTTGTTTTGCTGTCTGCAAGTATAGGTGGAAAAAAGATGTTAAGCGAGAAGATGCTGCTGGAAGCAGTTTGTGTGGGAGGCGGGCAAGAGGAATGTAGGCTTGCGGTGATGATAAGAGTGATTTTTACGGAAAAAATAAGGAACAGCAAATACTAAGCGACATTAATTTTTTATTGGGGGAGTTTGACTATGAAAAAGACCGGATGGAAGAAAAAGGCGTTGGCGCTATTGCTGGCTATGGTGTTTGTAGCCGGCAGCGTGTTTGCCGTATCGGCAGACACCGGCGACGAACTGGAGGGGCTGGGCGGTACAGACGGTACGCCGGTGTCTTCTGCGGCGGAAGAAGGACAGGGCGGGGAAAATGCCGTGTCCGGCAGTGACGGCGAAGGGGACGGGACGGTAGTGTCCGGTTCCGGTTCGCAGAGTATAGTAGTGGGCGACGAAGGCGACAGCAGTGTGGTGATAGGGGACGATGCCAGCAGTGCGGCAACGTCCGGCGACACGTCTGCCGCGGGCACGGCGCCGAAGGCAAAGGCGCTGGGTGGCGCAGGGCCGCAGGGGCCTGTGATACAAAGCAGCCTGTACAGCACCGAGCAGCTGCTGGAAATGCTGTACCCGGGGCTGTACCTGGACAAAGGCGCGAAGAGCCAGGTGATGATAGGCGCGGTGTATGGCGGCGCGGTG
>JAVBPZ010000006.1:0-163430 GCA_031549285.1 Oscillospiraceae bacterium | reverse complement strand
GCCGCCACCTTGCTGGCGGCGCCGCAGCCGGTGCGGCTGGCGGCACTGTCGCTGCTGGCGGGGCAAGGGGCGGACCGCGCAGCCCTGGCCCGCATGGAGCAGGTGCTGGCGGGCACGCTTACCGCGGTGCAGCTGCCAGGGGGTGCCGTCTGCCGGTTGCAGGCCGGGCGCATGGTGCTGGCGCCCGCGGTGGCGGCACCCGGCGCTGAACCTGCCGCGGCCCCCGGAATGCTTCCCGCGCCGGGTGCCACGCCAGCACAGGCCACAGGCTCCGCCGCGCCACCGGTACCGCCAAACGCTTCTACAGTGCTTTCTCCCGGCACCTTCACGCCCGCCCCCGCGCCGGAAACCCCGCTGCGGGAGGGCGCGTTTTCATTGCCCGGCGGCTACCGGCTGTCGGTGCAGTGCGTGCCGGTGCCGCCGGAGGAAACCGACCCCGTCGCCTGGGCGCGCGCCTTTTGCAAAAATTCTGCCCAAAAGGGCTTAACCTTTGCGGCAGATTGTGATAAAATATTGGAATGTAGTGTGCTGCGCACCCGCCGACCCGGCGATACCTTTGCGCCGGCGGGCCGGGGCGTGACAAAACCCCTGAAAAAGTGGATGAACGAAGAACGGGTGCCGCTGCCGCTGCGGGCGAACCTGCCGCTGTTGGCGCTGGGCCAAGCGGTACAGTGGGTGTGGGGCGCGGGTTTTTCCGCCACCGCACAGCCGGACGCCGCCACCCGCCGGGTGCTGCTGCTTACGCAGCTGCCGGGGTAGCGGGCGCATTCGGGGCAGTGTCCTTTGCGTAAAGCTACCGCTGCGCTGGCTGTGCAAAACCGGCAGCACAAAACCGGACGTACATATCCCAAACGGTGCGCAGTGACCAAATGGATACCCCCAATAGACCACCAACCGGGACAATCCCCCAAAATACGGACCCCATGGCTGCCAACCGGCGCCAATGACCGCCCGCCTGTTTCCACCGGGCAGGCAGAACATAAATGCAAATGCACAAAGGAGGCCATCCCATGCCCAAAAAAGACAAAGACGTCCATGACGTGGAGCGGGTGCTCATCTCCGAGTGGGAGGTGCAGAAACGCGTGGTAGAGCTGGGGAAGCAGATCAGCGATGACTACAAGGGCAAGGATCTCTTGATGATTAGCGTACTGAAGGGGTCAGTAGTTTTTATGGCCGACCTTATGCGCGCCATCACGCTGCCGGCGGAAATAGACTTTATGGCCATTTCCTCTTACGGCTCCGGCACCAAAAGCAGCGGCGTGGTGAAAATTATCAAGGACATTGACATAGAGCTGGCCGGCAAAGACCTGTTGATTGTGGAGGACATACTGGACTCTGGCATGACACTGGCGTACCTGAAAGAACTGCTGGATGGCCGCTGTCCCGCGTCCATTCGCATCGTCACCCTGCTGGACAAGCCCTCCCGCCGCAAGGTGGACATCCACGCGGACTACTGCGGCTTCGAGGTTCCGGACGAGTTTTTGGTGGGCTATGGCCTGGATTTCGCCGAGCATTACCGCAACCTGCCGTTCATCGGCGTGTTAAAGCCCGAGGTATACACAAACTGAAACACCGCAACTTCCTGGCGTTTGGCACCGGGGATGTTCCCACAACACGGCGTTTTTTCGCCGTGCGCTTGCCTCGAAGCAGGCAGAAAATATTTAGGTACTGGAGTTGATATTGTTTGGCAAAACCGCAACGACCCCGCTGGATCAACTTTATATTCATTGTACTGTTGCTCGGTGTTCTGGGCTATTTTTTCATTACCAATATGCCGGAACGCGAGCCCGCGAAGGAATATTCCGATATCGTCACCCTGTTTGAAGACAACCAGGTGGAGAGCTTTACCTTCGACGTGGGCAACGGTACGCTGAAATATATCGTGGTGGGCGAGGAAGAACCCGCCACCTATAAAATGCCGTACAGCTACCTGTTTATTGAGGCGCTGCCGGACTATGTGGAAAGCTATAACGCGGAAAACCCGGACGCGCCCATGGAATATGACCTGGCGTACTCTGGGGACAATTCCTTCTGGCTGTACATGATTCCCTTCCTGCTGCTGCTGGTGGGGGCGGGCGCGTTCTTCTACTATATGGTATATGTACAGGGCGACGGCGGCACCAAGGGCGCCATGAGCGTGGGCAAGGCCAAGGTGAAAAACCAGGCCGGCGCCGATAAGAACAAAACCACCTTTAAGGACGTGGCCGGCGCTGACGAGGAAAAGGAAGAGCTGCAGGAGATTGTGGCGTTCCTGAAAAGCCCGCGCCGGTTCAGTGCGCTGGGCGCGCGCATACCGCACGGCGTGCTGCTGGTGGGCCCGCCCGGTACCGGTAAAACCCTGCTGGCACGTGCCTGCGCGGGCGAGGCCGGGGTGCCATTCTATTCCATCTCCGGCTCGGACTTTGTGGAGATGTATGTGGGCGTGGGCGCGTCCCGTGTGCGGGATTTGTTCGACAAAGCGAAGAAAACCGCACCGTGCATTGTGTTCATAGACGAGATAGACGCGGTGGGCCGCCAGCGTGGCGCGGGCCTGGGCGGCGGCCATGACGAGCGCGAGCAAACCCTGAACCAGTTGTTGGTGGAGATGGACGGCTTCGACGGGAACGAGGGGGTCATTGTGCTGGCCGCCACCAACCGTGCGGACATTCTGGACCATGCGCTGCTGCGTCCCGGCCGGTTCGACCGCGAGGTATACGTGGGCCTGCCGGACGTGAAGGGCCGCGAGGAAATTTTGCGGGTGCACACCCGGCAGAAACCGCTGGCGCCGGACGTGGATCTGAAAATCATTGCGCGCACCACGCCGGGCTTCACCGGCGCGGACCTGGAAAACCTGGTGAATGAGGCGGCGCTGCTGGCCGCGCGGCGCAACCGGAAATCCATCACCGAAAAAGACATTGAGGAAGCCAGCATCAAGGTGATGGCGGGCCCCGAAAAGAAAAGCCGGGTGGTCACCGAGAAGGAACGCCGCCTGACCGCTTACCACGAGGCCGGCCACGCCGTGACCGCCTATTACTGCAAAACCAGTGACCCGGTGCACCAGATAACCATCATTCCGCACGGGCCGGCGGGCGGCTTTACCATGTACCGGCCGGAGGAAGACGTGCAGTTCCGCACCCGTGGCCAGATGCTGGAAAGCATTGTCAGTATGCTGGGCGGCCGCGTCAGCGAAAAGCTGGTGCTGGATGATATTTCTACCGGCGCGTCGAACGATTTGAAGCGCGCCACCCAGCAGGCCCGCAGCATGGTCACCCGCTACGGTTTTTCCGAGCGGCTGGGCCCGGTGGTGTATGACGACGAGCCGGGCGAAACCTTCCTGGGACGCGACTATGGCCACACCCGGAATTACTCCGAGGAGATTGCCAGCGAGATAGACGCCGAAGTGCGTGAGATGATGGACGAGGCGTTCGAGGCGGCCAAAAACATCCTGGAAGAACACATGGAGCAGCTGCATTTGGTGTCTGAAACGCTGCTGGAGCGGGAGAAAATCTCCGGTGACGAGTTCCGCATTTTGATGGAGGGCGGCACGCTGCCGCCGTTCGACCCGGTGGAAGAGACGCTGGACGAGCCGGACCTGGTAGAGCTTTCCAACGAAGCAAAGGCAATGCTGAAGGACCTGGCGGCGCAGCAGTATAAGGGTGACAAACCCACCGGGGAAAAGCCTGCGGCGAAGGCGAAAGAGCCTGTGGCAAAAACACCCGGCGAAAAACCGGCCGCCCCCAAAAAACCGGCGGCGAAAAAGGCACCCGCCGACAAACCGGCGAAAACAGTGGCCAAGCCCACGCCCACCGCGCAGGAAACACCGCCGGCTACCCCGGAAAAAACAGACAAAGAACCGTAACAAACACAACTCCGCGGGGTATGCGACACCCGCGGAGTTGACTTAGGCATACGGAAGAGGACGCCGGCGGGCCAACCCCGCCAAGGGCGATGGTGCAGCAGAGCACGGAAGGGGCTCGCCCCGGCATATGGCAATGCCTGGGGGCTATCCTACGGCCGGCCGGTTGCCGGTGCCACTGCCGCAGCAGACATACACTACCAACGGTTTGGCAAGGCATCAGCGATAGACAGCAGGGAGGAATCACCCCAAATGTCCAAAAAACCACAAAGCTATGACAACGAAAGCATTACCAGCCTGAAAGGCGCCGACCGCGTTCGCAAACGCCCCGGCGTTATTTTTGGTTCCGACGGGCTGGAAGGGTGCGAGCACTCAATCTTTGAAATACTCTCGAACTCCATTGACGAGTCCCGCGGGGGCTTTGGCAGCGTCATCACCGTGACAAAGTATAAGGACGGCAGCTTCGCGGTGGAGGACGCCGGCCGCGGCATTCCGGTGGACTATAACAGTAAGGAAGAACGCTATAACTGGGAACTGGTGTTTACCGAGCTGTACGCCGGCGGCAAATATGGCGACGGCGAAGGGGACGGGTATGAATATTCACTGGGCCTGAACGGCCTGGGCCTTACCGCGACCCAGTATGCCAGCGAGTGGATGACCGCCGACATCTGGCGCGACGGCCAGCACTATCACCTGGATTTCAAGCATGGCGAAAATGTGGGCGGCCTGCAAAAAACGCCGGTCACCACCAAGCGCACCGGCAGCACCATCCGCTGGCGGCCGGATCTGGCGGTGTTCACGGATATTGCCGTTCCGTCGGAGTATTTTGCTGATATCCTGAAGCGGCAGGCGGTGGTAAACGCCGGGGTACGCTTTGTGTTTGTGGATGAAACCGCCGAGGGCGGCAAAAAATCCACCGAGTTCTTCTATGAAAACGGCATCACCGACTATGTCACCGGGCTGGCGGGCAACGACGCCTTCACCCCGGTGCTTACCGCCACCGGCGAAGCCACCGGCCGCGACCGCGAGGACCGCCCGGAGTATAAGGTGAAAATGAACGTGGCGTTCTGCTTTTCGAACAAGCTGCAGGACATCGAGTACTACCACAACTCCAGTTTTTTAGAGCACGGCGGCAGCCCGGAACGCGCGGTAAAGACCGCGTTTGTGAACCAAATCGATGCCTTTCTGAAGCAAAAAGGCATGTATAAAAAGGACGAAAGCCGCATCACCTTCACCGACGTGCAGGACTGTCTCATTCTGCTGTCGTCCTCGTTCTCCACCATCACCAGCTACGAAAACCAAACCAAAAAAGCTATCACCAACCGCTTCATCGCACAGGCCATGACCGAGTTTTTGAAAAAGCGGCTGGAGTTCTATTTCATAGAAAAACCCGAAGAAGCGCAGAAAATAGCCCAGCAGGTGCTGGTGAACAAGCAAAGCCGAGAGCATGCCGAAAAAACCCGGCAAAGCCTGAAAAAGACCATTGCCAGCACCATGGACATTGCGAACCGTGTGCAGAAGTTCGTGGATTGCCGCTCAAAAGACCCCGCCCGGCGCGAAGTGTACATCGTGGAGGGGGACTCCGCCCTGGGTGCCGTAAAAACCAGCCGTGACGCGGAGTTCCAGGCCATCATGCCGGTGCGCGGAAAGATACTGAACTGCCTGAAGGCGGACTACAGCAAGATTTTTAAAAGCGAAATCATCACCGACCTTATCAAGGTGCTGGGCTGCGGGGTAGAGCTGGGTGGCAAAGGCCGCAAAGACCTGGCCACCTTCGACATAAACGCCCTGCGCTGGGATAAAATCATCATCTGCACCGACGCCGACGTGGACGGCTTCCAGATCCGTACCCTCATCCTGACCATGATCTACCGCCTGGTGCCCACCCTCATCGAGGAGGGGTACGTCTACATTGCCGAGACCCCGCTGTATGAGATTTCCACCAAGAGCAAGACCTATTTTGCCTACAGCGAAGGGGAAAAGGCCGAGGTGCTGGAAAAGGTAGGCGAGGGAGAGAAGGTATCGCTGCAGCGGTCAAAGGGGTTGGGCGAAAACGACCCGGAGATGATGTGGTTGACCACCATGAACCCCGAGACCCGCCGCCTGATAAAGGTGACGCCGGAGGAAGCCCACCGCACCGAGGAAGTGTTCGATTTGCTGCTGGGGGACAACCTGGCCGGACGAAAAGAGCACATTGCGAACCACGGGTATGAGTATCTGGACGAACTGGACGTCAGTTAGCCCGGCGGAAGATAAATGGCGCGGGGGTTTTCGCCGGAAAGGCGAAAAATGGGTCTTTCAGTCCCATACCCGCCAAAGCGAGCCGGGCGCGAGGAAACGAGCGGCTGTGAGCGTACATGCGGCGTCAACGGCGAAAACGCGCGGCAGTCACATATATAGTATATGCTCCTTTGCGCGGTTTCTTGTTTCCTTGCACTGCATCCATTTATCTTCGCCGGATGCCTACCGGAAGATGAATGGGCGGGGATATTTAGTATTGCTTCGCAATAATGGGAGATAGGGGCCAAGACAGGAAAGCGAGTGCGTGAGACGGGGGCGGTCGATATTCCCTTCGGGACGTGCTTCGCACAACCTCTTTATTGTCCCGAAGGAAACACCGGTCACCCCCGCCTGTTTAGACTCAATACGTCTTGGCCCAGGGGTGTGGTGGTGTAGGCAAGGCGAAAATGCAAGCATTTTCGCCTTGCCTACACCCTCTCCCTCCGGCCGGGACAAAAAAATCTAACCGAAAGGGATGGTGTGGCGGGTGTTTCCGCAGCGAACCTAGGTCACGCTGGTGCGCGAGCACGTGAGCGAAGTGAAATTCCCGCCGCGCCATCCCGGCAGAGCAGCTATCCCTGTCCCGGCCAAAACCCCAGTATTGCGAAGCAATACTACCTTTCTCCCGCCCACAAACCCATTTGTTTTCATTTACAATCGGTATCATACGCACAGGAGGTGCCGCCATGTCCTGGTCGTGGGTTTTGCTGGCTGTAGCTGTCATTGCCGCGGTGCTGGCCGTTTTCTTATACTGGGGCCACCGCGTGGCCGCCAAAAAACGTGCGGCCGGCCAGTATGTGCTGGAGGACGAACCGGTGCGGGAACACACCGCCACCGTGGTGGATAAAAACATGGTGCAAACCCCACCCGGCCGCAGATACACCGGCTGGTCCACCCCCGGCAAATTGTTTTACAACGTCATTTTTCGTGCGGACAACGGTACCGAGACCGAGTACAGCGTACCGGAAGAAATGTACCACGCCCTGTGGGTGGGCCAGCGGGATGTGTTGACCACCCATAACGGCCAGTTTCTGGATTTCGCTGAGTATATGTACCAATATGGCGGTGGTGCCGACGATGTGCCGGAGGAAGCAATACAAAATGACGGCGAACCCGGCGGCCAGCTGCCGCCGCCCGGCCCGGTGGACGCGGCATATATCTTGTCCACCTTGTCGTACTGCGGGCTGCCCTGCGGCCTGTGCCGCGAAGGCCCCGGCTGTAAAAGCGCCACCGGCTGCGGCAAGCGCGCAGGAAAATATGGCTGTTACCAGTACACTTGCTGCCATTTGGACCACGAGCTGGACGCCTGTCACCAGTGTGCGGACGCGCCCTGCGGGCAGGAAGAATTTGCCCCAGGCAAAATAAAACAGCGGGCGTTTGTCCGCTGCCAACAGGAAGACGGCCCCGAGGCGTTCGCTGGGTATCTAGTGGAAAACGAAAAGCGCAACATTGCCTACCGGCGCGGCCCCGGCTGGGGTGACTATGACCTGGATGACGAAGAAGCGGTGCTGCGGCTGCTGCGCACCGGATTTATGTAAGCCTACGGGCGGCAGATTCCGCGGCAGTAATTTTTATACGGCATAAAGCATTCTGCACGGCATACAAACGCATTTCCCAATACAGAGGAGGCCCCCCTTGGCACAAAAAAAGAAACCAAAAGACACAAAACCCGCCCGGCCACAACTGGGTGATAACGTGGAGATTCCCGGCGCGGGGGTGGTGGTGGAAACCGGCATCACCCAAACGCTGGAAGAAAACTATATGCCCTACGCCATGAGCGTCATTGTCTCCCGCGCGCTGCCGGAGATAGACGGCTTTAAGCCCGCGCACCGCAAGCTGTTGTACACCATGTACGACATGGGCCTTTTAAAAGGCAACCGCACCAAAAGCGCCAACATTGTGGGCGCCACCATGCACCTGAACCCGCACGGCGACGCCGCCATCTACGACACCATGGTGCGCCTGGCGCGCGGCAATGAAAGCCTGCTGGTGCCGTTTGTGGACTCAAAAGGTAACTTTGGCAAGGCGTACAGCCGTGACATGGCGTCCGCCGCCGCCCGCTATACCGAGGCAAAGCTGGATACGGTGTGCGAGGAGCTGTTTCGCGACATAGACAAAGAAACGGTGGATTTTGTGCCGAACTACGACGCCACCACCGAGGAACCCACCCTGCTGCCGGTCACGTTTCCCACCATACTGGCGAACAACACCCTGGGTATTGCGGTGGGCATGGCGTCGAACATCTGCTCGTTCAACCTGGCGGAGCTGTGCGACACCACCATAGAGCTGATGAAGAACCCGGACCATGACCTGAAAACCACCCTGCTGGCGCCGGATTTTTCCGGTGGCGGGTACATTTTGTACAATGAAAATGACCTGGAAAGCATTTACGCCACCGGCCGCGGCAGTACGCGGGTGCGCGCAAAATGGCAATACCAAAAGGAAGGAAACCTCATCGAGGTCACCCAGATTCCCCCCACCACCACGGTGGAGGCCATCATGGATAAGATTGCCGACCTGGTGAAAACCGGCCGGGTGAAAGAAATAAACGACATGCGGGACGAGACCGACCTGTCCGGCCTGAAGCTGACGCTGGATTTAAAGCGCGGGCAGGACCCGGACAAATTGATGGTGAAGCTGATGCGCCTGACCCCGCTGGAGGATAATTTCTCCGCCAACTTCAACATTTTGGTGGGGGGCATGCCGCGGGTCATGGGCGTGCGGGAAATTTTGGAAGAGTGGTGCGCCTTCCGCACGGAATGCGTGCGCCGCCGGGTCAGCTTCGAGCTAGCCGGCAAAAAGAAACGCCTGCACCTGGCCGAGGGCCTGGCGGCCATTCTACTGGACATAGACAAAGCCGTGAAGATCGTGCGTGAAACCGAGGCCGAGGCCGAGGTGATTCCGAACCTGATGATTGGCTTTGGCATAGACAAAATTCAGGCGGAATATGTGGCGGAAATTCGCCTGCGCAACCTGAACCGGGAGTATATCCTGCGGCGCACGGAGGAGATCCAGGCGCTGAAAGACGACATTAAGGACCTGGAAGACACGCTGAAAAGCCCCGCCCGGGTGAAGAAAATCATCATAGAAGAACTGTCTGCCGTGCGCAAAAAGTACGGCCGGGAGCGCAAAAGCGAAATTCTGTACGAGGTGGCGGCGGACGAGGACGATTTTGTGGAGGAAACCCTGCCGGATTATCCGGTGACGGTGTTTTTCACGCAGGAGGGGTATTTCAAAAAAATTACCCCGGCTTCGCTGCGCATGAGCGGCGAACACAAGCTGAAGGAAGAGGATGAGATCCTGCGGCAGGTGGAAACCCACAACACCGCCGAGGTGCTGTTCTTTACCAACCAGCACCAGGTGTACAAGTGCCGGGTGGGGGACTTTGAGGACGGCAAAGCCAGCGCAATAGGGGACTACCTGCCCGCGCGGCTGTCCATGGACGAGGATGAAGCCCCCATTGCCATGGTGCTGACCGACGATTACCGCGGGTTTGTGCTGTTTTTGTTCCAGAACGGCAAAGGCGCGAAGGTGCCGCTGGCCAGCTATGCCACCAAGCAAAACCGCAAAAAGCTGATAAACGCCTATGCGGACAAGGCGCCGCTTGCCTGGATGTGCGACTTTGTTGAAGAAGAGGAAATCGCCATTGAAACCAGCGCCGGGCGCATGCTGCTCATTTCCACGGCGCAGATCCCGCCGAAAACCACCAAAAACACCGCCGGGGTGAACGTCATCACCCTGAAAAAAGGCCAGAACATCTTCCGGGTGCGGCTGGCAAGCACCCTGGAACTGCGGGACGAGCACCGCTACCGTGTGCGGGGGCTGCCGGCGGTGGGCGCGCTGCTGCGCCCGGACGACGTGGTGGAACAGCAAACGCTGGCGCCGCCGGAAGCGGCGGAAGGGGAGGAGTAAGGCGTGGTCGATTTTTATCCAAAATATAAACGCATATCGTTCATAGTTGTGGTGATGTTGTTTGTGGGCCTGGTGGTGTTACCGCAGGTGGTACGTGAAGACCATGATTGGCTTTTTGCAAGCCCTGGAACCACTTTTTTGGTGCTTTTTCTGGGGCTGCTGGTTTTAACCGTTGTTATTGCGGCGCTGACCATGCAAAATTATAAACACTTATTGGCTGTTTTAATGGAGCAGTGCGACCCCGAACGCTACCTGGCGGAATATGCTCCACGGTATGAAAAGGCCTGCCGCAGCATGGAAAAAAGTTTGCTGTCTTCGTCGGCAACCGATGCAAGCTGGCCAGCCTATGGCCTAAACTATGCAGTGGGCCTGTCCGCTGCAGGGGATACACAGGGTGCCATTCGGATGACGTTTGAGGTGCTTACCTGGATGTCGCAACACCGCGGCACCCCAAAACGGTTTGAGGCCGTCAGTGCGCTGGCATACGGGAACCTGGCGGGGTATTACCTGGCTACAGGGGATTGTGTGAATGGCCGGCAATATTTGCAGGTGGCGAAAGAGTGGTTGGAAAAGAATAAAAAAAGAGCATCGTTTGCCGAACATGCCAGCCTTATTTTGTACAACGAATACTATCTGCTGTTTTTGCAGGGAGAGGTGGCGCAGGCACAGTATTTTTTTGAAACCTCGCTGTTTTGTGCGCAAACCCGCAAAACAGAAATGTCCCAGCGCATGGCATTGGCAAAAATATACGCCGCGCAGGACGAAACAGAAAAGCAGCGCGAACAGCTGGAAATAGTGGCCCGGCAGGGCGGCACGCTGGCCATAGCGAAGGACGCCCGCCGTACACTGGGCCTGCCGGAAGAGGCCCCCGCTGCCCCGGACGCCACCGCTGCCGCAGGGGAACAGTAACCGGGCGGCACTCCCCCTTGGCGCGTATAAATGAAGCAAACTAAAAAAAGCGACCGCCCAACAGGACGGCCGCACATGTAATTTTGAATAGACACAATAGGCAAAAATGGTAGCGGTATGCCCGATACCAAGCGGAAAATTTCTTTTACCTCAGGCAACCGCGCCGTGTTTTTGCTCCCGTGCCAGTTTGTATTCCCGGTACGAAAGTTCCACCGCCACCGGTGCCGGGCGAATGGCTGTTTTTTCTTCCTCTTTGCGGCGGCGTTTGTCGCGCTGTACCTGCCGCAGGCCCATGCCCAGCAGGCCGGCAAACTCGCCGGCAGCAATGCCGAACACGCCCCACTCTAAGATATGATTGCTGGTTTCATCCTGCAGCATCTGTGTCTCCTGGGCTGCCAGTGTGGCGGGTTCTGCCGCACCGTCCGGCTCGGCGGCAAAGGCGCTGGTCGCCAGCGGTACCGCGAAAAGCACCGTCAGTGCGGCGGACAGCACCCCTATTTTTATACCCATATAGCTGCGCCGTGTTGTTTTCTCTTTCATTTCCCATCCCTCTTTCCACACGGTCACACAGGACCGTTTTTGTTTTACGAATACCGAAATCGTGAGACCGTTCCGAATACCGAAAGTTATTTTATACCTTTGCACAGCTATTTACAAGAGCTTTTTTGTACAAACAGCTGTAACTTGCGCACTTTCTTTTGTGCATAATAACCAAATGCACCTTGTAGGCTATCAGAACAGTCAAATCCAGCTTTTTGCAAAGGTTCCGATTGATTTTTTGCGGTGTGTGTGATACAATCTTTCTGTACTTTCATGGAGGTGCTCAAAATGAGTGTGATCGAAGTAATTGCGGGTGTGGCGTTAATCATTGCCTGCATTGTTCTGACCGGCATTATCCTGGCGCAGGAGTCCAAGGGACAGGGCCTGTCCAGCGTTATTACCGGTACCGAGATGATGAGCGGCGAAACCCGCACACGTACCAAGGAAGCGCGCCAGGCAAAATTCACCCGCATTGCGGCGGTGGTGTTGTTTGTGCTTACCATTGGGGTAAACGTGCTCAGCGCTGTTTTTGGTTCGTAATTTCCAAACCTATTCAAAAATATTCGTATTGCCATTTCCAGCGGTTGCGCAAAGGGGCTGTTGCAAAAATGCCCGGTCGTCCGCTTCCCCGGGGCACGTCATGAGGCCAGGTTCGCAGGGCCTATTTGGTGTTTCCGCTGTGGGGAAGGGGTCGGCCGCTTGCAGGTTTTGCACCAGCTTTCTTTTTTTGTGGTAAGGCAAAGTGCCGGCAGTTCTGCTGCAAAATGCCAAAAACAGACCGCTGCTGTTTTCCAATAGACAATCTATCCTGGACTTGAAAGGAAGAAACTGCCATGTCGCTAAAATCCTCTATTATGCAGCATTTGGCGAACGGTTCGCTTACCCTGAAACAGCTGCGCGGTGCCACCGGCGCCGATGGCAAAAAGGTATCGAAAGCACTGACCACGCTGGAACACGACAAAAAGGTGAAGAATGACAAAGGGGTGTATACCCTGCGCAAAAACGCCGCGCCGCAAACGGTGGAGGCACGCCTGGTGAAACTGTCCGGGCGGTACGCGTTTGCCGCCCCGCTGGACGGCAGCGATGATATATTTATTCCGGGCAAGTACCTGCACGGCGCCCTGCCACAGGACATGGTGGCGGTGGCCCTGTTTGCCCGGCCGCGGGTTCCCGGCAGCCGCGAGGGCGAAATTACCGAGATACTATCCCCGCCGGGCCGTGTGGTGGGTACGGTGGAAAAGCGTGATGGCCGGCTGGTGCTGGTGCCGGACAAGGCGCCGGAAACCCCACTGTTCATAAAGAAAAGCGCCGACGGCGGCGCCAAAGAAGGCGAAAAGGCCGCGGGCGAAGTGCTGGAGCGCGGCAGCCGGTACGAGGACCACCGTGTGGGTATCACCATGCGGTTTGGCGCGGCAGACAGCGCTCGCCAGTGCGCGAAGGCTATTTTGTATGCTGCAGGGGTGGAAAAAAGCTTTCCCGCCGCCGTGAAGGCGGAGGCCAAAACCCAGTCCGAACTGCCGATACGCGACAAAGACTGTAAAGCCCGGCGCGATTTGCGCGACGAGGTCGTGTTCACGATTGACTCCGATTCCACCAAGGACATGGACGACGCCATCAGCCTGGAAAAAACCGCGCAGGGGTACCGCCTGGGTGTGCATATTGCGGACGTCAGCCATTATGTGACCGGCAAAAGCGTCCTGGATGAGGAAGCGTTCCGGCGCGGCACCTCCATTTATTACGCGGACAGCGTGATTCCCATGCTGCCGCGCGCGTTGTCCAACGGCATCTGCAGCCTGAACCCCGGCGAGGACCGGCTGGCGTTTTCCTGCTTTTTGGAACTGGATGCGGGCGCCCACGTGGTGGACTATCGCTTTGCCAAAACGGTGATAAACAGCAAGGTGAAAGGCGTATACAGCGAGGTAAACGCCCTGTGGGATGGCAGCGCCACCGCAGGGATAAGCGAAAAATACGCCCCGGTGGCCGGCAGCCTTTCGCTGATGAAAGAAGTGTATGAAAAGCTGGCAAAGCTGCGCACCGCGCGCGGCAGCCTGAATATCGAAAGCGACGAAGCGGTGCTGCAGCTGGACGATGCCGGCCGCTGTGTGGGCCTGGCCCCGCGGGTGCGCGGCGACGCGGAAAAAATGATAGAGGAGTTTATGCTGGCGGCGAACGGCGCGGCGGCCCATTGGGCCCAAAAGCAGGACATCCCGTTCGTGTACCGGGTGCATGAAAAGCCGTCCGCCGACAAGGTAGAGGGTCTTATCACCATGCTGACGGCGCTGGGCATACCGGTAAAGTTTAAAGAAAACCTGCCCACCGTGCAGGAACTGGACCAGCTGCTGGAAGAAACCCGTGGCACCCCGCTGGAGATACCGGTACACACCGCGGTGCTGCGCAGCATGGCAAAAGCGAAGTACGAACCGCAGCCCAAAGGCCACTATGGCCTGGCGCTGGCAGATTACGCCCATTTCACCTCGCCCATCCGGCGCTACCCGGACCTTGCCATCCACCGCATTTTAAGCGATGTGGTGGCCGGCACCGACGCCGCCGGGCTTTCCAAACGTTATAAGAAATTTGCGGAGGAAGCGTCTCGCCAGTCCTCCGCGCGGGAGCTGGTGGCCCAGCAGATAGAGCGGGACTGTGACGACTGCTATAAAGCGGAATATATGCACGGGCACATCGGCGAAAGCTTTATGGGCATTATCTCCTCGGTACAGCCGTTTGGGGTGTACGTCATGCTGCCAAATACCGCCGAGGGTCTTCTGCGCAGCGCATCGCTCAGCGAGCACCGGCTGGAGGTAGAGGACGGTGTGCGCCTGGTGGACCCGGTGACCGGCAGCAGCTGGCGGCTGGGGCAGGAGGTAAAGGTGCGCCTGGTGGCGGTGGACGTTTCCCAGGGACACGTGGAGTTCGCGCCGGAATAAGCTCTTGTGGTATTTATACTAAGAATATCCACCCGGCTTTGGCCGGCGGATACGCTGTGCCAAACATACAGGATCCAACAAGATCCAAATCCAAAACAGGTGAAGCCATGTCAAGACATTTTGCCGCGTTTCTCAGCCGTTACCGCAAGCTTATCTTAATACTGTTTGATATTCTGGCGGTCACCCTGGCGTACATTCTGCCGTGGGTGCTTATTGAGGGGCGCGTAAATATGGCGGTGTATTATCCGCTGCTGGTTTCCAGCTGCTTTTATTTTGTGTGTTGTTTCGAGATTGTGTACGGTCTGATGGGCATGTACGACAGCCTGTGGCGCTATGCCGAGGTGGTGGAGTTTTTCCGCCTGGTTGTGGCGTCGGTGGTGGCGGTGGCGGTGTTTGTTGTGGGCAGCCTGTTGCTGTTCCAGGAGCGCCGGGTGCCGTTGTCGGTCTATTTTCTCAGCGCCCTGTTTGCCATCTCGGTCACGCTGTATTCCCGCCTGACCTACCGCATGTACCGCAACATGCGCTTCCAGCGCACCGGGCGAAAAGCCCGGCGGGTCATGGTCATTGGCGCGGGGGACGCGGCGGCGGCGCTGCTGCACGAGCAACAGCGTGCCAAAAGCCCGGACATGAACATTATCTGCGTGGTGGACGACGCGCCGGATAAAGTTGGAAAAACCATCATGGGCGTGGAAATCATGGGCACCACCAGCGCCATTCCCGAGCTGTGCAAGCAGTGCGAAATAGAAACCATTGTGCTGGCCATTCCGTCGGTGGAAGAAGACGACCGCAAGCGTATTTTGGCGCTGTGTTCCAAAACCAAATGCAACTTGCGCATCCTGCCGGATATCCGCCAGATGATGCTGACCGAGGGCGATTTATCCAGCCGCATCCGCGACGTGCGGGTAGAGGACCTCCTGGGTCGCGATACCATCAAGCTGAACGAGCTGTCCAGCGCGTTTTTGGCCAATAAGGTGGTCATGGTTACCGGCGGCGGCGGGTCCATCGGCAGCGAGCTGTGCCGCCAGATCGCCTCCTACGGCCCGCGCCAGCTGCTGGTTGTGGACATTTACGAAAACAGCGCCTATGCCATCCAGCAGGAGCTGCTGCGGGACTGCGGCAACGCACTGTGCATGGAGGTGCTCATTGCCTCGGTACGGGATTCAAAAAAGATAGATGCGCTGTTTGAGCGGTACCGGCCAGACGTGGTGTTCCACGCCGCCGCGCACAAGCATGTGCCGCTGATGGAGGACAGCCCCGAGGAAGCGGTGAAAAACAACGTATACGGCACCTATAACACCGCGCTGGCCGCGGACAAGTATGGTGTATCGCGGTATGTGCTGGTCTCTACCGACAAGGCGGTGAACCCCACCAACGTGATGGGTGCCACCAAGCGCATCTGCGAGATGATCGTACAGTCTATGGCGCAAAAAAGCGCCACTACCTTTGTGGCGGTGCGCTTTGGCAATGTGTTGGGTTCAAACGGCTCGGTGCTGCCGCTGTTCAAGGAACAGATTGCCGCCGGGGGCCCGCTTACCGTGACCCACCCGGACGTGGTGCGCTATTTCATGACCATTCCGGAGGCGGTGGGCCTGGTGCTGGAGGCCGGCGCCATGGGCAAAGGCGGCGAGGTGTTCGTGCTGGATATGGGCGAGCCGGTAAAGATTTTGGAGCTGGCGGAAAACCTGATAAAACTGGCGGGGTTCCGCCCATACGAGGACATTGAAATCAAATTCACCGGCCTGCGTCCTGGTGAAAAGCTATATGAAGAACTGCTGATGGACGAGGAAGGCCTGCGCCAAACCGACAACAAGAAAATTTATATCGGCGCGCCCATCCGCCTGAACAGCACCACCTTCTTCGACCACCTGAGCGCGCTGAAGGCGATTGCATACTCCAACAACAGCGAGAACCTGGTGCAGGCGCTGCTGGATATTGTGCCCACCTTTCACCATGACCCCTATAGCCGGGAGGCATAATGGATGGTTCATACTCTTCCATGTAACTGGGCAATAAGAACTTTCACAGGCGACTTTACCCTGCAAACCTAGCAATGAAAGGAGGCCGGCCCATGTACCCCAAGGTAATTAAGCGTGGGATAGATGTCCTGCTGTCGTTTCTCGCGCTTGTGGTACTGTCGCCGGTGTTCCTGTTGCTCATCCTGCTGGTAAAGCTGACCTCGCGCGGGCCGGTGTTGTTTCGACAAAAAAGGGTAGGGCGCGGCAAAGCCTATTTCACTATTCTAAAATTTCGCACCATGTACGCCGACACCCCCAGCGACGTGCCCACTCATCTGCTGAAGGATCCATCGGCGCGCATCACCCCAATGGGGCGGTTCCTGCGCTTCACCAGCCTGGACGAACTGCCGCAGATGCTGAACATTCTGTGCGGGCAGATGAGCATCATCGGCCCCCGGCCCGCCCTGTGGAACCAGGACGATTTGGTAACCGCGCGCGACGCATACGGCGCCAATGACGTTACCCCCGGCCTGACCGGCCTGGCGCAGGTAAGCGGACGGGACGAGCTGCCCATTGCTCAAAAGGCGGAGTTGGACGGGTACTATGCACAGCACATCGGTTTTCTGCTGGACTGCCGGATATTCCTGCACACCATTTTGAATGTGTTCCGCGGCAGCGGTGTGGTGGAGGGCAAGCAAGAGGGCACTGCTTCCGGTCAAACAGACCCGCTGGCAAACGGTACCGTTTCGTCGCTGAAAGGGCAGGGGAATGGACGGTCAAATCCGTCCGAAATGGACATGTAAAGTAAAAATGCTATACACAAATATAGTTCGCAGGTTCGAAACAATAAACAAGAAATCAGTCGATCCCTTTCAAAACCGACTGGTTTTGTCTTGTGCGCAATTCAAGGTAAACCGAGGTGGTTTTGGCGGTGAATTTTGCCGCAAAACCACCTCGGTTTTTACCGGTACAGGTGACGATGCCCGCAAAAGAATAGAAACGAGTAGGAGCGATAGACGATACGAATGCGTGCTAGTGAGATGCGTATATATTAAAGCCCGGACCGTATAAACAACATGCGGATCTATCCTTGAAAAAACGGCGCCGAACCGCTGTCATGCTCCGGTCAAAGAAAAAATCAAAGCATAATCAAGGATAAACCACAGTCAAACGAAAAATAGTTAGAAATTCGGGTTTTAACCGATACACGAAAGAGCCCGCCAAAACATCAAGGCTGAAATACCCCGAAACACGCTAATAAATGCGAAGGTATGAGCAATAGATGCAAAAACGAACGGCAATAACCACCGGTCAAAAACAAAAATAGGCAAAAAATACAAATAAACCACGGTCAAACGAAAAATAGTGCACAAATTATTTTTAAACCGAAACGTCAAAGGCTTGCTGTGGGACGGGCGTTCTGGCATGGAACGGCGGGTAATGGAGTGCCATACTGCAGGAGCGGCAAAACAATATATCCTTGTACGCTGCAGCGTGTTTGATGGCCGGTCAAAATGGAAAACAAGCGAAAAATACAAATAAACCGCGGTCAAAGGAAAAATATTGTGATATTCGCTTTAAACCAGTGATTTTGTTGTTTTTTAAATCGTACATCAGAAAATAATTGCGTTAAATCGATAAAAAACCTATTGATTTGGGGCTTGCTGGGCTAGCGAGAAGACAGTCAAAAGCCAAAATGGACGAAAACCACAAATAAACCACGGTCAAACAAAAAATATTACGATATTCGTTTTTAAACTGGCTAGGTACATAGAGGTACAAATTTTCCAGTATGTGGCCAAACAAGCTCCGCCGTGCGGCAGCAAAATGCAAGGATAGTATGGCGGGGTATTTGCCAGAGATACAGGTATCCAACGCGATCCTTGCTTGCTGTAGAGTGATGCAATCCCTGCATTGACCTGTTGCGGAGCAGTTGGTTCCCAAAGGGGGATGTGAAAGGGAAGCACGTTTAATATTCGCAAGCAAAATAATGGGACAAAATGGCCCCCGGCAACCACACCGAGGGCTGTTTCGTTTTCTTGCGGGCATTCCGGCGATAAAAGTTACAGCCACGGCGGTATAAAAGGGAGATATATCCCCATTCACAACGAAGTGCATCAGCAAAAATTTACACACCGCTACCGGGTAAAAAGTACCGTCCAGAGTATCCAAACCATGCCCCACATGGACACAAAAGCACCTAGACAAAAACACATTCGCAGAAATACCAGGGGAGTACCACGGGCGGAGCCCCGGTCCAATATTTGCCCTATGCTGCGGCGCCCGGCAGGTTGCTGCTGCCCAACAAAAGAGAGCAGTCTATACGCCAAAGCAGAAAAATAAAGCAACAATCCTCTTTGACAGCGCTCACAAAAATTGCAAAACAAATAACGAATCAACGAAAAGTATGCACCATTTATTCGGAAATTAGCAACCCTGAGCCAAACGAAATAAAATAGCAGAAAAACCAAGATAAATGCAGTCAAAAGAAAAATAATGCAAAAATAGCTTTTTAACCACGGTCAAACAAAAAATAGTGCGAAAACGAAATTTTAACCGCTGGGTAATTGTTTTTTAGAGTCAAAATCAACTACGGTTTTGGTTCCGGTCGGGGGTTTTTCAGCTGCTCCAGCGAGCGGCGCGCCAACGGCTCATCGTCGGTAAGCGCGGCCAACACCAGGGCGTATACCTCATCGCCGCTTTCTACAAATTTGCCGCGCACCGCCTCTGCGGACAGTGTGTCCGGCATGTATAAATTCATCTCAAACAGCGCGCCGGCCGGCTCCACAATAGCGCAGCGAACCTGGCGGCCGCCGGTTTCGCCCTTCACTATTTCACATTGGTGCACCGCTTCTTTTGCGGCATAGCGCTGCGCCCGGATAACCCCGCGCACGGCAGCGTCCCGGATAGTGCGGGGCAGGTCGTCGGCCAGGGTTTTGCCGACGGTACGTCCACTTTCGGTAATGGAATAGCCGGTGTCATCGCCGGTAATCAGCCCCTGTTCCAGCAGCTGGCCCAGCCCCTCCGCCAGCAAAAAATAGTTCGCCAGTTCCTCGCCCAGCAGGGCGTCCTGAATTTGCTCGCGGCTGACCGGCGCATCCACGCTGTCCAGCAGGTAGCACAGCAGAATACGGGTCTCGGTTCCGGTGGTAAGGCCACCCGGTTTCACGCCCTCGGTAAACAGGTTGTCTGCCATATCGGGAAGCCTCCTTTCTACACTTGCATTATAGCTATTTTGCGGGCCGGATACAAGTGTGGCTGTGTCCAGAATACGGAAAACAGGGGAAAATGTGGCATATGAGCCGATGATAATGGTGCAAACCGGCCAACCCACGGGGAAGTGACCGTCAGATTGCACCCCGCACAAAGGAAAAAAGAATCTTTCGGCGGGCTATGGTTACTCGGTCAGCAAAAACATACGCTGAAGCGCCCAGTATGACCAATTATTACAAAAGGATGACAATCTAGCCTGCTGGATGCAAAATTGTGGTGTTTTTAAACATGTAAAGTAAAAAAACTTGTCAGGCAAAAACCCTTGTAAATCAAGGGTTTTTGTGAAGTTTTCACAATACTGCCTAAAACCGTCCGCTGTAGAAGGAAATTTCGTGTAAAACATTGAAAAACCAGGCGTTTGTGGTATAATATACCCGTGTAGACAGCGTTGTGAGCGATACCGGAATTTGGCGGCGGTTCACGATTGCGCGCTGGCAGTATTTCACGGGTAAGACCGTCACCCGTTTTGCAGGATACAGTGCGGCCCTGGGGCAAAATGAAACTTGCCCCCATCCAGGAAGGACGAGAGGTGTATCATGAAACGAAAATCAGTGGTTATTGTCTCGGTCACGGCGGTGGTTTTGGCGCTGGGGGTACTGTGTGCCCTGTTTGTTTGGCCGGGGTTTTTAAATAAGGCGGAACAGCTGGCGGGGCTGCAGCAGGTAGACGGTTCGCTGTATTATTACAGCGAGGACGGCACGCCGCAAACCGGCTGGCAAACAGTGGACGGCAATAAATATTACTTCGACCCGGCCACCGGCGTTGCGCTGACCGGCTGGTTCACCGACGTGGACGGCAATGTATACTACTTTGGCGAGGACGGCGTGGCCGTTACGGGTACTGCCACCATAGACGGGAAGGAATACACCTTTGGCGAAGACGGTCGTCTGATGGCGGACGACGCGGCCGGCGGCTATACCTGGAAAACGGAGAACGGCAACACCTACTGCATAGGCCCGGACGGCGAAGTGCTGACCGGCCTGCAGGAGATCAATGGCAGCTGGTATTTCTTTGACCCGGACGGCGCACGCCAGAGCGGCTGGCAAACCATTGGCGGGCAAAAATATTATTTTGATGATATCACCGGCCGTGCGGCGCGGGGCTGGTTCACCGACAAGGACGGCAGCCGCTATTACTTTAACACCAACGGCGCGGCGGTTACCGGCAAGAAAACCATCGATGGGAAAGAGTACACTTTTGGGGAGGACGGCCGTCTGGCGCAGACCACCGGCGGCACCGGCAGCAATGGTACCGGTACATCCAGACCGGCGGCCCCCGCCGTGACCCCGGCCACACCGCCGGCGGCGGCACCGGCGACCCCGGCCTCCGATACCCCCACACCGGCGCCCACCTATTCCTGGAAGGAAAAGGACGGCAAGGTGTATTACATGGACGAGGCCGGTAACTATGTGACCGGCCTGCAAAGCGTGGGCGGCGTGTTGTACTACTTTGGCACGGACGGCGCACGGCAGAGCGGCTGGCAGACGGTGGGCGGCCGGCAGTACCGGTTCGACGACACCACCGGCGCGGCGCTTTCCGGCTGGCAAACCAACGAAGACACCGGCGCGGTGTATTACCTGGGCAGCGGCGGCGCGGCGATAACCGGCCTGCAGCAGATAGGCACAGAGCGCTATTGCTTTGATGAAAACGGCGCACGCCAGAGCGGCCTTATTGATGTCGGCGGGCGGCTGTATGCGTTTGTGGGTGACGACGACATGGCGATACAGGGCTGGTACACCCCGCCGGTCAGCGGCTTCCGTGTGCTGCGCGCCAGCGCGGATACCTCCTATTACTTCGGACCGGATTTTTACGCCCTTACCGGTGTGCACCAGCTGCAAAAAGACGGCCAAACCGGCTGGTTTGGCTTTTCCGCCGAGGGCCAGCAGCTGTATGGCTGGCAGACGGTGGGCGGCAAACGGTATCATTTTGACGACGCCACCGGCCTTGCCGCCACCGCCACCTGGGACGAAGACACCGACGGCTCGGTGTACCTGGGGGACAACGGCGCCATGTTGACTGGCGTGCAGTCCATCGGTGGGAAGGTGTACTGTCTGGCGGGGAACGGCACCAAACAAACCGGCTGGCATCTGGTGGACAAAAACTGGTATTGCTTTGATGGAGAAGGCGCCACCGCCCTGACAAACCAGTGGGCCGACAGCCCCAAGGGCGCCTGCTACCTGGGCGAAAACGGCGCATCGGTAACCGGTGTGGTCACGCTGGCGCACCCGGTCAGCGGTATGCAGACGCTGTACTACCTGGGCGAAAACGGCATCCGCCAAAGCGGCCTGCACACCGTGGCGGGCAAGACCTATCTGTTTGGCGCGGACGGCGCGGCGCTGTATGGCTGGCAGCCGTATGAAACCGCCACCTATTATTTTGGCGAGGACGGCGTGGCTAAAACCGGCGTGGCCGACATTAATGGCACACTGTACTGCTTCACCGCCGCCGGCGCGCAGCAGACCGGCGCCTACACCGCGGCGGACGGCAAAAAGTACCTGTTCGCGGGCGAGGGCGGTGCGGCGCTGGTGAATACCTGGAACACGGTTGGCGCCGCGAACTATTACTATGGCGCGGATGGTGCGGCATACACCGGCGTGCGGGAAATAGGCGATGATACCTATTATTTTGACACGGCGGGTGTGCGGCAGACCGGCTGGCAAACGGTGAGTAAAAAGACCTATTGCTTCCTGGGCAAGGATGACGCCGCTGTAAAAGGCTGGTTCACCAACGTTTCCACCAGCAACATCTACTACTTTGGCGCGGACGGCGCGGCGCTGACCGGCGCGCAGACCATTAACGAAAAACCATATACCTTCGACAGCGCCGGACGCCTGAAGCCGGACGCCGCGACCGGCGGCAGCTGGGTGGACAACAACGGCAAGTTCTATTATGTGAAGACAGACGGCGAATATACCAAGGGCCTGGCGGATATTGGGGGCGCACGGTATTACTTTAACGATGCCGGCGTGCGGCAGACCGGCTGGCAAACCATAGCCGGCCAGCGGTATTATTTCAACGCAAAGAACAATGACGCGGCCGCTTCCGGCTGGTTTACCGACCCGGCCGACAGTAAAATCTACTACCTGGGCGCGGACGGCGCCGCCTACACCGGCATTCGCACGGCAGACGGCGCGCTGTACGCATTCGACGCCAGCGGTGCGCGCCAGACCGGCATTGTGCAGCAGGACGGGTACGAGTACCTGTTCGACGCCTCCACAGGCAAGGCACACAATGGCTGGGCGCCGGACGCCGCCACCCCGGGCGCAAAATACTATGGGGACGCGGGCTATGCGCTGACCGGCCTTGCCACCCTGGACGGCAAGGTATACCTGTTTAACGATGCCGGCGTGCGGCAGAACGGCATGCTGCAGGTGAACGGCGCCTGGTACCTGTTTGCTGGCACCAATGAAAGCGCCCTGGTCGGCGGCCATACCGACAACGACGGCAACGCCTACTTCTTTGGAAACGATGGCGCGGCCTATGTGGGCTTTGTGCGGGACGGCACCGGCCTGCGGCATTTTTCCGCCGCCGGCGTGCAGACCTTTGGCTGGCTGGATACCACCGGCGGCAAATATTACTTCGACACAAACGGCTATGCCCTGGTGGGCGAAGTGACCGTGCCCGCGGACGGTAAGGTATATTACTTCACCGAGGACGGCACCGCCCTGACCGGCGGTCCGCACCCCATGTCCGGCCGAGATTATTACTTCGATGACGACGGCGTGCTGATATCCAAAGACGCCACCAGCGGCTTTGCATGGAAGGAAATAGACGGTAAGTGGTATTACAGGAACTCTGCCGATGAAGTGTTGCCCGGCCTGCAAACGGTGGACGGCTTCCTGTACTATTTTGCAAACGACGGCGAGCGGCTGTCCGGCTGGATGGACCTGGAGGCGGGGAGATACCTGTTTGCGCCGGATGGCAAAGCGACCATTGGCTGGTATACCGCGGGGCAGGATGCTTATTATTTCTATGATACCGGCGTGGCGGCCACCGGTGTGGTGACGCTGGGCGAAATAGAGTATGAGTTTGACACCGCCACCGGCAAGCTGACCCGTGGCAGTGTGCCGGTGTATGACCAGTGGACCCAGGACGATGAGGGCAACTGGTACTACTATGGCTCCTCCGGTCTGCTTATCAAGAACAGCCTGGCAACCGTTGCGGGCGAAGTATATTACTTTGATGAAGACGGTGTGCGCCAGAGCGGCAACCGGACGGTGGACGGCGGATACTACCGTTTTGCCGCCGACGGCAAGGCGCTGCGCGGCTGGACCCAGGACGCCGGCGTATGGACCCATTTCGACGAGGTCACCGGCCGCCAGCAGCTGGGCTGGCAGTACCGGTACGTGGCGGCGGAGGATGCCACCTATACCTATTATTACAACGACGACGGTACGGCGGTGCTGGGCTGGCAAACGGTTACCCAGGTGCGGCGGTACTTCTTCCCGGACGGCCACATGGCCACCGGCTGGCAAACGCTGAGTGACGGTACGTATTATTTCTTCAGTAACGGGCGGGTGGCCACCGGCGTAACCAAAATAGGGGACGTGACCTACTCCTTCGATGAAAACGGCAAGGCCGCCACCGGCTGGAACGTGGACGAAAGCGGCAACCGCTATTACTTTGGCGAAACCGGCCTGTATACCGGCTGGCAGCAGGTGCTGGACCAGTGGTTCTGCTTTGACGCCACCACCGGCGTGCAAAAGCTCTCTTGGCAGTACCGCCAGGATGGCGGCGCTACCTACTCGTACTATTATTACCAGGACGGCACGCTGCCGCAGGGTCCCACGGATATCAACGGCGTACAGCGTTATTTCCTGCCGGACGGCCAGATGGCCACCGGCTGGCAGGCGCTGGAAAACGGCATGTATTATTTCTTCCCCACAAACGGCGCCATGGCCACCGCGAACACCGCCATAAACGGGGTGCGGCTGCCCTTTGCCGAGGACGGCAGCATTGCCGCCGACTGGCAGGACGCCCTGACCGGCGGGCGGGTGTATATCAGCGAAGAAGGTTTGGCCAAAGGCTGGCAGCAGGTAAACGGCGTGTGGTATTCCTTCGACGAAACCAACGGCCTGCAGCAGACCGGCTGGCAGACCCGCACCGCCACCGGCAAACAATTGAAGTATTATTATGACACCGACGGTACCGCCATGACCGGCTGGAAAACGGTGGACGGCGCAAGCCGTTATTTCCTGGCGGACGGGCAGATGGCCACCGGGTTTACCACCGTGGGCGAGGATTTGTACTATTTCGACGCCAGTGGCGTGATGGCCACCGGCGTGAAGACCATAGACGGCGTGCGTTATTCCTTTGGCACGGACGGCAAGATTGCCACCGGCTGGAACACCGACACCGACGGCAACCGGTATTATTTCACCAAGGACGGCGCGCTGAAGGGCTGGCAGAAGCTGGAGGAGAGATGGTATTCATTTGACGACACCACCGCCGCGCAGAAGCTGGGTTGGCAGATGCGCACCGCGAACGGCGCCAGTACCTATTATTACTACTTCAGCGACGGAACGTTGCCTGCCGCCGGCTGGAGCGAACAGCCGATTGACGGCGCTACCCGCTATGTGAACGCGGACGGCGGTATGGCGCAGGGCTGGCAGACACTGGCAGATGGCCGCTACTGCCTAGACACAAAAGGCGCGGCGTACAAGGGCCGCACGCTGGTAGACGGGCGCTATTACATCCTGGATGCCACCACCGGCCAACAGCAGGTGGGCTGGCAGCAGGCCACCGTCGGCGGTGCCACCGTACAGTATTTCTATTTTGCGGATGGAAGCCTGCCGTCCGCGGGCTGGGGAAGCACGGTGGAAACGACCCGCCGCTATGTACAGGCGGACGGCCAGATGGCCAACGGCTGGCAGGATTTGTCCGGGTACCGGTATTACTTCAACAACGACGGCACCCCTACAATCGGCGAAAAAACCATTAGCGGCACCTGGTACTATTTTGAAAAGAATGGCCGTTTGGTTTCCCCGCCGGTCATCAATTCCATCACCGGCTATACCGGTACCGCCAGCACCAAAACCGTAACCGTGACAGCGACGCCCGATGACCTGCTGCCTAGCAAGAAGATACAGTACAGCTTCGATTCCGGCGCCACCTGGCAGACATCCGGCAGCAAAAGCTATGCCGCCGGCGCCAGCATTCCGGCCAACACCATCCAGGTAAAGGACTCGGTGGGCAACATCAGAAAATACGGCGTGGCCATCTCGGTGGAAAAGACCAGCACCGTTACCAAGGGCATCGACGTTTCCTCCCACCAGGGGTACATCAACTGGGCGTCGGTGAAGGCCAGCGGTGTGGATTTCGCTATCATCCGCTCGCTTTGCTGGAACAAATCCACCAATTCCTACGGCATAGACCCGTACTTTGACTACAACGTGCGCAGCGCCAAGGCAAACGGCATCCGGGTGGGAACCTACCTGTACAGCTACGCGTTCAGCAAGGCCGAAATGCTGCAGGAGATCACCTATTTCATGAACAGCAAAGAAGTAAAACAGCTGATGGCGGAAAAAATTTACTTCGACATGCCGGTGTTCATAGACTATGAGGACCCGCTGATTACCACCAATACCGCCAGCATGGGCATTGGTGCGCGAACCGACATTGTGCGGTACGGCATGGCGCTGATAGAACAGATGTCCAAGAACTACTATGGTAAGGTGATGCTGCCGGGCGTATACACCTACGCCAGCTTTGGCAAAACGGTCATTGACTGTGCGGCGCTGCAGAACGAAGGGTACGAGTACTGGCTGGCGCACTGGGATGTCTCGCTGGCCACGGCGCAAAGCTACTGGCCTAAAACGCTGCCTATGTGGCAGTACTCAAACAATGGCAGCGTGGCCGGCGTATCCACCCGTGTGGACATGAACTATTGCTACAAGGACTACGCCGCCATTTTGGGTACCACCAGCAGCGGCACGGTGGCGCCGGTATCCTCCCATAACCTGACGGTGACCGACCAGAACGGAAACGTGGTCACCGGGCCTGCGTCCACCATCTTGGCGCAGATCGTCATGGCGGAGGTAGGCGGCTTTGGCAACGCCGAGGTATACAAGGCCCAGGCAGTGGCGGCCCAGTCCTGGATATTCTACCAGCAAAGCCAGGGGTATACCGCGCCGCGGGTATCGCTGAAAACAGCGACCTCGGCCGTGCAGACCGCCGTGAACACGGTGGTGAAGCAAAACCTGACCTATAACGGCGCGCAGGCGTTTACCCCGTACTACGCCTGGAGCAACGGCACCACCAACAACGGCGCCTACTGGGGCAACAACCTGCCGTACCTTACCTCGGTCACCAGCCCGGGGGACGCGGCAAAGGGGGCCATTACCGGCCAGATATCCTACGGCGATTTGAAGAATCGCATAGAGGCGGTGTACGGCGCGGGCGCCACCAACGGCTATGCCCCGGCGGATTGGATTAAGGTCACCAGCACCAACGCCGCCGGGTACGTCACCGGTGTGACGGTGTGCGGGCACAAACCCACGGTGGATTACTTCTACCAGACGCTTATCCGGTACTCGAACGGCAGCGGCAATACCTATCCAATTACATCGCCCAGTTTTTCCATCAGCTTTAACGGCAGCAACATGTGGACCTTTACGTCCAAGGGTTCCGGCCACGGCGTGGGCATGAGCCAGTACGGCGCCTATTCTATGGCCACCAGCGGCAAAACCTACAAGCAGATACTGGCCTATTATTACCCGGGGACCACGCTGGCCAGCCTGTAAGCAACCATTGTTTTTGGCCGGCGGGCCGTGGCGAGGATTCATCGCCACAGCCCGCCGACCATTCTTTTGTGTTTTGTGCCGCGTTGAAGAAACCACCGGCCCTGTTTCGTTGTAGTAGGTAGCGGGCCGTTTGTCGAAAAAAAGGTTTGTTGCATCGTATAATTGTTAAAATAGCATAATAATAAAATTTGTCCCCGTGGAATATTGTTAAAACGGCGAAAAAACCTGGTGAAATAAATGTGAGAAGCATTGAAATGGCCACCGGGATAGTGTATACTGACAACGGTGTGCAAGACAGCGTATCTATGGGGGAACAAATGCAAAAGGGGGACGAAAGGTGCTTCCAGCATCTGTTGTGGCATTTTTCAGCGCGGTAGCGCGACAACTGTGTATTCCGCCGCACCTGGCGTATGTGGTGCTGGTGTTTTTTGCCTACAGTTTCTGTGGGTATATCATGGAGTGCATTGTGCTCTCAATAGAGAAAAAACAGCTGGTGGTGAACCGTGGGTTTACCGGCCATCTGCCGTTCTGCGTCATTTATGGGTTTGGCGCGCTGATCGGTTTTGCACTGCTCAGCCCATTGGCCAATACCTTGCTGCTTCTATTTATAGTCGGGGCTATCAGCGCCACCTGTTTTGAGTTCCTTACTGCCCAGCTGCAGATACGCCTGTTCGGGGACTTTTGGTGGGATTACACCAAAAAGCCGCTGAACTACAAAGGCATGCTGTGCCTGGAAAGTACCCTGGGCTGGGGTGTGCTGGCGCTGCTCATTGTCCGTCTGCTGCACCATGGTGTGGTGGGGGTTGTGGCGCGGGTGCCGCTGTCCTTTGCGGTGCCGCTGGCGGCGGTGCTGCTGCTGGCCTATGTAATAGACTTTGCCCACAGCGCGCGCGCTGCCGCACGGCAAAAGCAACAACTGCCCCAGCCGGATGCCGACGCCTATGCACCGGAACACGCCGCCGAACAGCCGGACCTGGCGGGCGGCCGCCGGTAAAACCGGAACTATTTTACCTTGCCTTTTACGGCCTTGCAGGGCCGGGGGCCGGCTGTGGGAAGTACCAACCCGCACAGCCGGAATACATCGCCTGGCGGCATGCCGGGCTGGCACGCAAAATTATAAACATCAGGAGACCCAACCGACATGGAATTTGCCCTCAAAGAAATGGCCAGCGAAGTGTACGTACCCGATGACGACGAGTATATCAACGAAGTGAAGGACATACTGGAAAACGAAACTTTTCAGTCGATGAAATCTTTTATCCAACATGGAAAGACCTCTTGCCTTGAGCACTGCATTGCGGTAAGCTACCGCAGCTACCTTACCTGTAAGCGGAATGGCTGGAACGCCCGGGCTGCCGCCCGCGCGGGCCTGCTGCACGACCTGTTTTTGTATGACTGGCACTGGTCCCGCGCCGAAACCGGTACCAGCTGGCACGGCATTACGCACCCGCGGCGGGCGCTGGAAAACGCTGAAAAAGTGTTTGATTTGACCCCGCTGGAAAAAGAGATCATCCTGCGGCACATGTGGCCGCTGACGCTGTGGCTGCCGCGCAGCCGCGAGGCATATGCGGTCATTTACCACGACAAGGTGTGCTCGCTGAAGGAAACGGTGGGGCGCCCGTCCCTGCGGCTTACCGCGGCGCCTGCGGTGGGGTAATATCACGAGCGCCCCCTGAAAAAACACACCCCACCAAAAACACAATAATCTCTGCAACTGCATCCCTTTGCCCAAAGGGGGTGCAGTTATTTTTTTGTCGTCCCCGGCAACAATCATTGCGCCGCTCGTTTATTTTGTGTATACTATTTATTGAAACCAAAACCTGGTTTTCTCCGGCTAAGGTAGAGCAGATCCATGTTTGTCCTATCAGTGGTTATTTACGGCAATGGGCGCCGTCCTCTTTGCCCAGTCAGCTCCAAACACCCCTGCGCAGTGGGGGTGTTTTGCGAATCCCGGTGCAAAGGCGGTGTGGCGGCGTGGATGTACAGGTGGGGGACGTCCTTCTGGTAAAAAAGCAGCATCCCTGTGGCGGCACGCGTTTTTTGGTGTTGCGCATCGGTATGGATTTTCGCATCCGCTGCGAGAAATGTGGGCGGGAGGTCATGCTGCCCCGTGCCAAGATAGAAAAAAACATCAAACGCATAGAACGGGACGGCACACAGCTATAGAGCGGGCCATCACTATACCACAGCCGTTGGCGCACAGGCCGGTATGCTCCCGTGTACCCGGCAAAATATCCACTGGTGACAGCATTCGCCTGCCTTTTTGGTTAGGCGGCACTATACTATAACAAAAGGAAGACACTATGTTCGATAAACTAGACGCGGTACGCAGCCGGTACGAGGAAATAAACCTGCGCCTGCAGGACCCGGCCACCGTTTCCGACAACACCGCCTATACCGCGCTGATGAAGGACTATAAACAGCTGACCCCGCTGGTGGAGGTGTATACCGCCTACCGTGCTGCCGAAAAGGCGCAGGCCGACGCAAGGGAACTGCTGGAGGAACCCGGCCTGGACCCGGACCTGCGCGAGCTGGCAAAGGAAGAGCTGGATACCGCAAAGGAGCAGATAGAGCAATATGCGGAGCAACTGCGCATTTTGCTGCTGCCAAAGGACGAAAACGACTCCCGCAGCGTCATTATGGAGATCCGCGCCGGCACCGGCGGGGAAGAGGCGGCGCTGTTTGGCCACAGCCTGTTCCGTATGTACAGCATGTATGCCGAGGCCCGCGGGTTCAAAATAGAGCTATTAAGCGAAAATGAAACCGAGCTGGGCGGCCTGAAAGAAGTACAGTTTTCCGTAGAGGGCGAGGGCGCCTATAGCCGGCTGAAGTTCGAGGCCGGTACCCACCGGGTGCAGCGCGTGCCGGAAACCGAGACCCAGGGCCGGGTGCATACCTCCGCCGTTACGGTGGCGGTTATGCCGGAGGCAGACGAGGTGGACGTGGACATAAACCCCGCCGACCTGCGCATAGACACCTTCCGTTCCTCCGGCGCGGGCGGCCAGCACATCAACAAAACATCCAGCGCCATCCGCATCACCCATCTGCCCACCGGCATGGTGGTGGAGTGCCAGGATGAGCGCAGCCAGCACAAAAACAAAGACAAAGCCATGAAGGTGCTGCGCAGCCGCCTGCTGCAACAAAAACAGGACGCGCAGAAGAACGAAATAGACGCCACCCGCCGCACCCAGGTGGGCAGCGGCGACCGCTCCGGGCGCATCCGCACCTATAACTACCCGCAGGGGCGCGTCACAGACCATCGCATCAACCTGACGCTGTACAAGCTGGATAACGTGCTTGAGGGCGGGCTGGACGACCTGATAGATCCACTGCTGACGGCGGACCAGGCAGAAAAGCTGAAAGCCAGCGGCGAATAGTTTGGCAGCCGATGCTTCCCGGTTGTTGGTTGTAATGGCCGGCAGCCAGGATGCCAAAAGGGCAGTGGGGGCAAAATGGTGTCCAATAGGGGCATGCCTTACATGTCCGCGTGGCCTGTGTCACTCCAGTACCCCTTGTCGATACCGCATACTCTATACGCGACCCGCGTTTCCCATACCATACAGCCCCAAAGTACTAAATCCTTCTCAAAAGGGCGTGCCAACAATTCATGCGAACACAGCTTGTTCCGTTTTCTCCAAATGCTACGGCGCTGGCAGCGCAGCTGCTGCAGGCCGGTCAGGTGGTGGCGATCCCTACCGAGACGGTGTACGGCCTGGCCGCAAATGCGCTGGACGGCGCGGCGGTGCAGCGCATATTCGCGGCGAAAGGCCGCCCGCAGGACAATCCACTTATCGTACACATCGCAAATGAAGCGGTACTGTATCAAATAGCATCCGTGGTACCACCGGCTGCCTGGCAGCTGGCAAAGGCGTTTTGGCCGGGCCCGTTGACCATGGTTCTGCCGTCCGCCGGCACGGTGGCCCCGCAGGTAAGCGCCGGGCTGCCCACCGTGGGGGTGCGCATGCCGGCCCACCCGGCGGCGCTGGCGGTCATACAGGCGGCTGGGCTGCCGCTGGCGGCGCCCTCGGCGAATGTTTCCGGAACCCCCAGCCCCACCACCGCGGCGCATGTGCTGGCGGATATGGACGGGCGCATCCCGTTTGTCGTGGACGGCGGCGCCTGCCGTGTGGGGATAGAATCCACCGTGGTGTCGCTGGTAGACGCGCCGGTGATCCTGCGACCGGGGTTTATTACGCAGCAGCAGCTGGCCCAGGCGCTGGGCACGCCGGTGGCGATGGCCGCCGCGGTTACCCAGCCGCTGGCAGCCGGCGAAGCCCCGGCCAGCCCCGGCATGAAATACCGACATTACGCGCCCCGGGCCCAGCTGGTGCTGGTGCAGGGCGGTTTCGAGGAATTTCGCGGGTTTTTGGAGCAGAAGATAGCAGAGATGCCAGCCCAAAACCCGGCAGACAACGGTATAGTTGCCCTGTGCTTTTCTGGGGAAGAAGACCGGCTGCCGGTTCCAGCCATCGCCTATGGTGCCCCCGGCGATGAAGCCGCGCAGGCGGCGGGGTTGTTTGCGGCGTTGCGCGCGCTGGACGAGCATGGTGCAAAACAGGTCTATGCACGCATAGAACAGGCAGACGGCGTGGGGCTGGCGGTATACAACCGCCTGTTGCGCGCCGCGGCCTTCCGGTTGGTACACTTATGACACGCACAAAACCAATGCTTACCGTGGGCATAACCGGCCGTTCCGGCAGCGGGAAGTCGCTGCTGGCGGCGCAGTATGCGCAGCTGGGCTACCCGGTGGCCGACGGGGACGCCATCTCCCGCGACGTCACCCAGCCGGGCAGCGCGTGCCTGGCGCAGCTGGTGGAAGCATTCGGGCCGCAGATACTGGCCCCGGACGGGCGGCTGCTGCGCGGGCAGCTGGCGCAGCAGGCTTTCGCCAGCGAGGCGGCGGCAAAGCGCCTGGTGGATATCACCCACCCGTATATCGTGCGGGAACTGCTGCGGCGGCGGGACGCCGCCCAGGCTGCCGGTACGCGCCTGTTTTTCATTGACGGCGCCGTCATTGTGGGCGCGCCGGCACAGGAATACTGCGACAAGCTGATTGTGGTGGTGGCCGAGCACCGGCTGTCCATCAGCCGGGTAATTTTACGGGAGGGGATATCCAAAACCACCGCGGCCACCCGCCTGTCCCGCCAGCTGCCGGAGGAAACCCTGCGCGCGGCGGCGGATTATGTGATAGAGAACAACGGCAGCGAGGAGGCCCTGCGCCAACAAGGCCAGGCGGTACTGGAAAAGCTGCTGGCACTGTGAAGTGGAGGAAACACCATTGTCAACCGTAAAGGCCAACAAAACCAAACGTCCTGCCCCTCAGCGTCCTAAAAAAGCGCGCCGTACGGGGCAGGTGCTGGCTATTTTGCTGGTGGCGGTGTTCCTGTTAACATTGCTGCCGATGTCGTTGTTTGGGGTCATTCAAAAGCAGATGTACCCGGTGAAGTACGTGGAAGAAGTGGAAAAATGGAGCGAAATATTTGGCGTGAACCCCTATTTCATTTACGCGGTTATCCGTACCGAGAGCAGCTTCGATCCATTGGCGGAATCCGCCGCCGGTGCGCGCGGCCTGATGCAGATGACCGAGGAAACATTTGACTGGCTGAAACCCACCCTGGCGCCCGGCGAAACGGTCACCTACAAGGACCTGTACGACCCAGACACCAGCATCCGCTTTGGCACCTATTACCTGGCGCTGTCCATCCAGCGCTATGGCGAGGACCTGCCCACCGCGGCGGCGGCCTACCACAGCGGCTGGGGCACGGTGGACCGCCTGCTGGGCGAAGGGGACTATTCCCCGGACGGAACCCGCCTGACCACCTTTCCGTACGACCAGATGAACCATTATGTGAACAAGGTAAACAAGAGCTATCAAAAATACCTGTCCCTGTATTCCGGGTGATATGACACGGCGGCTTGTTTTCCCCAAGTCTTCTCAAGACTGTTTTTTGTTCAGAAATTTTGCCCTGCCTCCGGTAAAGTGGAAAAATATTCAGCCCGTTTGCTTGGGCTCATCCCAATGAAAGAACGCCAGAAAGGAATCCCTTTTTTATGAGCAAAGAAAAAACCAAAGCGCAGCAGCTGGCCGATGAACTGCTGGTAAAACCCCAGCACGCGTTTGACCACGCGCCCGCCACCCTGCCGCAGGCCATGGCCTTTTGCGAGGGATACAAGCAGTTCCTGAACGAGGCAAAGACCGAGCGGGAAGCGGCCCTGGCCACCGAGGCACGCCTGAAAAAGGCTGGGTACAAGCTGTTCCAGCCGGGGAAAGCCACCAAGACTGGGGATAAAGTGTACCTGCTGCAGCGTGGCAAGGCGGTCATTGCCGCCACCATCGGCAGCAAAAGTCTGTCCGATGGCGTGCGGCTCTCGGTGGCGCATCTGGACTCGCCACGGCTGGACTTAAAGCCCAACCCCTTATATGAAGACGAGCAGATTGCCTATTTCAAAACCCATTATTATGGCGGTATCCGGAAGTATCAGTGGGTCACCATTCCGCTGTCCATGCACGGGGTGGTCATAAAAGCGGACGGCACCGCGGTCACGGTATCGGTAGGGGAAGACGCGGGCGATCCGCTGTTCACCATCACCGACCTGCTGCCGCACCTGGCGGCGGAGCAAAGCAAACGCACCCTGGCCGAGGGGATAAAAGGGGAAGAATTAAACATCGTGGTCGGCTCGCTGCCGTTCGACGACGAGGACGCCAAAAAGCGCGTGAAGCTGGAAACCATGCGGTTGCTGCACGAAAAGTACGGCATCACCGAGAAGGACTTCATACGCGCGGAGATAGAGTTTGTTCCGGCGTTCAAAGCATGCGACATCGGCTTTGACAAAAGCATGGTGGGCGCCTACGGCCAGGACGACCGCGTGTGTGCCTATACCGCGCTGATGGCCGAAATGGAAACCCAAAACCCAGCCCACACCACCGTGTGCGTGCTGGCGGACAAGGAAGAAACCGGTTCTGACGGCAACACCGGCCTGGCGGCGGAGTACCTGTTCCATTTTCTGGAGGACCTGGCCGAGGCGAACGGCGCGGCCTACCGGCGCATGCTGGCGGCGTCGCAGTGCCTGTCCGCCGATGTGAATGCCGCGTTCGACCCCACCTTTTCCGACGTGTTCGAAAAGCGCAACGCCAGCCAGGTAAACCACGGTGTGGCGGTCACCAAATACCACGGTGCGCGGGGAAAATCCGGCACCAGCGATGCCTCGGCGGAGTATATGGGCACCGTCACCCGCCTGTTCGACGCCGCGGGGGTTGCCTGGCAGGCGGCGGAGCTGGGCAAGGTGGACGCCGGCGGCGGCGGCACCGTGGCGAAGTTCCTGGCTAACCGCAACATAGAGGTGGTGGATGTGGGGGTACCGGTGCTGTCCATGCATGCCCCGTTTGAGGTGACCGCAAAGCTGGACGTATACAATGCCTTTTTGGCGTTCCAGGTGTTTAACAGCGCCAAATGAAGTAACGCGGGCGCAAAGGATATAGAATGTGTGATACCGCGGTATTGCACCAGCAAGTCGCCAGTTTTTTGGCGCGGTCGAAAAACAAAATTCCCAATTTTTTCTTTTGACCGGAAGCGGGTTTTGCCTGTTCAATATTGGTGATTATTTTGTCGATGCAGGGTGCCGGGGTGGTTTTTTTTTCTGTTGCGCGGGGGCTTTTCCACACCGGCGCGCCGGCAAAAATAGCGCCATAATATGTGATAATCGTGTGAGCAATTTGGGGATTGTTCGCCACTGTTTCCGGTATGGATGTTCCTGCCGTGCCCTTTGGCACATTGACAAGCATTGCGCTTAAACGTACTATAATATTTGTGCATAAAAGCCGTATGTATACACACAGACAGGTGAATTTTTACGGGCCCGCCGGGGTTTCGGAAGGAGAGAATGCAAAAATGACAAATGCGCAGCTTACCCAGGAATGGAAAGAATTACTTTGTCAGTTGGATGGTGTTCTGTCTGCCCATGTTGTATTTTCGGAGCTGGGGGTTCCAGAAGAGGTCCATGTATTGGCCACCACGCAAAAGCGGCCAAAAGCGATTGCCCGGGATGTGCAGTCCGCGCTTATTTCGCGTTTCGGCACCGACATAGACCACCATATCATCAGCGTGGCGCAAATTCAGCCTGAGATGATGGAGCGGCTGGATTCCCGCCTGGTATTTACCGGGGTGCAGATACGCGTGGAAGGCGTGAACGTGGTGGCCACCGTTATGTTGAAACGTGGCGGCCGCGAGGTAGAAGGCAGCGCCAGCGGTACCAACCTGCAGTATACCCGCCGCCGGTGCGTGGCCATGGCCACGCTGGATGCCATTACCAAATGTACCCAGTTGATCTTCGAGCTGGCGGGGGTAGAGTCCGTACCGCTGTTCGGCAGCGAGGTGGTGGTGTCCCAGGTGTTTTCCCCGGCAGATGGCCGGTGCCTGGTGGGCAGCTCGGTCAGCGAGGCGGACCAGGACGTGGCGGTGGTCCAAAGCGTGCTGGGCGCGGTGAACCGGCGGGTGGCGCTGGCCAGCCCCATGTTCCAGTAGCTTTTTGTTTCCTGTTTGTGGTATCCTTTCCTTGGCGTATACATCGGATGTAAGAATCCCTGATTCCACCTTATTTTTGATAATTCAAACCCGGCAACAAGCGGAGCGGATATAGCCTGCATAAAAAGTTGGTGAGCGGATGCAGCAGAGGAACCTTTTTGAGGAGGCTATATCATGAAAAAGATTATTTATGTTTTGGCTACTGTTTGCGCTATGATCGTCGCCAGCGGCGCGTTCGCGAGAGTCTAATTCTTTTAACGCAAGTTTGTTCAAGCTGTAACACATAAACAATCGATAGTTGTTGACCGGGTTTGACTTATAACAGAGATGGGGGATCGCCCATGACGAAAGCGCATAAACTCTACAAGGCAAGCATTATTTGTCTTGGCTTATTGGTTTTATGCTTCTGTGTCGCTCGGGCGATCCCTTATTTTTCTAACGGCGACATGATGTTCTGGATGTACTGCGGCATTTTGGTGGGCCTGATGGTTCTTTGTCGCATGCTGCCCATCCACATCGGTGGCGGGCGTCAGTTGGATATCAGCTTTGTGCCGGTGCTGGCCTGCGCCATGACCAGCGATTATTCTATTGCGGTGGTGCTGCACACCGTTTCGTCGCTGCTCAGCATCATTAAGGATCCCGTAACCACAAAATTTTATTCGCCATTCATTAAGTCCCCGGACAAAGAATTTTTTAACTTGGGGAACATTAACATATCGGTGGGCCTTATTGGTTTTTTGTTCAGCTTCCTGAACCCCGACCCAGCCCATCTGATGACCCCGCGCATGCTGGTCATTTTCTTCACCTATGCGGTGGCGGTCATTGCGTGTAACTTTTTGCTGTTTGTGCTGTATTTTGCAACGGACAACGACAAATCCCTCTATCGTCTGGTGGGCACCAACCTGCGCACCATTATCCCCAGCGTGTTGTGCACCATCCCGCTGGGCCTTATGTTCGCCCTGCTGCTGGACAACCCGCCGCAAGGCTACCTGTTCATCCTGCTGCTCATGGCGCCGCTGTTGATGGCGCGCTATTCCTTTAAAATGTACTTGGACACCCGCTCGGTAAACATGCGCACCATTGCGGCGCTCAGTAACGCCATAGAGGCAAAGGACCCCTACACCCGCGGGCACTCCCGCCGGGTGGCCTTTTACAGCGAGGCCATTGCCCAT
The DNA here is from genome assembly GCA_031549285.1 of Oscillospiraceae bacterium. GTDB lineage: Bacteria > Bacillota > Clostridia > Oscillospirales > Ruminococcaceae > JAAYCI01. The sequence continues at coordinate 126,366 of JAVBPZ010000006.1, read as the reverse complement.
GGCATGCAGCGCCCGCGCGCCTATGTAGAGAACATCCGCACCGCCGCCCTGCTGCACGATGTGGGCAAGATAGGCATCAACGACGCGGTGCTGCTGAAGGAAGGGCCGCTGGCTCGCAGCGAGTTCTCCGAAATTCAGCGCCATCCCCAGGTGGGGTACAAGATTATAAAAAGCGTGTTTTTTCCGCAGATGATTAACGACGCGGTGCGTTATCACCACCTGCGGTATGATTTGACCGGCTATCCCCAGGAGGACAAGCTGCCAAAGAAGCTGCCGCTGTCCGCCGGGATTTTGGCGGTGGCCGATGCCTACGACGCCATGACCTCCGACCGCCCGTACCGGAAAGGCATCGAGCAGAAGGAAGCCCTGGCTATCATTGAAAAACAGGCGGGTGTACAGTTCGACCCCCAGGTGGTGTCGGTTTTCGTCAGCATTATGCCGCAGCTGGACGCCGCCCAGCTGGAAATGGATGTGGAACAGGAGATAGAGTCGACAATATGATTTTGCTGGTTTTTGTGGTTTTGGGCGTGGTGGTCGGGTTTATTTCCGGCGGCCGGGTTTCGTATATCCGGGAGCACACCCTGCACGCGCTTTGGTTGCCCATTGCGGCGTTTTTGGTAAAGGGGCTGGCCCCGTATGCGGTGTCGGCCTTTTCGCTGCCTGTGGGCCCGGTACAGGTGGTGGTGTGCGTGCTGCAGTATGGCATGCTGGCGGCATTTGCCGCGCTGAACTGGCGCTACCTGTGGTGGCCGGCTGTTTTTGGCGCCGGCACCCTGATGAATTTCCTGGTGATTGTGCTGAACGGCGGGGCCATGCCGGTGTCTGACCGGGTGGTGTCCCTGTCGCCCGCCATTGCGGCGCGCTTTGCCTCCGGCGAGGTATTTGGCTATACGCTGGAAACCGCCGCCACCCGTGTGCCGCTGCTGGGTGACATACTGTTCGTGCGCTTGGGCAGCTGGGATGTGGGCTTTGCCAGCATAGGGGATTTGTTCATCGGCGCGGGGGCGGCGCTGCTGTGCATACAGCTGCTGCGCCCCGCAAAGCACCCGGCCAATGATACCGTGGAAGACACCGGGGAGGGGAGCACCCCGGCGCAGCTAGGTTCCGGTGCGCCGGTGGCCACCACCACCAGAGCGGACGACAATAACAGAGCTGTTCCGTAAGGCGTCCATGCAACAGGTGAAAATAGGCTGGGGCAAAAACAAACGAAAAAGCACCCGGAATCCATTTCCAGGTGCTTTTCTATGGTGTGTTTTTTATGGCGCAAAGGGAAAAGTAAAGTACAAAAAAAGCTGGGTAAGGACCCAAAAGCCAACCGGGGGAAGCATAGTAACTATTTACAGGGAAGCCTCCGGCAGTTCCGGCAGCTCTGCTGCGCTGAAGGCGGGAACAACGGCTGCGTCCATTTCCGGCAGCGTCTCGCCGGATACAATCTCATACAACCCGCGCGCATCCTGCAGCGCCGTGGTCAACTGCTCGGTAAATTCGGCGCCAATCTTGCTGGCGGTTTCCATATCACCGGCGGTTTTCTGCAGCAGTTCGTTCATCTGCTTCATGCTGGACTCAATGTCATTCACGGCGTTGTCGGTGTTTTTGGCCAGGTTGCCGACCTCCTGCGCCACCACCGCAAAGCCTTTGCCGGCCACACCCGCTCTGGCGGCCTCAATGGATGCGTTGATGGAGAGAATGGTAACCTGGCGGGAAATGACCTGAACCTTTTCCACCGCAGTCTCTATGCTTTTCAGCTTTAGCTGCAGTTCTTCCACGTGCTTGCCCATGGCGGCGCGTGCGGCGTTGTTTTCGTCAAAAGAAGCCTTTGCGGTTTCCAGTTGCTGCACATGCATCTTGCTGGCATCTTCCATAGTCCGGTTATCCTGCATTGTACATTCCTCCATCGATGGTGAGCGGTAAAATACCCGGGCAGGCAACCTGCCATATGGCTTCCCGGCCGCTACTTTTTCCTACTATAGCACATCCGCTGCATATATGCGAGGTTTTTTTTCGCAAATTTTACAGCGCTATTTTGACCGATAGACGGCGATTTTTGCTTCCGTTTGGCTTGTTTATTTCCGCAGCGGTGACAACAAAAAACCATCACCCAAAACAGGATGATGGTACGCCAAATTTGGCAAAACTGGAGCTACTGAGCAGACTTGAACTGCTGACCTGCTGATTACGAATCAGCTGCTCTACCGGCTGAGCTACAGTAGCGTACATACCCTCGCACAGGGTGGCTGCCCCCGCTGGTTCAGCCGGGGCACTGCTGCGGGACACTTTTCTATTATATGGGATTTTTGGCACAAGTCAAGGCGGACAGGATGTTTTGCCGCAAATTTTGTCGTGTCGTCCTGTGTGAAGCGTTCCAAAGGTTTTCCTGCAAAAGGTGGACAAACAGCGTCAGGGTAAGGTAAAATAGAATAGAAATAGCATCGATGACTGCGAGGTGGATGGAATGGTCAGGGAAAGCATTGCCATACTGGTCATTTGTCTGCTGCTTTTGGCGGCGTCGCTGCGCGCAAAACACGTGGGATACGCACTGGCGGTGCTGCCGGTGGGCATCATTCCGCTGGGGCATCTCATCATGTCGGGGGTGCTGTTTGCTTCCCAGGGGCAGTTTTTTGGGGTGCGGCCCTCGGTGGTCATGGCGTTTTCGGACCTGGTTTCGCTGGCGGTGGCCTGTGTGGTGGTGGTGCTCATCGGCCTGCGCATACAGTCCAAACGGAACCGAACCATCTATCTGGTGGTATTATTACTGTACACTGTGCTGCTGGGCTGGCTATACCTGTACAGCAGCCTGCAGATCATCTTTGCATGATGTTTTTGTGCCCCCTGCGTTTTATAGCGGGGGGATTTTTACTTTTCCTTTGCACCGGCACGCGGTGCATACGGTGTATTTCGGTGGGGCCGGGTAATACCGGGCGTATGCCGGGAAGATACAATTCACAGTAAGGAAAGGATGGGATGAGGAGATGGGGAAGCGAGTAACCAGGGTTTTGTTTCCATGCATGATTGTTGGGCTGCTGTTGGTGGCGGTGCCGGTGCTGGTGGGCGCGGCGGACGGGGAAGCGGCGGAGTATGTGAGCAATATGTACGCCACGTTCTGGTCTTTGGTGCCGCCCATCATTGCCATTGTGCTGGCGCTTATCACCAAGGAAGTGTACATTTCACTGTTCGTGGGCATTTTGTCCGGCGCGCTGTTTTATGCGAATTTCAACCCTGTGCGTACCGCTACCAGCATGGTGGATATGTTCACCGCCAAAATAGGGGACAGCTGGAACGTGGGCATCCTCATTTTCCTGGTAATCCTGGGCATTTTGGTGGTGCTGGTGAACAAGGCCGGCGGCTCCGCCGCGTATGGCCGGTGGGCGTCGAAACATATAAAGACCAAAACCGGCGCACAGCTGGCCACCTTTGGCCTGGGCGTGCTTATTTTTATTGATGACTATTTCAACTGCCTCACGGTGGGCAGCGTGATGATGCCGGTGACCGACAAGCAAAAAATATCCCGCGCAAAGCTGGCGTACCTCATTGATGCCACCGCCGCGCCGGTGTGCATTATTGCACCCATCTCCAGCTGGGCGGCGGCGGTGACCTCCTCGGCCGAGGGCACCGGCATAGACGGGTTTGCGGTGTTCCTGCGGTCCATTCCGTATAACCTGTATGCGCTGCTGACGCTGGTCATGATTGTGGCTATCTCGCTGATGCGGCTGGATTTTGGCCCGATGAAAAAGTATGAGCAGATGGCCCAGGAGGGTGATTTGTACGGCGGGACCGGCAACGAATACGCCGACCAGAAACAAAGTGAACCCAACCCCAAAGGCAAGGTGATAGACCTGGTACTGCCGGTACTGGTGCTGATTCTGCTGTGCATTGCGGGCATGGTGTACACCGGCGGCTTCTTTGAGGGGGTGCCGTTCATCACCGCCTTTGCGAACAGTGACGCCTCGGTGGGGTTGGTGCTGGGCTCGCTCATCGCGCTCATTTTCACGTTTTTTTGGTTTTTGCTGCGGCGGGTGCTTACCTTCCGCCAGTTCGCGGAAAGCCTGCCGGAGGGGTTCCGCCAGATGGTACCGGCTATCCTTATTTTGTCCTTTGCCTGGACCTTAAGCGGCTTCTGCCGCGACGCGCTGGGCGCGGGTGAGTTCGTGGGCAACCTGGTGGCGGGCAATGCGGCGGCCAGCCTGCTCATGCCGGCCATCATGTTCCTCATTGCCATGGGCTTGTCGTTTGCCACCGGCACCTCCTGGGGCACTTTTGGCATTTTAATTCCCATTGTGCTGGCGGTGTTCCCGGGCATGAGCCAGATCATGATTATCTCGGTGGCGGCGTGCCTGGCGGGCGCGGTGTGCGGCGACCATATTTCTCCCATTTCCGATACCACCATCATGTCCTCTACCGGCGCGCAGTGCGACCACCTCATTCACGTGTCCACCCAAATCCCCTATGCCATGATTGTGGCGGGCATATCGTTCCTGGGGTACATTTTGGCGGGCATCGTGCAGAACGCGTTCATTGTGCTGGGGGTATGCGTGGTGCTGCTATTGGTGGTGCTGCTGTTCATTAAACGCTATTCCGGCAAGCTGCCGGTGGGAAAAGCGGTGGTGGTGTCCGACGCGGTGCCAAAGGCGGAGGAAAAATAAGTCTTGCGCCGTGCAAAACACGTGACAAATCCGGTGAAGTTTCGTATACTACCGGTAGTGAGTGATTGGGTGAAAATTTCGCGGGACAAATGCGAAATTGGAAAGGGGCAGGGGTGGAGAAAAAAATCCTGATAATAGACGACAGCCATTTTTTCCGGGTGCAGATGAGCGCGACCCTGACGGCGGCGGGCTATGAGGTGGTTATAGCGGAAGATGGGGAAGCGGGCCTGGCCGCGGTCAGCCGTGAAAAGCCGGACCTGGTGCTGTTGGACGTGGAAATGACCGGAATGAACGGCTTTGAAGTGTGCCGCATCTTGCGAGATTCGGACTCCAACAACCTCATGCCCATCATCATGGTTACCTCCAAGGACGACCAGGAGGACAAGCTGGTGGGCCTGGAGCTGGGCGCGGACGACTATATTGTGAAGCCGTTCAACGAGCGCGAACTGCTGAGCCGTATCCGCAACACCCTGCGCCGCATTGACCGCAACCGCAGCGCAAACCCGCTGACCGGCCTGCCCGGCAACCTGGAGATTCAGCGCGAGATAGACAGCCGCATTGCGAAGGGGGACTTGTACGCGGTCATTTACATCGACCTGGATAACTTCAAGTCCTACAACGACGTATACGGCTTTTCCAAGGGGGACATGGCCATTAAGCTGACCGCGGATATTATGACCGAGGAGATACGCCTGTTTGGCTCCCAGCACGATTTTGCGGGCCATATAGGCGGGGATGATTTTGTGCTGATAACCACCCCGGACAAGGCGGAAAAACTTTGCGCGGAGTTCATTGCCCATTTTGACGAACGCATTCGCCTGCTGTATTCGCCGGAGGATGTGAAAAAAGGATTCATTTCCACCACAAACCGCAAGGGCGAAGTAGAGACGTTCCCTATAACCAGCGTGTCCATGGGCATCGTGACCAACCAGCGGCGTACCTTCGCCAGCCACCTGGAGGTATCCACCGTGGCTTCCCAGCTGAAAAAGAAGCTGAAAACACTGCCCGGAAGCAACTATCTGCCGGACCGCCGTACCAAGTAACCATCGGTTGGTCCATATCGTTTCCGCGGCAAGACCCGGCAAAAGCCCTGCCACGACATGCACGCCAGTTGGAAAGCATGCACAGCAACGCAAGCACAATAGAATAACCGCTCCGTACGGCCTTTTATAGGCCCGCGGGGCGGTTTTGTGTGTTTCAGCAGTTTTTAGCCGAAGGCCAAGGCTAGTGGGAAAAACCGCAGGAGGACACTTTCGTGCCACCCCCGCACACGCCTCACACCTTCGCTCGCATCATTTCCAGCGGGCATTTGTTCTGCCGGTTTTCGTCAAAGTTCCAGGTGTGGAACGCGCCGCCCAGGCATTGCCGCCAGTGTTCACACGCATCGCAGTGTGTGCAGTAGGTGCGCTGTGGCGTACGAAAGGGGGCATAGCCGGTGTTCCACACCGTGCTGAACCTGTCCTGCCGGATGTTTCCCTGTATCAAGTGCGGCAGGCGCGGTACGTTCGGGCACACGAACAAGTCGCCATTCGCCAGAATGCTGCCCACGTTCACGCCGGTGCGGCAGTGGAAAAACTGCCGGCGCACTTCTTTTTCATACTGCAGCCCCAGGTACCCGGGACAGCCGTACTGCAGGTCCAGTCCCTTGTCCTTTTTGTGCCGCAGAATAAACTCCAGTAGGGTGCGCAGCTCGTCGCCGTCCAGCAGCAGGTCGCTGTGGCTGCCTGCGCGGCCGATGGGGTCCATGGAAACCAGCCGCCAGGAATCCAGCGGCAGGGCGCGCATCGCCGCGTACAGTGCGTCCAGCTGGGCCAGGTTCTGTTTGTGGAACACGGTGGTCACCTGTATATGTTGCACGAACCCGGCGTCTTTCAGGGCATGAATGTTGCGCAGGATCCTATTATAGGAGCCGGGCACCCCGCGAAAGGCGTCGTGCGTGGCGGCCAGGCCGTCTATGCTGATGGAAACCGTCTGCATGCCGGCGCGCCGCAGGCCCTGTATGGCGTCGCTGTCCAGCAGCATGCCGTTGGTGGTCATGCCCCAGGGAAAGCCCAGTGCCGTGGCGTATTCCATCACATCGAACAGGTCGGCCCGCAGCAGCGGCTCGCCACCGGTCACATTCAGCATGATGCGTTTCGCGTCGAAGTCTTGGGCGATTTGGTAAAAAGCGGCCTTGGCTTCCTTGGTGGACAGTTCATTTGGCACCGGGCGCGTGCCCGCGTTGCTGCCGCAGTGTTTGCAGTGCGCGTTGCAGGCCAGGGTGCATTCCCAGAACAGCTCGGTCAGCGGGTGGGCGGCCATGTTCTGCGCCCGGTACCGCTGGAACAGTTCCATTTCGCCGGTTTTGTATATGGTTTTCAGCATGGCAACCTCAGCAGGTGGTTTTCATATGCGGCGTGTCAGCGAAAACAAAGGCGCGTTGAACCAGAACAGCAGATACGCCGCCGCAGACAGCAGCAGCAAGGCCAGTAAACAGACGCCCACAATCTTCAGCACCTTTTTTGCTTTTGGCGAGGTGCCCGCGCGCAGGTACACCCCAATGCCCACCAGAAAAATGATTACCGGCAGCACCAGGTATAAAAAGTTGAACCCCGGGGGTTCATAGGTGAAGTTCGGCGGCGCGTACAGCTCGGTGTTTTCCGGTGGCATCAGCGGAACGCTGGTACTTTGGGAAGTGCTGTTTGCCTGCGAGCCGGCGGTTTTCTCGGAAAAAAGCGTGGAGTCGTCACCTTGCGCAGAAGACACCGCAGAGACGGTCATCTCAGACGGAGGCGGCCCGTACAGAACCTCCGCCTCGGTTTGCGTGCCGGCCCACAGCCCCGCCAGCCCCACCGGAACGGCACCCATGTACAGCCGGTTTGTTTTCTTTTCACCCGCCATGCCACCACCCCTTTGCTTTTGGAATACCTATATTTTACTGTACCATAAAAACGGCGCCGCCACAATGCAATTGCCCATTTATTTCGTTTTGGTGCGCGCTTTTGTGGGTACGGCGCGCAAAAAACCTGTCGCATTTTTGGGGCGGGTATGGTACAGTAGAAACTGTGCAGGCTCCGGCTGGTTTTGTGCACCGCTACCGGCGGCGAATATCCACAACCGGCGCCTGCCAAAAGGGAGTATTTCATAAGGAGGTAGAAGGATGGATTCCGGTCAAATTCAAGTTCTGATTACGATGCTTTTGTACATTGCGGTGGTTATCGGCATTGGCGTTTACTTCATGAAGCGCTCGAACCAAAACAGTGAAGAGTACTTTTTGGGTGGGCGCTCGCTGGGGCCGTGGGTGGCGGCGTTCAGCGCCGAGGCGTCGGACATGAGCGGCTGGCTGCTGATGGGCCTGCCCGGTGTGGCGTACTGGTGCGGCCTGGCGGATGCGTTCTGGACGGCCATCGGCCTTGCCATCGGCACCTATTTAAACTGGTTGATTGTGGCAAAGCGCCTGCGCAATTATTCTGTGGTGGCGAATAACTCCATCACCGTGCCGGACTTTTTCAGCAACCGCTTCCGGGAAAAGAAAAAGATATTGATGACCATTGCGTCGCTGTTCATTTTGGTGTTTTTCACCGTATATGCCGCCAGCTGTTTTGTCACCTGCGGCAAGCTGTTCAGCACGCTGTTTGGCCTCAGCTATACCTCCATGATGATAATAGGAGCCCTGTTTGTGGTGGTGTACACGTTGCTGGGCGGCTTTTTGGCAGAGAGCGTGTCGGACTTTATGCAGGCGATTGTCATGATAATTTCGCTGGTGGCCGTGCTGGGCGCCGGTGTGGCAATGGCTGGCGGGTTTGGCGCCGTGGTGGACAACGTGAAGGATATCCCGGGCTTTTTAAGCTTCTTTGGCATTGCGCAGCCGGAAGTGGTGGACGGCGTGCAGCAGGTCAGCGCCGCCGGCGCGCCGCTGTTTGGCAGCGCGGGCAGCTATGGCTTCCTGTCAATTGTGTCCACCATGGCCTGGGGTCTTGGCTATTTTGGCATGCCGCAGGTGCTGCTGCGCTTCATGGCTATTCGCCGCGCAAAGGAACTGAAGAAATCCCGCCGCATTGCGGTGGTGTGGGTACTCATTTCGCTGGCGGCGGCTGTGTTCATCGGTATTTTGGGCCGCTCGCTGTATCCCACCGCGCTGGCCAGCGTCAGCCAGTCGGAGAACGTGTTCATCCTGTTGTCTACAAAGCTGATGCCCCCGCTGGTGGCCGGGCTGATGATGGCGGGCATTCTGGCCGCCACCATCTCGTCGTCGGACTCGTACCTGCTCATTGCGGCCAGTGCGCTGTCCAAAAATATGTTCCAGGGCATCGTTAAGAAAAATGCCAGCGAAAAGCAGGTCATGTGGGTGGCGCGCATCACCCTGGTCATCATTGCGCTTATCGGCGTGTTCATTGCGCTGGATGATGAAAGTGTCATTTTCACCATTGTGTCTTTTGCCTGGGCGGGCTTTGGCGCCACCTTTGGCCCGGTGCTCATCTTTTCCTTGTTCTGGAAGCGCATTAACCTGCCCGGCGCGGTTGCGGGCATGGTGGGCGGCGGTGGCATGGTGTTCTTGTGGAAGTTGGTCATCCGGCCGCTGGGCGGCGCGTTCAATATTTATGAGCTGCTGCCGGCATTTTTGTTCTCCTGCCTGTGCATTGTGGTAGTGTCACTGCTTACCGCAAAACCCCCGCAGGAAATGTACGACGATTTTGAAAAAGCCAAAACCCTGCAGGAGACTGCCGCCGAGGCCAGCATTGGCGTGAAGAAGAAAGCGGAAAAGGCTACCAAGGCCGAGGGATAAACCGGGTTTGGCAGCATGGGTATTTTTGATTTTTAATTGTTTTTTCACCGGCAGGCCGCCTGTTTTTACAGGGCAGCCTGCCGGTTGTTTTTTTGTCCTGCTAAAAAAATTGGCCCTTGACAAGTTTCAGTAAAACGCGTACCCTAAAAATATAACAATTAAGCAATCGTTGAATATAAAATACTGAAATTCATCTCGTTAAAAAAACAACACATAACAGGCCAGGAGGAAACACCCATGCCACTGCACAAAACATTCTGGGACCGGTTCGCCTTTGCGTACGATACCTTTCAGGCGTTGAACCGGCGCGCGTACACGGAAATGCTTACGCAGATAACCGCGCGGGTGCGGCCGGACAGCCGCGTGCTGGAGTGTGCCGCCGGTACCGGAGTTATTTCGCTGGCGCTGGCGCCCCATGCGCGCCGGGTAACGTGTACCGACCTGTCGCTGCCCATGCTGGCACATGCCAAACGAAAGGCACAAAAACGGGGCCTGGAAAACATACGGTTTGCCCGGCGGAATTTGCTGCGTCCGCCCCAAAAGGAAAAACCATATGATATGGTCATTGCGGCAAATGTGGTGCACCTGCTGCCTTCGCCACAGGCCGCGCTGCACACGCTGTGGGGCGCGGTGGCACCCGGCGGGTTGCTGGTGGTGCCCACTGTGTTGACCGGCGAATGCGGGCCGGGCTTCCGTGCCATGCTGGCCGGGTACCGTGTTTTGGGGTTTCGCTCGCAGCACGCCTATACGGTGCAGGAGTATGCTGGTATGCTGGCCGCCAGCGGCTTGCCTGCGCCACAGCTGCAGTTGTTGCCCGGCAGGGTGCCGGTGGGGCTGGCAGTGTTTACAAAGGACGGCGCAGCGGGCCCGGAAACACCCCGGTAAACGAATGTTTTTGTTTCAAAGCAAAAGCCCGCCGGCATGCAGAAACATGCCGGCGGGCCAATACATTTACTATGGAGCGGTAAAGACGGCTCAGGACCCCAGCACCGCCGTTACCAGATCCAGCGGCTCCAGCCGTGTATCGCCCTTATAGGCGCGCATGTTGCCGCCGGAAATTTCATCTATCAGCACAATCTTGCCGTCCACCCGGCCAAATTCCAGTTTAATATCATACAGGTCAATGCCTTTGGTGGCAAGATCCGCTTTTATCAGCAGCGACATCTGCTGTGTCAGGGTTTTCAGCGTTTCGTACTCTTCCTCGCTCAGGATATTCAGCATGGCCAGCGCGTCTTTCGAGATAGGCGGGTCGCCCCGGTCGTCGTCTTTCAGCGTTACTTCCACAAAGGCGTCCAGCGGCTGGCCCTCGGTGGCATAGGCGCCGTACCGCCGCATGAAGCTGCCGGTGGCACGCAGGCGGCAGATAACCTCCAGCCCCTGGCCAAAGGTGCTGGCCGGGCGCACCGTCATGGTGGCGTTTGGCACGTCCGCGTCAATAAAATGGGTGGGGAAGCCAGCATCCTCTATCTTGCGAAAAAAGTACTCGGTTAGGCGCAGGCCGCCTTGGCCCATGCCGTCGATAGACAGGCCCACCGCGTTTGCGCCGGGGTCAAACACGCCGTTTTCGCCGGTGGCGTCGTCCTTGAACTTCAAAAGGTAATTCCCATCTTCCAGCCGAAAAACGTCCTTTGTCTTGCCCTTGTAAACCAGTTCCATTTTCCCTCTCCTCCATTCTGTCCGGCCGCCATGCAGCCGATGCGAAGAATTGCTCCGCGTATTATTATACAATTATTAAATAATTATTTGCAACATTTTCATGGCGACGTTTCGCATTTTCGTGGTGAAAAATTGCCCCCGGGGAAAACCCGCAAAAACGCGGCAGGCAACGCATGCGGGACACATGGCCTGCCGCGCGTTTGGCGCGGTATGGGAAAATGTAAATTTTTCATTACGAAGAATTTCAGCGCAGCACCGCACCCTGGCCGGAAGAGAAAACACCGGCCGGTTCGTACCTGGCGGTGCGGGGCCAAGGCAGGGGATAGGGGCTATTCTGTGTCGTGGTCGCGCTCTGCTTCCGGCAGTTCCTCCGGCGAATGGTGGCGCGCCGCTCGGCGTGCCTGGCGCTGGGCATCCCGCGCGTGGCGCTGCGCGTCGTTCTGCTGGTTCCGCTCGGTTCTCTGGCGTTCCTTTTCCGCGTCCGCTTCCTTTTGGCGGGCCTGTTTTTCTTTGTCCAGCGCGGCTTGTTTTTCCGCTTGTTTTTCGGCAGCTTTTTTTGCATTTCGCTGGAACGCGCGGAATATCTCCGCTATCAGCGAGGACAGCAGCCCAATGCCGATGAAGATGTAGAAGATGGTGAATATTTTACCGGCATAGGTTTGCGGCGCCAGGTCCCCGTAACCGATGGTAGCTAGCGTTACCACGCAGAAATATAAGGAATCGATGATGCGCCAGCGCTCTACCAGCACATAAAATGCGGTGCCAATTCCCAACGTGACCAACACTGTGATGATAAGCCAACGGAAACTTTTGGTCAGCAAAGCCGTCTTGAATGCGCGAAACAGGGCAATGAACACAAAAACACCGCCTTTGTGCGCCGGTTTTCCCGGGCGTGTATTGGGTGATGCAGTATGGTCTATTGTATCACCGCGCCGTGGTACAGGCAAGGGCTTGCCGGTTGTTTTCGCCGCCGGAAAAAAGCCTGACCGCGCCCAAAAGCTGCCCGGGCAAACCCGCCAAACAAAACCCGACAAAATGAAACAAAAAATACTGCTGGCATATTGTGCCGGTTCTGTGTATAATAGGTCAAATTGACCATGGGTCGAAACAAAGCCGGCGTGGGAAAGGCCCTGCGCCGCACAAAAGAATATCACCCAACAAAAGGAGGCCCGGCATGCAAAAAGCAAAATGGTCCAGCCCGGAAAAGTGGATTCTGTGGGGTATTTTGGTGCTGTCCCTGGTGGGCTCGTCGTTCCATTTCATCTATCAGCTTTCCGGCAACAACCTGCTGGTGGGCATTATTGCGCCCATAAACGAAAGCGTGTGGGAGCACAATAAAATGGCGCTGTGGCCCATGCTGTTCTGGTGGGGCGGGTATTTCCTGGTACGCCGCAAAAAGGACGCCATAGACCCCGCCGTTTGGTTCACGGCGCTGCTGGGGGCCATAGTGTTTGCCATGCTGTTCATGACGGTGTTTTTCTACACCTACTCCGGCGCCACCGGTGTGGAAAGCCTGGGGGTGGATATAGTGGACTTCCTGCTGGCAATGGCCGGCGGCCAGCTGTTTGGCCTGTGGCTGTATCACCGCAAAAAGCGTATGAACCTGTGGCTGGCCGCGGGGCTGTTGGCTGCCCTGGTGGCGGTGTTCACGGTATTTACCTTTGTGCAGCCGGACCTGCCGCTGTTCATCCCGCACGAGGAAGGCTGACCCATCGCCACTGGCTATCCCGCAGGTTCGCCGACGGTATTTATACGGAACAACACCGAACTATATGCAAAATATACACATTACAAAAAGACACCTGTTAAAATCCTGTTTTCGAAGGATGACAAGTGTCTTTTTTTTCGTTTTTATTTAGCGGGGCGGCGAAAGATGTGGGAAAGCCGGTTTTTAGCAGCCTTGGACAAAAGAGCCCGTTTACCACCGGCACCGCCCTCCCGCCACACGGCAACCCGTCATTGCAACCTCTACCAATCTTGACCACCACGTCGTGTCCAATCACCGGTCACCGGTAAAACCATGAAATCCCCTGGAACAACAGCTTGGTTATCAGCTCCGCCAGCTTTTCCGGCTCGTCCGGGCAATCATCGTCCAGCCATTTGCGTATGATAGACAAACACCCGGATACCGCAAAGCACTCCAAATACCGCGACATATTTTCATTCAGGTGCTTTCGCTCGCGTATTTCCTGCAGGGACTTTTGCTGGGCCAGCAGCACCAGCTCGTCTTGAAAGCTGGAGTCCCCGTTTTCGCTCAGCAACACCCGGAACAGCGCCTTGTTTTCCTCGGCATATTCCAGTATCTGCGTCAGCACCGGTACGGTGGCCTCGGTTTCCTGGGTAAACTCCTTCACGAAAATTTGCACCATAATGGCCGAAACAACCTCCTGCTGTATTTTGTTCAGCAGGTCATATTGGTCGGTATAGTGCGCGTAAAAGGTACTGCGGTTTATGTCCGCCGCTTCGCAGATCATCTTCACCGATATTTTAGAGATGGGGTTTTTCTGCATCAGCTCTATCAGGCTTTCGCGTATCGCCAGCTTTGTCAGGCGTACCCGGCGGTCTTCTTTTTTGTTGTTTGCCGTTTGGTTCATAGCACACGCCCCCTGTTTTTCTGCGATGTTACTTTGTGAAATAGAAACATTCGTTTTGTGAATTTTCTCTGAATTTCCAACACTCTTTTCGTTAGTGTTGCACAAACCACAACATCCACATATTTGGTGGTTGCGTTCCGACACCAAGATGATTATAATTCACTAAAGTGAAAAATACAACAAAATGTTGGATAACCGACAGGGCGTTGTTTTACCAGAAGGAGCCTATATGCGGAAAATCAACCAGGGAATTATTCACCACCGGCGGCTGGTGGTGGGTATCGTGGTCGCCATTACGTTGGTGTGTGCCGTGCTGTTGTTCGGCGTGCGGGTGAACTATAACATGGTGGATTATCTGCCGCCGTCGGCGCGCTCTACCCAGGCGGTGGAGATCATGAATGAGGAATTCACCCAGGCGGTGCCAAATGCCAGTGTGATGGTGGAAGATGTGGATATTCCCACGGCGCTGGAGTATAAGGCGCAACTGGCCGCCTTGCCCGGCGTGCAGGAGGTCCTGTGGCTGGACGACATGGTGGATGTGAAAACCCCGCTGTCCATGTATGATACGGACACGGTGGAAGGGTTCTATAAAGACGGCGACGCCCTGTACTCGGTGGTGGTGGAAAAAGGCGCCGAGGGGGAAGCCATTACCGCTATACGGGAACTGATAGGGGAAGACGGCGCCGTGTCCGGTGATGCCGCCGACCTGTACGCCATGCAAAGCGCCACCGGCAAAGAGGCCGGCAGCGCCATGCTTATCCTGCTGCCGGTCATCCTGCTTATCCTTATGCTGTCCACAAGCTCGTGGATAGAACCGCTGCTGTTTTTGGCGGCCATCGGCGTGTCCATCCTCATCAACATGGGCACCAACATCCTGCTGGGGCAGGTTTCGTTCGTCACCTATTCCGTCAGCCCCATTTTGCAGCTGGCCGTTTCGCTGGATTATGCCATCTTCCTGCTGCACAGCTTTGCAGATTTTCGCCAGGAAACAGACGATGTGCAGGAAGCCATGGCCAAGGCCATGAAGCGCTCGTTGCCGGCGGTGGCGGCCAGCGCCATGACCACGCTGTTTGGCTTTTTGGCGCTGGCGTTCATGCAGTTCCAAATCGGCGCGGACCTGGGGCTGAACCTGGTAAAGGGCATTGTTTTCAGCTTCCTGTCCTGCATGGTGTTCCTGCCGGCGCTTACACTGTGCTGTTACAAAATAATAGACAAAACGCGGCACCGGCCGCTGATGCCCAGCTTTAAAAAGGTGGGCCGCGTGCTGACCAAAATCGGCATCCCGGTGACCATACTGGTGCTGATCCTGGCCATTCCCGCTTTCCTGGGACAGGGGCGCACCGCCTTTACCTACGGCAACGGCGATGCCAGCCAAACCGGCCGCGCCGCAGAAGACACCGCCGCCATCCAGGAACAGTTTGGCCAGTCCACCGTCATGGCCATACTGGTGCCGCGCGGGGATATCGTGAAGGAATACGAGCTTTCCGAGGATTTAAAAAACATCCCACATATCACCGGGGTCATGTCCTTCGCGGAAACGGTGGGCACCGGTATCCCGGCGGATTTCCTGGACAGTGACATTACCAACCAGTTTTACTCGGAAGAGTACGCCCGCATCATCGCCTATACCGACACAGGCAACGAGGGTGACGTCGCGTTTGAAACGGTAGAGGCGGTGCAGGACACCGCGGCAAAATATTACGGAGACGATTACTACACCGCGGGCCAAAGCGCCAACCTGTACGACATGAAAAATGTGGTGGCGGTGGACAACACCCGGGTAAATATCATAGCCGTGGTGGCCATTTTCCTGGTGCTGCTCATCACCTTCAAGTCCTTTTCGCTGCCGTTCATTCTGCTGTTCACCATCGAGGCCGGTATCTGGATCAACCTGTCCATTCCATACTTTACCGGCGCGCCCATAAACTTTTTGGGGTACCTGGTGGTGAATACGGTACAGCTGGGCGCCACGGTAGACTACGCCATACTGCTTACCTCGTACTACATGGAAAACCGCCGGCGCATGAACCAAAAGGCCGCTATACGAACGTCGCTCGGGGAGACCTTCAAGTCTATTTTGGTCTCGGCCAGTACGCTGGCCATCTGCGGGTTTGTGCTGTCGGCCACCAGCACCAACCCCTCGGTGTCGGTCATTGGGCTGCTGTTGGGCCGCGGGACCATCCTCTCGTTCCTGATGGTGGTGTGTATGCTGCCGCTGTTGCTTACGGTGTTTGATAGATTTATACGGATTACAACCTGGAAGGCAGGGTTCTATCATGGGGATCTTGCCACAGCGGGGGAAGCCAATAGAAAACAGGAAATCAACCAGAAACAGGAGAAGGCAAATGAAAACAAAGTGGTTTAAATCCATCGCATGTATGGGCCTGGTGATTGTACTGCTGGGCGCCGGGGCCACGCAACCGGTGCGCGCGGCCGGTGCCGACGCCATGGAGGCGGCGGTGCTAAGCGCTGGGCTGGCCGGTGTGGCCGATAAGGAAGAGGTCGTTTACGCGAACCTGTCCACCGCTGGCGCGGTGCGGGAGGTATACGTGGTGAATGAATTTGACGTGACCGCCGACGGCCTGCTGACCGATTTTGGCGACTATACCATGGTGGCCAACCTGACCAGCACCGCGCCTATGGAACAAACGGCCGACGCGGTAAGCGTGGAGGCGGATGCAGGGAAGTTTTATTACCAGGGGACGCTGGCGTCCCAGAACCTGCCGTGGGTGTTTACCATCAGCTACACGCTGGACGGTGCGCCGGTGGACCCGGCCGACCTGGCCGGCAACAGCGGCCAGCTGGCCATACACATTACCAGCCGGCAGAACATGGCGGTGGATGCAACGTTTTATGACAACTACATGCTGCAAATATCCCTGACGCTGGACGCGGACAAATGCACTAATATTTCCGCGCCGGACGCCACGGTGGCAAACGCCGGGAAAAACAAAATGGTGGTGTTCACGGTAATGCCAGGCAAAGACGCCGACGCCACCGTGTCTGCCGATGTGACGGCGTTTGAAATGCCGGGGATGGAAATTTCCGGCATGCCGTTCTCCACGCCTATCTCGCTGCCGGACACCAGCGACGTGACCGGGGAAATGTCCTCGCTGACCGACGCCATAGCCCAGCTGAATGACGGCGTGGACCAGCTGGCCACCGGCGCACAGGGCCTGGCCGACGGCAGCACACAGCTGGCCAGCGGTTCCGCGCAGATGGCTACCGGCCTCTCGCAGCTCAGCGCGTCCTCCGCCAGCTTGGTGGCCGGCTCGAATCAAATAAACCAGGCGCTGGCCGATATGGCCGCCGCCATGAGCGGCGGCAGCGGCATAGACCCCACCCAGCTGGCGCAGCTGCCGGCGGCGTTGTCCGGCCTTGCCACCGGCATATCGGACGTGAACGCCGCGCTGGGCAGCGCGTACGACGCGCTGGCGGGGGCCATTGGCCAGCTGAGCACCGACCCAGTGGATACCACCGCCCTGCAGGGCGCGGTAGATGCGATGGCAGACGGCCCCGACAAGGACGCCGCCCAGGCCTCGCTAAACCAGTTGAATTTACAATATGCCGCGGCGCAGCAGGTAAAAGCTACCTTTGACAGTGTAAACCCCACCTTTGCCTTGCTTCTGTCCGCAGACCCGGCAACCGTTGGTTCCCTCGCGTATTTCTCGGCGCAGCTCTCGGGGCTGTCCTCCATGGTGGACACGGCGCTGCAAAGCCTGGACATTGCCGGGCTGCAGCAGCTGGCGGATGGTTTGGTTGCTCTTTCCGGCCAGTACGGCCAGTTCCACCAGGGGCTGGTGGGGTACACCGGCGGGGTGGACAGCATCGCGGCGGGCTATGGCCAAATGAACACCGGCATTGCGTCGCTGGCGGCGGGCACCCAGCAGTATAGCGACGGCGCAGATAAGCTGCAGGACGGTTCCGGCCAGTTGAACGACGCGGTGGCCGACCTGCCGGATGAAATGCAGAGCGAAATAGACAAGCTGATGGACGAATACGATACATCGGACTTTGTACCGGTGTCGTTTGTATCAGACAAAAACACCAACACCATATTGGTGCAGTTCGTGTTTATGACTGACGCCATTGCCATACCGGCCGAAACCATGGACGCCCCACAGCAGGCGGACAATACCACGCTGTGGGATCGGGTGGTGGCGTTGTTTCAATAATTTGGTTTGTCGCCCCGCAAAATACAATCAAAAGTCAACGGTCGCCCATTTTGTGTGGGGCGGCCGTTTGTTTTTGGTAGGGTTTAATTTGCTTTCCATAACCCAGCTGTTTGGGAGCCAAATGATATACGCCGCAGGGACACGTTTTTTACGCCCTGCCATACTGCCGGTCATTTTGCGGCATCGCCGGTCAGCTGCTGAATCATCTTGATGGCTTTGTCTATTTCCACCGGCTTGCCCAGGTGGCCGTCCATGCCGGCGGAAAGGCACCGCTGCACGTCCTCGGTAAAGACATTCGCGGTCATGGCCACGATGGGAACGCGTTTTGCCTGCGGCAGCGGCAGGGCGCGAATGGTTTGGGTTGCTTCCAGGCCATCCATGACCGGCATTTGTATATCCATCAGGATGATATCATATTTGTCCGGGTGCCGGCGGAACATCTCCACCGCCTCGTTGCCATCGGCGGCAACGTCTATCTGAATGCCGGTGTTTTCCAGCAGCGCCATCACCACCAGCTGGTTTATTTCCACATCCTCCGCCATCAGCATGTGTATGCCGGAAAAGTCCGGTGGAGGCACGGCAGCGGCACCTGCGGCAGCCGTTGGCGCCGCACCTGCCCGGGGGGCGTCCTGCGGCCCCGCCAGGCGCAAGGGGATTTCTATCGCAAAATCAGAACCTTTTCCCGGTGTGGACTGCACCAAAATCTGCCCGCCCATCTGCTCCACCAGGCTTTTGGAAATAGGCAGGCCCAGGCCGGTGCCGCCAAACTTCCGGGTGATGCTGTTGTCCGCCTGCTCAAAGGCGGAAAAGATGCGGCTCAGCTGTTCTGCATCTATGCCAATGCCGTCGTCCTGCACCGAGATGCGTACCCGGGCCGTTTCGTCCGCAACCCCCAGCAGGCTGGCCCGCAGGGTGATATTTCCATCCTCCGGCGTGAACTTAATGGCGTTGGACAGCAGGTTGGTCAACACCTGCGACAGCCGCAGCTCATCCCCCACAAAATCCTCTTCCAGCCCGTCGCCCAGCAGTACCTGCAGCTGCAGGTGTTTCTTTTCAGCGGCGGCGGCCACCAGCCCCACCGTGTCATCCAGCATTTTGGTGAAACCAAACCGCCCGTTTTCCAGGGTGATTTTCCCGGACTCTATTTTGGAGATATCCAGAATGTCGTTTATGATGCCCAGTAGCTGCACAGAAGAGGTCTCTATATTGCGCAGGCAGCGGTTGGCATCCTCTGTGCTGGTGGTGGCCAGGCCAATGTGGGTCATGCCAATGATAGCGTTCATGGGGGTGCGTATTTCGTGGCTCATGTTGGACAGGAAGCTGGTTTTGGCGCGGTTGGCCGCCTCCGCCGCCTCCTTTGCCTTCAGCAGGGTGGCTTCCGCCTCCAGCCGGCCAAAAAATGAGGCGTACACCCCGGTAAGCAGTATTGCCAGTTGCACGTCGCTGTCGGACCAGGGCGCCGGTGTGCTATGAATATATTCTATCACGCCCCAGAATTCCCGCTCGGTATATACCGGTACCGAAAGGGTGGCCGCGTCTTCCGGGCCGTCCTTCGCATAGGGCAGCTTGTCTGCAATGAACCGGTCGTAACAATAGGTTCCCGGGCGAAAATCCACCGCCGCGCCGCCGGGCCCCACCAAATGGCCTTTGTCCCATTCATACAGAGGACGCAACTGCTGGCCGGCCGTGTCCGCCTCCCAAAACACCAGCCGGTCGCAGCTAAGGAAGGAACCGGTCAGGTCCATGGATTTGCGGATCATATCCTCGTTGTTGTCCAGGTTCAGGAACATGCGGGAAATCTCGGCCAGTTTCTCGTTTTTTTCCGTAAGCTCCACCAGCACGCTTTTGGTGGTTTCGTACCCCTTGCGCAGGGCATCAATAATATACACCGACAAGATAGACATGGCGGTCAGCGTCAGGATAAGCGCCACCAGCAAATCCACCAGTTTTGCCTGTTCGTTGCCGTGCGGGACAATTAAATCTGGCCGAAGGTACTGAAAAACGCACAGCGCCACCAGCTCCAGTATATTGCCGACCAGCAGCAGGTTGCGGGCAATGCCTTTAAAAGCAACCGACAAAACAAAAATGCCGATGATGGAGAAAAACAGGGCGGTGCCGTCGTACCCTGCCGTTTGGGTGAACAGGAACGGGATATACACAAAGGTGACCAAGAGAACGATAGGCCGGAAAAACACCGTTTGCAGGCGGCTGGGGAAAAATAAAAACAGGGTCATCACCGCAATGAACACCCACTGGAACACAATGCCCATCACCCCTTTTTGCAGCAGGGTGTTGGTGGTGGCGGATAATATGGAAATCAAATACGCTATGATAACAAAAATCATAGTGACACGGTATTCAACAGGGTAGGAGGGATCAAAATATTTGTTCTTCACGCGGCCCCAAAATTGTTTCATCATACCTCTTTCCTTGCGGGGATTTCCCGCCGTGTGTGCGGGTGGATAAGATTAATTTACCATATTGGACAGGGTTTTTCAACGAAAAACCCCGCTGCTGCCGCCACCCAAAAACAAAACCACACCACTGTGTACATACGTGGTGTGGAAAAGTGTAACGGCAGCCAGTATCAGCGCAGGTAACGGGACAGCATCGCCAGAATATCCGCCAGCACGATAGGCTTCCCCAAATGATCGTTCATTCCCGCCCGCAGGCAGCTCTCAATATCTTCTCGGAACACGTTCGCCGTCATGGCAATAATGGGAACCGCCGCGGCCTGGGGCGATGCCAACGCGCGGATCCTGCGGGTGGCTTCCAGCCCGTCCACCTCAGGCATCTGCACGTCCATCAAAATCACATCATACCGCGCGGGGTCTGCGGCAAAGGCGTCCAACGCCTGGCGCCCATCTTTTGCCGTGTCTATGGTGATATTGGTGGGCGCCAGCAGCGCCTGAATAATCTCCAGGTTAATATCAATGTCGTCCACCAGCAGCAAGACCTTGCCGGAAAAATCATACTCTTGGGCGCTGGTTCCCTCCATCTTGGCGGTATCCGCCGGTTTTTCCTGGTCCGGAATGGCAAGGGCGGCCGTGAAGAAAAACCGCGACCCATTGCCCGGCTGGCTTTCCACCAGTATGTCGCCGTCCATCATTTCCAGTATGCGTTTGGAGATGACCAGCCCCAACCCGCTGCCGCCAAACCTGCGCGCGGTGCCTGCCTGGGCCTGCTGAAAAATGGTGAACAGCTTGCTTTGCTCCTCTTCGGAAATACCAATACCGGAATCCTGCACCTCCATGCGCAGGACACAGCTGTCCTCCGTTTTGCATTGCAGCGCCGCATACAGGGTAATTTCGCCGCCCTCCGGCGTAAACTTGGACGCGTTGGAAAGAATATTGGTTACGACCTGTGCCAGGCGCAGGTCGTCCCCAAACAGAAATTCAGGAATTTCCGGGTCTAGCTGTACGGTGAACCGCTGGTGCTTTTCCTGCATTTTCAGCGACACAACGCTGATAGCCCGGTTCATCATATGGACGAAATTAAAACGGACGCAGGATAGCTCCATTTTGCCGGATTCAATCTTCGAAATATCCAAAATATCGTTGATGACCCCCAGCAGGTGGTTGGAGGCGGTCTCTATTTTTTCAAACGCATAGTCTTTTCCCGCCAGGGTCTTTTCCGCTTTGCCTATGGCGGTCATGCCGATGATGGCATTCATGGGGGTGCGTATTTCGTGGCTCATGTTGGACAGGAAGGTGCTTTTGGCGGTACTGGCGGCCAGCGCCTCCTCGCGGGAACGCTTCAGGTCGGTTATGTCGTGGAACATCAGCATCACGCCGTTGGTGTGCTGCTGTTCGTCTTTCATGGGGACCAGCAGGCCGGAAAAATCCTCCGGGTCGCCCTGCGGGTCAAAATAGAACGTGACATCAAAAACATGCGGGGCGTTTGTCGTCAGCACATTGCGAATGTGCCCCTGTAGCTCCCGCGCGGTGTCGGCATCCAAAAACGGGGACAGCAGCTCCGCACAGGTGTGCCCCAGGACATTGGTTGCGTCCGCAAACCCGGCTTTGTTCACAAAATATTCTGTACAAAATTCCACACGCTGGGTGTTGTTCAAAAACAGGATTATACTGGGGGAGTTCGCCAACAGCAGCGCCAGGTACCGCTCCCGTTCCCGCTGGATGAAGGTACTAGCCTTTTGCTGGTTCAGCAGTGTGGTAGACGCCAGCTTTTCCTGTGTTATGGCGTTGTTCAGGCGGGAAATTTCCCGTTGCAGCCTGCGATTTTCGCGCGCCAGCTGGGCTGCCTCGGGTGCCGTGCTGCTGTTTTCCTGGTTCATTTGCTGTTTTTCGTCCATGGCACAGGCACCCCCTTTTGTTTCAATAATAACGGTTGCATTGGTGTTACGTGAACTGCCGTATGGTTCGCCGGCGCCCCGGCAAAATGGAGTTGTACGCTACCCAGCGGGAAGTGAAAACAAAATTTTCTTACAGCAGGCACGCACAGAAGGTATAGTTGTGGAACCGGTTGTGCAGCTTTCCGTCCGCGCCCATCATCGGGCATATTTCCCCGCCGGAATACCCCATCATAAACGGCTTTCCGGTAGCGGTAAGGCGCTCTTCTATCAGGCGCAGTTCGCTTTCCTGGTCCGGCGCCAGCATAATATACCGTGTGACGCACGGCAGCAGCAGGGTGGCCCCGCGGTCTTTTACCGCTTCTATCTCCTCCAGGCCTTCCTCCGCGGACTCGAAAATACCCTGTGCGTCTATGCTGCCCACAGCAAACGATGTGCCCACCGGCATCTCCCCGCCGGTCAGCACCGAGCCATCCTCAAACAGCGTGTAAAAGCCCAGCGCTACCGGTGCCTCGGCCTCATCGTAGTAAATCATCAGCGGGGTGGTGGTAATGTTCTCTTTGTTGATGATAAGCCCGATGTTGGCCAGGTACTCCAGCACCGGCATGTCGTTAATCCCGCGTAAAATGGCGCCGTCGCTTTCGGTAATGATAGCCCTGTTGTTTGCAATATTCCGCTCCGGCAGCGAAGAAACAATAAACTTTGGCTCCACCGGCCCGTTCAGGAGCATCATGGCCAGCCCCGCGCGCCGTGCTTCTCCGTTGCAGATAGTCTGCACCGTTTCATAGTTAAAATCCATGTTGTTTGTGATGGAGCCCCACAGGGGAATGCCGCCGCAGGCAATGTCCATGGCCGCGACCACCTCGTACCCTGCCACATCCCGAATATACGGCATGAAGGTGAAAATTAGCGCTGGGTCGTCGTTCACGCTGGCGCGCATTTCCGCATACAGCGTGTCTATTTCCTTTTGATAGTTGTCGTGGTCTATGCCCTGGGTCATGCCCACCGTAAAGCGCACTTCGTCGCTGGTCAGCACCGTCAGTGTCAGGTCGAACAGGCTGTAACCGTGTTCGTCCGCGCTGGCCATGGAGGTCATGCCGATCACCGGGAAGGGCAGCGCCTCGCACAGGGCGGCCACCATGCCACTGTCCACAAAATCCATATGGCAGAACAGCAGGCCGCCGGCGTGCTTTTTCAGTACTGAAAAATCGATCTGGCCTTTAATTTCCGCAATCGCTTCTTCTATCGCGTCCACCTCGGCGGTACGCGCCGTGTACATCTGTATCATCTGTTTCTCCTTTTCCAGATCGCCGGCAAAAACATCTGCGGCAATTTTTGTCCTGCCGCCGCGGGTGCGGCAAGGCTGTAAAAAATGCTTTATAAAGGTTAAAAATGATTATACCACATTCGCACCACCGGTGGGACATCGAATCGCAAAATTTGTCGTAAATTTCCCCGGCGCCGCATGCGGGAAACGTCGGGTGACATACCTCGTATTGTTTTCGCCTGCAGTTGATGAACGTTTTCGTTCATCGCCCAAAAATCGCTTTGCTGTCGGCGGCAGACGCTTTGGATATTTTAGCATAAGGGGTTTTAAAACATAAAAACCACCTTACTTGAATTAACTAGTAAGGTGGTTCTGGTGGACCCGAAGAGGATCGAACTCTCGACCTCCGCGTTGCGAACGCGGCGCTCTCCCAGCTGAGCTACGAGCCCATGTGCGCCTGCCGCCACGGAACGGTACAGCCGCCGTGCACAGCAGTTACCTTACTAATTTATAGTATACGGCGCAAAATGTCAAGGGTAAACGGTGCAATTTTTGCCCGTTTGCACCGCGCGCCGCACCACCTTGACAAAGCCTTGCCGGGCACGCTACAATTCAACCTAAAGAGGTGTTGCGCAGCATGGAAAAAACAACAGCGTTGTACAAAAACCATCTGGCGGCGGGGGCAAAAATGGTGCCCTTTGCCGGGTATCTTATGCCGGTACAATATCCCACCGGGGTCATTGCAGAACACATGGCGGTGCGCGGCGCGGCCGGCCTGTTCGATGTTTCCCACATGGGGGAAATTTTGCTGCGCGGCGCGGGGGCCTTTGCGCTGCTGCAGTACCTGCTGACCAACGACATGCAGGGCCTGGCGCCGGGTGGCTGCCGGTACAGTCCGCTGTGCAACGAACGCGGCGGCTTTGTGGATGATTTAATTGTATATAAAAAGGCGGAGGACGCATTTTTGCTGGTGGTGAACGCCGCAAACCATGAAAAAGTGGTGGAGTGGATTACCGCCTGCCTGCCCACCGATGTGCAGATGACCGACGAGAGCGAGGAGACGGCAGAGCTGGCGCTGCAGGGGCCGAAGGCGCTGGAGATTCTCTCGCGGCTGGCGGATGCGGACAAGCTGCCGGTGAAAAAATATACCTTCACCCCACGGGTGCTGGTGGCCGGGGTGCCGTGCCTGGTTTCGCGCACCGGCTACACCGGAGAGGACGGGTTCGAATTATACTGCGCCAACGCCGACGCCCCCCGGCTGTGGGACGCGCTGCTGGCGGCCGGGCGGGAGGACGGCCTGGTGCCCTGTGGCCTGGGCGCGCGGGATACCCTGCGGCTGGAGGCCGCCATGCCGCTGTACGGGCATGAAATGAATGAGGAAATCACCCCATGGGAGACGGGCCTGGGTTCGTTCGTAAATATGGACAAGCAGGCGGCGTTCATCGGCAAAACAGCACTGCTGGAGGGGCGTGAGCCCGCCTGTATCCGCACCGGGCTGAAGATGCTGGACCGGGGCATTGCGCGGGAAGGCTGTCTTGTATACAAGGACGGCCAGGAAGTGGGCCGGGTCACCTCCGGTACACAGCTGCCGTTTGTGGGGTATGCCGGGGCCATGGCGCTGGTAGCGGTGGGCGCGCGGGAAGTTGGCTGCCAGCTGCAGGTGGATGTGCGTGGCCGCATGCTGACCGCCGAGGTGGTGAAGCTGCCGTTTTACAAACGGGAAAAGTAAACGGTGCGACGGCCTGCAACCATAAATATACGCAAACAAAAAAATTGTCCGTTACGCCGGCGGATGTCCCCGATTTTAAGATATATTTCATTATGAAGGAGAAAAAACCATGAATATTCCAGAAGACCGCCTGTACGCTAAAACCCACGAATGGGTGAAGAAAACCGGAGAGGGGACCGCGCAGGTGGGCATCAGCGATTACGCCCAGGGAGAGCTGGGCGACGTGGTATTTGTGAACCTGCCCGCCCCGGGCGACGCCGTGACGGCGGGCGCTTCGTTTGCGGATGTGGAATCTGTGAAGGCGGTGTCGGACGTGTACAGCCCGGTATCCGGTACGGTGACGGTGGCGAACGAGGCGCTGTTGGATGATGCCGCCCTGCTGAACGCCGACTGCTATGCCGCGTGGATGATCGAAGTGGAAAACGCCGACCTGCCGGCGGACCTGATGGACGCCGCCGCCTACAGCGCGTTTTTGGAGACGCTGTAGGCTGGCCTGGCCCGGCAAGCCTTTTGTAGCAGCAACAGGCGGCGCCGTACATCATATCGGTATTTAAATCACAGGTGCACATGTGATTGTTTTGCGTATGCACGCAGATTTGTGCGCAGGCGTTTGGCCTGTGCCCAGCTTGTGCCAAAGTAAACCGGAACCCCAAGGGAGGTACTGCAATGGGCGGTTATATTCCGGCCACCCCGGCCCAGCAACAGGACATGCTGCACGCCATTGGCATGCGGCAGATGGAGGATTTGTTTGCGGACATTCCGCCGCAGCTGCGCGCCGGTACGCTAGCGTTGCCCGCCGGGAAAAGTGAATATTCCGTGCGCCGCATCCTGGAAGGGTTTGCCGCGGAAAACACCGTGTTCCAAACCATTTTCCGTGGGGCGGGGGCATATCGGCATTACATTCCGGCCATTGTGAAACAGGTGGTGGCGAAGGAAAGCTTTGTCACGGCGTACACACCGTACCAGGCGGAAATAAGCCAGGGTATTCTGCAAATGATCTTCGAGTACCAGAGCGAAGTCTGCGCGCTGACCGGCATGGATGTGTCCAATGCTTCGCTGTACGACGGTGCGTCCGCCGCGGCCGAGGCAGCCGCCATGTGCCGGGAACGCGCCCGCACCGGCGTGCTGGTGGCGGCCAGCGCACACCCGGATACCATCGCGGTCATGCGTACCTATGCCGCCAGCGCCGGCGCACCGTTTGCGCTGGTGCCGCAGGCAAGCGGCAAAACCGACCTCGCCGCGCTGCAGGAAATGTTGTCGCCACAGGTGGCCTGTTTATACCTGCCCTCGCCAAACTATTATGGTGTGATAGAGGACGTGGCCCCGCTGGCCGACGCGTGCCACGCCGCCGGTGTAAAACTGATACTGGGCTGTCACCCCATTGCGCTGGGGCTCTTACAAACCCCGGCGGCGCTGGGCGCGGATATCGCGGTGGGCGAGGGGCAGCCACTGGGCCTGCCGCTGTCTTTCGGCGGGCCGTATTTGGGGTTCATTGCCTGCCGTGCGGAACTGATGCGCCGCTTGCCCGGGCGCATCGCGGGCGAAACCACCGACGCCGACGGCCGCCGGTGTTTCGTGCTGACACTGCAGGCGCGCGAACAGCATATTCGCCGGGAAAAAGCTTCCTCCAGCGTGTGCACCAACCAGGCGCTGTGTGCCATGGCGGCCACGGTATATCTGGCGGCCATGGGCCCGGAAGGCCTTGCACAGGCCGCCCGCCAGTGCTATGCTAAGGCGCACTATGCCGCCGCGCAGCTGGCTGCCGCGGGCTATGTCCGCCGCCATACCGGTGAATTCTTCAATGAGTTTGTCACTGCCAGCCCGGCGGACCCAGCGGTGCTAATGGCACGGCTGGAAAGTGACGGTATCCTGGGTGGGCTGCCGCTGCCGGGTGGGGACATCCTGTGGTGCTGCACCGAGGTAAACACCAAGGAAGAAATAGACCACATGGCAGCGGTTGCAAAGGAGGTGGCGGCGCTGTGAAACTGATTTTTGAGCGCAGCCAGCCGGGCTGTGGTTGTGACATGCTGCCGCCGTGTGATGTGCCGGAGGTGTTGCCGGCGGGCGCGCTGCTGCGCGAAATGCCGCCCGCGCTGCCGCAGGTGACCGAGGGGGAGATTTCGCGCCATTATAGTTCGCTGGAGCGCCGCAGCTTTGGCGTGAACAACGGGTTTTACCCGCTGGGCTCTTGCACCATGAAGTACAACCCGAAAATCAACGACGAGATGGCCGCGCTGCCGGGCTTTGTGGATATCCATCCGCTGCAGCCGGCACACACGGTACAGGGGTGCCTGGCGGTGCTGGCGGCAGCGGAAAAAGCACTGTGCGAAATTACCGGCATGGCTGCCGTCAGCTTCCAGCCGGCGGCAGGCGCACACGGGGAGTTCGCGGGCATCGCCATGATAAAAGCATGGCATGAAAAGCGTGGCGAGGGCGGCACCCGTACCAAGATGCTGGTGCCGGATTCTGCCCATGGAACAAACCCTGCCTCGGCGGCCATGAACGGCTACACGGTGGTTACGGTGGCCAGCGCCCCGGACGGCTGTGTGGACCTGGACGCGTTGCGCGCCGCCACCGGGCCGGATACCGCGGGCATTATGCTGACCAACCCGAACACCCTGGGTTTGTTTGAAAAGAATATTGCCGAAATTACCGATATCGTGCATGCCGCCGGGGGTCTGGCGTACTATGACGGCGCCAACCTAAACGCCGTCATGGGCATTGTGCGGCCCGGCGACATGGGCTTTGACGTCATTCACCTGAACCTGCACAAGACCTTTTCCACGCCGCATGGCGGCGGTGGGCCGGGGTGTGGCGCGGTGGGCTGCTCGGCGGCGCTGGCGCCGTTTTTACCGCAGCCGGTGGTGGTGGAAACCACCGACGGCCTGGCGCTGGACGCAAACCGGCCGGACAGTATCGGAAAGGTGCGCGGTTTTTACGGGAACTTCCTGGTCACGTTGCGCGCGCTGTGCTATATCCTCTCGCTGGGGCAGGCGGGCATTCCCGCGGCGGCCGGGGCGGCGGTGCTGAACGCAAACTACCTGCTGCGCAAAATGGGGGACGAAGACACCATTGCGTATGACCGCACCTGCATGCATGAGTTTGTGCTGAGCCTGAAAAAACTGAAGGACGCCACCGGCGTGTCGGCGCTGGACCTGGCGAAGGGGCTGCTGGACGACGGGGTGCACCCGCCCACCATGTATTTCCCGCTTATCGTACCGGAGGCGCTGATGTTTGAGCCGACGGAAACCGAAACGCGGGAGACGCTGGACGCGGCAGCCCAGGCGTTCCGGGCGCTATTGCAGCTGGCGGAAGCCGACCCCGAGCGCCTGCACGCGGCCCCCTGTACCACGCCGGTGCGCCGCCCGGACGAGGTGACCGCCGCGCGCAGCCCGGTGCTGCGGTATACGCCGCAGCCATAAACGTTCCGCTGCATTGGCTGCATGGATGCGGCAGTGGGCAGACGTCTACCTGCCATTTTTCACAAAAAACCAGCTTTGCTTTTTTGTGCTCCGTGTGCGATAATACTATATATAGTGGTTTCCATTTTTTTGGCAAGGAGGCGATGCCCATGCGCTGTGGCATCTCCACGGCCTGTTTTTACCCGGAAAACACCCTGCTTTCCCTACAGCAAATTACCGCGGCCGGTGCGCCGGTGACCGAGGTGTTCCTGAATACCTTCAGCGAGCTGGAGCCGCCGTTTATTTCACAGCTGGCGGCGGTGGCGCGGCAGGGCGGGGTACAGGTACTGTCGGTACACCCGTTTTCCTCGGCGCTGGAGGGGTTTTTGTTTGCTTCGCGGTACGAGGGGCGCTTCGCCGACGGCATAGACCTATACCGGAAATATTTTGCCGCTTGCCAGGCGCTGGGCGCGGACAAGCTGGTGTTTCACGGCGACCACGCCCGCGCATACCGCAACCTGCCGCTGGAACAATATGCCGACCGTTTTTGCCAGCTGGCGGCGCTGGGCCGGGAATACGGCGTGGTCCTGTGCCATGAGAACGTGGCGTACTGCCGGCTGGGTGGGCCTGCCGCGGTACGGGAGATTCGCCCCATGCTGGGGGAATATGCCGCGTTCGTGCTGGATGCTAAGCAGGCCCGCCGGTTTGGCGTGCCGGTGGCACAGATGATAGACGCCATGGGCGGGGACATTCGCCTGGTACACATCAGCGATGCGGACGAAACGCGCGACTGCCTGCCACCCGGTGCAGGCGAATTTGACATCGCGCTGATGCTGGGGCAGCTGGCAGGGGCCGGGTATACCGGCGACATGGTAATTGAAGTATACCGCGAGGACTTTGGCGCGCCGCAGGAACTGACAAACAGCATGGCCCATATGGCGGGCTTGCTGCGTGCGCAGGGTGGCCTGTGAAAATATTGGTTCATCGGCCCGGAAGCAGCCGTTTTCTATTTGGATACCACACCCTCTGGAATGCGCGTTCAGCCATGCACAGACTAGCAGCGATACGACCAATCCATCCGCAAAACATGGAAAAGAGGATGCACTATGAAATGTCCCTATTGTGGCACGGTGGACTCTAAGGTGATAGACTCCCGCCCGGCAGATGACTCCGCGCGCATCCGCCGCCGGCGCGAGTGTTTGGCCTGCGCAAAGCGCTTTACCACCTATGAAATAGTGGAAACGGTGCCGCTGATGGTGGTGAAGAAGGATAAGTCCCGTGAGGCGTTTGACCGCGAGAAACTGATACGCGGCCTGATGCGCGCCAGCTATAAACGGCCGGTATCCTACCAAATGCTGGAAACCATCGTGGACAATATAGAGCAAAGCCTGCTAAGCAGCTATGAGCGCGAGGTGACCAGCATGCGCATTGGCGAGCTGGCCATGGCGGAACTGCAGCAGATGGATGAGGTGGCCTATGTGCGGTTTGCTTCGGTATATCGCCAATTCAGCGACATTAATACCTTTATGGATGAACTGAAAACACTGCTGAACAAACAAGGGCTGGACACCGGCGGAAAGGCATAACCAGCCGCAGGCGTCTCTGGGAATTTCTGTGTAAGACACAGGCCGGCGTGGGAAATACCGCATGCCGCCGCTTGACAGTGCCGGTACGTCTGCTATAATAATGAACAGAGTTTAAGACGAGAGGGGAATCCGGACTTGCGCATTTCTGCCTAATGATTTTGTAGTATGCGAAAGGTTGCCGCCACAGGGCGGGGCTTTTGCGTGTGCGGGCAGGAACGTGTGCAGGAACCGGGTTCTTTTTGTTTGCCGTTTTTTCAGTAGTATGGGCGTGCCGTCCCGGCACCGCCTCATGCGGCAAAGTAAAAGGGGAACCGCCGGTGGCCTGCCTGGGCTGCCCGGCGGTGTTTTTTTGATTTAGTAGACAATAGGCACAAGGCAATAGTTGTGCCGGTTTACCCCCCGGGGTGCGTGAACACAAGCCGGGGATGGACCCTTACAAAGAACAAAGGAGAATTTTTTCCTATGGCAATCATACAAATAACAGACCTGACCTTCTGCTACCCGGGGGCCGCCGCCCCGGTGTTCGACCACGTGAGCCTGGACCTCGATACCTCCTGGCGACTGGGGCTCATTGGGCGGAACGGCCGGGGTAAAACCACCTTTTTAAACCTGCTGCTGGGCAAGCTGTCCGGCACCGGCAGCATCATTACGCCGGAAACATTTGAATATTTTCCCGTAACGGTAAGCAACGCGGACACAGGCAAAACCGCCCTGGCGGTGGCGCGGGGGGTGGTGGCGCCTTTCGATGCGTGGGAGGCGCGCATGCAGGCGCTGATAGACGCCGCAACGCCGGAAGCTATGGAAGAATACGGCGAAATAGAACACGCCTATTCTGCGGCGGACGGGTATGTAATTGACGAAGTGATTGCGGCGGAAACCGGAAAGCTGGGGGTGCATCCCTCGGTGCTGGAGCGGCCGTTTTCCTCACTGTCCGGCGGGGAACAGGTGAAGTTGCTGTTGGCGGCGCTGTTTTTGAAAAAGCACCGGTTCCTGCTGATAGACGAGCCCACCGACCACCTGGATGCCGACGGCCGCCGGGCGGTGGCGCGCTGGCTGGCGGGGAAAACCGGCTTCATACTGGTCAGCCACGACCGCGCGTTTTTAAATGAGGCGGTGGACCATATCCTGGCCATCAACCGCGCGGATATTGAGCTGCAAAAAGGCAACTATGCCTCCTGGCGGCAGCAGCGCACGCTGCAGGACGAGCACGAAAAGGCCGAGAACAAAAAGCTGGAGGGAAGCATTGGCCGCCTGCAGGCAGCGGCAAAGCGCACGGAAAAATGGTCTGACGCCATTGAAAAAAGCAAAACCGGCGGCAAAAAAGACAGCTACAACGGCGGCACTGCCAGCATAGACCGCGGGTATGTCGGCCACCAGGCCGCCCGCATGATGCAGCGCAGCAAAGCGATAGAAAAACGCCGTGGCCGCGAGATAGAAGAAAAACAGGCGCTCCTAAAAAATGTGGAAGAAACCGAGCCGCTGCGCTTCCCGGCACTGGTGCCGGACAAGGCGCGCCTGCTGACGGCGGAGGATCTAACCCTGTCCTTTGGCCAGCGCACATTGTTTTCCGGCCTGTCGTTCACGCTGGACGCCGGGGAGCGGGTAGCGGTAACCGGGCCGAACGGCTGCGGGAAATCCTCCCTGCTGCAGCTGATGGCCGGCACGCTGGCGCCCACCGGCGGCACCCTGCGGAAATACGGCGGGCTGGTTATCAGCACCCTGCCGCAGGACACCGCTTTTCTGCACGGCTCGCTGCAAGATTTTGCCCGGGAGAAGAATCTACCCCCACCGCTGTTTCTGGCGCTGTTGCGCAAATTAGACTTTGAGCGCGAGGCATTCACACAGGATATGGCCACCTACAGCGCCGGGCAGAAGAAAAAAGTATGCCTTGCCGCCAGCCTGGCCACCCCGGCGCACCTGTTCGTCTGGGACGAGCCGCTGAACTACATCGACGTGCTGAGCCGGGAACAGATAGAGGCCGCGGTGGAAGCCAGCCGGCCCACGTTGCTGTTTGTGGAGCACGACGCCGCGTTTACCGCTGCGGTGGCGACCAAAACCATTGCGCTGGGGTGAAAGGACAGGCTATTTCGTGCCATGGCCTTGTACCGTATGAATAATGATACCAAGAAACAGGCGTGCCCCCAATAGGTGGCCCAAAAGTGCCGTATGCGCAGAATAGCGTCTTACAAAAGACCGTGGCTGAGGCGCAACCCCGCCATGGTCTTTCTTGTTTATGCGGAAAAATATTTTAACACTTCACCGATTTACTTGACTAAATTGATGAAGTATTGTACACTATACCCTGTTACAGGTTTGTTTTTTTACGCACACCGGCCATGCCAGATGAATTTCGTCACCCATTTCACCACCGTATATGGTACAATGTTTGGGAACCAAAAGGGAGATATAGCCATGGAACAAGACCTGTTTTTGCCAAAACTGCGCCGGGAGGAACGCATCACGCTGCAGCTGCGCGCGCTGTTCGAAGAACGCGGCTACCGCCTGTTCAAGATGGGCAGTTTTGAGGAATATGACCTGTATATGCAGAATAAGCCGTTCCTGATGGGGGACGACATTATCACCTTTACTGGCTCCGGCGGCCGCCTGATGGCGCTGAAGCCGGACGTGACCCTGTCTATCGTGAAAAACACCCCCGCCGGGGATGTGCGCCGGATCTATTATCTGGAAAATGTTTTCCGCCGCAGCCGCCACACGGGG
The DNA here is from genome assembly GCA_031549285.1 of Oscillospiraceae bacterium. GTDB lineage: Bacteria > Bacillota > Clostridia > Oscillospirales > Ruminococcaceae > JAAYCI01. The sequence goes on along the minus strand of JAVBPZ010000006.1, from coordinate 93,526 downwards.
GAGTACCGTGAAATCAGCCAGATGGGCCTGGAGTTCATTGGCGGGGAAGGCGGCGCCAGTGAGGAAGAGGTGCTGTGCCTGGCGGCCAAAAGCCTGGCCGCATGCGGTACGGCGGCGCTGGATCTGTCCCACATGGAGTTTATAGAGGCGATGCTGGGTGTGTTTCAGCCGGGGGAAGAGCGGGAAACCGCCAAGGCCGCCCTGCAAAGCAAAAGCCCGCACGCCATGCGTGAAATTGCGGAAATGGCCCACCTGACGCCGGACATGGCCCAGCGCCTGGTTGCCTTAACGCAGGTCTCCGGCGGGTTCGACGATGCCTGCGCCGCCGCGGCAAAACTGGCTGCCGGGGTGCCTGGTACCGAGAAACCATTGGCCCGCCTGTCGGCTTTGGCCGCCGCGGTGCAAGCCGCGGTGCCGAGCATACACCTGCAGTTGGACTTTTCCATCCTGAACGACGCGGACTACTATAACGGTCTTATTTTTCAGGGGTTTGTGGCCGGGGTGGCGCGCCCGGTGCTGTTTGGCGGCCGGTACGACAACCTGTTGCGCCGGTTTGATAAGCCGCAGGGGGCCATCGGGTTTGCGCTATATCTGGACGCGCTGGGCCAGCTTGCCACGCCCGTGGCTGGTGTGGGGCCTCCAACACATATTGCCGCAGGAACAGAACGCCCGCCGGATCCATCTGTGGCCGGCGTATCCCAAGACACGGAAATGTCCGTCCCGAACGACGGCTATCTGAACATTGCACTGCCAAAGGGTCGCCTGGGCGATGAAGTATACAAGCTGTTCAGCGCGGCGGGTTTTCCCTGCCGTGGCATCACCGAGCAAAGCCGTAAGCTGGTGTTTGAGGACGACGACGCGATGGTGCGGTACTTCCTGGTGAAGCCCACCGACGTGGATATTTATGTGGAACACGGCGCGGCGGACATAGGCGTGGCGGGCAAGGATGTGCTGCTGGAGCATGGCGCCGACGTGCTGGAAGTGTGTGATTTGCGCCTGGGCGGCTGCCGTTTGGCGGTGGCCGGGCGGGTTGGTTTTGTGGAAGATCCCGCCGCCACCCTGCGTGTTGCCACCAAATACCCGAACGTGGCACGGCGGTACTATGCTGAAAAAAGCCGCAGCACCGAGATTATAAAACTGCATGGTTCCATAGAGCTGGCCCCGCTGCTGGGCCTGGCGGATGTCATCGTGGATATTGTGCAGACCGGCGGCACCCTGAAAGAAAACGACCTGGAAGTGCTGGAGGAAATTGCGCCGTCCTCCGCGCGGCTCATCGTAAACCGGGCGGCGTGGCGGTTCAAAGGCGAGGTCATCCGCACCCTGGCCGGCAGATTGGAGAACTCACTATGATCGAAATTGTGGACGCAAAAACCATCCGCGCAGAGGATATCTTGTCCGCGCGCGGCGCGGCACAGCCGGATGTAACCGGCGCGGTGGGGGAGATATTGGCCGCGGTGAAAACCGGCGGCGACGCCGCCCTGCTGGACTATACCCAGCGCTTCGACGGTGTGCGCCTGACCGCCGGAACCCTGCGGGTCAGCGAAGAGGAAATGGCCGACGCAAAACAACAAGTAGGCCGGGAATTCCTGGATATCCTGTCCCGTGCAGCAGCGAACATCCGCGCTTTTCACGAAAAGCAGCAGCGCCAGGGGTTTATTATCGCGGATACCCCCGGGGTGGTCATGGGGCAAAAAATTACGCCGATGGAGCGGGTGGGGCTGTACGTGCCGGGCGGCACCGCGGCCTACCCCAGCACAGTGCTCATGGATGCCATTCCGGGCAAAATAGCCGGGGTACAGCGGCTGGTCATGGCCACCCCGCCGGACAAGGAAGGCCGCGTGAACCCCGCCATTTTGGCGGCGGCGGCGGTGGCGGGCATCACGGAAATATATAAGGTGGGCGGCGCACAGGCGGTGGCGGCGCTGGCCTATGGTACCGAAACCGTGCCAAAGGTGGACAAGATTGTGGGCCCCGGTAACCTGTATGTGGCCACCGCCAAACGCATGGTGTACGGCATGGTGGATATTGACATGATTGCCGGGCCCAGCGACATACTGGTGGTGGCGGATGCCGAGGCGGACCCGGTGGCGGTGGCGGCGGATATGCTGGCCCAGGCGGAGCACGACGAAAACGCCGCCGCAGTGCTGGTAACCACCGACGCCGCACTGGCCACGGCGGTGCACGGCCAGCTGTACCGCCAGCTGGAAAACCTGCCCCGCGCGGAAACAGCCCGCGCCTCGCTGGAAAAAAATGGCCGTATTTTGCTGGCGGACACGCTGGCGGCGGCGCTGGATATTGCCAACGCGCTGGCGCCGGAGCATCTGGAACTGTGTGTGGCACAGCCGTTCGAGCTGCTGCCGCTGGTGAAAAACGCCGGCAGCATCTTCCTGGGGCGCCACACACCGGAGGCATTGGGCGATTATTGGGCAGGGCCGAACCACACGCTGCCCACCGGTGGCGCCGCGCGGTTCTCCTCGCCGCTTTCGGTGGATGATTTCATCAAAAAAAGCAGCTATCTGCACTATTCTTATGACGCGCTGTCCGCCGCCGCGGCAGACGTGCAGGCATTTGCCCTGCGGGAGGGCCTGGCCGCCCACGCGAACAGCGTGGCGGTGCGCCTGCGGCAGCAGGAAGAATTGTAAATCACTCATACGCGAAAGAACAGCAAACCACGGCAGCCCGGTTTTGCTCTTTTGTAAGAAAGCAACCGTCGCAATCGTATTTAAAATAGGACCAAAAACACACGGCGCGGCACCGCATGCTGCGCCAAAAAGCTGAGGGAAACCAAACCATGACCGCCTTTGCGCTGCAACTGCTTCTTATCTGTCTGTGCCTGCTGCCGCTGTATCTGCTGGCGCGTTTTTTCTGGCTGCGGCACAAAAAGCAACCGCTGCATCTTTCGCACGAGATATGGCTGGCGGTGTTCATGCTGTTTTTGGGCGGGCTGTTGGTGCTGGTGCTGCGGCCGTCCGGCGCGTTTTCGCCCCGGAACATGTTTGCCGATGCAGCACAGCGCCTGTTCACCGGCCAGGACATCAACCTGGTTCCGTTCACCACCATCCGCCGGTTTTTCCGGCTGCAACAGTCGCATATGACGTTTAACCCAGGCTTTGGCATCCATGTCGCGTTCGGCGTAAATATCCTGGGGAATGTGCTGATGTTTGTACCGGTTGGGCTGTTCCCGCCGCTGCTGTGGCCGCGCTGGCGCCCATTCTGGAAGATGCTGTTGGTGGCGCTGCTGTTCCCGGTGTGCATTGAAAGCCTGCAGCTGTTCTTCGGCCGCACGGTGGACGTGGACGACGTGATGCTGAACGCGCTGGGTGTGCTGCTGGGTTATGGTATTGCCCGGCTGTGCCTATTGATACGTGCCCGGCAGCGCAAACGCAAACAAAGCGCCGCGGCGCAAACCACACCGGGTTCCGCGGCCCAGTGACCAAACCGCCAAGTGCCCACCGTGGCAAAGATGCACAACTATTAAATTTTCTCCGTCCTGTTGCGAATACCGAATTTTGATTTTCTATTGTGAAAAATGTCTTTACAAAAAAAGATTTGACGGAAGGAGGCCGACCCATGTCACAATTTTTAGACCCACGCTTTGCGGGATTGGTGTCCTATGTGCCGGGCGAGCAACCCCAGCAAACCGGCCGCCTGATAAAACTGAACACCAATGAAAGCCCGTTTGCGCCGGCGCCGGGCGTGGCCGCCGCTGTGGCCGCGGAAACCGCGCGCCTGCAGCTGTACTGTGACCCCACTGCCCGTCAGGTGGTGCAGCCGCTGGCCGCGGCGCTGGGCCTGCCGCCGGCGCAGGTGCTGTGTGGCAACGGCAGTGACGAACTGCTGGCCTTTTGCTTTTTTGCGCTGTGTCCTGCGGGCGCGGCATTTGCAGACATCACCTATGGCTTTTACCCGGTATACAGCCGGGTGTTTGGCGTGGATGCCGTTACCATACCCCTGGCGCAGGACTTCACCCTGCGGGGTGAAGACTACACCGCGCTGCACCGCACCATCTTTATCGCAAACCCGAACGCGCCCACGGGGCTGGCGCTGTCCCGCGCGCAGATAGAAGGAATCCTGCGTGCAAACCCCGACAGCCTGGTGGTGGTGGACGAAGCATATGTGGATTTTTGCGCCGAAAGCACGGTGCCGCTGCTGGCGCGGTATGAAAACCTGCTGGTGATCGGCACCTTTTCAAAATCCCGCCAGCTGGCGGGCGGGCGGCTGGGCTACGCCGCCGGCAGCGCCGCGGTAATAGCGGATTTGACCCGCATAAAAAACAGCTTTAACCCGTATAATGTGAACCGTATGACCCAGGCGGCTGCGGCCGCGTCGCTGGCAGACACCGCGTATTTCGCCGCCTGCCGGGACAAGATTATCGCCACCCGTACCCGCACGCTGTCCGCCCTGGCGCAGATGGGCTTTTTATGCACCGACAGCCGCGCCAATTTTGTGTTTGCCAGCCACCCGGGCCTGCCCGCGGGGGAAATGGCAGAACGCCTGCGGGAACGGGATATCCTGGTGCGCTGGTGGGACCTGCCGCGCATCGAAAACCACCTGCGCATCACCATTGGCGCCGATGACGAAATGGATACTTTGTTCGAGGCGCTGCGTGAGCTTTTGCGCACAGGGTAACTTTCCCCGCAGGTGTTTCGCGCGGCAGGGGAAACCACCCGCGAACGCTGGCCGCCTGCATGCACCATCCGCATACCCCACGGGCACGGTTAATTTAAAAGTTTGGAAGCATACTATAGGAGGAACACCCATGCGTACCGCAACCATACGGCGTGAAACCGCCGAGACCACCATCGAATGCACCCTGACACTGGAGGGCACCGGCCAGTACGACATTGCTACCGGGTGTGGTTTTTTGGACCACATGCTGCAGTTGTTTGCCCGGCACGGCCGGTTTGATATCGTACTGCGCTGCACCGGCGACGTGCAGGTGGACGACCACCACACCGGAGAGGATGTGGGCATTGTGCTGGGGCGCGCGTTTTCCCAGGCGCTGGGCGATAGGGCGGGCATCTACCGTTACGGTTCCATGCTGCTGCCCATGGACGAGGCGTTGGTACTGTCTGCGGTGGATATCAGCGGGCGTGGCATGCTGGTGTATGCGCTGGATATCCCGGCACAGAAGATAGGCAGCTTCGACACCGAGCTGCTGGCGGAGTTTTTCCTGGCGTTTGTGCGGGAAATGGGACTGACGCTGCACCTGCGGCAGCTGGCCGGCGCCAACAGCCATCACATTGCCGAGGCGGCGTTCAAGGGGCTGGCCCGCGCGCTGGCGGCGGCCACCGCCGTGGACGAAACCGCGGGCGGGGCTATTCCCTCCACAAAAGGAACTATTTTGTAGGCCGCCCGGCGGGCAGGGTATCGCATCAAAACAAAGGCGCAATTTGGGTATGATTCAGATTTGGCCACTCGCAAAACCGCCCAATATCCTATTCTCAATCCTAAAGGAGACACCCCTTTCATGATTGCAATCGTAAACTATGGCGTGGGCAACCTGTACAGCCTGGTCTCCTCGCTGCGCGTACTGGGGCTGCCGGCGCAGGTGACCGCGCAGCCGCAGGAGCTGGCCGCCGCCAGCCACGTCATTCTGCCCGGGGTGGGCGCGTTCGGCGACGCCATGCAAAAACTGCGCGACACCGGCCTGGACGCACAGCTTATCCAGATGGCACAGGCGGGCAAACCGCTACTGGGCATTTGTTTGGGTATGCAGCTGCTGTTCGAAAAAAGCCACGAGTTTGGCACGGTGGACGGCCTGGGGCTGATACAGGGCGAGGTGTGCCCGCTGACGCCGGATTTAGCCGCCGCGGGCTATGCGTACAAGGTGCCGCACATGGGCTGGAACCCGCTGCACATCACCCGCGCGGACAGCCCGCTGATGGCCCGCACCGCCGAGGGCGACAGCGTATATTATGTCCACAGCTACTACGCCAAAGACTGTGCGGCGGCCACCGTGGCCACCAGCGAGTATGGTGTGACGGTAACCGGCGCGGTGCAGGCCGGCAATGTCTTTGGCACACAGTTTCCCCCGCAAAAAAGCGGCCCGGTGGGCCTGCGCATTTTACAAGCATTTGCGGAGGTAGAGTGAATATGTTACTGTTCCCGGCAATAGACCTGCTGGACGGCAAGGTGGTGCGCCTGTACCAGGGCGATTATGACCAGCAGGAAACCTTTGGCGACGACCCGGCGGCGTTTGCGGCGCAGTTTGCCGCGGCAGGCGCCACCCATCTGCACGTGGTGGACCTGGAGGGTGCCAAACACGGCGCCCGGCGCAACTTCCAACAGGTGAAGGATATCCTGGCGGCAGCGCCGCTGTTTGTGGAACTGGGCGGCGGCATCCGGGACGACGCCACCGTATACAACTGCCTGGAAGCTGGTGTCGGCCGGGTGATACTGGGTACGGCAGCGCTGAAAGACCCCGCCTTTACCCGCCGCATGGTGGCGGAATATGGGGAGCAAATTGCCGTGGGGGTGGACGCGCGGGACGGCCGGGTGGCGGTAGAGGGCTGGTGTGCCACCTCAGACGTGGACAGCGTGGCATTCTGCCGCGAAATGCGGGATGCGGGCGTGGAGTATATTATTTACACCGACATTTCGCGGGACGGCGCACAGCGTGGCGCAAACCTGGAAATATATGAAAAGCTGCGCGAAATAGATGGACTGCGGCTTACCGCGTCCGGTGGGGTATCGTCGCTGGCGGATATACGGGCGCTGCGCGACATGGACCTGTATGGCGCCATACTGGGCAAGGCTCTGTACAGCGGCGCGGTGAAGCTGCAGGACGCAATAGCGGCGGCGGTGGGGAAGTGAATTGCGGCCCACCGTGGTGGTTGCCTGTTAAAGCAAAGGGGCAGAACGCTGCCGCATAAATGGTCTATACCGGCCAGGCAATCCCACAAGATAAAATGCCCAAACAAAATATGCGATAAACACAAGGAGCCTGCCATGATAGCAAAACGAATCATTCCGTGTCTGGACATCCGCGACGGGCGGGTGGTAAAAGGTGTGAACTTTGACGGCCTGCGCGACGTGGATGACCCGGTGGCGCTGGCGGCCTTTTACAACGCCCAGGGCGCGGACGAACTGGTTTTTTATGATATCACCGCCAGCGCCGAAGGGCGCGGCCTGTTCACCGACGTGCTGACCCGCGTGGCCGCCGAGGTATTCATTCCGCTTACGGTGGGCGGCGCCATCAACACGGTGGAGGATTTCGACCGCGTGCTGCAGTGCGGCGCGGACAAGGTCAGCGTGAACTCCGGCGCGGTGGCGAACCGCGCGCTCATCAGCGAAGGCGCAAAACGCTACGGCAGCCAGTGTGTGGTGCTGTCCATGGACGTGAAACGCGTGGGCGACGCCTTCCACATTTTTGTAAAGGGCGGCCGCGAAGACACCGGCCTGGATGCCATTGAATGGGCCAAGCGCGGCGCGGCCGAGGGCGCTGGCGAGCTGGTGGTGAACAGCATGGACACCGACGGCGTAAAAGGCGGGTTCGACCTGCCGCTGCTGGCCGCGGTGGCCGACGCCGTACAGCTGCCCATTATCGCTTCCGGCGGCGCGGGCAACATGCAGGACTTTGCAAAGCTGTTTGCCTTGCCAGGCATGGACGCCGGGCTGGCCGCCTCCATTTTCCACTACCGCGAGGTGGAAATCCCGGCGCTGAAAGCCTATCTTGCCGCCGAGGGCATACCCATGCGGCTGTAGCAATAGGTGCAGTTGTTAGTCGCTAGTCAGCAGTTGTTAGTTGTGGAAACCGGCAGTTTTGCGTGCAGGGTTCCGGTCTGGCTGTAAATCGGTGGCTTTCAGGGCCGCCCAGGGTGCGGCCTCCACGAAGGCTCCGTCTGCCCAAATGTGCGCTTTCAACAATACCATAAAATCCATCCCAAAACTCCTTATGAAATGAGGTTCCCATATGATCACACCCTCCCAGCTGAAATTCGACGCAAACGGCCTGATTCCCGCCGTGGTGCAGGACTATGCCACCGGCCAGGTGCTTACGGTGGCGTACATGAACGCCGAAAGCCTGGCCATCACGCTGGCGGAAAAGCGCACCTGCTTTTGGTCGCGCAGCCGCCAGGTTCTGTGGCGCAAGGGCGAGCACAGCGGCAATGTGCAGCACGTGGTGTCCATCACGGCAGACTGTGACGCCGACGCGCTGGTGGTGCAGGTGATAAAAGACGGCCCCGCGTGCCACACCGGCGCCGAGAGTTGCTTTTTTGAAACACTGTACCAGGACGAAAACCATGCCGCCCAGCGCTTCACGCTGGAGGCGCTGTACGGCCTTATAAAAGACCGGCAGCAAAACCCAAAGGAAGGCAGCTACACCAACTACCTGTTTGAAAAAGGCAACGAAAAGATCCTGAAAAAGGTAGGGGAGGAGTGTACCGAGGTGGTGATTGCCGCCATGAAGAACGATACACAGGAAACCATCTTTGAGGTGGCGGACCTGGCATATCACATCCTGGTACTGATGGCGTCCAGCGGCATTACCCCGGCCGAAGTAGGCGCAGAGCTGGCGGCCCGGCATGTGGTGGACCACAAGGTAAAACAGGAGACGATGCAATAATGGACATGACCTCGAACGTGCACACCCACACCACCTGGTGCGACGGAAAAAACACCGTGCGTGAAATGGCCGACGCGGCCATTGCGCTGGGGTTTACCGACCTGGGGTTTTCTTCCCATGCGCCGGCGCCGTTTGACGAAACCTGCCTTGGTATCCAGGACGAGGCCGCCTACCGCGCGGACATTGCCGCGGCGAAGGAAGAATACGCCGGGCGTCTGGGCATTTTGTGTGGCATAGAGCAAGACGCCGCCCGGCCTATCAATGCCAAACTATACGACTATGTAATCGGCTCGGTACACTACCTGCCCGGCACCGGCGGCCAGTACAACGCTGCCGATGGCGACGAAGAAAACCTGCTGCGGGCCCGTAGCCAGTGGTACGCGGGCAACGGCGAAGCCATGGCCCAGGCTTTTTTCGAGGCCACTGCCCAAAGTGTGCGGCACCTGCACCCCACCATCGTGGGCCATTTCGACGTGATAGCCAAATACAACAAGCGCGGCAACCTGTTTGATGAAGACGGCGCGCGGTACAAAAACGCCGCCCTGGCCGCCATGGACGAGGTCATTACCGCCACCAAAGACTACGGCGGCATGATAGAAGTGAACACCGGGGCCATGGCGCGCGGTCTGCGGGACGTGCCGTATCCGGCGCCGTTTTTGCTGCGGCACATGGCCCAGCGTGGCGCGCGGGTCATCATCACCACCGACTGTCACCGCACCACCATGCTGAACGCCGGGTTCCACCGGGCGGTGGCTTTTTTGCAGCTGGCGGGCTTTGTGCGCATGTGTGTCCTGCGGGGCGGCCGTTTCATCGATGTCGATTTGGAACGGATATAAAACCGCACGTGTTACAATCCCTCGGTCGTACCAAGAATCCGGGCAATTGGGGCGCCATGTGCGCCCTTGTTTTTTTGCCAGCATGCGTGTGGTGCTGTTGTTTTGTTTTCCGCACACGCACATCTATTTTTTTCTTTCAAAAACGCACCATCTCTGGTATACTAATACCTGTCTGTTGCCCGCCTGCACCCCTGTGCCACGGTAAACCAATAGGGGTGCAAATACGAACCGGATGGTGTTTCTATGAAAAACAAGAAAAGAACCATACTCTCCATCTGTGTACTGGCGGTGGGCATTGGCCTGTTGGTGGTCATGTGCATCAGCCTGATACCGCTTTTAAAGCAGGTGCTGGACAACAGCGGCAACGAGGCCGACCTGGTTCCGTACATCAGCTCCTATGGCATCGGCGGCGTGTTTTTGCTTATGGGCCTGCAGATATTCCAGGTAGTATTGCCGTTTTTTCCCACAGCGGTCATTCAGATATTGGCGGGCCTGTGCTACGGTATCTGGCTGGGCAGCCTGGTGTGCCTCATTGGCTGTGTCTTGGGAAATTCCCTGGTCTTTTTGGGCATGCGCCAGTTTAAAAAGACCTTTTCCGAGCTGTTTGCCCCAAACCCAAACAAGAAAAAGAAACCCAATAAATTCCTCAGCGTGGCTACCATCAGCAGAATGCCCCGCCCGGCGCTGATCGCGTTCTTGCTGTTCCTTATCCCCGGCATCCCCAACGGCATTTTACCGTATATTTTTTCCCAGACCAAAATCACCTATCCGCGCTTTATCCTCAGCGTGGCCTGTGCCAGCACCCCCTCCATACTGCTGTGTTCTATTTTGGGGGAGCGTATTTATGCGCAGGACTACACCACGGCTATTATCCTGGGCGCTGTGGTGGTGGTGTTGGCCGTGGTGTTCTTTTTGTTCCGGAACAAAATACTGGCCAGGGTGGAGCGCACCCGACCCGCCGCACCGGCTGCGGATGCTGCCGAACAGGCAGACCCGAAAGACCCACCACGACCCGATGTGTGAAACAGCATTTTCGCGTAAAATTGAAAAGGCTCCACCGCGGTATTCTGTTCTTTTGGAACACGCGGTGGATTTTTTATTGCCCGACGAAGCGAGCGCCACGCGAATGCTTGCATTCTCATGGCCGAGTGAGGAGGACGACAACGGGTATACTGCCTCGCGGTCTTTGCCCAAGAGATTGAAAGGGTGGCTGCCTACGGGCGGCCACGGGAAACGCGCGAAGCGCGGAGCCAGGGCTCTGCCTCGGGGGTAATATCAGTTAAATTTTAAAAATAAACACGTATATTCGTAGATTGTATAAATTAATAAGGCACCCATGCTATTTTCTATTGACAAATTCATAAGGCACCTGTATACTTTATATATCAGGTACCTTATGAATAATCACCTGCGAACGCGCAGGCAGAGAATGCGGTACCTGACCGCACACAAACAGATATTTTTTAGGAGATGAACCGTATGAGCGATATAGAGTATGATTTGATGGGCAGGTTCCTGCGGCTGGAGTGGCTGCTGCGCCGCTGGAACATGCAAAACCGCCGCACCCACGGCCCCATGGGGGACCCGCACCGCGGCCAGGGACGCATTTTGGCACTGCTGAAGCTGCGGCCGGAAATCAGCCAAAAGGAGCTGGCGTTCCTTTTGAATATTAGCCCGCAGTCGCTGGGCGAATTGTTGGCCAAGCTGGAAAAAAGCGGATATATTACCCGCCAGCCGTCTGAAGCGGACCGCCGGGTAATGATTGTGAAGCTGACCCCGGAGGGGGAAGCCGCCGCCGAGCTAGAGTACGAGGAAGAAGACCTGTTCGGCAGCCTGAATGCGGACGAGCAGGGGAACCTTGCCTTCTACCTGGACAAGCTGATTGCTTCGCTGGAGGAGCGCTTTGGCGGTGAAGACGACGAGCGTACCGCCGCGTGGCGTGCCGGCTGGCGCAAAGCAACCGAGGCAATGGGGTCTTTCCGCATGCGCCCCATGTCCGGCGCGCAGGGGCGCGGCTTTGGCATGAAAGGCGAGGGCGGTCCCTTTGGGGACGGCATGGAATTTTGGTTTGGCGGCGGCAAAGGACCGGCGCCGTTCGATGAGGAACCCGGCGCCGAAGACCCCAGTGATGCCGGTACGCAACCTGCGGCCGAACCACCGACAGGCGAGTAAACTGCAGAAAGGTGAATGTACAATGTACGCCGATTATACGGAAATGAATATGGAAGTGTTTGCGAAAGATACACTGGCGTCTCGCGGCCAGCCACAGGCGCTGCCGGCCACACTGGCCACCTGTCTGCTGGAAATGTCGCAAAGTGAAATGGCGGCGGGCTGTGAGGAACAAGAGTTTATCCTGGAGCCGATTGAAACCGGCTTTGGTATGGTGCAAAGCATCATACAGGTGCTGCCGCGCTGCCGGATATTCCGCCACATCTATGGTACCGAGCCTATTACAGCACAGGTCTTGCTTCGCTTAACACGCAATGAGGTTGTTCCCGTCGCCTCCTAACAAAAATGTCCGTCGGAACCTCAGGCGGGCTGATATATAAAAAACAGCTTTTGCAGCACGCCGCCCGGCAGGGGGAAACCCCTTCCCGGGCGGCGTGCTGCTTTTTCACTTCGGAGGATGCTTTCCTTGCCACACCCGGCGCAAACCGGTATAATTAAATCATCGCAGAAAGAACGATAGTATTTTTTCAGGCGATGCCTTGGATATCGCACCCGGACACGGAACCCTCATCATCTGACAAAAGACAAAGGGAGACACGCATGGATTCACTTTCTATCCTGATAAAACCAGCTTCCGGCAGCTGCAACATGCGCTGCCAGTATTGTTTTTATGCCGATGTCAGCCAGGCGCGCGCGGTGGAAAACCGCGGCATGATGAGCGAAGAAACCCTGGAAATCATCGTGCGCCGCGCACTGGAAGAGGCACAGTACCTCGTATCGTTTGGCTTCCAGGGTGGGGAACCCATGCTGGCGGGGCTGGGCTTTTTCCGCACACTGGTGCGGCTGCAGCAACAGTACAACACCCGCGGCATAGACATCGCCAACTCCATCCAGACCAACGGTAGCCTCATCACCGCGGAATGGGCCGCTTTTTTTGCGGAAAATAAATTTCTGGTGGGCCTGTCCATGGACGGCGACAAAAGCATTCACGATATGCTGCGGCCAAACGCGGCGGGGGAAGGCTCATTCGCGGACTGTATGCGCGCCGCAAAAACCCTTACACAGGCCGGCGCGGACTTTAACATCCTGTCGGTGGTTACGCGGCAGTTCGCCGCCCACCCGGACAAGGCCTGGCAGTTCTATAAAAAGAACGGGTTCCATTATGTGCAGCTTATTCCTTGCCTGGACGGCCTGGAGGAAGCACACGGCGCGAACCCTTATTCATTGGATGCCCAGCAATACGGCCGTTTCCTGTGCCGGTTTTTCGATCTATGGTACGAGGACTTTATAAAAGGGGACTATATCTCGGTACGCGCGTTCGACAACTGGGTGCGCATGCTGATGGGCCAACCACCGGAAAACTGCGGCATGTCCGGCCGGTGCAGTGCCTACCCGCTCATAGAGGCAGACGGCGCGGTGTATCCGTGCGATTTTTATGTGCTGGACCCATACCTGCTGGGAAATGTGAGGGAAAACTCCTTCACAGAAATGCTGGAAGGGGAGGCAGCACAGCGCTTCATGGCCCCCTCGCTGAAGCCGCGGGAGGAATGCCTTGCATGCGAGTACGGCTTCATCTGCCGCGGCGGCTGCCGGCGCGACCGCGAGCCGGTACAGGAAACCAGCACTGCGCTGAACGTCTACTGTGAAGGGTACAAAGCTTTCTTCGCCCACGCGCTGCCGCGTCTGGCGGATATTGCGCAGAAAATGCCGCGGTGAGGCAGCGCGCTTGCAGAACAACAGATATGCCAGTATCCCATAGAAATGGAAAGCACCTCCTGTCAAAACGACAGGAGGTGCTTGTGTATTCTGTTCCGACGGAAGCAACCGGCCGCGCAGCAAAACATAGCCCTGCTAAAACGCCATGATTACCCCTTTATCGTTGGCGTACACACTGCTCAGGCCCCGTGTGGGAACCACCCATATTTTTGCAAAAGAAAAACGGCTCTCCAAGAGCGCCTTCAGCTTTTCCGTCATGCCGGGGTTGTTGCAGTGGGTAATGACCAGGTCTTTCCCATGGGTATCCATGCCGCTTTCGGCCACCGTATCCGCCATCATTTCCAGCACCTTGTCGGTGCCGCGCGCATGGGAAAACAACGCGATATTCCCGTCGCCGTCCGAGCCCATCATAGGCTTCAGCCCCAGAATGGAGATAATTTTACCTACAATGAAGTTCAACCGGCCGTTTTTGCGCAGGTTCTCCACGTTGTCCAGCACAAAATAAGTTTTCATCTGGGCAATAAAGTGTTCTATCCGGGCGATGATATCGCTGTGGGACAGCGCCTGGTCTATCAGCTTGCGCAGTTCAATGGCAATCAATATTTCACCGGCAGATGCGCTTTTGGAATCGAACACATAGGTCAGGGCGCCGTCTTCCTCGGCCAGGGCTTTGCCCACCTCGGCGCTTTGGTACGAGCCGGACAGCCGGCTGGACAGGGTAATGCCAAAGGACGGGCTGCCCGCCACAAAGGCTTCCCGGTACAGTTCCGGTGCCGGGGCGGCGGTGCCAATGCGCCCGGTGCAGTTCTTCATCGCCTCCATAAATGCTGGCAGGTCCAGGGTGTCGTCATCCACATAGCTTTCGTCCCCCAGGTTCAGCGTAAGTGGGACATTGGTAACCCCCAGCTGCTCTCGCAGTTCCGGCGTCATATCGCAACAACTGTCCGCTACTATCGAATACATGTTTTCTCCCGTCATGGTGCATAGTACAAAAAAGCGGCCCGGTGAAGGAAGCCTGTTTAGGCGGCTCCAATACACGAAAGGGTACTATACCCCAATATACATTTTCTAAAGTATACCACCAAAGCCCCGAAATGGAAAGAAGTTTGTAAAGCGGCTTTTTCGTGTCACTTTTTAAATGTATTTGACTTTCGCCGCGCGCCCTGTTATACTATGGAAGTATTCTAAATGCTTCATTGTCTCACATGTTTTTGTAAGCCTTTGAGCCACTTTTAGGGTTTACACAAGCATGTGATTTTTTGTTCAATTTAGAGTATCAATATTTTTTAGGAGGCAGAACAATGACCGGTACAGTAAAATGGTTCAACGAGAGCAAAGGGTTCGGGTTCATTTCCAACGATGAGGGCGGCGAGGACGTATTCGTACATTTCTCTTCCATCATGACCGATGGTTTCAAAACCCTGGCCGAAGGCCAGAAGGTCAGCTATGATGTGGAGCAGGACCCGAAGAACGCCAGCAAGCTGCGTGCCATCAACGTGGTTCCCCAGTAATCTGCGCTTTCTGAACAAACACTGTTAAAAAGACCGGCCTTCCGTTTGCGGAGGGCCGGCTTTTTGGGTTTTGGTAGGAAAGGGGAGATGGACCAATTCCATAGCAAAGCGAATTCAGGCTCCTTGCTGCTGAAGACCCATTAAATCCATCTCATAGTTTGGGTCGGCTTCTTTTTTCGCCAGTTCATCATACATTTGGGGGCTAAGGCTACTAAAATCCTGGTTTTTAAAACCTTCCTCCCGGTGGTCAAAATAATACAAACTATACAATCCGCTCAGTGCTCTCCAGTAAGTATCCACAGCATTGCCTGCGTGGGCCCACATCCAATCCACAAATGCTTCCATCTCTGGATGCAGCCCATTGTTGTATAGGCGCAGACCCCCGTCTGGTTCGCGTTCCTGCGAGAAATAGTCCCTCACCATTTCATATGAAAGATCTGTCCCAGTTTCTTTTTCATAATATTTTATACACATGTACACCGGCATCCAAATACCATAAGCATTTGTTTCTTTATCAACCGTTGGAAGCGGAATGTACTTTCCAAATATTTCGATATCGGCTTCATCCTTGGTTGCGTTATGAATAGAAAAATTTGCTTTTTGATAGGCCAGCATTTGCTCTTGGTTCATTATTTTCTTTGCCTCACTTTCAGAACGAGCATGTAGAGTTGTCCCCGGCATCCCAGAACAGGAAATCGCCATGACGCACACCCTGGTGATAGATGGTAATAATCGTCACTTTACCAAGGCGATAAGTTCGTTGAGAACCTCTGTGGGAAGTTTATTAATGGGAGTGCTTTGGTTTAGGCTGGGGTACTTATTTCCATATTTTTTAACCAAGGCGTTATAATTGTCCAAATAAATTTTTCCCAGCTTTGTCTCGTACGTCGTACTGGATTTGCCCGTTGTGCCGGAAACATATTTAAAAACATCATCATAACGCGGATGGGTTCTGTCTGCCAGAATTTCCAATGCTTGTTCCTGCGTTACGCCCAGATCCTTTGACAACCCGCTTAGCTTGATTATTGCTTCCGATGAATTCAATGAATACCCCGTCACAATACATCCGCTTTCCCCGCGAACAAATGCCACATGACCGCCCAAATGATTTATCGCAAGCATCAAATTTTTCGTCGCTTCTTCTTTGGAATATTTGCCACCCTTCGTAAGATTATCAATCAGAGTATTCAGTAAGCCAAGATACTTTTGCATTTTTGATAACTCTGATATGAGTGGTCCAACAACTGGAACGAACCCTATAGCGGTTTGTGCAATACTCATGGCGTAGCCAACCCAATCCACTTTGCGTGCCTCATCAATAAAATAGCCCGAAAGCTCACTCAAATAGATGGCGGCAGATTCGTTCGATTTGTATTCGTTCCACGTTTGCATGGTATGTGCTGTCCCGCAGGAATAGATAATTCCATTATTGAAGAAATCATCATCTACGGATATGTTGTATAAATAGTCGACATCTCTTGTTCCAATGAAACCCAGCAACTGTGCGCGCCGCAGCCATTCCTGCAGTTTTTTTTCGGCCGCAGGTGTCATGGGAGCACCAGACCAAATAGTTGCTTCGGAACTTAGCACAACAACGGCCATAAGCCGCTGCCCCAGTTCCGCTGCGGTTGCTTTTTGCTCGTGAGGGTTCATTGCCAGGTATTCCGAAAACATTGTGCAAACGTCATCAAAACCAAGATCGTCACTCAGGTACAGCTTCATCAGCGCCGACCACTCATATTCGGAAATCTGATACGGCTCTTTCGAAAGGATATCTGCCAAATAGTGGCAGTCCACCGTGCCATCTTCATTGAAAAAGCGATTGTAAAGCAGGTCAATCATGCTATCGGTAGGTGTAAGATTTTTATGCCAATCGCTTTCGAGCGCGAGGCCGGGTGTGTAGTTCAACATTCCGGTTTTGGGGTCACGCTGTAAAAAATTGTTGCCGTTACATGCCTGCTCAATAGCGCGTAACATCGTGGCGATGTCGTTGTCAACCTGCGCATACTTTTTATCTAAGGCATACATGGCCTCCAACAGGTTCTTTGCCGTTTTGTTGCATTGTTCTAATCCATCTGTCAAAGCATCCACAGACGGTGCGGCGTGATCCAGATATTGACTGTAAGTGTTCACAAAAGAATTCGTATCAATGTTAATTACTTTATAATACACATCATATGCATTCATTCCCGCTTCTATCTTTGATACATACCCCGTGTCAATCAGAAACCCATCACTTTCATCGATTGCGGAAATGTCTGCATGGTAACTCTCCAACCTGACTTTTAAACAGTCAATGCAGGCGCCCCACGCAGATAGCAGCGTACCGTGAACTTCTGTCAAATACGCATCCATCGCTTCGGCGGCATGGCCGTTAAATATGCTGCGATCCGCTGCAAACCCAAGTACCCTACTTCGAAGTTCTGTGGAAGATCCTGTTAGTTCACTCATAGAAGTAAGATTCTTGGATACTAAATCTTGCACTTCTTTTTTTTCAAGCCGCATGATCATTATCAGGGACCTCCGAGAGCGTTTTTGTATGCCTGGTCTATTTCCACAAATTTCTCGCCAATCTTTTTGAATTCCTTGACATCGTTTTTCAAGAAAGTATCATAGCTTTTTAGCAAGGAGTCCATTTTTACAAAATAATCCGTAAGTGCAATCATGCTTGGAAAGTTACTTTTTGGGGAAGCGTTGTATCGAAGCGTGGAACCGTAAAGCCCCGGCCAAAATCCCATGTTGATGATTCTAAGTGCGTTGTTAAACGAACCAGTATCAATTAATATATCTGCCATTCGCCTTTCCCCCTCTAATTGTTTGCAGCTTCAAATTGGCTTTGCAGCGAACGAATAATTTGTTTGAACCAGTTCAAAGAGCCATTCAGCTCGTCCTGTTTATTCAGCAGTTCCTTTTTTTTAAAAACCAGATCGTCCGCCAGGGCGTCCAACCCCTCATAATAGTTCTTGGCTTCTGTCTTGCTTTGGGAATAATTCTTTTCAAAATCTTTAAAACGGACGCCATTCCAATAATATGTGTCTTTGCAATCGAATTTATCCAAGGACGCTTTCTGGGAATCGGCCCGATCTTTCAAATCTTCAATTGCTTTCATTGCTGCGTTCACATCTGCTATTTGTGTGGCTATTGTGGACAACTGTGACTGGGCGCTTGTCTGTTTTGATTGCGCACTGCGTATTTGCGCACTCAAGTTTGCTTTGGTAGCCATTACCGTACCCCCTTTGTGTGGAACATAAATTGTTGAATTAAAATAATTCCCCCAGTTTTACATATAAGTAAAGTATACACAACAAAACGACAATTTTCAACACAATAAGCAAGTTTTGTCTATTTTTTTGCGACATTTTGCGCAAGGGTATCCTGACCAAAAGAGAGTGGGGAAGCAGGTGGTGCACTGAAAAGGCAAACGTATTTTGCGCGCATGTGGATGATAGTGTGTTCTTTTTAGCTGGGTGAACGAATTACTTTAGGATTGAACCAAAAACACCTGCCCCCATTCTTGGGGGCAGGTGTTTTTGGCGGAGAGAGAGGGATAGCTCAGCCGCGCGGCTTCGCATGAACCCTCGAGGGTTCAAATCTTTTTCATCAAAAGAGACACCCCCAATCATAAAACCAATGGGGGTGTCTCTTTTGGCGGAGAGAGAGGGATTCGAACCCTCGAACGGGTATAAGCCGTTACACGATTTCCAGTCGTGCGCCTTCGACCAACTCAGCCATCTCTCCTTATACAGTTTGGAACCGCCTATTAATATTAATAGAAACAGGAAGCGCTTGTCAAGGCATACTTCAAAAACACGCTATTGCTTTTCCAGCGGTATATACCCGCCAAAACGCAGAGCCGCCCGCACTTTATCGTAAGTGCTCACCCATCTTGTCCTTACAAAACTATCACCAGAAAAACCTTGTTTTATAGCGGGAACTATATTATAATGTTTAAGTGCCTGCGGGTTGGGCCTCGTTTTGTGTTGCACAGAACCGGCCGGCACGGAAAATGTGTCCCTGCGGGACATTTTCGCAAAATTGGTTGAATTGTTTTTTTAGAGGGGGAAACATTTTCATGGCCGATTATTTTGCGATGGATGCCGCCGCGCTGCAAGCGGAAAAGCTGCACCTGGAAGAAGAGTATAACCGTTTCGTCCAGATGGGCCTGAAGCTTGATATGTCGCGCGGAAAACCATCGCCCGAACAGCTGGATCTTTCGCTGGGCTTGTTGTCCATTACCGATTATATGGATGATACCGGCGTGGATACCCGCAACTATGGAAACCTGGAGGGCATTCCCGAAGCGCGCCGTTTTTTCGCCGGTATGCTGGGCGTGCACCCGGAGGAGGTCTTTGTAGGCGGCAACGCCAGCCTGCAGATGATGTACGGCATGATTGACCTTGCCTGGCGGGTGGGCTTTGGCGGGGAAAAGCCGTGGAAAGACGACGGTCCTATTAAGTTTTTATGCCCCGCGCCGGGGTATGACCGGCATTTCCGTGTTACCGAGGTTTTCGGTTTCGAGCTGCTGACGGTGCCCATGACCCCCGACGGCCCGGATATGGACCTGGTGGAGGAACTGGTGGCAGATCCGGCCGTGAAAGGCATCTGGTGCATTCCGGTGTATTCAAACCCGGACGGCTTTACCTACAGCGATGAAACCGTACAGCGCCTGGCCGCCATGCAACCCGCCGCGCCGGATTTCCGAATCTTTTGGGACAACGCCTATGGCGTGCACCATTTTGCCTCGCCGGCGGAAAGTTGCCTGAATATATTGACCGTATGCCGTGAGGCCGGGTGTGAAGACCGTCCGTTGCTGTTCTGTTCCACCAGCAAAATCACCTTTGCCGGTGCCGGGGTGGCTGCTATGGCCGCCAGTGCGGCAAACCTGCGTGATGCGCTGCAGTATTTTTTTAGTATCACCATCGGCTTTGACAAGGTGAACCAGCTGCGCCATGTGCGCTTTTTACAGCAGGACGGCGGTGTGGCCGCACATATGCAAAAGCACGCGGCACTGATTGCCCCGCGCTTTGCCGCGGTGGAAGATACCCTGCACGCCGGCCTGTCCGCCTGCGGCGGTATCGCCAGCTGGACCCAGCCGCATGGTGGGTATTTCCTCAGCCTGTATGTGATGGATGGCTGTGCCAAACGCGTGGTGCAGCTGTGTAAGGAGGCCGGGGTGGTATTGACCGGTGCGGGTGCTGCCTACCCATATGGCATCGACCCGGCAGACCGGCACATTCGCATTGCGCCCACCTTCCCGCCGATAGAGGAACTGAAAACCGCCGCCGAGCTGCTGTGTGTTGCCACGCGGCTGGCCAGCACGGAAAAACTGCTGGGTCTGTAACCAGGGAAACGTTCCCCCCTGGCATGTTAAAAATCCGTGGGGGCAGGACGGAGCCGTACGCCGTTACGGCTAATAGGTTGCATATATTATTTTATTATAAATCGTGATTTTGAGTAAACTCTGGAGGAAGCCATGAAGAAGAAAACGCGCCGCAAGGGTAAAGGTTGGTTTTGGGTTGTTGCCATTCTCATTTTATTCCTTGCGTACAGTACCTTTGCGGGCATTAGCACCAAATATGGTGATACCGAAAATCAAATTGTGAAAAGCGCCTCGGATATTCGCTTCGGCATAGATATCCGCGGTGGTGTGGACGTTACCTTCTCGCCGGATGAGGAGATAGAAACCACGCCCGAGCAGATGGCCGCCGCCCAGGAGGTTATGGAGCAGCGCTTGATATCGCTGGGCGTTACCGACTATGAAATATATAAGGACGCCGCGCGTGGCCGTATTATCCTGCGGTTCCCGTGGCAGGCGGATGAAACGGAGTTCAACCCCGAGACCGCCATACAGGAACTTTCCACCACCGCGCACCTGTCCTTCCGCGAGGGCAACGAGCGGGATGAAACCACCGGCGAGCCCACCGGCGTGACCGCCGAGAATATCATTTTAGAAGGCAGTGACGTGGAAAAGGCCGAGGCGCTATATGGGCAGACCTCTGCCAGCGGCAGTGCGCAGCACTATGTGAAACTGACCCTGAAACCCAGCGGCCAGGAAAAATTTACCGAAGCCACCACCCGGCTGGCCCAGGAAGAAAATGGTACCATTTCCATCTGGCTGGATAACTATGTCATTAGCGCGCCAACAGTAAACTCCGCCATTACCGACAATACCGCCATCATCACCGGCGAGTTTTCAGCGGAGAGTGCCGCATCGCTGGCCAACACCATCAATTCCGGCGCACTGCCGTTTGCCATGAAGGCGGAAAGCTATTCCACCATCAGCCCCACGCTGGGCAGCCGTTCGCTGCAGGCCATGGTTATCGCCGGCATCCTGGCGTTCATCCTGGTCATGGGCTTTATGATCTTTAACTACCGCCTGCCGGGCTTTGTTGCAAGCCTTTCGCTGATGGGCCAGGTAGCGGCCACCATCGCGCTTATTTCCGGGTATTTTGTGGTGTTCAACAGCTTCACCTTAACCTTGCCCGGTATAGCGGGCATCATACTGGCCATAGGCATGGGCGTGGACGCGAACGTGATTACCAGCGAGCGCATTAAGGAAGAGCTGCGCGGAGGTAAAAAGCTGGACGCTTCCATCAAGGCGGGCTTCCAGCGCGGGTTTGCTCCTATCCTGGACGGCAACGTTACTGTTATCATTGTGGCCATCATCCTGATGGGCGCCTTTGGCCCCACCGACAGCCTGTGGGCAAAGGTTACCTGGCCGTTCTTTAACTGGTTCGGCGTTTCCACCGCCGGCGCCATCTACTCTTTTGGCTTCACACTGTTTATTGGCGTATTACTGAACTTTGTGTTTGGGGTGTTCTGCACCCGGGTCATGCTTACCTCCATTTCCAAATGGAAAATCTGCCGCAACCCGGTTTTGTACGGTGGGCTGAAGGAAGGCCAAGAGGAAAAAGTAGAAAAACCGCTGAACATCGTAGGCAAGCGCAAAGCTTTCTTTGGCGGTTCCATTATCGCCATCGTGCTCATTCTGGCATTCAGCCTTATCTTTGGGGTGAAGATGGATGTGCAGTTCAAGGGCGGCGCCATCGTTACCTATTCGTACTCTACAGATTTTAACATGGACGATGCTACCGGCGTGGTTACCGAGGTACTGGGCGGGGATGTGTCCGTACAGGAAGGGCAAAACACCGCCACCAAGGCGAAAACCCTGACGGTCACCCTGCCGGGCAGCGAGACGGTGGAGGCTGAGACCCTGGACGAGTTGACCGCCGTCCTGAACGAGGCGTTCCCGGTGTCCGCCTCGGCCGAGGAAGGCACAGTGAACTTTGAGCAGCTGTCGGTAAACAACGTAGACGCGGGCCTGGGGCGTGAGTTCCTGCTGAAATGTGTGGTTGCCGTGGTGGCCGCCATGCTGCTGATTTTGGTTTACATCGCCATCCGGTTCCGAAAGATTGGCGGTTGGACCGGCGGGTTTACCGCCATTGTGGCGCTGGTGCATGACCTCATCATTATCTTTGGCGTGTTTGTCATCTTCCGCATTCCGCTGAATGGCAACTTTATTGCCGCATTGCTGACCATTCTGGGCTACTCCATCAATGACACGGTGGTCATCTACGACCGTATTCGTGAAAACCGTGGCCTGTATGGCCGCAGAATGTCCTTTGGCAAGCTGGTGAACCTGTCCATCAACCAAAGCCTGAGGCGGTCTATCAACACCACCCTGACCACGCTGATTGCGCTGGGCTGTGTGTGTATCTTCTCTATTGTATATGGTTTGGATAGCATATTCACCTTTGTGCTGCCGCTGATGTTCGGCATGGTGTCCGGCGTGTACAGCACGGTGTGCATTGCGGGCCCGCTGTGGGTAGCCATTGAAAACCGCCGCGCGCGCAAGGACAAAGCCGCCCAAAAGCTGGCGAAGGAAGAAGCGGCACAGCTGGCCGCCGAAAAAGAAGCGGAAAAAGCTGCCAAGGCTGAAAAGAACGGTAAAAAAGTTGCCACCGCAAAAGACACGAAGAAGCTGCCAGCCGCCAAAACCAAAGCGAGCAAAGCTGTGGAAGAGACGGACGAGACAGAAGACACAGACGACGAAGCGGCCGAGGTGAAAACAACGCAGAAAAAGACGGCCGCCAAGTCCGGTAAGGACACCAAAGCCGCGGAAAAAGAAGAAAAATCCTTTGCGGACAAAGAGCGCGACACGGAAACGAAGGCGGATAAAAAGACCAATGAAAAGAAGCCTGTGAAAGCGCCGGCAAAAGCAGACAAAGAGGCCGAGGCGGACGAAGAAACAGCCAAAGCCAAAAAGGCGCCGGCTGCCAAAGCTGTGGCCAAGAAGTCGGCGGCAAAAGAAACGGCGGAACAGCCTGAGCCAGCGGCAGTGGCAGACAAGGCAAAAGCCGACGCACCGGAAAAAGCAGAGGATAAAAAACCGGCCGCTGTGAAAAAGCCGGCGACCAAAGCCGAAAAAGACACGCTAGCCAAAGAGAGCGCAAAAGCCGCCGATGAAACAGACGATACAACCGGCGATGCCCCCGCCACCGACAGCGACGAAAAAGAATAATCTTTCTCCACCGGCGCTCCTGTTTGAGGAACGCCGGTGTTTTTTCGCCCGGGGTTACAGCATCTGCGGCGCTTTTGGGACGGCTATATTGGCACAATTTTCACCGGGAAGCATAGCCAGTCACCGCGCCCGCTCGCTTTTCGTCTGCTTGCCCTTTTTGCCTTTACTTTAAAGGGGAACTATTGTAAAATAAGAGAAGATTGAATAGGCGGTGGGGTATGGATATACAGTATAAGCGCGTGCTCTTGAAGCTCTCTGGGGAGGCGTTGGCCGGGGGGCAGGGGTTTGGCCTGGAGATGGACACGGTACGCAGTATTTGTACCGGCATAAAAGAGGCACACGCGCTGGGTGTGGAAATTGCGATTGTGGTGGGCGGCGGTAACTTTTGGCGTGGGCGCAGCAGCCAGGAGATAGAGCGCACCCGCTCGGACCAGATAGGCATGCTGGCCACCACCATGAACTCGCTGGCGGTTGCCGACACACTGGAGGGCATGGGCCTGGGGGTACGTGTGCAGACCGCCATTACCATGCAGGCCATTGCGGAACCGTATATCCGCAACCGCGCTATCCGTCACATGGAAAAGGGCCGCATCGTCATTTTGGCCTGTGGCACCGGCAACCCGTACTTCTCCACCGATACCGCCAGCGCCCTGCGCGGGGCGGAGATAAACGCCGACATTATCTTTAAGGCTACCATGGTGGACGGTGTGTATGACAAGGACCCAAAACTGTTCCCGGACGCCCGCCGGTACGAGGAGCTGACCTTTACCGAGGTGCTGACCAAGGACCTGAAGGTGATGGACTCCACCGCCGCCACCATGTGCCGGGACAACAACCTGCCTATTTTGGTGTTTGATATCCTGAACCCCGGGCACATCGCAAAGGCGGCGTTGGGCGCGGACATCGGCACACTGGTGCACAATTAACATATACGTGTTATACTCCTGTGCTTTTCTTGCTTTCAATGGAACCAGAGCGAGGCATCGCCATAACAGTTCAAAAAAGGAGAGGGAAGTATGCAGAGCGAATCGGTAGCACCATATGCGGAGAAAATGGACAAGGCACTGCGCCATTTAGACAAGGAGCTGGGCGCCATACGCGCCGGGCGGGCAAACCCCGCGGTACTGGAAAAGGTTGTGGTGGATTATTATGGCACCCCCACGCCCATCCAGCAGGTGGCCGCTGTCGCGGTGGCCGAGGCGCGCATTCTGACCATTGCGCCGTGGGATGCTTCCTTAATGAAAGCCATTGAAAAGGCAATTTTAACCTCAGACATTGGTATAAACCCCACCAACGACGGCAAGGTGATGCGCCTGGTGTTCCCCTCGCCAACCGAGGAACGCCGCAAACAGCTGGGCAAAGAGGTGCTGAAGCTGGGCGAGGAAGCCAAAATAGCGGTGCGTAACGTGCGCCGGGACGCCATGGAAGTGTATAAGGCGCAGAAGAAAAAGAGTGAGATTACCGAGGATGATTTGAAGGATCTGGAAAATGAGATCCAAAAGCTGACCGATAAAAAAACCAAAGAGATAGACCAAATGTGCGAAGGCAAGAACAAAGAGATCATGGAGATTTAGAACATAGGGACAGGCGTGCCGGGTTGTGCTTCCCGCAAGGGGAGCGTGAGGAACAAAATATCCATCGCCGCGCGAATGCGCGGCATTTGTTTGAAAGAATGACTTCTTTTGTTGCAGGGGGCACGGCAACAATGCCCCGGGAAGGCGGTGCGGACATATGGCGGCGGAAATACGGGCAAAGGGCCTGTCGATAGGCATTATTATGGACGGAAACGGCCGCTGGGCCCAGCAGCGCGGCCTGCCACGCACCGCCGGCCACAAAAAAGGCGCCGATGTGTTCGATGATATTTCGCACTATGCGCGGGACTTAGGCGTTGCGGCTATCACCTATTATGCTTTTTCCACCGAGAACTGGTCCCGGCCAAAGGAAGAGCTTGATACCATCATGGACCTGTTTGGCCAAAGCCTGAAACGCCTGTATAAATACCGTAAGGAAGACAATAAGGTGGTGTTTTTAGGGGACAGAGCGCCGCTGCTGCCGGAATACCGCCGTATGATGGACGAAATAGAAAGCGAGACCGCAGACCATCCTGGCATGATTTTAAACGTCGCGGTGAACTATGGTGGCCGGCAGGAAATTGCCCGGGCCGCGCATATGCTGGCGCAGCAGGTGGAGCGCGGCGAGCGCAGCAGCGATACCGTGGACATGTTGGCCATAGAGTCCCTGCTGTACACACACGGCCAGCCGGAACCGGACCTGATTATTCGCACCTCTGGCGAAAAACGCATTTCCAACTTTCTGCTGTGGCAGTGCGCGTATTCCGAGTTCATCTTCACCGATGTGCACTGGCCGGCGTTCACCCGCAAGGACTTCGATGCCGCCATACAGGAGTACCAAAGCCGCAACCGCCGGTTCGGGGGCATTTAATGCGGATGCGCGTGGCAGCCGCAACCGGGACCCAAACGCCGCGCAGCGCGCATTCCGTTTTACCAAAGTGAAAGAAAACATTTTCATAAAAGGGGACAGCGATGAAAACCAGGGTGATTACCTCTGTCGTAGGGCTGGCGCTTTTGGGCGTGGTGCTGTTTTTTTACAGCAGTATCTTCGTGAATATCCTGTTCGCGGGCGTGTCGCTCATCGCCATTCACGAGGTGTACAACGCGTTTCAGTTTGGCAAACGCAGCTGGTATATTTTCGCCGGGTTTGTCCCCATTACGGTGCTCATTATGCTCAGCGACTATATCTCGGTGCAGCACTGGCTAAAGCCCGCGGGCTATGTGTTTGTTTTGTATCTGGTGCTGTGCCTGATCATCCGGTTTGATGCCGTAAATTTTGCAAAGCTCTCTGGTATGACCATTTTCTCCGCCATCATCGTGTTCTGCTTTTATTCGTTTATTAACCTGAAGACCATTCTGCCGAACGAAACCTACGGTTACGACGCCATATACTTTGTCCTGCTTATTTTCGCCTTTGCCTGGGGCGGGGACACTGCGGCATACTTCGCCGGGCGTGCCTTTGGCAAGCACAAGCTGGCCCCCATCATCAGCCCGCATAAAACCATTGAGGGCGCCATTGGCGGCGTTATTGGCAGCATTGTGGTGGGGCTGCTGGTCAGCATCGTGTACATTCAGGTGTTTGGCCGGTTCCTGCCGTTCGAGCGGGTGCGCATCGTGTATTATTTCCTGATTGTGCTGCTGGGCGCGGTGGCCTCGGTGCTGGGTATCATTGGCGATTTGTTTGCCTCCGCGGTGAAGCGCCAGTGCAATATAAAAGATTACGGCACCATTTTTCCGGGGCACGGCGGTATTTTGGACCGGTTCGACAGCGTGTTGTTCATTGCGCCGCTGGTAACCATGGTGGTGACCAGCGTGTTCTACCGGCTGAAACTGTAAGCGTCTTTTGTGCCCAGCCCAGCCGGAGAGTTGGCAGTCGTCAGGGCACATCCACAACACAAGTAAAGCTTTACGGGTAAATCCCTACTATTACAAGACCTATTCAAAGGAGGCGGTGCGCCGTGGCAAAACGGGTAGCGGTGCTGGGCAGCACCGGGTCCATCGGTACGCAGGCGCTGGAGGTTATTTCCGCCCTGGGTTACAGCGTTGTCGCGCTTTCTGCACACAGAAACGTCGATTTGCTGGCCGAACAGGTACATGCCTTTACACCGCCTATCGTGGCAGTTACCGACGAAAACGCTGCCGAAAAACTGCGGGGTATGCTGACCGGGCTGTCGCATCCGCCACGCATTTTTTCCGGCACGGCGGCCGCACGACTGGCAGCTGCGGAATGTGATGCCGATATTTTACTGAATGCCATTGTGGGCATAGCGGGGCTGGACGCCACGCTGACCGCGCTGGCCGCCGGCATGGACGTGGCACTGGCAAACAAGGAAAGCCTGGTGGCCGGCGGCGCGCTGGTGGCCGCCGAAATGACTGCGAAAGGCGCGGCACTGCTGCCGGTGGACAGCGAGCACTCCGCCATTTTCCAGTGCCTGCAGGACGACGGGTCTGCCGACGCGCTGGAAAAAATAATTCTAACCGCATCCGGTGGGCCGTTTTTTGGCTGTACCGCGGCGAAGTTGCGCAAGGTGACAAAAGCCCAGGCGCTGCGTCATCCAAACTGGCAAATGGGTGAAAAAATCACCATCGACTCTGCCACTATGATGAACAAAGGGCTGGAATTGATCGAAGCAATGTGGTTGTTTGGCATGCCACCAGAGAATATTGAGATTGTTGTCCAGCGCGAAAGCATCATTCATTCCATGGTGCAGTTCAACGACCGGTCTATTCTGGCACAGCTGGGCAGCGCCGATATGCGCATTCCCATCCAATACGCGCTGACCTGGCCGCGCCGCACCGCCGGCATTGCCACACCGCTGGATTTTTCAAAGATTTCCCAGCTGTCCTTCGCGCAGCCGGATGCCGAGACCTTTCGCTGTTTGGCGGCTTGCCAAAAGGCGGCAGCGAAAGGCGGCCTGGCTCCTTGTGCGGCCAACGGCGCAAACGAGGAAGCCGTGGCGCTGTTCCTGGCTGAAAAAATCTCTTTTCTGGACATCGGCCGCCTGGTGGAGGGGTGCGTGGACAGCGATACCTTTACCGGCGGCTACAGCCTGGACGATGTGTACGCGTGCGACGCGGCCGCGCGGCGGTATGTGCGGGAACACCTGTAGCGTGCCTGGCGCCACCCGCTGTATTAGCTCACAAATATTCACCATGTTTCTGCCAAGCCCCGTCGCCAGCGTCCGGGGCATCTCCGCTATTCACACTATACAAAACTGCTCCATTGTTGAAAGGGATCCTTCATGAGCATTTTTTTAATGATTGTTGTTTCCATCCTTATATTCGGCCTGGTCATCCTGTTTCATGAGCTGGGCCATTTCATGGTGGCCAAACGCTGCGGCATCAAGGTAAACGAGTTTGCCATTGGCATGGGGCCCACCGTCTTTAAAATAAACCGCGGGGAAACCATATATGCCTTGCGCATCTTGCCCATCGGCGGGTTTGTCAGCATGGAGGGCGAGGACGAGGAAAGCGACGACGCGCACAGCTTTGGCAAGGTGGCGGTGTGGAAGCGGGTGCTGGTCACCATTTCTGGCGCCATCATGAACCTGGTGCTGGGTTTTTTGGCGGTGGTGGTGCTGCTGTCCTTCGGCGGCAACATTCGCACCCGCACGGTGGCGGAGTTTATGCCGGATGCTTCTACCCAGGCGTCCGGCCTGCAGGTAGGGGACACCATTGTCTCGGTAAACGGGCGGTATTGCTTTACGGTGGATGACCTTAGCTACGAATTTGCGCGCATTCCGGAAGAATCTGTGGATTTAGAGGTCATTCGCGATGGCGAAAAAGTGCTGCTGGAAGGCGTGGTTTTCTCCATGGAAGAGGTGGTGGATGAAGACACCGGGGAAACGGTACGTATCATGCAGCCGGACTTTTACGTGGAGGGCGTGCCGCGCAGTTTTGGGTCGGTCATGTCCACGGCGTTAAACACATCGCTGTCCTATGGACGGCTCATCTATCTTTCCCTGTTTGACCTGATTGCCGGGCGGGTGGCACTGAACCAGTTGTCCGGCCCAGTGGGAATAGTTTCCGGTATCGGCAAGGCGCTGGCCATCGGCTGGAAACCGGTGGTACAGATGTTGGCGCTCATTTCCATTAACCTGGGCATTGTGAACATGCTGCCGTTGCCCGCGCTGGACGGCGGGCGCACAGTGCTGCTGGTGGTGGAGGGCATCCGCCGCAAGCCCATTCCGAAAAAGGCCGAGATTGCCATAAACGTGGTGGGCTTTTCGCTGCTAATGTTGCTTATGCTGGTGGTATCGTTCAATGACATTGTGCGGTTATTTTAGCGGGCAAGCAGTTACTATTGCTTGCTGTTTGCATCCGTGATAAATATTTGTGACGGGGCGGCAACGCTTCAAAAAATGCAAAAAAACGGAAACACAGCGCGGAGAAAGGCACACCCATGAACCCAGCCTATACCAACAAAACCACCCGCGTGGTGCATCTTGGCAGCGTCGCCATCGGCGGAGGAAACCCGGTGGCGGTGCAAAGCATGCTGTCCAAGCCCGCGGCGGACATAGACGCCAACGTGCGGCAGGCGGTATCCCTGGAAAAAGCCGGCTGTGCCATTTTACGGGTCAGCGTGCCGGACATGGCCGCGGTGGCGCTGATTCCCGCCATCAAGGCGGCGGTGTCCATTCCGCTGGTGGCGGATATTCATTTCGACTGGCGCATTGCGCTGGCCGCGGTGGACGCGGGGGTGGACAAAATCCGCCTGAACCCCGGCAACATCGGCGGGGCGGACCGTGTGAAAGCGGTGGCGGACGCCTGCCGGGCAAACGGCGTGCCCATCCGCGTGGGGGTAAACGGCGGCAGTCTGGAAAAGGACCTGCTGGCAAAGTATGGCGGTCCCACGCCGGAGGCACTGTGTGAAAGTGCGTTGTCGCATGTGCGCCTGCTGGAACAGGTGGATTTTACGGATATTGTGGTATCGCTGAAAAGCAGCAGCGTACCGGTGACGGTGCGGGCGTACCGCCTGCTGAGCGAAGTTTGCGCCTATCCGCTGCACCTGGGCGTCACCGAGGCCGGCACCTATCGCACCGGCCTTGTGAAGAACGCCATGGGCATCGGCAGCCTGTTATTGGACGGCATTGGCGACACGCTGCGGGTTTCGCTGACCGACGAGCCGGAAACCGAGGTGCAGGCCGGGTATGACATTTTGCGGGCGGCGGGGTACCCTGTGACGGGGCCCACGGTCATCAGCTGCCCCACCTGTGGGCGCACCAACATTCCGGTGGCGGACATAGCCGCCGAGGTGGAAAAACGCCTGGCGGGCAGCAGCAAGCAGCTTACTGTGGCGGTCATGGGCTGCGTGGTGACCGGCATAGGCGAAGGAAAAGAAGCCGACATAGGCATAGCCGGCGGGCAGGACAGCGCGGTGCTGTTTATAAACGGACAACAGGTGCGTACCTTGCATGGGAACTATGTGGAGGAGCTGCTGGCGGAGATAGAAAAGCTGTAGCCTGTGTTGTTGACACAGCTGTGGGGGTGCCGGAAAACACAAAGACGAAGTACACCCAAGACACCCAATGGGCACATCTTGCCTGGCTGGACCGCAACTAACTAACTAACTAACTAACTAACTAACTAACTAACTAACTAACTAACTAACGACTAAAGGGGGGCACATTCCATGCAACAAACCCTGGCGGGCCTGTGCCCGGCGCTGGAAGACGCCCCTGTTTTTGCTGCTTTGGCCCGGCGGCTGCCGGTTACCGGTGTGCGCGTGCTGGAGGAAGTACGCCGTGTGGAAATTTCCTGCGCTGGGTCGGCGCCACTGTCTGCACAGGAGGAAATCAGCCTGTGCGACATATTGGGCGCACAGTTCCCAGCCTACAAAATAGTCCTGCAGGTCTCATTCCCGTTTACCTCCCTGACGCCGGAGGGTATTTTTTTGCTCAGCGCGCAGCTGGCCGCCGTCGGCATGCCGCTGAACGGTTTTTTGTCCGGCGCTACTGCCGACATCGTGGGGGAGAGCATCACCATACGTACCACCGGCAGCTGCGGTTTGCTGGCGGACATGGGCTTCCCACAGGCGCTGGCCCAGCGCATAGAGGAATGCACCGGCGTGCTGCCCACCATCACGCTAGAGGGCGCCGCGCCACTGGAAACACAGGCGGTACTGGAGGAAATACAGAAAAAAGCGCCGCCGCCCAAAAGCCGCGGACGCAAAATAGCCCTGCCGGAGATAGAGGGCCTGGCACTGGACACAGAAACTCCACCGGAGGTGCTGTACGGCGCGCCATTCACGCCATCTAGTATCACACCGTTACAGGACCTGGACGAGGCCAGCCGCAAGATTACCGTCTGGGGTGACGTGTTTCAAACGGAAATTCGCGACGTGCCCGGACGGCAGATCATCACCATCTTCCTCACCGACCACAAAACCTCCTCCATCATTAAGTTCGTGGGCGCCCCGGGTGAACGCTTTGGCAAGGTAGACACGGTACAAAAAGGCGACACGCTGATCGTGAAGGGCGACTGCAACTTCGACCGTTACCTGAATGATATCATTATCCGGGCGGACGGCATGCTGCGGGTGCACAAAAAAACGCGTACAGACGATGCTCCGCAAAAACGCATAGAGCTGCACCTGCATACCAAGCTGAGCGCCATGGACGGCCTGTGCGACGTGGCTGAGGCAGTGTACACCGCCGCAGCCATGGGTCATTCCGCCGTTGCCATTACCGACCACGGCGTGGTACAGGCATACCCGGAGGCGATGCTGGCCTGTGAGGCGGTACGCAAGACAAACCCGGATTTCAAGGTACTGTACGGCGCCGAAGTCTACTTTGTGGACGACAAGGTACCGGTACTGGCGGGGGAGGCAGCCGGCACTATTGCCGGTACGCCGTTTGTGGTGTTCGATATCGAAACCACCGGCCTGTCCGCCGTGAACGATGTCATAACCGAAATAGGCGCCGTGGTGGTGGAAAACGGCGAAGTGACCGGCAGCTACAACACTTTTGTGAACCCAGGACGGCCGTTGTCCCCGGAGATTGTGCGGCTGACCGGCATTACCGACGACATGCTGGCGGACGCGCCACACCCGGACGACGCCATCCGGGAGTTCCTGGCGTTTGTGGACGGGCGGGTACTGGTGGCGCACAATGGGCATGATTTTGATATGCGGTTCATCCGCGCCGCGGCGCACCGGGCGGGCATCGCGTGTGATGTACCGGACATAGACACGCTGCCGCTGGCGCAGGCTCTATACCCGGGGCTGTCCAGCTACCGCCTGGACAACGTGGCAAAACACCTGGAAATTCCGCCGTTCCAGCACCACCGTGCCACAGATGACGCCAAAGCCCTGGCGGATATCTTCCGCTGCATGTTACAGGAACTGCCGCAGCGCGGGGTAGAGCAGTTGGAAAAAATAAACACCGGCCTTGGCAGCGGGCGGGCACTTTCCCGCTATAGCCATCACCTTATTTTGTTCGTACAGAACCAGGTGGGCCTGAAAAATCTGTATAAAATCATCTCCGATAGCCACATACACCACTATGCCTATGGCAAAAACAAGGGCCCGCGTGTACCGCGCAGCCTGCTGGACAAATACCGCGAGGGTTTGTTGCTGGGCAGCGCCTGTGAAGCGGGTGAACTTTACAGGGCTGTAATGGACGGCAGGTCGATGGATGAACTGAAAAAAATCGCCGCCTATTATGATTTTTTGGAGATTCAACCGCTGGGTAATAACGAGTTTTTGCTGCGCGAAAACCGCGTGGAAAGCAGGGAACAGCTGGAGGATTTCAACCGGGCTATCCTGGCGCTGGGGAAAGAGCTGAACCTGCCGGTGGTGGCCACCGGCGACGTGCACTTCCTGCGGCCGGAGGACGCGGTGTACCGCAGCATCCTGCAGGCGGGCATGGGTTATGGCGACGCCGACCAGCAGGCCCCGCTGTATTTCCGCACCACCGACGAAATGCTGGCGGAGTTCGCGTACCTGTCCCCGGAGGACGCCCACGCGGTGGTGGTGGAAAACCCCGGCAAAGTAGCGGATAGGATAGACGGCAGCGTGCGGCCAATTCCGAAAGGAACCTTTGTGCCCACCATTGAGGGCTCGGACGTGACCCTGCGCGAGACCACCATGGAAAACGCGCGCCGGCGCTACGGCGACCCGGTGCCGCCGCTGATAGCCGAGCGGCTGGAAAAAGAACTGGATTCCATCATTAAGCACGGGTATGCGGTGCTGTATGTTATTGCGCAAAAACTGGTGAAAAACAGCGAGGAACATGGGTATCTGGTCGGCAGCCGTGGCTCGGTGGGGTCCTCCGCTGTGGCGAACTTCGCCGGCATTTCCGAGGTAAACCCCTTGCCGCCACACTACCTGTGCAAGCACTGTAAGCACAGCGAGTTTTTCCTGGACGGCAGCGTGGCCAGTGGGTTCGACCTGCCGGACAAGCCCTGCCCCAAATGCAGTGAAACCATGCTGGGGGACGGCAATGAGATTCCATTCGAAACCTTTCTGGGCTTCGACGGCGACAAGGAGCCGGATATAGACCTGAATTTCTCCGGCGAGTACCAGGCGCAGGCGCACCGCTATACCGAGGAACTGTTTGGCAAAGAATACGTTTTTAAGGCGGGCACCGTGTCCGGCCTGCAGGACAAAACCGCCTTTGGGTTCGTAAAAAAATACCTGGAAGAACGTGGCCGGGTGGTTGGCACGGCGGAACAAAACCGCCTGATACAGGGCTGCACCGGTGTGAAACGCACCACCGGCCAGCATCCCGGCGGCATGGTGGTGGTGCCGTCCCAGTATGAGATTACCGATTTTTGCCCTATCCAGCACCCGGCGGACGACAAGGGCAAGGGGGTTATCACCACCCATTTTGAGTTCAAGTACCTGCACGACACCCTCTTAAAACTGGACGAACTGGGCCATGATGTGCCCACACTGTATAAGCACCTGGAGGACACCACCGGCGTAAAAATGGACGATGTGCCCATGAATGACCCGCAGGTGATCAGCCTTTTGACCTCCACCGAGGCACTGGGGGTCACCCCGCAGGAGCTGGGCAGCCAGACCGGCACCTTTGGCATACCGGAGCTGGGCACCAACTTCGTACGACAGATGCTGGTAGAGGCGCAGCCGCAAAACTTTGGCGATCTTATCCAAATTTCCGGCCTGTCCCACGGCACCGACGTGTGGAGCGGCAACGCACAGGAGCTGATCCGCGCCAAAACCTGCAGTATATCGGAGGTTATCGGCACGCGCGACTCCATCATGACCTATCTGATTCACAAGGGGATAGAGCCAAAAATCGCCTTCGATGTGATGGAACTGACCCGCCGCGGCAAGGTGGCAAAAGGCGGCTTCCCGGACGGTGTGGAGGAAACGCTGCTGGCGCACGATGTGCCGCAGTGGTACCTGGAGAGCTGCCGGAAGATCAAATATATGTTCCCGAAAGCCCACGCGGTGGCATACCTCATTGCGGCCATCCGCATGATGTGGTTCAAAATTTACCATCCGGTTGCCTTTTACGCCACCTATTTTACGGTGCGAGGTGAGGATATAGACTATGAGGCGGCCATCGGCGGCAAAAAAGTGGCAAAGCAGCACATTGCGAACGTTACCGAGAAGATGAAGATAGAGAAAAGCGCCAAAAATGAGGACGTGCTGGCCTCGCTGCAGCTGGTGAACGAGTTTTTGTGTCGTGGGTATTCCTTCCTGCCCATCCATCTGGGCAAAAGCCGCGCGGCCAGCTATGGCGTGGAGGATGGAAAAATCCGCCTGCCGTTCATGGCGCTGAAAGGGGTGGGGGACACCGCCGCCACCGCGCTGGAGGACGCCACCATACAGGGCCAGCAATACCTTTCCATGGAGGAACTGCAGCACACCACCGGGGTGTCCAGCGCTGTCATGGAATCGCTGGAAAAGGCCGGCGCACTGGGCAGCCTACCCAAAAGCAACCAAATGTCGCTGTTTTGATTGCTTTTCCAGGAAGGCGTACTGTCATTCGCAACACAATAAAAACCAGCAATCTGTGGGAAAGCATTCCGCCCCATAGATTGCTGGTTTTAATAATTTGCCCTGTATGTATGCCGCGAAAACAGCCCAGGATGTTCTTTTGTGCTGCGTAATGAAAAACCATCATGCCAAATCGATCCAATATACACGTATGGGGCTGCCGTCCGGGTGTATCGCTTGTTTTTCCAGTACGCCGCCGGCGCTCTCTATGGTACGGCGAGAGGGTAGGTTTACTTCATCACACGCCAGCATCACCCGGGACAGGCCCAGCTCCCGCGCAATCCCTAGCGCCAGGCGCAGTATCTCTTTTGCATACCCTTTGCCGCGTTCGCTGGGCCGCACGCCATAGCCGATGTTACCCGCATATTGTCGCAGAAAATCATTCAGCCGGTGGCGGATATCCACCGTGCCCACCAGGCGTCCGTCGCTCTCGCGCACCACAAAAAAGGTGCTGGACGCCACCCAACCAGGCTCGGCGGTTTCTTCACTGCGGTTATTTTTCAGCCGCCGCAGCCAGGCGGCATAGCTTTCCATTTTATCCAGTTCGGCGCAGCCGTAAAGTGTGTCCTCGCCGTTTGTGCGGTGTTCCGCTATGTATTCAGCCGCCTGCGCCTCCAACAGGGGAGCGGGAACCACCAACCGCAGTGTTTCCATGAATCGCCCCGCCTTTCTGTGCGCTTTTTTTGCATCAATCCCGCAAACTTGTACATATTACAAAAGCTTGCCCAATGGGCAGGATGCCACTCATTCTATCGAATCAAGATATGTATGTTCACACACCTCGTTAATTTTCTCCCGGATAGCCACAAAATCCTCAAATGCCAGGGGTTTTTGCGTGGGGTTGCGCAGCAGCGCCGCCGGGTGCAGCGTGGCGGTGAACGCAATACCGTTCTTTTCAGTCCACTGGCCGTGTTCCTTCATGATGGCAAAATTCGGCCGGATAAGCACCTGTGCGGCAATACGGCCCAGGCACACTACAATCTTGGGACGCATCAGGCGGAACTGTTCCCGCAGCCAGGGTAGGCACGCCGCGCGCTCCTCCGGCATTGGGTCGCGGTTTTGGGGCGGGCGGCACTTCACAATGTTGGCAATGTAAATGTTTTTATCCCTATACAGGTGCACAGTATCCAAAAACACATCCAGCAGCTGGCCGCTGCGCCCTACGAACGGCTGGCCCAGTTCGTCCTCGCGCTGGCCGGGGCCTTCGCCCACGAACAATACCTCGGCGTTTTCGTTTCCCACGCCAAATACCACCTGTGTGCGTCCGGCACACAGACTGCACTTCTCGCATTGCAGGCAGTCTTTTTTCAGTTGCTCCCAGGTTGTTTCCATCCTTGCACCTTCCTTGCGGTTTTTCGGCCATTTCCTGATAGCCCGCTCTCATACATCAATGCCCGGACAAGTTGTTGAGCAGCATTCCCCACAGTTACCAATTATAACATAAAATAAACTTGCATGTTATGCAGGGATTCGCTATAATTATTTAGGTAGCGCGGTGGCTGTCTTTTTTTGAACATTGGGCAGCAAACACCGCCTTTATTAAAGGAGGTTCCACCCATGAATTTTGCGTTTCTAACAGCCGAGGGAACTGGCACTAGCGGCTTTTTCGGTTCCTATGGCATGATTATTATTCTGGTTGTTATGGTGGGTGCCATGTACCTGCTGATGTGGCGGCCGCAGAAGAAAAAGGAAAAACAGGCACAAGAGCTGCGCAACTCCATCGAAATCGGTGACGAGGTTACCACCATCGGCGGCATTGTGGGCCGTGTGGTCAGCGTGAAGGAAGACACCTTTGTCATCGAAACCGCGGGCGAGCGTTCCCGTATGCGCTTTAAGCGCTGGGCTATTCAGGAGGTCGGCAAGCTAAGCCTGGAGTCCTCGGAGGAATCCGCCAGCCTGTCCAGCGACAAGCCTAAGGCTGAAAAACCCGCCAAAGGTAAAAAAGGCGACGAGTAAGCAACCATCCTATCAGGAGGAAACCAATATTATGCAACACATTAAAACTATCAACAGCGCAAACCTGAAAGAAACCGCTTGCAAAGGCGGCTGCGGCGAGTGCCAGACATCCTGCCAGTCTGCCTGCAAGACGTCCTGCACCGTGGCGAACCAGAAATGCGAACAAAAAAACCAGGAAAAGTAAGGCGAATTTTGCTTTGTCTCTTGGTCAATTTACATGATTTAAAAAAGACTGTCTCGAAAGCAGCCCCGGGGATTTTCACTTTCGCACTTGCGGCAGAGCCCCGGTAGTTGATGCGAGGCGGTTTTTTGTTTTCGTTACCATGTTGCAGCTATGCCGTGTGAGACTGTGAAAACACAGCGACAGACATTCCGGTATTCATTGCGCCTTCCGCTTGTGACCGCCGCACAACACCATTCAAAAATCCTCCGAAAGGATTCTTACCCTCATGGTACATTTATTCCAGCGCGCCGGCCTTTTGCTGGCGCTAGACACCGGCAGCGGGGCGGTACATGTCCTCGATGTCGTTTCCTACGACCTGCTGCAAAGCTTGCCGCAGGATGCTTTTCTAACAGAAGAACCTACGCCGTTTGCGGTCGAACCACTGGCACAGCTGGCCACGCGCCACGGCGAAGACCAAACCGCCGGCGCCCTGCAGGAACTGCGCGCTTTGGCCGGGCAGGGCCTGCTGTATTCAGACGATGGCTATGAAAGCTTTCAGGCGGCGCTGGGCCCGGCCCCGGTAAAGGCCATGTGCCTGCACATTGCGCACGACTGCAACCTGCGGTGCCGGTATTGTTTTGCCTCCACCGGCGGCTTTGGCGGCGAGCGGAAGCTCATGCCGTTTTCCGTAGCCAAGCAGGCCATCGACCAGCTTATTGCCCTCAGCGAAGGGCGCCGCAACCTGGAGGTGGATTTCTTTGGTGGCGAGCCGCTGATGAACATGGAGGTGGTGCGCCAGACGGTGGCCTACGCGCGCAGCGTGGAACAGAAGCATGGCAAAAACTTCCGCTTCACCCTGACCACCAACGGCCTGGCATTGAACGACGCCACCTGCGATTTTATCAACGCAGAAATGAGCAATGTGGTGCTGTCTGTGGATGGCCGCCGCGAGGTGAACGACCGCATGCGCCCATGCATAGACGGCAGAGGCTCGTTCGACACCATTGTGCCAAAGTACCAAAAGTTGGTGGCCGGGCGGGCAGGGAAGGAATACTATGTGCGCGGCACCTATACCCGCCACAACCTGGACTTTGACCAGGATGTGCTGGCACTGTCACAGCTGGGGTTCGACCAGATATCGGTGGAGCCGGTGGTCGGCCCCGAGACCGATGAATACGCCATACGCGAAGAAGATATTACAAAAATAGAGCAAAGCTATGAACGCCTGATGCATGAGATGCTGGTTCGGAGTGAAAAAAAGGAAAATGAGTTCAATTTCTTCCATTTTATGCTGGACCTGGATAACGGTCCCTGCGCCATAAAACGGCTGAAAGGCTGCGGCAGCGGGAACGAATATATGGCGGTCACGCCGGACGGTGAATTCTATCCTTGTCACCAGTTTGTGGGCAACCCGGCGTTTCGCATGGGAACCGTCGAGGAAGGAATCACCAGAGCAGATTTAAAAAATTGTTTTGCCAACGCCAATTTATTTAACAAACCCACGTGCGGAGGGTGCTGGGCAAAGTACTTTTGCAGCGGCGGGTGCAACGCAAATAACCACAACTTCCGCGGGTCGATTTACGAGCCGTATGTGTTGTCCTGCACGCTAGAGAAGATTCGCCTGGAGTGTGCGATCGCCTTGAAAGCCGCTGAAGCGCTCCAAACGAAAATACAAACAAATAACCCTAGAATTCATTTTAATTGATTAATAATATTATTCGCGAAATATCGATAATTACCATGTAAAGCATATTTACTTCACATTAAATTATTTGCACACATCAATCCGATGTCACTATAAAATAGTCGAATATTATCACGTACTTACATTCTATCGGATCATCCTTTAATACAAAGCAAAAACAGCTTGCACCCGCCAAGGTATCACCCGGTGTGTGCAAGCTGTTTTCCTGTTTAGTCCTCATTTTCCGTCTTATCAACATTTTCAACAGAATTATCAACATTTTCCTGTGAATTATTTTGCTCCGGCAGCGGCGCCACAAACTCGGCGAGAGGGGAGGCGGCAGCCGCATTTTTCAGCTCGGCCTTATCTAGGTGGGTATATATCTGGGTGGTGGCTACATTTACGTGACCCAATATTTCCTTTAGCGCCAGCATATCCACCTGGCCATACTGGTACATCAGTGTGGCAGCGGTGTGGCGCAGCTTGTGCACAGAATAACCTTTTCCCGAAAGGCCGGCCGCGGTGAAACAGTTGTCCACAATTTGTTGTATGCGCCGTACCGTCAGGCGGTTTCCTGTGCGTTTTGAAAGGAAAAGCGCCTTATTATCGCGCATTTTCTCCATATCTTCCCGTGCTGTCAGCAGCTGTGAGATCGCCGCCAGGCATGCGTCGTTCAGGTAGACAATTCGTTCTTTATTTCCTTTACCCACCACGCGCAGTGTCTCGCCGGTAATGTCCGTCACATTGATTCCCACCAGCTCCGATAATCGCATGCCGCAGTTTAAAAATAACGTTAATATGCAATAGTCTCGTTCATAAAAGTCACTTTGAATATTATTTAACAAATCCTTGCTTTCGGCCAAAGACAGGTATTTGGGCAGGCGTTTCTTTTGCTTTGGCATCTCCATATCGTCCACGGGGTTTTGCTGCAGTTGGCCGGTTTTGCTGGTCAGGTAGCGAAAGAATCCCTTTAAAGTGGACATTTTTCTAGCTCTGGTGGCCGCTGAATTATCGCGTTCACGCGTTACATAATATAAAAAGTCGTAGATTTCCGCCTTGTCCACTTTTTTTATAAAAGCAATATCGATATCCTGAATGGGGATGCCAGGCAACGGTGTATCATCTGGCACCAAGCCGCGGTGTAATTTTGCATATTTAAAAAAAGTGCGCAGGTCAATATAGTACGCATTCACGGTACGCGGCGAAAGTCCACGGATGCTGCGCATGTAATTCAAATATTCCACAGCGATGTCCGGGCAATCACTGAAGTTGCCACCGGTGTTTGGTTTGGATGGGTTTAAATAGGTGCTCATGCGAAACGTACACTCCCAATGCAAAATAGTTTGTGCGCGGATGAAGCCTTGGTCTTTCCAAAGATTATTATTACGGCAGGAGCCGTTTTTTTAATACCCCTGAGTTTGGGCTGAAAGCAGAGACGCCGCCAGCCGGGTGTGTTTTGGAATACTGAGAGCGGATTGCTTGTTCAGAGCAAGATGGTAGCTCCTCTATCTATTTCTCTTAAAGTTGAATTTGTGTATATTCGCTCCCCTCTATTTCGCTAAATTCTTATTTAGCGAAATAGCCTTGCACATGTACACAC
Organism: Oscillospiraceae bacterium; assembly: GCA_031549285.1. GTDB lineage: Bacteria > Bacillota > Clostridia > Oscillospirales > Ruminococcaceae > JAAYCI01. Next base: position 53,263 of record JAVBPZ010000006.1, on the reverse strand, counting down.
TATATCCCCCTTTTCCCAATTTGTCAATAGCGGGGTTTCATGGTGTATCATGCAAAAGGAGAAAGGAGCGCACCCACATGAAACCCACACAAGAGCCAGCCCCACACCGCACCGCCCTACCGCACGCCGAACAGCAAAACTTTCTACAGCAAATGATACAATCGCTAACGATGGCAGCGCAGTATTTGCGCATAGCCGCAGAAGCCGCCGGCGCGGTCGACGACGACTACTTTTTGCAAAAGGTTGAAGAAGACCGCCTGTGCGTACTGTCACTGCGCTACGACGCGCAATATGCAAATGACGTGTTATCGTCAAAAGAAGCCGAGCAAGAGGACAACCGCCGCCGTTGGGGCATCAACGCCGGATAAGCACACCCGGCAGCGAAGGACACAGACAACCCACCTTCCGTCCGCCCGTGAGGGCGGAGACGCTGCTCTGGGAGGGTTGCCGGGCTTGACAAACGGAAGCCAGCGTGGTATACTATATGCGCTGCGACGGGAGGTAGGCATAAGCCACCGACGTCATCAAAACACGGCTAGGCCTGCGGGCGCTGGACGTGTTTTTTGTTTTTCGGGGGGGATACATCATGAAAACGGTACTATTGGTTATAATCGCAATAGCGGTCTTGATTCTCTGCCAATGGTTTTATGCGTACATACGCAAAAACGGCAGGCCATAGAGCAAGCCACGCGCCTACCGCAGGGCCACGCCCTCGGCAATACGGGCCACGCCCTCCGGCACGGCCCTGCTGCCCTGTGCCCCTGTCCACGGCACAGGTCGCCCCCTTCCCCCAGTGGTTTTCCCCCCTGCACCCCCCTTTCCTTTCCCCCATCCCCCGGGCACCGGGTTCCCTCCCGGCGTTCGCGGCCCTCCGGGCGTCGCTCACTCTGGTCGGCGGCTGCGCCGCCCGGCGCGAATAAGGTCGCATTTGAAGCAGGGGGGCAAACCATGGGGGGAAGGGGGCTTTTGCCGTCCGGCCCCGGCTTGGCTGCGCAGCGCCGGTGCCGTGCGGGGCCGCTGCTTGCAGCACCGCCCCCTCCGGCCCTGTGCCTTTGCTGTGCCGTTGGATGCACACAGCCCCATCAAAGGTCAAGACACACCACCACAGCGGGGTTCCCCTCCGCTGTTTTTTGTCGCACCCGCCAGCCAACGCCATGCGCGGCCAGCGCCGCGCACTTCTGTCACACATGGGGGCGCGCCCCCATACCCGCTTAACCGGCCCGGCCCAGCGCCGGGCCTTGGCACCGCCCGGCGCAAGGCCGTGCGGTGGTTCGCCTACGCTGGCTCTTTCTGCCTTGCGCCGTCCCATTGTGAACCCCTGCCGGCGTCAAGGGTCAAGATGAACGGCGCAGAAGAACCGCGCCGCCCTTGACACCTTGCCCCTGCCGTGGCGTTTGCTTCCTTTTCCCGCAGTGGATGCCGCAAGGCAGAAAGGAGGTGAAATTGATGGCACAGCTAGAGGTACGTTCAAAGGCCGCCCTGCGCGGGGCGGCGGTGCTGTCGGCGGTGACTGCGCTGCGCGAACTTGCGCCCAGCGATGAAACCACTGAACTGGCACAAAAAGCAATGGCCGCCGCCGTAGAACTCACGGCAGCGGTCATGCAGGCCCTCGAAGAACTCCCCTTCTAGGGGGCCACAAGGCAAAGGCCGGGGCGAAAGCCCCGGCTTTCTCTATGTATATTGTGCCACACCACACCGCCGATTGTCAAGCTGCTAAAGGTAAAAGGCGGCGCTGCCGTTCGCTGCGCTCACGCCGTCCGCGCTGATGTTCGCTGTGCTCACACGGTACACCCGGCGCCCCCTTCCGTTTCTTTGTTACCCCGCGCCCCATGGTTTCATACCCGCCGCCGGTTCCCTGCCCTGTTTTTCATCCGTGCCAGCTTGGCGGCTGTAATGGCGTCTGCGGTGGCGTACAGCAGGGTTGTTTCCACCCTGCCGTGCCCCATCGTGCGGCGCACCTTGTCCAGGTCGCCACACGCGCGGTACAGCCCCACGGCGTACATTTTCCGGTAGCTGTGCGGGGTGATGTTCAAAGACCCGCCGCCAGCGGCGGTTTTCAGCTGCCGCCATGCGGTGGTTCTGTCCCGGTGGCGGTTTTCGTCCCGCTGGTTTGGGAACGCCCAGCGCGCGCCGCTGTGCCGCACCAGCCGCGCCAACAGGTCTCCGGGCACACGCACACTCCGGCGCTTGCCGGTTTTCTGTTCGGTGACCGGCATCCACCCACGGTGGCGCACGGCGTGCAGCACGGCGTCGGTGGGCAGCGCCACCACATCGCCAATGCGCAGGCCGGTTGCGCCGCACACATCCAGCACCAGCCGATTGCTGGGGGTCAGCTTCCGGCGTAACTGCGCCGCAAGTTCCGGCGAAAGGTAATCAGAGCGCATATTTTTCCTCGTTTCATCGACAATCCTAAAAATGTGAAGGTTTTTGGCTTTACGGCCCATGCGGCCGCCAAATTCCGGCGGTCATTCTGCGCGGTTCATCAGCTGGTACACGGCTGCCTCGCTTTTCATTCGGCTGGCAAAACGCCGGGTGGCCATGGCCTCCAGTTCCGGTTTCACATCTCGCCGCAGCCGTCCACGGGCATCCGCGCAGGCTGCCGCAATCGCCTGTTTTACGGCGGGAGCCATGTCCTTGCCAAAATCGTAATGAGATACCCTAATTTCATTTGTAACATCGTCCATTATTATTTCAATTTCCGATATCCTGAAGAACATCGCCAGCCTCCTTTTCCGGTGGGGTGTCCCCCACCACCACAATTTCCACGCGCATGGCGTCGTCGCGCACCTTGCCGTCCTCTCCGTTCCACAGGCCCACCGTCTGCCCCAGCAGGTGCAGCGCTTTCAGGCGTTCCGGCGTGCGCTCGTCCTCATCAAAGGCAATCGCTTCCAGCGCGTCCAGCACCCGGTTACTGTCCATCCGCGCCCTCCACACCCGAAGGTGCCACCAGCCCATACGCCGCCACGCAATAGTGCGTCAAGGCCCGGTCACGCAGCCGGTACACGGTGCTGCGGTCACAGTGCATCCGCAGCGCTGCGGCGTCTGCGGTCAGCGGTCGGCGGTCAAGGTATAGAACCTCCAACACCTGCCGTTCTTCCTCCGGCAGCAGTTCCAGCCCGGCGTCCACCATAGCCAGCGTCCGCTCGGTGGCGGCCAGCCGCGCTTTCAGCAGTTCCCGTTCCATCAGGTTTTCCACCAGCCAGTCCGCCATTGTCTTGCCTTTGGCCGCTGGCATCCCGTCCATCCGTGCCGTCTTTGGCGCGGTCGCTTTTTCGTCCAGCGCCTGTATTTTTTCCGTCAGCCGCAGGACGGAAAACTTCAGCCGCTGGTAGTTTTTCAGTTCCTCCAGCACACATTCCTTCCAATACAAACCCCTCACACTCCTTAAAGGCGAAATACTTTACAGCCCGCCCAGGTACCGGCTGGTACTCTTTGGCGGGTATCGCGTCATAGTCCAGCACGGTATACAGGGCTGGTACCTCGCGGACAAGGCCGCGACCGCCGGCCAGATACCGCTTGCCAAATATCTTCGCCTGCTCTTTGGTAATATACTTTGCTATGTACTTTGCCAGCATTTCCGGTGTACCGGATACCGGGATAGCGGACGAAAACCCCAGCGACCAATCCGGCCAGTTGTACACGGTTTTTTCTATGGTGTAGCCACAGCGCCGTGCGGTGTCGCGCTGTACGGGGCGTGAACGCCCAGCGCACAGGACGGTACCGCTGTCCACCACGCGCACATCGCCCGCCACCAGCATATGGCAATGCAGTGCGCCGTCCTTGTGGTGTTCCGGGACAAGGACATAGCGCATCCCTTCCCGCTGCACGCGGTTGGACAGGAACGACCGCAGCCGCCGGTACAGTTCCACGGCGTTGTACCGGTCGCATTCGCTGGCGCTCAGCGTCAGCGTCACAAAGTAATCCCACCGGTTGGCGAACACGATATCAAAGACTTTGTCTTTGCTGCGGGCCAGGTTGTCGGTTCGGGGGCACGGCCCCCATTCCTCTACCATCACCTGTTCCCACGGTTCCAGTTTCCGGGCTGGTGGCCGCCGCACAGGCCGTTCCCAGTCGCCCAGCGAAATGCCGTCCGGGTTAAAAATGCGGGTGTTCCACACCGACGCTTTGTACGTGTCACCGTATATTTTTATCTTTGCATTGTACAGCAGCGAATCAGAAACCACAGCGGCAGCGGTAGGTGTAGCCGCCGTGTCGTGCGCATACCACGACACACCCATGATGACAATTTGAGGCACTAATCAAGTAAGAGGCACCCTACCCTACTGCGATACCAATTCGCACATGACCATCACGGTCTGCCGTCAGGCAAACCGGAACCTCGGCACCAATTTCCTGCGGCTTTGCAGAATATAGCCACCCTATGTTGCCATCCGCAAGCCTAAGGTGTATTTTATACATAGTGCGGGCGCTTCCGCCCGGCTGCTTTGGCTTCCACGTTTCAGCCGCACAGCCCACAACCTCGTACTTATCCATACCACCACCCCTTTCCGCAGAGCACAAAAAAAAGAAGCCCCGCACCTAAGTGCAAGACTTCCAAAACTTCCCAACTTTTCCGCCACAGAACTGCGTATCGTTCTTATTTAGCGAAATAGCCGTTGCATTAAAACCATAGTATCCCCTCTAATCATTTTTGTCAAATACAATTTATTCCCCCGCATTCCACTAAATTGACATCGTTTGCATTCGACACTCCGGGATCTTACTCCCTCGATTATCGGTATCAATATTTTTCGCCCTTTAATTGTCTCGTCTAATGCAGAATAATTAGTTCTTCGCCTTTTATGCCGTTGCCTCATGGAATGATTGTGATTGACGCTACCAACCCATCATCTTTTTTACCGCAATCGACATTGTTCGACACCGCTTCCCGCCCACCATATGCTACACTTGCAAAAACAATGCGCGAGGTATGCACAATGTTGGGATTTATATTCATGGGCGGCGCCTTTCTGGCTCTGTGTGTTGGCGCCTTGTTGCGCCGGCAGGCTTTGGTGCGGGACAATGTCACCGGCGCAGCATACCAAAGCTATAAGATACTAAATGGCTTTACTGTTTTGCTGTTTTTCGCATCCGCGATGATATATTTGTACATTTTGGCGTAAATACGTTATATGTCATACAGGATGGCTTCCCTCTCTGCAATTACTATTCTTTATCGTTTAAAGAGCAACCAACCCGGTTGTCTCTTTTTTTGTTGCTGTGGCGACAAAAATATGAAACCTACAACAACGCCATCGCTTCTTTCACATAGGCGACGCCGATTACCTCCAGCGAGGTATACTCTTTCATGGGCAGCGTACGCAGGTTGTGCTTTGGCACGATGGCTTTTTTGAAACCGATTCGCTGTGCTTCCCGCAGACGGGCCTCCAGCCCAGATACGCTGCGCACCTCCCCGCCCAGGCCTACTTCCCCAATGGCCAATACATGCTCCGGCACGGGGCGGTCGGTAATGCTGGACACCACCGCCAGGCACAGCGCCAGGTCACAGGCGGTTTCGCCCAGTTCCAACCCGCCCACCACGTTAATGTAAACGTCCAAGTTTCCCATGAAGAAACCTGCGCGCTTTTCCAACACCGCCAACAACAGGTTTGCGCGCCCCATGTCGAACCCGGAGGACGCCCTGCGCGGCGTGCCAAAGCCGGATTTTGCCGCCAGCGCCTGGATATCCGCCATAATGGGCCGCGAGCCCTCCATGATGCAGCCCACACAGTTCCCGCTCACACCAATGGGCCGGCCTTCCAGCAGCATTTCAGAGGGATTTTCGATGGCTATCAATCCTTCGCCGGTCATGTCGAACATGCCAATCTCATTTGTGGAGCCATACCGGTTTTTTGCCGCACGTAATATGCGATATGGCAGGGTTTTGTCCCCTTCGAAATATAGCACAGTATCAACAATATGCTCCATTACTTTTGGCCCTGCGATGGCGCCATCCTTGTTCACATGGCCCACAATGAACACCGGAATTTCCCGCGCTTTTGCCAGGTGCAGCAGCCGCGAGGCGCATTCCTTCACCTGGGACACGCTGCCGGCCGAGCTGGACAGTCCCGGTGTGTACATGGTCTGAATGGAATCCACCACCACAAAGCCGGGATTTGTCTGGGCAATCAGCGCGTCTATTTCATCTATGTCGCTCTCTGCCGCCACCGCTATGTATTCTTCCGGTACCTGCAGGCGTTTTGCGCGCAGCTTTATCTGCCGGACAGATTCCTCCCCGGTCACATACAAAACCTGTAGTCCATCTGCCGGGTTTTGGGGAATCTCTGTCCCGGTGTCGGCCAGGCCGCCGGCTGCCATCTGTTTCCCGCCAATGGCGCCGCACAGCTGCAGCAGCATGGTGGACTTCCCTGCCCCGGGTTCTCCCCCCAGCAGCACCACACTGCCCAGCACTATGCCACCGCCCAGCACCCGGTCCAGCTCCTCTATGCCGGAGACGATGCGGCTTTTTTGCTCGGTGGTATCTATTTGTGCCAGGGGGTGTGCCACCGCGCTGGACGGGCCGGAAACCGGCGCCGCCTTTCCGCGTGCTTTGCCAGCCTTTGCGCCGGGGGCTTCCTCGGCCACCACGTCCTCTGTAAGGGTGTTCCATTCCCCGCAGGAAGGGCACCGGCCCAGCCACCGGGGGGTAACCTCTCCACAGTTGGTGCACACATAAATTGTTTTCAGCTTTTCTTTCAAACCGCGCTGCCTGCCTTTCCGGGGTGCCCTGTGAAATCCAATAGTACCATCCATTCCCAGCATACCATACACATAAAAAAAAGTCGATTGCCCGCGGGCCACCGACTTTGCAGTGCTTATTTTTTCAAACTCCCGCACCGCAGTTATACTGACAACGTGGGAAAGGTGGGCGGGGTCTTACACACCAGCCAGGACAGCAGCACCAGCGCCGCTAAATGCGCCGGGTAATAGATGTAAAACAGATAGCGAACACGCATTCCCTGGCGCCCATTGTATAACTTCATCAGCGGAATAACACACAGGGAGCCCACCGCGAACAGGACGTCATACAGCCCTGCAAGGCCCCCACCGTCCAGCACCGCCGGCACCCCCATGACCAGCGACAACAGAAACATGGGAACAATGGCAAACAATAGCGGTTGGGTGAAGCTTTTTCCATTTTTAACAAAAAGGTGGAGCAACACCATCAAAAGCAGGCCAAAAATGCCCCAATCGAACCCGATGCTAAGCACCTCTGCCACCACAAACAACACCCAAAACAGCACACGGCTTTTCAGGTTGTCATACAGCCAAAAGAAGCACAACCCCAGCAGCAGGGTGAACAAAACATTTAATGTAAACAGATGGAATGCCAGCATGAACGGAATTTGTGAAATGAGCGCAAACACCAGCAGACGCAGCATGTACCGGCGCAGGTTGCTGGTTTTGTAGTACCCGATGGCCATTAGGCAGGCCATGATGGGAAAGGTAAACCCACCGGCAAAATAGAGAATAAAGTTCACCGACGGCGGCAACGAGCCACCAAACACCCAGGCAATGTGATCCATTGTCATGCCGGTGATGGCAATGATCTTCAACCAGAATGCGTTGATCCCGTTTTCCTGCCGCAAAAAAGCAAACCGTTCCTCCATGATACGCCTCCCGGCCTGTTGGCAATGTTACCATATTTTAATGGTGCCCACATCGTAGAATAATTATAAAAAAAACCAACTGCATAATGCAATCGGTTTTTGTAGATAATTGGAGGTGCCGGGCAGATTTGAACTGCCGAATACGGGTTTTGCAGACCCGGGCCTTACCACTTGGCAACGGCACCACAAAGAGCAGCTGCGCTATTGTGTTGTTCTTCTGCTCTTATAATGGAGCGGCCAACGAGGCTCGAACTCGCTACCTCCACCTTGGCAAGGTGGCGCTCTACCAGATGAGCTATGGCCGCACATGGTGCCTCCGGTCGGAATCGAACCAACGACACGTGGATTTTCAGTCCACTGCTCTACCAACTGAGCTACAGAGGCATACCGCGATGGAACGTATATTTTGCATCCATGCAGTACGCATGCTACTGCCCAGCCCCTGCATGGAATAAACAAACAAAATGGCGACCCGGATGGGACTTGAACCCACGGCCTCTAGCGTGACAGGCTAGCGTTCTAACCAACTGAACTACCGGGCCAACTGATGGTGGGAACAACAGGGCTCGAACCTGTGACTCCCTGCTTGTAAGGCAGGTGCTCTCCCAGCTGAGCTATGCTCCCACAAAACCGACTTGATTATGATACCATGGGGCGGCGCAGCTTGTCAAGCAAGCGCGGCCCGGCGAAAACGACGCCTGGATATACCACACTCCGAACCTTTCACCCGCGGAATGGTTCGGAGTGGCTACGAAAAATGGAGCGGCCAACGAGGCTCGAACTCGCTACCTCCACCTTGGCAAGGTGGCGCTCTACCAGATGAGCTATGGCCGCAAAACCGCCGCGTTTTGTGCACCGTGCCGAACCGCGCGACGATGATTATTTTACCTTATTCGTACCGTTTTGTCAAGGTTTTGGAACGGAAAACCGGCAATGCCGCCCATGGTGAATGGGGGACGTTTTTTTGCACAATATAAACACCCAACCACCGCGCAGGACGCAGGAACAGCTGTACGCCCAGTCGCATTTCCCGCGGATCATATGTACCACTTCCCGCGCATCTCATGTTTCGCGTCGGTGTTACATTTTTCAGCTTTCGTCCCTCGTGGCCTTTTGTGTTAATGGCAGCAACTGCGCAAGTTCAAAGGTGTACTTCTTGTCGCAAAAGTGGCATTCCACCGTCACCTCTGGGTTTTCCTGCCGCATTTTTTCCAGCTCCTCCCTGCCCAGGCCCACCAGGATATCCTGGGTACGCTGCCGGCTGCAGTAGCAGCGGTACCGTACATTGCTTTCGTCCAGGATGTTGGGCGAAAAGCCTGCCAGGGTGGTTTCCACCATGTCGTAAATGGTTCCGCCGCCTTCCAGTAGCGCCGTTACCGAAGGAATTTTCGCAATATTTTCTTCCAACATAGTAATCTCGGCATCGGTGGCGCCGGGCAGCAACTGCAGCAAAAACCCGCCGGCAGCCCGGATCGACAGATCCTTGTCCACCACCACACCCAGCGCACACACACTGGGTGTCTGCTCGCTGGCCGCATAATAGCTGGTGATATCCTCCGCAATCTCGCCGGACACCAGGGGCACCTGCCCCACATACGGTTCTTTCAGCCCCAGGTCGCGTATTACCGCCAGGGTGCCGTCCTTGCCTACCCCGCCGCCCACATCCAGTTTGCCGTCCGCGCGGGGCGGCAGTTCCACCAGCGGGTGATCCACATAACCACGCACGTTGCCGTCCCCGTCCGACACCGCCAGCAGCGCACCCAGCGGTCCGCCACCGTTCACCCGCAATGTCAGGGAATCGTCCGGGCTTTTCATCATGACCCCCATTAGCGAGGCGGCGGTCAGCAGGCGCCCCAAGGCAGCGGAGGCGGTGGCGCTGGTTTTATGGTATCGCTCCATCTGGGACACCATCTCTGTGGAATCCAGCGCACAAATTACCACGCCGCCATTTTCAGAAATAGCGCGTACCATGTTGTATTTTTTGCCTGTGGCGGTTTTGTCGGTTTGGCTCATATTGTCGTCACTCCTGTGTTCCGGTTTCATTGGTGAACAAAGCCTGTTTCGCACAAAAGGAAACTTGCGGCAGCCTGGCGCATGGCAGGCCAAGAATATGGGGTATTACACCATTCATTGTGAAACATGTGAGAGATGTGCTATTTCGTCGGTACATCGGTTTTTGGTATCCTGTGCGGGTGTCTGTTTTTAAAAAATAAACTATGGGCACGCCTCCGGGCTTCTGCGTTTTTGCGCCACTATCAAATACCGCTGGCTTTCTTCGCACAGCGGCGCGAATGCCTCTCCATCCAGCACCTGCAGCACCTCAAACCCGCCCTCTGTTAGCAGATCCTTCCAAAACGCCAGCGAATATACATACTCACGAAACCGCTCGGTCCAGAGCGGTTGCCCGTCTTTTTCAGCAGTAACCGTGATGTCGGTCACGGCGTTTTCGGCGTCGTACGTGTTTTTCCACACACACACCGCGTCTTCTGTTTCGATGGTGAACTGGTTGTCCGCCAAAACATGCTGGTGTTTATACGGCGTATTGGCGTCGAATAGAAACATGCCGCAGGGCTCAATAAACAGTGACAGACGCGCAATAGCCTGTTGCAACTGTTTAGTGGTCAAATGATTCAGCGTATCGAATGTGGACACCGCGGCCATTACTGTTCCATACAAATCTAATTTAACCAAGTCTTGTTCCAGCAACAGAATGCCGTCACGCCCTTGCTGCATCATTTTGTCCTGCAGCACACACAACATATCGCCGGACGCATCCACCGCCAACATGTCGTACCCCGCGGCCGACAGGCGCAGCGTCACTTCCCCCGTGCCACACCCCAGGTCCGCCACCAGATGCTGCGGTTTTACGCCATGTTTTTGCAGAATGGACAGCAGCTGTTTTGTCAAACAGTCATAGTCTGCCGCCTGGTTAAAAACATCGTACCAATAGGCAAAGCTTTGGTAGGGCATGCTGTTCCTCCGTCCGTTTATTTGCCGTATGGCCAAAACAAAAACGCTATCTGTTTTTGCGCGGAAGGTTCCCTATCCTTCATCCTCCTGCGGTAGTGCCTCCCGCATGCACTGGGCCAGTTCTGGGATTCCCGTCCCCTTTTCTGCGCTGACAAGTAATATGCCTTTACAATTATATAAAGCCAATGTGTCGGTAAATTCTGCGATGATTTTTGCGTGCTGGGAAGGTTTCACCTTGTCCGCTTTTGTAAGCACTGCCACGAACGGAATGTGATAGTGCGAGAGATATTCCAGCATTTGTACGTCATCTTTTGAGGGCGCATGCCGGCAATCCAGCAGTTGCAGCAGCAGGGAAATCTCCCTTCCAGCGGCAAAGTACCCATCTATCAGGCGGTCCCAGCGCTTGCGCTCCGCGTCGGAAACTTTCGCATAACCGTAGCCCGGTAGATCCACCAGGTATACATCTCCCGCCGTATAAAAATTAATGGTGGCGGTTTTGCCGGGTGTGGCGCTGATGCGGGCCAGCCTCTTGCGGTTTGCCAGCTTGTTTATCAGCGAAGATTTCCCCACATTGGAGCGACCGGCGAACACAAACTCCGGCCGGTCCTGCGTCTGCAGCTGCGACGCATTCCCCACCGATGTGGCGAATTCTGCTTTTGTGAAATCCAGTTTGGGCATGGTGTTCCCCTTTGCTAGTTGGGCTGGCTTGCCGCTGGCAACGGCACAAAACAGCAACGCCTTACAAGCGAACCCGGTGCATTTTAGTTTAACATAAAACACGGCCTGCCGCAAACGCGGGCGGTCGGTTAAGCGCACACCGTCCCGCATAGGGAAAAGTACTACAAAATACCCGGGTGCAGCGCAAACCGCAAGGAAAAATTTAAAACATCTCCCCCCGATACCACCGCACAGATTTACCGGCTGTGCCCCAATAAACAAACCCGCGCCGCCCATTCTGCCGGCGGCGCGGGTGCTATTTTGTTTTAGGCAGACAAAAGAAACTGCTCTGCCAAACGTTTTACTGTGGAATCTCCCGCCGCACACCGGCCGGTTTCGGGTCCGGTATCGGCTGCTTCGCGGACGTTTTTGTCTTTGCCGTCACCTTTGGTGCGGGCTTTTTGCGGGCCACCTGTGCCTTCGGTGCCGGCATCAGGGACACCGCAAACGCCTCGTCCAGGTTTGCCACCGGCACAAACTGCAGATGGTCTTTCACCTCGTCGTCAATCTCATGCAGGTCAGACAGGTTGTCCTTTGGGATAATCACCTGCTTCATGCCCTGCCGGTACGCCGCCATGCTTTTTTCCTTCAGCCCGCCTATCGGCAAAACAATGCCATGCAGCGTAATCTCGCCGGTCATGGCCACATCGCTGCGCACCGGCCGGCCGGACAGGCGGGAAATAAGCGCGGTGGTCAGCGTAATGCCGGCGGACGGCCCGTCCTTCGGAATGGCGCCCTCCGGGGCATGGATATGGATGTCGGCATTTTTAAAAATTTCGGGATCATACCCAAAGACCCCCGCCCGGGACTTGGCATAGGTGATGGCCAGCTTTGCGCTTTCCTTCATCACCTCGCCCAGCGAGCCGGTCAGCTCCAGCTTTCCGGTGCCATTTTCCACAATCTGCACCTCTATGGGCAGTATCTCGCCGCCCACACTGGTCCAGGCCAGTCCGTTTGCAATGCCCACGGCATTGGCACGGTTATAGAACGGCGGCTTAATGCGTTTCGGCCCCAATAGCTGCTCCAGGTTCTGGGCGCTGATGGTGATTTTTTCCTTGTCACCCGCCGCAATGCTCTTGGCGCATTTGCGCAGCACCTCGGTAATGGCGCGCTCCAGACTGCGCACGCCGGCCTCTTGGGTGTAGCTGTCTATCAGCGCGTACAACGCCGAGTCGGTGATGCGTACCTTACCTTTCAGCCCATTTTTGGCCAGCTGTTTCGGCAGCAGGTGCTTCTTCGCAATGTTGAACTTTTCCACACGCGTATAGCTGGACAACTCTATTATATCCATGCGGTCCAGCAGTGGACGCGGAATGGTATCCAGGTTGTTTGCGGTGGTGATGAACAGCACGTCCGACAGATCGAACGGGATATCCAGATAATGGTCCTTAAAGGTTTTGTTCTGTTCGGGGTCCAGCGCCTCCAGCAGCGCCGCAGCGGGGTCACCGCGGAAATCACTGGCCAGCTTGTCTATTTCGTCCAGCAGCAGCAGCGGGTTCTTGCTCTTCGCGGTGCTGATGGCGCTGATAATCTTTCCAGGCATGGCGCCAATATAGGTGCGCCGATGGCCGCGACTCTCCGCCTCATCGCGCACGCCGCCCAGGCTCATGCGGGCATATTTGCGCCCCAGCGTGCTGGCAATGGACTGCGCGATGGAGGTTTTGCCCACGCCGGGCGGGCCCACCAAACAGATGATCTGGCTTTTTACCTCGGGCGCCAGCTTGCGCACGCTCAACAGCTCCAGTATGCGCTCTTTCACCTTTTTCAGGCCGTAATGGTCGCGGTTTAAGGCAGCCTCGGCCTTCTTAATATCCAGGTTGTCCACCGTTTCCACGTTCCACGGCAGCTCCAGGCAGGTGTCCAGATAGGTGCGAATGACCGCGGCCTCCTGGCTGCTGCCCTGCATGCGCTGCAGGCGGTCGGCTTCCTTCAGCAGCTTTTCGTTGGCTTCCTCCGGCAGGTTCAGTTTCTTTATCTGCTCGCGGTATTTTTCCGCCTCGCCCTGGGTGTCGTCACCTTCATCCAGTTCCCCGGCTATCGCGCGCATCTGCTCCCGCAGGTAATAATCACGCTGGTTCTTGTCCATCGCGTCGGATACTTTTTCCTGAATATCCTTTTCAATGGACAAAATCTTGTTCTCTTTTTGCATCAGGGACAATATCTTTTCCAGCCGCTCCAGCAGCGAAGAGGTATCCAAAATATCCTGTTTGTCCGCGAACTTGAACAGCAGGTTCGCCGGAATATATTCTGACAAGAAGGTGGCCGACTCGCCGGTCATGATGGTATAAATAACATCCTTCGGCAGGCGTGGGTTCAGCGCCAAATATTTTTCAAACGCTTCCTTAATGCTGCGCAGCAGTGCCTCGGCTTTGGCCGCGTCCACAGGGCGCACCGGGCGTACCGGCGCGCTTTTGGTGCCAGCCAGCAAAAACCGCCCGCTGGTATCCAGGGAAATCAGCTTCGCGCGGTAACGCCCTTCCACTATTACCTTCACCAGGTCGTCGGAGATGCGCAGCAGCTGCTTTACCTCCGCCACTACGCCATAGCTATACAAATCCCGCAGCTCTGGCGCGTCCACGTCCATATCCTTCTGCGTGACCAAAAATACGCTGTTGCCGCCGGTCATGGCCCATTCAATAGCCGCGATAGACTTCGAACGGCCCACCTCGAAATGAATGACATTGCTGGGGAAAACCACCAGCCCACGCAGGGCAATCGTCGGCAGCCGAACAATGTCGGCGCCGGATTTTAATTTCACTTTTACTTTTTCCGCCATAGTGCACTCCCTTGTGTTCTTTAGATTCGTTTGGATGATTAGCAGTCCGAACACGCATCTGCTAAAACGCTGTACTTATCATACACAACAAATGTGAAGAATGTGCGAAAAGAACCACAAAAACTATTTGTTTACATTTCCGCAATATACAAATATAATACTCGCTGTTTCGATGTTATAGCAACGCAGACGCCTTCTCCCCGTGGATGAAAACAGACAGGAAGCTTCTTGCGCTTCCTGTCTGCCGGGGACATTTGTCTAGTGAGCGTGGTGCGCCAAGGCGGCATTGCACCTGCTCGTCATTTCCTTAGCCGCTCAGCGCTGTAGGGTTTCCGCCACTATTCCCGCCGCCGCTCTTATAGCGTTTGCGTACCGCGCCAAACTCCAGCTTTGGTTTGCCGCCCTGGTCAATAACCTTTTCGTTGATGGTCACCTTAATGATGGTGGGATCACTCGGAATCTCATACATCACGCTCATCAGCGCTTTTTCCATGATGCTGCGCAGGCCGCGGGCCCCGCTGTTCAGCGCAATGGCTTTTTTTGCCACCGCATGCAGCGCGCCATCGGTGAATTCCAGGTCTACATTGTCCATGCGCAGCAGCATTTTGTACTGTTTCAGCAGGCTGTTTTTGGGTTCTTTCAACACCTTAATCAGCGCGTCTTCATCCAGCGGGTCCAGCACGGTGATGACCGGGATGCGGCCCACCAGCTCGGGAATCAATCCAAATTTAACGATATCATGCGGTTCCACACGCTGCAGCAAGTCCTTGCGCACCTTTTCGGGGTCTTCCTTCAGCTTGGCGCCAAAGCCCAGCGAGGAAGTATCGGTACGCTTTTGAATCAGCTTGTCCAGCCCGTCGAACGCGCCGCCACAGATAAACAGAATGTTCTTGGTGTTAATTTGGATAAATTCCTGCTGCGGGTGCTTGCGCCCGCCCTGAGGCGGCACATTGCTCACGGTGCCTTCCAGAATTTTTAACAGTGCTTGCTGCACCCCTTCCCCACCCACGTCCCGGGTGATGGAGGGGTTTTCGCTTTTGCGGGTAATCTTATCGATTTCATCAATGTAAATGATGCCCAGTTCCGCGCGCTCCACGTCATAGTCCGCCGCCTGAATCAGCTTTAGCAGGATGTTTTCCACATCCTCGCCCACATAGCCGGCCTCGGTCAGGGTGGTGGCGTCCGCTATGGCGAACGGCACACCCAGCATCTGCGCCAGTGTCTGCGCCAGCAGGGTTTTGCCCACGCCGGACGGGCCCAGCAACAGCACGTTACTTTTTTGCAGCTCCACGTCATCCACCTGCGGGCTTAAAACACGCTTGTAGTGGTTGTAGACAGAAACCGACAGCACCGTTTTTGCTTCGCCCTGGCCAATGACATACTGGTCCAGCCCCGCCTTTATTTCCTGTGGGGTCAGCACGTTTACGTCGTGCCGCGAGGGTGCCCGGCCCGGCCGCAATTGATTTTTTTGTGGATCTTCGAAATATTTTTCGTCTTCGTTCCCCAGCAAGGAATAGCACAGTTCAATACACTCATTGCAGATGTTCACGCCCGGGCCGATGATCATACGCTCCACATCGTCCTGGCTTTTTCCGCAAAAGCTGCAAATCAGGTTTTTCTCTTTGGTGGGGCCGCTCTTGTTCGTTGTTGCCATGGGTACTCCTTTTTTCGGGGCGTTTGCCTGTTTTCCAGCTGGCCGCGAGCCGCCAGCCAGACAATACACCCGGCCTGTCCGCCGAACAGGGTTCCTGACCGCCACAGGCGTGGCACTCAGCGCGAGGTGATTATTTTATCCACAATACCATATTTTTTCGCTTCTTCCGCGCTCATAAAATAATCGCGGTCGGTGTCGCGTTCTATCACTTCCAGCGGCTGTCCGCTCACGTCGGCCAAAATCTTGTTGATCTTCTGGCGCATTTTTAAAATACGTTCCGCCATAATTTTGATATCGCTGGCCGGGCCCTGTGCCCCGCCGGACGGCTGGTGAATCATAATTTCGCTGTTGGGCAGCGCCATGCGTTTGCCTTTTGCGCCAGCCGCCAGCAAAAACGCGCCCATGGACGCCGCCATGCCTATGCAGATGGTGGAAACGTCACATTTTACATAGTTCATGGTGTCATAAATGGCCATGCCCGCGGTGATGGACCCGCCCGGGCTGTTGATATACAGGCTGATTTCCTTTTCGGGGTCCTGTCCCTCCAGGTACAGCAGCTGTGCCACCACCAGGCTGGCGGTGGTGTCGTTTACCTCGTCGCTCAGCATGACAATGCGGTCGTTCAGCAAACGGGAAAAAATATCGTACGAGCGCTCTCCACGCGCGGTCTGTTCTACAACATACGGTACCAAACTGCTCATATGCCACAGCCTCCTAAAGTTTTCCATGTTACGGTTTTACCGTCCGGTTTTTCATGCGAGCGCTGGTGCACCACTCGCATGCGATTAGAATTACTCTTTTTCTGTTTCTTTTTCCGCCGCCGGTTTCTTTGCCTTCGGGGCGGCTTTCTTGGCGGCGGGCTTTTCGTCGGCCGCCTTCTTCACTTTTTCTTTTTTGATGGTCGCCTTTTCCTTCACCAGGTCTATCGCCTTGTTCACCGCCAGGTCCTTGGCAATCTCCTCGGTCGGCATCAGGCTGCGCACCTTGTCGGCTTCCATCTTATATTTTTCAGCAATGCGGGCAATTTCTTCGTCAATGTCCGCCTCGGTAGCCGCCAGGTTTTCCAGCCGGGCCACCGTCTCCAGCGCCAGGCGCATTTTCACCTGTTTTTCCGCCTGCTCGCGGAAACCGTTGCGGAACGCCTCTGCGTCCATGCCGGTATACTGCAGGTAGGTGGGCAGGTTCAGGCCCTGTTGCTCCAGCCGGAAACGGAAATCGTTCACCATGTCGTCCACGCGCTTTTCAAACATTACGTCGGGAATTTCGCCCTCCATGGTTTCCACAATCTGGTCCACCAGTTGGTTTTCCACTTCCAGGTCGGCTTCGTCGTCCAGCGCCTTCTGCATATCCTTGCGGATGCTGTCCTTCAGTTCCGCCAGCGTGTCATACTCGCTCACATCCTTGGCAAACTCGTCATCCAGCTCCGGCAGTTCTTTATACTGCACTTCGTTTATTTTTACCTTAAACACGGCGTCTTTTCCGGCCAGCTCTTCCGCATGGTATTCCTTCGGGAAGGTGACGCTAATGTCAAACTCCTCGCCGGTTTTGTGGCCGATTACCTGCTCCTCGAACCCTTCAATAAACTGGTTCGAGCCCAGGTTCAGTTTGTGCCCAGCATCCTTGCCGCCGTCGAACGGTACGCCGTCCACCGAACCCTCATAGTCTATGTTTGCAATATCGCCGTCCTTCGCGGCATCCTCACGGGTCAGCAGGCGGGCGTTCCTCTCCTGCATTTTGGCAATCTCGGCGTCCACCTTTTCCTCGTCCACTGCGTTGTCTGCGCGGGTGGCGGTCAGGCCGGTGTACTTGCCCACGGTCATCTCCGGCTTCACGGTGACAACCACCTTCACCACGGCACCGTCCGCGGTGCTCAAGGACACCACGTCTGCTTCCGGACGGTCCACCGGCTCAATGCCGGCTTCCTTCACGGCGGCGTCATACGCTTCCGGGAACACATCGTTCACGGCGTCCAGGAAAAACACGTCTTCCCCGTACATTTTTTCTATTAAATTGCGCGGCGCATGGCCTTTTCGAAAGCCCGGCACGTTGTATTTTTTTCCTTCGCGTTTGTACACGCGCGACACTGCCTCACGGAATACCTCGGGTTCTACTGCAATCTCCATCTCCACGATATTGGTACCGGTCTTTTCGTTTTTGTTCAGCTTCATCCCATATTGCTCCTTATACAGTATTACCCGCCCGGTTCACTTTCCCCTGACGGCATGCGGCGCACCGCGCCGATACAAACCCGGCCAGCCCAAAAACGCACCCCAGGCTAAACCTAAAATATTATACCACATCCTAAAACCATTGACCATACATTCCGCGCCATCTTTTACGATTTATACGCGGATTATTCACGGTTCTTGCACCATTTACCCGGTCACCCGCCCAAAAGGCAGCACATCCGGCCTACCTGGCGGCGCACAAACGCCCGGCCTACCCGGCTGGTTCCACCGCCAGCGGACAAAACCCCAGCCCGTCCGCGCTGATAAGCCGGTACGAGACCCCGTCCCGCACGCCCTGCACCGCCCACTGCACGCTTTCCCCGTGCAGGTGCCCATAAAAACAGCGTTTTACGCCATATTCTTGTAATAGTGCCAATATCTGTGGCGAGGACGCGTTCCTGTATAGCGGCGGGTAATGCAAGAATACCAGCTTTTCCGCCCCGGGGTACTGCGCCTGGGCCGCCTGCAAGGACGCCGCCAGCCGCCCCACCTCGCGCTGCATCACCTTGGCGTCCAGTTCTTCGCCGGTTTCAAACAGCCAGCCCCGCGTACCACATATGGCCATGCCGCTTTCCAGATAACAGTTGTTGTGCAGGAAGGAAATGGTGTTAAACCCCTGCTGCTCGCAAAATGCCTGCATCTTTTTCAGGGTACCCCACCAGTAATCGTGGTTGCCTTTTCCAATAATCTTTTTGCCCGGCAGCGCCTGCAAAAACGCAAAATCCGCGGCGGTGTCCGCCAGGTGCATGGCCCAGGAGGTATCCCCCGGCAACACCACGGTATCGTCTTTTGTTACCAGGCGCCGCCAGTTTTCCACCAGCCGCTGCACATAGTCCTGCCAGCCGGAAAAAATATCCATCGGCTTGTCGGTGCCCAGCGCCAGATGTAAATCGCCTATTGTAAAAAGTGCCATAACACCTCCGAAAATACACAGGTTCCGCAGCCACCATGTTGTTGTGCATGTTCCAAGTTCCTATACAAATATAGCACTTCGCCTGGGGCGCATAGTAACACCCAGCGAGAATAAACATGCTTTCTGGCCCAAAAAGCCCTTATAATACCGATGCGCTGCTGCTATCGCTACAGCGACAGCGGTACCGCGGGAATCTGCGCTGGGTCGATGCTTTCTGTAAAGCGTACCGGCCGTCCCTGTAGAGACGCCAGCGATGCAGGGACGGTTTGCCCGGTGGCCTTTTCCAGCGCATCCAGCGCCTGGAACTCATCCTGCGGCACGATATGCCCCAGCGCGGAAAGGACCTTTCCGCTGAACTTGAACGGGCTGGCGGTGGACAGCACCACCGTTGGGGTATCGTCACCCGCCGCGCGCCGGCGCCGCAGCACACGGAACGCCACCGCGGTGTGCGGGTCGCATAAATACCCCTGCTGTTCATACAGTTGCGCAATCTCTTCACCGACTTCGTTCTCGTCCACCCAGCCACCGGCAAACACCGCGCGCACCGCCGCCAGCGTGTCGGCATCTATCTGGTAACTGCCGGTTTCCGCCAGCTGGCGCATCCAGCCGCGTACCTTTTCGTCGCTGCCGCTGGCGTGGTACAGCAGCCGCTCCAGGTTGGAGGACACTAAAATATCCATGGACGGCGAACTGGTTTTATAAAACGGCCGCTGCGCGTTGTAGCGCCCGGTCTCCAGAAATTCTGCCAGTACGTTGTTTTGGTTGGATGCGCAGATCAGTTTCCCCACTGGTATCCCCAGCTGCTTTGCATAATACCCGGCCATAATATCGCCAAAATTGCCGGTTGGCACACAGAAGTCCAGCGGCTGGCCATAGGATATGGTCCCCGCGGCGCACAGCCGCAGGTAGCTGGTGGCATAGTACACAATCTGCGGCAGCAGCCGGCCCCAGTTAATAGAGTTGGCGCTGGACAGTTTTTCGTTTTTGGCGGCCAGTTTTTCCGCCAGCGCCGCATCGCCAAACGCCTGTTTCACGCCGCGCTGCGCATCGTCAAAGTTCCCGCGCACGGCATACACCGCCACATTGTCGCCGTCCTGGGTGACCATCTGCAGCCGCTGCACCTCGCTGGTGCCGCTTTCAGGGTAGAAAACCGCAATCTTGATACCTGGAATATCCTTGAATCCTTCCAGCGCGGCCTTGCCGGTGTCGCCGCTGGTCGCCACCAGAATAAGAGTGCTTTCATCCCGCGCCAGCAGGCGTTTTGCCTCCACCAACAGGCGGGGCATCAGCTGCAGGGCATAGTCCTTGAACGCCGCGGTCGGCCCGTGCCACAGTTCCAGCACACTGGCGCTGTCCGCCAGAGGCACCAGCTCTCCGGCTTTCCCACCAAAGTTCTTTCCGTAACTGTCCGCCAGCGCACCGCGCAGAAAATCCTCGCTGTATTCCGGCAAAAAACCGCGCAATACCGCGTATGCCACTTCGTTGTACGCGCTGCCAATCAGCGGACGAAAATCCACCGGCTGTATCTTCACCGGCACAAACAGCCCGCCGTCCGGCGACAGGCCGGTAACAATGGCCTCGGCGGCCGATATTCGTTTTGTGGCATCCCTTGTGCTTGTGTATTCCATGGCTGTACTCCCTTTTAAAAATAGGCACTCCGGCCCAATGATTTTCGTTCTAAGTGTTCCGGCGGCTGTTGGTCGCCGCATATTAAGGCGAATATTCAAAGTGGATTTGGTAAAAAAAGCAACTATTCTTTCAATAATTTTCTGCGTTCCCTCGTTTTTTCCGTACCCATTACCAGCCCGGCTGGTACTCAAACGCGTTTTCTATGCGATGCAATTGCGGCGCACCGCCCTGCTGCAATAAAACCTCCACCACGTCAAAACGCATACGCATGTCGCCTACGTTTTTCTGCGCAATATAGTCCAGCGCCGCCAGTGCCAGGCGTTTTTGCTTTTGCGTTGTCACTGCCTCTCGCGGGGTACCTATGCCACCGGGGCTGCGGGTTTTTACCTCTACAAACACCAGCGTTTCCCGCTGTGATACCACCAGGTCTATTTCCCCCTGGCGGGTGCGGTAGTTATGGTCCAAAACCTCGTACCCGTCCGCCCGGTACTGCGCCGCCGCCATGCTTTCGCCCAGTGCTCCTTTGGTTTTCCTGTCCATTTTCTTCCCGTCCATCCTGTATTCAAAGGCCCCGGTTTTTCAAAAATGAACGCCGGTAAAAGCTTTGTATACCATATTCCTCCAGCAGCTCGTAGTGCAGCTTTGTGGGGTAGCCCTTGTGTTTCGCCAGCTGGTACTGTGGGTATTCCCGGTCCAGTTCGCACATAAACCTATCCCGCGTCACCTTCGCCAAAATAGACGCCGCCGCAATACAGGCAGATTTCGAGTCTCCTTTGGTCACCGCCAGGCTGGGCACCGCCAACGGCGGGCAACGGTTCCCGTCCACCAGCACCAGCGCCGGGGTCACCGGCAGGCCCTCCACCGCCTGTCGCATGCCGGACAGGGTGGCCTGCAGGATATTGATGCGGTCGATTTCTTGCGGCGGTACCAGAATCACCTGCCAGGCAATCGCCTTTTCCACAATTTCCGGGTACAGTGTTTCCCGTTTTTTTTCGCTCAACAGCTTGGAGTCATCAATGCCGTCAATGGGGTTCGCCGGGTCCAAAACAACCGCCGCCACCCCCACCGGGCCGCACAGCGGCCCGCGTCCGGCCTCGTCCACGCCGCACAAAAGACCCTCTGCCGGGCACAGGGCGGCGTCGTGGCTATACAGCGCCTCTGCGCTTCTGCCGGTACCAGTCGCCATGGTGTGGTTACTCCTTCGCCCATAGTGTTGTGTGGTGTATCGGGTACGTACTGGTCATATTTAAAAAGGAAATGAAACCATGCTGCCCCTGGGTTTCTTTTGCCCTATCCGCTAAAACGCAGTGGGAGCAACGGTTTGGTGTAAACTAGTTTTACTTTACACATTCCCGGGCGGTTTTTCCAGCGAAATGCGCCCGAACTTCCCGGCACGGAACTCGTCCAGCACCATGATGGCCGCGCGCTCGGTGTCCACTTCACCCCCGGACACCAGCATGCCGCGCCGCCTGCCTATACACTCCAGCAACTCCCAGCCGTCCAGCGGCACTTCCTGTTCGCCCAGCTTAAACCGTTCGCGCAGGCGACCAACATACGCCCCCGCCAACTGCGCCAGCAGCCCGGCCGCTATGTCCTCCATATCCAGCAAATCGTTCGGGATGGAACCGATCAGCGCCAGGTTTACCGCGGTTTCCGGCGTCTCGAACCGTTTCCACAAAACGCCCGGCATGTCCAGCAGTTCATACTTTCCGGCGTTTATCCATTGCTCCCCCCGGGTAACGCCCGGCTTGTCCGCGGCTTTTGCGCGCGCACCGCCAGCCCAGTTGTTTATAAAGGTCGACTTCCCCACGTTTGGAATGCCCACCACCATTAGGCGGGTTTTGGCGCCCTGCATTCCTTTTTCCCTGCGCTGTGCCAGCAGGCCGGCCAGCGCA
Organism: Oscillospiraceae bacterium; assembly: GCA_031549285.1. Lineage (GTDB taxonomy): Bacteria > Bacillota > Clostridia > Oscillospirales > Ruminococcaceae > JAAYCI01. The sequence continues at coordinate 30,871 of JAVBPZ010000006.1, read as the reverse complement.
TCTTCCACCACCCGGCGCGCTTCGGCCGCGGCGCCTTTTCGGCGGCTGTCCACCGCCACACAGCCGTTTCCGCCGCTTTTAAAGTACGTAAGCCAAGCGGCGCTAACCGCCTCATCGGCCAGGTCCGCCTTGTTTAAAATATACAGCCGGGGTTTTGTCCCGCAGGCTTTTTGCAGGTCTGGGTTCAGGCTGCTGGCGGGAATGCGCGCGTCCAAAAGCTGTACCACGGCATCCACCAGCGGCAGGTGTTTTTCTATGCTGCGCAGCGTGCGCATCATGTGTCCCGGAAACCAGTGTATGTTGCGTCTGTTCAGGGCATCCTCGCTCATTCCACCACACCAAACTGGTTGGCGGGCAAGATGCGGAAAAACACCTTGCCCAAAAGATCCCGCTCGTCTATCATGCCTATATCGGAGGAACGGCTGTCTTTCGAATACAAACGGTTGTCCCCCATCAAAAAGACCTTGCCCTCCGGCACTGTTACCGGGAACGAAACGTCAAATGACCGGGTGGTGGGGTCGGCGATGTATTCTTCGTCCAATACCTCGCCGTTCACGGTTACCACGCCGGTGTTAAAATCAATATCCACCACGTCGCCGGACACGCCAATCACCCGCTTCACCAGCGGCAGGCCAAACTGGGTATAGCCATCCACCACCACTATATCGCCCCGCTCTGGCGAGTACATAAAGCTGCGCGCCAGCAGCTGGTCCCCGTCCGACAACGTGGGCACCATGGAGGTGCCGTTCACGGTCATGGTGCGCACAAAGAACAACAGGATAATTAACACCAGTGTCAGCGCAAAAACCAGCGCGTCGAACCACTCCAGCGCCGCCACATTTTTTTCTTTTTGCCGTTGGTCCACGAACACCGCCTCCGTTCCCTGGCCGGGCCATTTTTCACCACAAAACAATTAATAAGTTCTACTGTAGTATTATATCAGAAAAAGAAACAAGGGACAATTCTCATTGCCCCTTGCGAGTATACATTACAGTTTCTGTTTTACCTTGGCCGCCTTGCCGGTGCGCTGCCGCAGATAGAACAGCTTCGCGCGCCGTACCTTACCTCTGCGCACAACCTCTACCTTTTCCACAAACGGGGAGTTTATGGGGAACACACGCTCTACACCCACGCCATAAGACGACCGGCGCACCGTGAAGGTCTCCTGCACACCGCCGTGTTTTTTGGCGATGACCACACCCTCAAACGCCTGGATACGCTCCCTCTCGCCTTCCTTGATACGAACCGACACCTTTACGGTATCGCCCACTTCAAACTTTGGTTTTTCTGCTTTTATGGAACCCTCTTCAATGATCTTCAACGCGTCCATGATGGTTCAATCCTCCATTTTTTTGTTAGACATTCGTGCCATTGCGGCAGAGGACTGTCCGTTCCATGTACTCCATCGACCCTGCTGGTGGCGCCAGCCGAACCGTACGCTAAAATATAGTACCACACGGCGCGCCGGTTTGCAAGTGTTTTTGAAAAGCTGTTTGTCTGCGGATAGTCCAGCGAAAGTTTACACCCCATCCTCCCGCACCTGCGTGCAGCCCACCTCGCGTACCGACAGCACGTGGCAGGACCCCGCGCCAAACACGTCGTCCAGCGTGGCGCAATACTGCGACAGTGCCCCATCCGGCACAAACGCCTGGATGGTCCCGGCAAAACCGCCGCCCTGCAACCGCCACGCGCCTTTGCCCATCAGCACCAACTGCGACAATGCCAGACCCAGTGATATCCCCTGGTGCTGCGGGTCGCTGCCCACATAGGCGTTTTGGTTGTATTCAAAGGAGGAGTTTCCGCCCTCCACAATCAGCCGCAGGAACTCGTCGAACTTTCCGTCGTTTATGGCGCCCACCAGCAGCGGCACCCGGCGGCATTCTTCATAAAAGTGTATAGCGCGTAGCACTGCGCGGTCACCCAGCTTTTCCCGCACAGCGGGTATTTGTTTAAAAAACTGTGCGCGCTCCACTTCGCGCAGGACCTTTTTGCCAAAGAACGCCGCCACCGCCTCCATCTCGTGGCGAATCGCCGCGTACTCATCGGTCAGGCCGGAGTGGCTGCCCTTGGTGTCGGTGATGACCAGGTGATGCCGATAGCTGGCCAGGTTAAAGGGGATGCGCTGTACCACCGGGTTTTGCAGGTCGGCAAAATCGATGGTGATGGCGCTGCCCACCGCGCACGCGGTTTGGTCCATCAGGCCGGACGGTTTGCCAAAGAACTGGTTCTCCGCCTGCTGGCTGATGATGCCCAGTTCCACCGGGGTAAAGCGTCCCTGGTTGTATTCGCCGTTAAAAATGCTGCCCAGGCACACCTCGAACGCGGCCGAGCTGGACAGGCCGCTGCCGGGAAACACATTGGAGGTTGTATACGCGTCGAAGCCGCCCACCACGCCGCCGCGCTGCACAATGCCCGCCGCCACGCCGCGCACCAGGCCCAGGGATTTACCGTATTCTTCTTCGCTGGGGGCCAGGTTGGAAAGATCCACCACGTCAATGCGGTTGAACCCCTTAGATTTCACCTGCACCGTGTTGGTATCTGTCTGCCCCACCACCGCTATGATATCCAGATTCACCGCCGCCGCCATGACAATGCCCTGGTTGTGGTCGGTATGGTTGCCGCCTATTTCCGTGCGGCCGGGGGTGGAATACAAGGAAACGGTTCTGCCCGCGCCAAAATGTTCCTCAAAAGCGCCGATGCTCTCTACATAACGCGCGCGCTGAGCCTCTATAACCGCCGGCGCGTCCGCATACAAAACAGAAAACGTCTTATCAAACCTGCCGGCCAGGATGGCATCTTTAAGTTGTCCGGTTGTGTACATTGTCATCACCTCCCCGTCATTATAGCAAAAACCCGCATGTCAAGTAAAGATGCGGATGCACATTCCATTTTGTGCGGAAAGTTGTATTGTCCTTTCGCCGCCGTGCTTGTTCGGAGAATCCTTGTGCCACCCGGGCAGCCTGGAAGATAGCTTGTGGCAGGAAACCCCGGCGTGGTATACTCCTTTTATATGCTGTAGACGGAATAGGTCGTCCCGCCGGGGTTTCCAAAAACCTCGTTTTTTCGCAAACTATAATTCCTTTGTATAGGAGCCGTAACATGTCCCTTGTAAAAAACCAGATCATTCCCCTGTCCATTACCGATATTTCCAGCGACGGCAACGGCGTGGGCCACCACGACGGGCAGGCTGTGTTTGTGCCGGCCGCCGCGGTGGGCGATGTGCTGCAGGTAAAAATTGTAAAGGCGGCGCCACGCTATGCTTATGGCCGGCTGGAAAAAATCATCACCCCGGGCCCCGGACGGCAGAAAATGGACTGCCCCATTGGCCGGGTGTGCGGCGGGTGCTGTTTTCGCCACCTGACCTATGAGGCGGAGCTGGCCGCGAAACAACGGTTTGTGGCAGACGCCCTGTCCCGCCTGGGCAAAATAGAGGCGCCGGTGCTGCCAATATTACCATCCCCTGCCATGGACCGCTACCGGAATAAAGTACAGTATCCTGTGGCCGCCGGACCAGACGGGCTGCTGACCTATGGTTTTTTTGCACAGCACAGCCACCGGGTGGTTCCCTGCGCAGACTGCCTGCTGCAACCGGAGATTTTAAACCAAATTGCCACACGCACCGCCCAGCTGCTGCAACAGGCCGGCGCCGCACCCTATGATGAAACCAGCCACACCGGCCTTATACGGCACATTTACCTGCGCATAGGTGCGCACACCGGCCAGGTGATGCTGTGTCTGGTGGTAACCGGTTTTCAGGTGCCCGGCGCGGAAATGCTGACAGAAACGCTGACGGCGGAGTTCCCTGCCATCCGTACCATTCTGCTAAACCGCAACCCGGACAACACCAATGTAATCTGCGGGCCGGACAGCCGGGTGCTGTTTGGCGACGGGAGCATACAGGACACACTGGCCGGGGTGCCGGTACGGCTGGACGAAAAATCTTTTGCGCAGGTAAACAGCGCCGGTGCCCAGCAGCTTTTCGCGGTGGTGCGCCGCTGGGCCGCCGCCACACCGGATGACCGGCTGCTGGACCTATACTGCGGCGCGGGGGTCATTGGCCTGTCCATGGCGGCCAGCTGCCACAGCCTGACCGGGGTGGAGGTCGTCCCGGAAGCTGTGGCCGCCGCCCAGGCCAGCGCCACCGAGATGAACCTAACCAACACCCGCTTCCTGTGCGCGGACGCCGCCACCGCCGCCACCGCCCTGCTGAACGAAGGCTATTCCCCCACCATTGCAGTTCTGGACCCTCCCCGTAAAGGCGCAGACCTTGTCACCTTGCAAGCGCTGGTTTCCATGGCGCCACGGCGCATCGTCATGGTCAGCTGTAACCCGGCCACTCTGGCGCGGGACCTGGCCATATTGCAGGAAAAAGGATACCAAACACAACAGGTGCAGCCGGTGGATATGTTCCCCCGCACCCGGCATGTGGAGGCCGTTGCACTGCTGACAAAGAGGTAAGAACAGGCGCCCTGCGCGCGCGGGGATAAAATGCCAGGGGCATAGCGGGAGGAAAGCATGTTTCTCGAAAACTTGAAATCCTTAAAAAAAGATTTGGTTAATAGGCATCAGACGATATGCAGCTTCCTGTTTCATTACAAAGAAACGGACTATATTGTGCTTGTAAAGCGGTTTGTTGGCACAGAAAAAAGGATACACGATAAAGCCCTGGTGAAATTGCATTTTTTGAAAGAAGAAGACCTGCAGGACGATTTGCAGGTAGAAGCAAATAGTCTAAATCTACTAATAGGTGCCAAGGAATTACGTGCATACTTTGGGATAGAGTTTCAGAAAAATTTAGGTGATATTCTTCGTCAGTTCACGGCCCAGCTGGGACAGGCTGTTCCCGCCTTTATTCCCGATACTATTTCGCCAAACGAAATGGCCGCCATGGTTCAGTCCCTTAGTAAAAGTGATTCGGAAGACCCAAATAAAATCTACTGCACAAAAGTGAAACGGAACCCGAACGGCGGGGCACGAAGTGAGTTTAACGCAGATAAGACAAGATTGTTGCGTCCATCGTTATTTGAATATTTTTGCAATGATACGGGAATCAGCTTTTGTTATTCTGATGACGCGAGCAAAGAAAACGAGGATGCTGCCATTTTGAAAAACTTCGCGACCAATGCCTCCCGATGAGATAGCGCTGGGCGCAACTCTTTCTATATGGTTCTCTTTTGCGCACCACGCCGCTGGCGTAATTGTTCCTGCGGCATTCCGCCAACCCTTTAAAGCTGGTGATCTGCCCCGGCGCCGCATTCACTGCAAATCCGGTGGTGTTGGTCAATAACCCCACCACACCGCCGGCAGGTAAAACATTCTCGCTGCGCCTGCAAAAAGGCGGTCATATCCGTTTTTGCATCCTGGCCGTTTTGCACCAGATATTGCCCATAGTTTTCGCGGTAGCGCGCATCCAGTCTTTTGATGCGGGTGCAGGGAAATCGGCTGCACAAAAAGCACCACTCTACCCCTGTTCCGCCGCGCATTTCTTTTTCACGCAGTTCTGGCAGCTTTTCCGCGTGATGGTATCGCTGGGCGCGCGGCACCCTGGGCAGGGGTTTTTGCTGGCCAAATGCGCACTGCAGACCAGGCAATTCACCCCACACGGGGCCAGCCACCCAGCGTCAATCTTCTTTGGCATTCGCATAGAATTCCCAAACTTTCACTTTTGGCATATCCATCCGGGCGCGGATGGTGTATAACTACAGTATACCCTGTAACCGGCATTTGGTGCCACAGGGATATGCGCATATAAAAGGAGGCTTTTCCATGACATATGAAGTACGCTACTTTTCCCGCACCGGCAACACCAAAAAACTGGCCGACGCCATCGCCGGGGCCTTGAACGTACAGGCAAAAACCTGCGCGGAGCCGCTGGACGGCCCGGTGGATGTTCTGTTCCTCGGCGGTGCGTTATACGCTGGTAAAATTGACCCCTCGCTGCACAGTTTCCTGGAAGGGCTGTCCCCCGACATGGTGAAAGAGGTGGCCGTGTTCACCACATCGCTGGGCAGCGAGCAAACGCCCCAGGCGGAGATTGCGGCCATTTTAAAAGCACGCGGAATCCCTATGGCAGAGGCGTCGTTCCACTGCCGGGGCCGGTTTTTGTTTTTTAACCGCAAGCGCCCGAACGAGCAAGACCTGCTGGAGGTCGCGGCCTTTGCAGAGGGCTTCCGGTAGCCCCGGCAAACAAAAATACGAAGTAGCCAAAGGAGGTGCGGCTGTTGTATGCCTGCCCCTGTGTGCGCCGGTTGGCGCCGCCGGAAATAGCGGATGCCATTGCTCTTGTCCGCCGGGTGTTCCGCGAATATGTCGCGCCCGAATACAATCCTGCGGGTGTGGCGGAGTTTGAACGCTACGTTGACCCCGCCAATCTGCGCAAAATGCTGACGGACGGAACACTGCTGCTATGGGGCTGCTTCCTGCCGGAGACCCCAGCGATACCTGTCGGGGTGCTCGCGTTGCGGCCGCCAAACCATCTTTCGCTGCTGTTTGTGGATGGCGCACACCACCGGCAAGGCATTGCGAGGGTCCTGTTTGCCGCCATGCTGCCATACTGCCGGGAACAACAGGCCGTCACCGGTATCACGGAAATTCTGGTGCATTCCTCACCATATGCAGTGCAAGCCTATACGCGCTTGGGCTTTTCCCCCACCGGCCCAGCACAAACAGAAAACGGCATTTGTTTCATTCCCATGTCGTATCCGCTGCCGAAGGCACCATAACGCAACGATATATGTTCTTTTTTGCTGTATGTTCACAGTGCGCAACCCAATATAGTACACAAAACCCCCGCCGTTCGGCACTGGCTTTGCGCCAAAGCTGCCCGGCAGGGGTTTTGTTGTTTTTTCTTTTCATGTCTGCAGTAGGACACGGGAACACCGTCACATGTTCTGTGCACTGGGCTGGGGTGCGGCCGGTGCCGCTGTTCCCGCCCCCGCCACCTGGGAAAACCCGCTGTATTTCTGTGTGTACTCGTCGTACTGCATGGGCTTTGCGAACAGGTACCCCTGAATGTAATCGCACCCAATGTCGTTCAAAAACTCGAACTGCAGCTCGGTTTCCACCCCTTCGCACACGATGGCAATCCCCAGCTCTTTCGACATGTTGATGACATTTTTAATGATTTTTCTACTGCGGTCGGAGGTGTCGGACTCTCGCAGGAAGCCTTTGTCGATCTTGATGACATCCACCGGCAGCACACGCAGCGTGTTCAGCGAGGAATACCCGGTGCCAAAATCGTCCATTGCCACTGAGAAGCCCATCTCCTTCAGCGAATACATTAAGCTAATCATGGACTCGTAGTCGCTTTCCAGCGCGCCCTCGGTAATTTCTATCTCCACATACTCCAGCGGTACCGAGAAGCGGTCTATCGTCTTGCGCAGGCGCTCCAGGTAATTCGGGAACGAAATGGTGACCTTGGACTGGTTCACCGAGACGGGATGCAGCGGACGGCCATTATCCAGCGCGTCCTGCTGGTATTTCAGTACGGTGGTCAGCACGAAGAAGTCAATTTCCATGATAAAGCCGTTGCGCTCAAAAATAGGAATGAACTGGTCCGGCATGATGAAGCCCATCTGCTCGGAATTCCAGCGAATCAGCGCCTCGCCGCCGCTGCAGCCGCGGGTCTTCACGTCCATCTTTGGTTGCACATACACCACAAATTCTTCCTTGCTCAGCGCGTGCAACATGTTAATCTCCACATTTTTCTGGAAAGACACCTGGTTTTGGAAGCTGGTGTCATATACCACTACATTTTGCTTTGGCCTGCCTTTTGCTTCTTTCACCGCCATCAGCGCGCCGTCGAAAATCTCGCGGTAGTTGCGCGGCATTTCAATGATGGGATACACCCCAAACTTGAACACAATCACCTGCTGGTACTGTGTCCCCAGCTCCTGGCGAATGGCGCTGTACAGCAGTTCCTCCAGGTCCTCGATGAAGGTGGGGGTAATGGGCGTAAGCACCGCAAACACGTCGCCGCTGATGCGGGTGCAGGCATTATAGTTGGTACGTAGTGTGTTGCCCACCACATACAGCAGCCGGTCGCCGGAGGCATACCCAAACATGGCGTTGAACCGGTGGAACGCCGCGATATCCAAACAAACAATGCAGTGTTCTTTTTCCTGGCGCTTGCGGAACAGGTCTTTCAGCGCCTGCTGCATGATCTCGTCGTTTTCCATCTCGTTCAAAATATCTTCCGCTTCGCTCTTTTGCCGGGCTTCTTTCTTGCGCGTGTCGGACGGCAGCGCCAGAAACAGAACAACAATGCCGGAAGCAAACACCAGCAGCATGGTAACCATAAGGATAGGCAGGAACGGCATGCTTTGCATGGGCGGCACATACACCCCCAGGAACCAACCGCTTGGCTCGCCCAGCATCACATACATGTTGCTGGACTGCCAGAAAACATCGCTTTGGCCCACGGTGCTTACATCAAAGTTGTCTACGGTTTGCACCATGGAGGCCACATCGTGCGCGCCGGTTTGCAGCGAAGTGCGTGCTTTTTCAAACTGTTGGGCCTCCGCCTGCGTGTCACCGTCGCTGTCCCAGGAAACCTCTTCAAACGCCAGCTCGGTACCGTGCTGGTTGTACACGCCCAAAAACAGTCCATCCACATCCAGGTTTTGCAGGGCCTTTGCGGCAAAGGTTTCCGGGCGCATTACCTGCGCAAAATAATATTCGTCGCTGCCCGGGAACGGCAGGCACACCATCACCCGCTCGGTCCGGTCAGAGTTGTCCCGCAGATTGGTTATGGAGTAGCCTTTTTCCGCCACGTCCTGGGCAATGCGCGACGCGTCGGCGGTGGTCAGCATAACGCTGTCCGAGGTATACACAAAGCCGTTGTAATCCACAATGCGGAAGGTTACATCTTCTTCTGTCTGGGGCAGGTTGTACAGAAAATCCTCCACATCCTGGCGGGTGGTAAATTCCTCCTGCCCGTGCCCGCTTAAATATAGATATGAAGAATTGACTAAATCTTCAATATTATCTGAGACCTGGTTTTCGATGGAGTGTCGCATTTGGTGCAGGTTTTCTTTTGAATAATTGTTCATCACCACCACGAACAGCACAAAATACCCGACCCATACCACCGCAAACACCGCCGCGGCCACCCGTATCATTATTCTGCGCGTCTTCGACACTTCCATCACCTCTTTTCACACACCTGCCGTTCCCTGGCGGGTGGTCAGTCCATTTTTGCACGGCAAAACATGCCTTACATGCCCTTTATCTCGCGTTTTTTCAGGTACATGCGCCGTTCCGATTCGGTAATCATGTCATCCAGGCTGATGTTGCGCATGTTGTTGATGCAGTAGCCTACCGAAAAGCTGATTTTTTCTTCATCCACCACCCGCATCAGGTTATAGGTGACGATGCGCTCGTTCACATGCGAGAGGTACCTTCCGGCCATGTCCTCGTCCGCGTTTTGGAAAATGGCGATGAACTCATCCCCGCCAAAACGGCCCACAAAACCGTACTCGGCCGCTTCGCTGCTCAGGACACGACCAAACGCCGCAATCAGCTTATCGCCCACATTGCGGCCAAACATATTATTCACGGTTTTCAGGTTGTTCATGTCAAACATAAACACCACCAGGTCGCCTTCCGGCGGGCTGTTCTTCAAGGCGGCAATGGCTTGCTCGCTGCTGGCGCGGTTTGGCAGGCTGGTCAATGGGTCTATATAGGCTATTTTGTTCAGCATCTCGGCCTTTTTGCGCAGCTTGGACGAACGGGCCAGCACCGCCAGCGCCACGGCAAAAATGAATACCGTCAGCACAATGGCGCCTAGCAGCACATAGGTGGCAAACGCCAGCTGCCGCTCGGAATACTCTGTGGCGGAATCTATGGCATTCTTTACGGTGACCAGATACTCTTCGCTGAGGGCATACAGCCGCTGGGGCGGTCCGCCATCACGCACCCGGTATATTTCTTCCTTAATTTGCTCCCAACCAATCTTTACCTGCTTTAAATCGCTCTGGTACTGGGCATCATTCAGCACCGGCAGGCCATTTTCGCCTTCGCCGGTCAACAGTTCATTTATCACGCCGTCCAACTGCAGGATCAGCTCGTCATCAGGGTACCCCTGTAATTCGCGCTTTACCAGCTGCTGGGCGGTACCGCTGACAAACCCCACACGGGTGATTACCCGGGAGTTGTCTCGTACCTGCCACAACGAAAAAACAGAAAGACCGCTGACCACAACAAACAGTACAACAGCCGCGATGACAACAACATATTCCTTTACAGACTGCTTCTTCTTGTTCATCCGGCCACCACCTTTCTGCATGGATATTGTGTTTTATATGCTATGCCTTTCATGGGCATTTTTCTTCAATCAAATACATCGACAGCAGCGCTGGAAACTTTATACCCGGTTTTACATTGACTGCTATTTTACCACATCCGCCCGCCTTACGCCACGGAATTTTAAAAATTTATGGCTCGGGGGGTTTTACGCGGAAAAAATGGCCGGATTCATCGCAAAACTGTCAAAAGCGTGCTGGTATTCGTTTGTATTTTTACCCGCACCGGCCTGTTGGTTGTTGTTCCTGGCCTTTGGGTGGCATTCCCCGCTTGTGAATTTGGCAAAAATTCGCTACAATATAGGAGAAACAGACGCATGCCAACGCCACGGGAGGGCCAACATGAACGATGGATTTGTACGGGTAGCCGCCGCGCCGATATGGGGCAAGGCAGCAAACTGCGCCCGCAACGGGCGGATGATGGCCCTGGCGGCTGAAACGGCGGCACAGCGCACGGTGCAGGTATTGGTACTGCCGGAATTGTGCGTTACCGGCGCCACTTGTGGTGATTTATTTTTCCAACAACAGTTGCTGGCGGATGCCGCCGCGACACTGCGGGCCGTGTGCGAACAGACCAAGGAGCTTTCCCTGTTGCTGGTTGTCGGGTGCCCGGTGGTGCACGGCGGTAAGCTATATAACTGTGCCGCGGTACTACACCGCGGGCGGGTGCTGGGGTTGGTCCCAAAAATGACGCTTTCCACCGGGGCACGGGGCGGCAGCGAAGACGCCCGCTGGTTTGCGCCAGGCTTTTTTCCGGCCGTACCGCTGGACAACGAAAACACCTTTCTGCGCGGGGTGCCCATCGGCGCCGGGCAACTGTTCTGCTGTGAAGAAATGCCGGGGCTGCGCCTGGGGGTAACCCTGGGCGATGACTACCCCACCGCACAAACGCTGGCGGACGCCGGCGCGGTACTGCTGGCAAACATGTCCGCCGTGCCGGATGGCGCCGGACGCGCCAACCGCCGCCGCCTGCGCGCCATGGCGGATAGCGCGCGGCTGCACTGCGCCCTCCTCTTTGCCAGCGCCGGGCGCGGGGAATCGGTTACCGACGCAGTGCTGTCCGGGCACAGCCTGGTGGCGGAGGACGGTGTGCTGCTGGCTGAGGGCCCGCCCTTCACCGGCAGCATGGCCATGAGCGAAATAGACACCCAACGCCTGGTTTTTGCACGGCAGAACGCGGCCCGGCCCCATGACTGTGGCTGCGGCGAAAACGCCGCCTGCTGCTCTGCCGGTGTTGCCTGTGTTCCCTTTTCCCTGCCGGTGGAGCAGCTGACGCTGATTCGCACCATATCCCCCACTCCGTTTGTACCGGCGGAACCCTCCGAGCGCGCGGAACGTTGTGAGGAGATTTTAACCATACAGGCCCACGCGCTGGCTGCGCGCAAGGAACATGTGGGCGCCACCCGGCTGGTACTGGGTGTTTCCGGCGGGCTGGACAGTGCCGTGGCGCTGCTGGTGGCGGCGCGCGCACAACAGCTGGCCGGCGCGCCGGCGGCGGATATTTTGGCGGTTACACTGCCGGGGTTTGGCACCACACCGCGCACGCTGAAAAACGCACAGGAACTGGCCGTTTCCGTGGGCGCCACATTTGAGACGGTGGACATCACCGCCACCGTCAGGAGCCATTTCGCAGATATCGGTCACGATGAAAACACCCAGGATGTCGTGTACGAAAACGCCCAGGCACGCATGCGCACCCTGGTGCTAATGGACATGGCCAACCAGCGGGACGGCTTTGTGGTGGGCACCGGCGATTTGTCAGAGCTGGCGCTGGGCTGGGCCACCTATGGCGGGGATCACCTGAGCATGTACAGCGTGAACGCCGGCGTACCCAAAACGCTGCTGCCGCATTTGGTGCTGCATGAAATAAGCCGGCTGCCACAGCTGGCGCCGGTATTGCAGGATATTTTGGACACACCGGTCAGCCCGGAACTGCTGCCGGCACAGGACGGCGCCATCACCCAGCATACCGAGGAGATTGTCGGCCCCTATGAACTGCATGATTTCTTTTTGTATTATATGCTGCGCTGGGGGTTTTCCCCGCGGAAAATCTTCCGGCTGGCGCAGGCAGCGTTTGACGGCAAATACACCGGTGCGGTCATTCTTCGCTGGATGCGCGTGTTTTACAGGCGGTTCTTTGCGCAACAGTTTAAGCGCAGCTGCCTGCCAGACGGCCCGGTGGTAGGCTCGGTATGCTTGTCCCCGCGCGGTGCCCTGCGCATGCCCAGCGACGCGGTGGCCGACGGCTGGCTGGCAGAAATAGACCTGCTGGAGGCGGGCGCGCAGTCCTGAACATTCCGTGTTCCGCTTTCCCGCCCTCCAATACAGCACGCAATACCCATTGCCATCACAGGCCGCCTGCGTTGTTTCGCAGCTGTCCTGTGATGATTTTTATGAGAAGCCTCGGGGTTTTGGCCCATGGCTCTGGCCTGCTGTTTTCCGCTCAAAACCGTGAAGATTCAGAAACACTTTTTGACAATCGCCTTGTTTTTGCCGGCATCTTCGCACTGGAATTATGTAATATTTTGTCGTTCGTGTGATAGTTATGCGAAACCTTGTTCTCTTCACTTGACATTTTGCACCCGGACGGGTATACACTGTAGTGGACACAACACGCCCTGCATTTCCCATGGGATTCCCGGCAAGAATGCACGGCTACCGCAAAACCCGCAGTCTGGAGGTGGACACATGAAAATCAAACGCCGGCCGGTGGCGGTTTTTTTGTTGTCCCTGTTTTTGTTTACCGGCTGCGGCATGGGCGATGCCATCTACTGGGAAGAGATAAAATCCTTTTTCACCGGGGCGTATACCACCGACCAGGACAACGCCCTGCCCACCGGCCCCATGGAAGACGCCGCCACACCTCAGAAGGAAGAACTGCCCCCCAGCGTCCAGCTGCCGGTGGAGGACATCCTCCAGCTGCCGGAGCTGCCAAACGGCTGTGAAGCCACCAGCCTGACCATGCTGCTGCAATACCTGGGCCTTCCGGCGGATAAAATAGATATTGTGGAAAACTATCTGCCGCGCGCGGATGTGGTGCTACAAAACGGGCTGCCTTATGGCCCGGACCCAAACGACAGCTATGTGGGCAACCCCGCCGATACTACCGGCTATTACTGCTTTGCCCAGCCGATTGTGACGGCGGCAAACCAGTACCTGGCCGACAGTAAAAGCTCGCTGCAGGCCCAGAACATTACCGGCGCCGATAGCCAGGCGCTGATGCAGCAGCTGGCGGACGGACACCCGGTAGTGGTCTGGTGTACCAAGGAATTTGCGCCGCTGGAAGACAGCATAAACTACTGGTACCTGAACGCCACCGATGAACTGTATGTCCCCTACAGCAACCTGCACTGCATGGTGCTGTGCGGGTATGACGACGAGTATTTTTATCTACGCGACCCGCTGAACAATGAACTGGCCGGTGTGGAACAACAGGTTTTCCTGGACAGCTATGCCGCGCTGAACCAACAGGCCGTAGTTATTCATGACCCCACTCCGGTGTTGAACCTGGGGCGTTCAGTGGTTTAATTCTGTTTTGTACCATGAATGCCTTAAAAAAGTGCACCCGGGCAGCTTTATGCAGCCGACCTGCAATAACGGGTATTAACCCCGGGGCAGAGCCCCGGCACCGCGCTTCGCGCGTTTTCCGCGGCAGAGACCGCGGGATATTATACCCGTTGTCGCCCTCCTCACTCGGCTATGAGAATGCATGCATTCGCATGGCGCTCGCTTCGTCGGGCAATAAAAGCATAAACGAGGTGTTCTGCATGGCAATGGCCAAACGAAACCCGAACGTGGATAAATACCTGCACCGGGCCAAAAACTGGCAACCGGAAATGGAAAAACTGCGCGCCATTTTGCTGACCTGCCCGCTGCAGGAGGACTTTAAATGGGGCAAGCCTTGCTACACCCACGGCGGTGACAATGTGGTAATGATACTGGCGCTGAAGGGGTATTGCGCACTTTCTTTTTTAAAGGGGGCCCTGCTGCAGGACACGGCGGACATGCTGGTGGCCCCGGGCGAAAACTCCCAGGCGGCACGGCAGCTGCGGTTCACCAGCGTGGCGGAAATCGACCGGGACACGACACAGATTATTGCGTATATAACGGATGCCATCCGGGTGGAAGAGGCCGGGCTGGAAATAGACTTTAAGGAAAAAACCGAGCTGGCGCTGCCAAAGGAGCTGAAGGACCGTTTGCAGGAAAACCCTGCTTTGCGCACGGCTTTCGAGGGATTGACCCCGGGACGCCAGCGCGCCTATGTTTTGTATTTTTCCCACCCAAAACACGCCGCCACCCGGGCGGCCCATGTGGAAAAATATCTACCCCAAATACTGGCCGGAAAAGGTATGAATGATTAGCTTCCATTAACCTGGCTCTAACGTAAAATAAAAAACAAGGCGGCCGATCCAATGGACAAACAGCGCAAAAAAGAACTGAAGCAGCAGGCACAGCAGATAGAAATTTACATGGGTGTGGTGAAAATAACCAACACCGCTAACGGCAAGATCTATGTGGTGTCTTACCCGGATTTGCGTGACAAGTGGCAGTTTATTCAGAATGCGCTGAACAGCGGTACCTATTCCAGCGGCGCGCTGGTGCGCGACTGGAAAGAATACGGCCACGATGCTTTCCGGTATGAGGTGCTGGAACAAACAGCGCAACAGGGCGAAAGCCGAGAGGAAATAGGCCGCCTGCTGCGGCAAATGCAGCGGCCCTGGCTGGAAAAGCTGCAGCCATATGGAGAAAAGGGGTATAACCGGCCAAGCTTTTAAGGTGGTCCCCTTTTCACATTTTTCTAACACTACACTCCCCATGAGGTATTAATAAGGAATGTATGCACGCTCCTCTCGACACAGCATGCGTTTTTTCTTCAAACTCACAGCGTATACTAAAGTAATAACGGATATTAACCCCGGGGCAGAGCCCCGGCCCCGCTTCACGCGTTTCCCGCGGCAGCTCGTAGGCCGCCATCCTTTTAATCTCTTGGGCGAAGACCGCGGGGTATTATACCCGTTGTCGCCCTCCTCACTCGGCCATGAGAATGCAAGCGTTCGCGTGGCGCTCGCTTCGTCGAGCAATAAGTTTTTAATAATGCTGTGATATTTCGCAGCACAACACAAATACGAAAGGAAGATTTTTATGGCTGAAAAAGTAAACGCAGATAACTTCGTCCGGGCCGAAACCGATATGTATTTTACCACGTTCGTAGCTGACGGAGCTGGTGGACAATTCTTCCACCGCCGCCGCCCACCCGACATTGATCATCAAACCGTTGTGCGAATGAATCGCGACACGCTGTATTCCTCGATTGTACTAGATTTGGACGCTGGGCCAGCTACATTTACATTGCCGGATGGCAATGGCCGGTACATTGCTTTGCAGGCCATCGACCAGGACCATTATGTGGTACACGTCGCCTATGATGCCGGGAACTATACTTTTACCAAGGAACAAGTTGGCACGCGCTATATGGCGGCACTGGTGCGCATTGAGGTAGATGCGCACGACCTCGCCGACATTGCCAAAGTGAACGCTTTACAGGACCAACTGGCTGTTTCGCAGCCCGGTACAGGTACTTTCACATTTGGCGATTGGGACAAGGAATCCCGGGATGAGACCCGTAAACTACTGCTGGGCCTGTTCAACACATTACCAAACCTTCGCGGCTGTTTTGGAAAAAAAGACGAGGTCGAACCCATTCATCACTTGCTTGGTACGGCAGGCGGTTGGGGCGGCAACCCGGACAATGACGCCGTTTATTACACTCGGTTGGTGGACAACAACGACGGCAAGACCGCTTATGTGTTGACGATTCCCGCCAATGTTCCGGTGGATGGTTTTTGGTCGATTTCCGTTTACAATGCTTCCGGTTTTTTTGAAAAGAACGACCAGGGCCTGTATTCTTTGAATAATCTGACAGCAAAAAAAGCTGGTGATGGCACCGTAACAATACATTTTGGCGGTGATGCAGCTGCCGAAAACTACCTGCCTATCCCACAAGGCTGGAACTATACCGTAAGGCTTTACCGTCCTCAGCCTGCCGTGCTGAGCGGTGCATGGAACTTTCCTGAACCAGAGCTGGCGAAATAGCTATACCCGTTATCCACGTACGAATGCTTCCGACGCTTTAACGCAGCTCCTTTATGAAATGCTAAAAACACCGCTACACGCAAAGTTTTTTGCGTGTAGCGGTGTTTTGTTTGGTGGATTTAGATACCCTAAATACGAACTGTATCTGCTTTTTGGGTGGGTTTGCACTGAAATAGAATATACGTTGTTTCCGTATACTGTTATCGACCGGTGCTACTGTCTTTAGATGTCCGATTTGATTTGTGCTTGAGTGCGAGAAAACAATACCATACGGCCTATAACAGGACTTTTCAAATACTCATGGCTGGGTTTGTCTTTTTACCTTCATAATGCTAAAATTAAAGAAAGTCCGGTCCTGATGGACGCTTGGACGACCCGCTGCGTGAAGGATATCGTAAGAGAACCGTTTCGTTATTATGTGTTAACAAAGTAGGTCCCTATGAAGTGGAATTCTGTGCGCGGGATGGTTGCGCTTATGCTTGTATCCACACTGCTTTTACCTGCCTGTGGTAGCGGCGAGCCAGACACCACTGTGGCAATGTCCGATACTTCCTTCGCCTCCGGCACACTTTCGGACTCGGCCGTGGTCGCAGGTCTTAGTGCAAGCGAAGCAGAAGTTGTGCAGGCCATGGTTGGCGACCAGTATGCGGTGGATATTCCTTCTATCGTGGGGCAAAAGGTCTCTCTAATAGAAGACCGGATAACGATAGTGGATGCGGATAGAAACTGGATATTGCTTTTGACCTACAGTAAAAAAGCCGGACAGACGCCGGAAGAATATCTGCAGGGGGTGGATGTGCCACTGGAAAGTGCCCAAGAATACAGTAACGGGAACTTCAGCGGGCTCTTGTACCAGCGGAAAACATCCGATGGGTTGATTTACAAAGTCGCCATTGTTTTCGATAGCCTGGCTGCAGGGGACGCTTATGTTGGGATTATTGAGTTGGAGGTCAACTTAAACGTAGAAACAGATGATGCTACCGTGTATTTTAATGCTTCGCCGGTGACGGATATAATTGAAAGTATCCGTGCGCCGGAGTAAGAAATAAGAGTCATAAACAAAAGTGGGTTTCACCGTGGGTTTTAAAATAATTATAGGGCGCTGTTTTTAACGAAACAGCGCCCTATAATTGTGGTGGAGATGACGGGAATCGAACCCGTGTCCAAAAAGAAGTCCGCAGGAGTATCTCCGGGTGCAGATCATCTATGAGATTCCCCCGGCGGCAGGCCGATGATCAGGCCGCCGCGTCGGTAGCTTCATAAGTTCATGACGGTCCGCAAAGCTTTGGGCCGTTCACGTTTACCGTTTCAATGACGCCCGGGTCCCGCCCCACGGTAGAGCGGGCCGGACGGCCGACCTAAATTAGGCGGCAACAGCAACGCGAGCGTTGCTGCGGAAATTAACTGTGTTGTTAATTATTGTTTTGTGGCAGTTAAAGTGGGGCCACACCACTACCCGCTGCTCCGGCTTTCTCCTCCCTGTCGAAACCTTTACATCCCCATATATATGGATTCGAGGCGGCATATATTGGCGCCTTTATCCCACATTTTCATTATACCATATCAGTCAACAACCGGCACGCGTGGCCGGTTTGGCCAGGCATGGTACCTACGCTTTACCCGTGCCGCTGGTCTTTCATGGCGCGGTCTATACTGCGCTGTGCGTCCCGTTCTGCCGTGGTGGCGCGCTTATCATAAAGCTTTTTACCTTTACACAGACCCAGCTCCACCTTTACGTGGGAATCTTTCAAATACACTGACAACGGAATGAGCGTGAGGCCTTTGGTTTTCAGTTCCTGGTGCAGCTTGCGAATTTCGCGCTTGTGCAGCAGCAACTTGCGCGGGCGCACCGGATCCCGGTTGAAGATGTTGCCCTTTTCATACGGAGAAATGTGCATGCCCAGAATATATATTTCCCCATCGCGCACATCTGCCCAGGCATCCTTCAGGTTCAGGTTACCCATGCGTACGCTTTTTACCTCGGTGCCGACCAGCTCTATGCCGGCCTCCAGGCTTTCCAGGACAAAGTATTCGTGGCGGGCTTTCCGGTTGGCCGCCACAGGTTTGATTGCGGCCAACAGGGCCACCCCCTTTTTGTTGTTGGTTATTGGTCGTTAGTAATTGGTTATGGGCTTAAAGACAAGGGTAAAACAGACTCATGAAACAGCTACATACTCTGTGATTCACAGCTCACCCCGGCCGGAAAGGGCACGATACAGTGTGACATCGTCCACATACTCCAGGTTGCTGCCGACCGGCAGGCCGTACGCCAGGCGGGTGGTTTTCACCCCCAGTGGTTTTATCAGCCGGGCCAGGTACATGGCGGTGGCCTCCCCCTCTACTGTGGGGTTGGTGGCCATAATGACCTCCTGCACGGTGCCATCCTGCAGACGGGCCAGTAGCTCGGTGATATGCAGCTGTTCGGCGCCAATACCCTCGGTGGGCGAAATGAGCCCATGCAGCACATGGTACAGGCCCTTGTACTCGCGGGTGTGCTCGAACGCGACCACATCGCGCGGGTTTTCCACCACGCAGATGGTGGTTTTGTCCCGGGTGGCATCGGCGCAGATGGCGCAGATGTCCTCTTCGGTAAAGTTTTGGCATACCTGGCACAGGTGGATTTTTTCATGTGCATCGGTGATGGCGGCGGCAAACGCGGCCGCCTGCTCCGGTGGCATGGCCAACACCTGGTACGCCAGCCGCGCGGCACCTTTCCGCCCAATGCCAGACAGTTTCGCAAATTGTTCTATTAGATTTTCCAGCGGCGCCGCATTTACGCCCATATTCTCACGCCTTTTAGATGTTGTATTGGTGGCTTTGCCACCAGTGTTGGAACCTTACTTAGAAGCCTGGCATACCCGGAAGATTGAACCCGCCGGAAATGTCCGCCATTTCACTGTCGGCGGCTTCCTTTACCACGCGCACCGCCTCGTTGAAGGCCGCGCCCACCATATCTTCCAGCATATCCACGTCATCCGGGCTGACCACGTCCGGTTTGATGCGCACCGACTGCACCTGGTAGTCGCCCCGCATAACCACCTCTATCATGCCGCCACCGGCGGTGACGGTGTATTCCGTCTCCTCCAACTCGGCCTGTTTTTGCTGCATTTTGTCCTGCATCTCCTGAGCCTGTTTCATCAGTTGGTTCACATTTTGCTTGCCATAGCCGTCTGGTAGCCGTGCTTTCATGGGTATGCCTCCTCTATGTAATATCCCCTGGCGCGCCGTTCCGCGCCAAATATGGCAGCCGGACTGTGTATTGTATCCGGGTTATTTGTCGTACTCCACCGGCACGCCTTTTTCCTGCCAGGCGCGCAGGGTATCCTGTGCGGTGACCGGTTTCGCCTGGGTATCCTGCGCGGGGCCAATATACGGCCCGATGCCATACCGCGTGCCGGTCACTTCGAAGATGACCGCTTTTATTTTTTCGTTGGCCGCGTCATATTTCCGCATGAAAGACAGGAACATATCGCCGCCGTCTATCAGTATCCGGCGCCCGTCGGTATAGGCGGCCGCGTCCTTCATGTAGGAATGCAGCATGCGGTCCACACCAGCCATGCGGGCGACCACATCCGGCCAGGCGGCGAATGCGACCGGGGTATCGGCGGTGGCACTATCGTCGGCCAATGGTTCCGCCTGTGGCACAGGGGGCTCCGGTGGACGCTCGGCAGTTGCATCGGCGTCTGCCGCAGCAGACGCCGGTGCGGGCATCGCCTGTACCTGTTCCGTTTGTGCCGGCGGCGTTTGTGCGGGTGTGTCTTCCACGGCTGCTTCGACTATCCCTTTGGTTTCAACTGTTTCGCGGGTGTTGTTATCGCGGGATGGAACGTCGGTGGTGTCAGCCGGTTGCAGCGGTAAGGAAGAAGCATCTTCTGCCACTGGCACCTGTGCCGCCGGGGCAGCCTGTGGGGCAGATTGTGACGTATCTTTGGCCGGGGAGCCGGTGGAAGAATTTGTGGCACTGCTGCGCGGCGCCACGCTGACCGGCTGCAGCTGGGGTTTCGCTGGTGCAGGCGGCAATGTGGCCGGTTTCGCCTGTGCCGCCATGGGTGGCTGCCCCGCTGCTGATGTTGCGCCGGCAGTGCGATCCGCCGGGGTTTCACACAGGTCAAACAGGGCCAGTTCCAGCTCAATGCGGGCATCGGGTGAGCGGGACATTCTGTCCAGCGCGGCGGTCAGGCGGCGCACTGCCGCTATGGCGAACGCCGCGCCCACCTGTGGCGCGTCCTGCAGGTATTGCTGTTTTTCCTCGACGGAAATGGGCTCCAGCAGGGCCCCGTCCGGCTGGGCCAGCGCCAAAATGAAATTGCGGTAATGGAGCACCAGTTCCTCGCACAGGCGCTTTACCTCTACCGAGCGGCCACGCAAGGCGGCCACCAGCTCGATCAGCTGTTTTGTGTCCCCCGCTGTCACCGCACGGCTGAGGGAAAACAGGTAGCTTTTGTCGGTGATTCCGGCCATGCGGCGCACCAGGTCCTCGTTTACCTCCTCGCCCATGCCGGCGCAGGTGTCCAGCAACGACAGTGCGTCCCGCAAAGCGCCGTCCGCCAGCCGCGCGATAAGCGACGCCGCGCCCGGCGTGAGGCGGATATCCTCTTCCCCGGCCACCTGCAGCAGCCGCTCGGCAATTTCTTCCGCCGGGATACGCACGAAATCGAACCGCTGGCAGCGGGACAATATGGTGGCCGGCACCTTGTGTATTTCGGTGGTGGCCAGAATAAAAATGACATGGCTGGGTGGTTCTTCCAAAATTTTCAGCAGGGCATTAAACGCCGAGGTGGAAAGCATATGCACCTCGTCAATGATATATACCTTGAACCGGCAGCGGCTGGGGCGGTACGCCGTTTCGTCGCGCAAATCGCGCACGTCGTCCACACTGTTGTTGGAGGCGGCATCAATCTCGGTAACATCCAGGATGCTGCCGTTTTCAATGCCAACGCAGCAGGCGCATTCGCCGCAGGGATCGGCCCCGGTGGGATTTTCACAGTTTACCGCTGTGGCAAAAATTTTCGCGCAGGTGGTTTTGCCTGTGCCGCGGGTGCCGGTGAACAGGTACGCATGGCCTATTTTGTCCGCCAGTATTTGGTTTTGCAGGGCGGTGGTGATGGCCTCCTGCCCCACCACGTCGCTGAAACGCCGCGGACGGTATTTACGGTATAGTGCTTTGTACAAGAAGCTCACCTCCTTGGGTCTTCAGTTTCAGGCGTGTTATGCCCGGCTAAATGCTTTCTTCACCGCCAACAAGCAATTCACCTTGTCGGCGGTGAGGGCACATATTGGCTAGAGCATATACAAAAGGACAAACGGACAGGCCACCGCGCTGCGCTGCATACGAAAGGCAGGTTGTCTGCGGCACACAGGCGCATCCGCTTAATGCTGCTCGGTTCCCCGCCTGACATGGTTCACAGCGGCCCATTGCACAGGACCCGCCTTCCGTATGCAAAGCAGCCCGCGCGCACTGCCCGTTTTCCGGCAACCGCGGTTGCCGTGTGTGTTACCACTGTTAGTATACAGGAAAATCCTGTTGAATTCAATACAGACCGGCACCAGATCGCTGGCGCCGGGGTATCCATATCCTGTAGGATTTATCCTGGTTTGCCTATACCGCGCTGGCCGCCGTGATAATAGCCATCTTGTACACTTCATCGGCGGTGCAGCCACGGGACAAATCATTGATGGGGGCGTTCAGGCCCAGCAGAATGGGGCCGAATGCCTCGAACCCGCCCAGGCGCTGGGCTATTTTGTAGCCGATGTTTCCGGAATCTATATTCGGGAAGATGAAGGTGTTTGCTTTTCCGGCCACCGGCGAGGACGGCGCTTTTGTTTTGGCCACCGATGGCGCAAACGCCGCGTCGAACTGCAGTTCGCCATCGAAGGGGAAATCCGCACCGGTATCTTTCAGCTTTGCCACCGCTTCACGCACCTTGTCCGCCGAGGGGCCCTTGCCGCTGCCGAACGAGCTGTAAGACAGCAGCGCCACCTGTGGCTGTACCCCAAACAGGCGCGCGCAGCCCACTGTCTCGGTGGTAATTTCCACCAGTTCATCTGCGGTGGGGTCCAGGTTGATGGCGCAGTCCGCCATTACATAGCGTTCCTCGCCCTGAGTGCCCATGCGGCTCATGATGAAGCAGCTGGAAACGATGTTGCAGCCGGGCTTGGTTTTTACAATTTGCAGGGCGGGGCGCACGGTGTCGGCAGTAGAATAGGTGGCGCCGCCCAACAGCCCGGCCGCATATCCCATTTTCACGTACATGGTGCCGAAATAATTGTTCTTTTGCAGCGCAGCACGGCATTCTTCTTCGCTCATTTTGCCGCGGCGCAATTCGGCCATTTTTTGCACCATGTCGTCCATATCCGCATAGGTGGCCGGGTCTATAATGGTGATGCCGGACAGGTCTATGTCATTTTCTGTTGCCTTTGCCAACACGGCATCCGGGTTTCCCAAAAGCACCGGGGACAGCAGCTGTTCCTGCTGCAGCTGGGCCGCCGCCTGCTGGATACGCTCGTCCTCGCCCTCGGTAAATACCAGTGTTTTATGGTTCGCTTTCAGCAGGTCTTTCATTTTGTCAAACACGCTGTTTCCTCCCGGTTTCGTTTTTTTGTTTTTGTGTTTTGCCAAGCCTTCTATTGTATCCACTAAACAGTATACCCTACTTTGCACAGTTTGGGCATTCTTTTTCTGTGCGTCCATTATTATATGCGGGTGTCCAGCCGGGCCGCAAAGGTGTTGGCAAACGCCTCGAACGTGTCCTGCTGCAAAGCGGCGCGGATGCGCTGCATGAGGGTGTTGTAAAAATACAGGTTGTGCAGCACCGCCAGGCGCATACCCAGCATCTCACCCGCCTTTAGCAGGTGGCGAATATATGCCCGGCTGTGGTGGCGACAGGCAGGACAAGCGCAGGTAGGGTCTATGGGGTTATCGTCGGTGGCATATTTTTCGTTGTTCAGGTTGCGGATGCCCGCCCAGGTGAACAGGTGGCCGTGCCGGGCGTTGCGGCTGGGCATGACACAGTCAAACAGGTCTATGCCGCGGCGCACCGCCTCGATAATATTGCCCGGGGTGCCCACCCCCATCAGGTAGCGGATTTTTTCTTTAGGCATGTGAGGCTCCACTACCTCGATAACGCGGTACATTTCGTCGGTGGCTTCCCCCACCGCCAGGCCGCCGATGGCGTAGCCGTCCAGGTCCATGTTGGCAATGGTTTTCATGTTTTCTGTGCGCAGGTCGTCATAGCAGGCGCCCTGGTTTATGCCAAACAGCATTTGGTCGGGGTTCAGCGGGTCGTCTTCTTTTTTGATGCGGGCCAGTTCCTTTTGGCAGCGCGCCAGCCAGCGCACCGTGCGCTCACAGCTTTCTTTTGTATAGGCATACTCGGCGGGGTTTTCAATGCACTCATCAAACGCCATGGCGATGGTGGAAGCCAGGTTCGCCTGGATGCGCATGCTTTCCTCCGGACCCATGAAGATCTTTTGCCCGTCGATGTGGGACTGGAACGAAACGCCTTCCTCGGTGATTTTGCGCAGCGCTGCCAGGCTGAACACCTGAAAGCCGCCGGAGTCTGTTAAAATAGGTCCCTGCCAACCTGTAAACCCGTGCAGCCCGCCCAGCCAGTGAATGCGCTCATCCCCGGGGCGCAGGTGCAGGTGGTAGGTGTTGCACAGCATTACCTGGCAGTGCACGTTTTCCAGGTCATCCGCGGAAACGCCGCCTTTTATGGCGGCGGAGGTGGCAACATTCATGAAGGCGGGCGTTTGTATGGTTCCATGCGGGGTGGAAAACTCCCCCAAACGTGCGGAATGACAGGATTTTTTCAATGTGTACATAGGGATCCTTTCGCGGGAAGGGGTATTTGTGTGGCAACGCATAGATGGTGGGCACGAGCGGCAGCAGGCAGACGTGGAAAAGCCTGCCGTACGCCGGTGTGCGGATACAAAAACCTGTGGCGCCAAATGGTGTTCGCATCGTTTGCAGAAGCAAGAAAACAAAAAGGGCAAGCGCCTATACAATCAGCATAGCGTCGCCAAAGCTGAAGAAGCGGTACTGCAGGCGCACCGCTTCCCGGTAGGCGGCCAGCGTGTGTTCCCGGCCGCAAAAGGCACTGACCAGCATGATGAGGGTGCTTTCCGGCAGGTGAAAGTTGGTGATGAGCCCGTCGGTGGCAAGGAAGCTGCTGCCGGGGCGCAGGAAAATGTCTGTGTCGCCGCTGGCAGGGCGAATGCCGCCGTGCTGCCGGGCAATGGCCTCCAGCGTGCGGCAGCTTGTGGTGCCCACGGCAATGACGCGCCCACCGGCCGTCTTTGCGTCGCAGATGGTTTTGGCCGCGGCATCCTCCAGGGAATACCACTCCGAGTGCATGACGTGGTCTTCCACCACATCCTCCTGCACCGGACGGAAGGTGCCAAGGCCCACGTGCAGGGTAAGCTCCGCGAACTGAATGCCGGCGTCCCGCAGGCGGGCTATCAATTCCGGCGTGAAATGCAGGCCGGCGGTGGGCGCGGCGGCGCTGCCGGGCTGCTTTGCATATACCGTTTGGTAGTCATCGTTGTCGGTGAGCTGGCGGCGGATATACGGCGGTAACGGCATTTTCCCGAAGGCGTCCAGTTTTTCGTACAGGGTGGCGGTATCGTACCGGAAGCGGGCTATCTTTCCGCCGTTTGGCAGCGTTTCCAAAATCTGCGCCATCAGGCTGCCATCACCAAACACCAGCGTGTCCCCCGGACGAATGCGCCGCCCGGGTTTTGCCAGGCATTCCCACTCGTCCTGTACCCGCTCGCGCAACAGCAGCAGCTCGCAGACCATCTCGCCGCCCTGTTTGTGTCCGATAAGCCGCGCGGGCAGTACCTTGGAATTGTTCACCACCAGCACGTCCCCAGCGCGCAACAGCGCGGGCAGTTCCGAAAAAATACGGTGATCCATAGTACCGCTTTCCCGGCCCAGGCACAGCAAGCGTGCGGCGTCCCGCGGTTCGGCCGGCTGTTGGGCAATGCGCTCCTCCGGCAGGTCGAAATAGAAATCTTGTTTCAGCATGGGTTACAGGCCTTTCCGGTTGACAATGCGCACCACTGGTGCTATATTTAGGTGGTAGAGAAGCACAGAGGTGCGGTTTTGAAAAGTAGCGCAGCGCTGGCCGCCCGGCCTATAGCGCCTGCACGAAAGGCAACACCGCCGAAGGAAACAGCCGGCAGTCTGTTTCCTGGGTCCGCTCCCGAACAGGGACGGAACTGTCGCGCGGAACAACCGCGCGGAGGGCTGTGTTCTCAACATGCAAATATCATTATATTGCATGTACTGCCGGTTTTCAAGCCGGTTTTTTTTGTTATATGGGCATATGTCCGGAACAATTACCGGCAGGCGGCGCACGGGATGCGCCATGTATTTTTTACACGAGAGGGTGCAGGGAAATGAAACAGA
The DNA here is from genome assembly GCA_031549285.1 of Oscillospiraceae bacterium. GTDB lineage: Bacteria > Bacillota > Clostridia > Oscillospirales > Ruminococcaceae > JAAYCI01. Next base: position 5,065 of record JAVBPZ010000006.1, on the reverse strand, counting down.
TTCGGGTAGCGGTGGTCGGCGCCACAGGTATGGTCGGCCGCACATTTTTGCAGGTGCTGGAGGAATATCAGCTGCCGGTGAGCGAGTATGTACTGTTCTCGTCGGCGCGCAGCGCCGGCAGTAAAGTTGCCTTTATGGGCGGCGAGTATACGGTGCAGGAGCTGAACGAAAACAGCTTTGATTCCGGCTTTGACGTGGCGCTGTTTTCCGCCGGCGGCGGGGTATCGGCGCAGTATGCGCCTGTTGCCGCGGCCAAGGGCTGCGTGGTGGTGGATAACTCCAGCCAGTGGCGCATGGACCCCCACGTGCCGCTGGTGGTGCCGGAGGTAAACCCCGACGCGCTAAACAGCCATAAAAACATTATTGCGAACCCAAACTGCTCCACCATACAGGCTATGCTGCCGCTGAAGGCAATCCAGGACGCGTTTGACATCAAGCGCATTGTGTACTCCACCTACCAGTCGGTCAGCGGGGCGGGGCTTTCCGGGTACAACGACCTGGCAAACGGCGCCAAAAGCTTTGCCGAGGGAACCGCGTTCACCCCCGAAAAATTCTCCTACCCCATTTTTTCGAACTGCATCCCGCAGATAGACGTGTTTATGGATGACGGGTACACCAAAGAAGAACACAAGATGATTAGCGAGACACGCAAGATTCTGCAGGACGAGTCGATTGCGATTACCGCCACCACCGTGCGGGTGCCGGTGCTCATTGGCCACAGCGAATCCATCAACATTGAAACCAAAGGCCCGTTTGGCGATATAGAAGAAGTGAAACGGGTGCTGGCGAACTTCCACGAAAGCCTGGTGTTGGTGGACGATATTGCTAATAACCGCTACCCCATGCCGCTGGATGCAGCCGGCCACAACGAAGTGTACGTGGGCCGGGTGCGCCGGGATTTCAGCGTGGAGAACGGCATTAACCTGTGGTGTGTGGCCGACAATGTGCGCAAAGGCGCCGCCACCAATACCATACAGATCGCAAAGTATATGCTGGAACACGACATGCTGTAAAAAAACAGGAAAAATGGCGCCCCGCGGTGGCAGATGCAAAAACACGCGGCCATTGCACCTAGCCTGGCGTGGGCCCTTGCGTGTTTCTGGTTTCCATGCGCTACATCCTTTTTTCTGTTCCTGAAAATTATTTGCACTCCGCAATCACAAACATGGAGGAAAACAAAATGCAAAAGAAGCAACTGTTTACCGGGGCGGGCGTGGCGATTGTTACGCCGATGAACCCCGATGGAGCGGTGAATTATGACGTTTTTGGCCAGCTGATAGAGTTTCAGATTACAAACGGTATCGACGCGATAATTGTGTGCGGCACCACCGGCGAAGCCTCTACCCTGGACGACGCAGAGCATTTGGATGTCATAGAGTACTGCGTAAAGGCAGTAAATAAGCGCGTACCAGTAGTGGCAGGCACCGGCTCGAACGACACGCGGCATGCCATCAGCCTGTCAAAGGAAGCGTCGCTGCGCGGCGCGGACGGGCTATTACAGGTGACCCCCTACTACAACAAGACCAACCAAAGCGGGCTGGTGCGGCACTTTACCGCCATTGCCGACACGGTGGGCCTGCCCATGATTTTGTACAATGTACCCTCCCGTACCGGCATGAACATCCAGCCGGAAACCTACCGGGAGCTGGCAAACCATCCGCTGATTTTGGCCACCAAGGAGGCAAGCGGAAATATTTCGCATATCGCCAACGTGGCCGACGTTTGTGGCGGGGACCTGGCGCTGTATTCCGGCAATGACGACCAGATTGTACCGATCCTTTCGCTGGGCGGCATTGGGGTTATTTCCGTGATGGCTAACATCATCCCGCGGGAAGTGCATGACATTTGCCAGCTGTATTTTTCTGGGCGTATACAGGAAAGCCTGGAGATGCAGTTGCAGTACCTGGCGCTGAACAACGCGCTGTTCAGCGATGTGAACCCCATTCCCGTGAAGGAAGCGGTGGGCATGCTGGGCTATGCCGCGGGCGCGTGCCGCCTGCCGCTGGGCAGCATAGCACCGCAAAAGAAAGAGGCACTGCGGCAGGAAATGGTGAAGGCAGGGCTGCTGTAGATTTTGTTTTTTTCGTAAGGAGGTCTATATGACCAACATAGTGATACAAGGCGTGATGGGCCGCATGGGCACCGCGCTGCAGAAAATAATAGCCGAGCGGCAGGACTGCCGCATAGTGGCCGGCGTTGACGCCGCGCCGGGCGACACACTGGCCTTTCCGGTATACCGCCAGCTGGCCGACATGCGGGAAGCCGCCGATGTGCTGATAGACTTCTCGCTGCCGGCAGCCACCCGCGCGGCGCTGGAGTATGCGGCGCAGCACCGGCTGCCCTGTGTTATATGCACCACCGGGCTGGATGCCGAGGACAAGGCCCTGATGCAAAAAGCCGCCGGAACTTCTCCGGTGTTTTTCAGTGCGAATATGTCGCTGGGCATAAATCTGCTGGCGGAACTGTGCCGCCGTGCAGCCACCGCGCTGCCGGGGTTTGATATTGAAATCATAGAAAAGCACCACCACAATAAGGTGGATGCCCCCAGTGGCACCGCGCTGCTGTTGGCGGATGCCATAAACGACGCGGCAGGGGGACGGTACCACTATGTGTATGACCGGCACGACGTTCGCGCAGCACGGCAGGCCGACGAAATAGGCATTGCCTCGGTACGCGGGGGCAGCATTGTGGGCGAACACGACGTGCTGTTTGCCGGGCCGGACGAGGTGCTGACCCTGTCCCATGCGGCTTATTCCCGCGACGTTTTTGCAAACGGCGCGGTGGCGGCGGCGGTGTTTTTGACGGATAAGGCGCCGGGTATGTACAGCATGCAGGACATGATGGAACGCGTGTAGGGTGGTTTTCTATCGCTTCTTTGCCTTTTCACAGAGCCGGCAGAGTATTCGCATTCCTATATGTTGATTGGAACGGAGATTCCTATGGTCTTTTCGAAGCGAAACAAAAAACAAACGGCACGGCGCTTGTTGGTGCTTTTGTTCGCATGCGCTTTCGTGGTTGTTTGCCTGGCAGGCTGCGCCGGGGACGCGGTGTCGGCCGCGTCTTTAGCAGACGATTCCGCGCAAAGCAAAACAGCTTTACAGGCGCCATCCTCTTCCCTGCCGGCACCGGAGCCGCAGGAGCTGCGGGTGCGGTTTTCCGCCGTGGGCGATAACTTGATACACAACGGCATATACATGCAGGCGGCGGAGCGCGCCGGCGGGAATGGCTATGATTTTTCCTATGTGTATGAAAACCTGGCCTATTTTTTCGAACCATATGATGTGAACTGGATCAACCAGGAAACGCTGGTGAATGACGTGCTGCCGCCGGCTACCTACCCGTGTTTTTCCACACCGGGGCCGCTGGGCCAGGCCGCGTATGATGCCGGGTGGCGGGTGTTTGCCCTGTCTAACAACCACACCTATGACCAGGGCGCCACCGGCATTTCTGCCACCCGCGCGTTTTGGGCCGGCATGCCGGAGGACGTGGTAACCCCGGGGCTTTTTACCGGGCGCGAGGCGGACAACGGCCTGTGCCTGCAGGAAGTGAACGGCATAACCATTGCCTACCTGTCTTATGCCGAGCAAACCAATGGTCTGCCCACCCCCACAGACGCCGAGGCTTTTGTGATTTACACCAGCGAAACCGACGTGATAGAAGCACAGGTACGTCATGCCACCGCGGTGGCGGACGTGGTGGTGGTGGGGGTACACTGGGGCACCGAGAACAGCCATGTTGTAAACGATGCCCAGCGCACACTTGCTTCCCAGCTGACCGCGTGGGGCGCCGATGTGATTTTGGGCACCCACCCGCATGTGATTCAAACAGCGGAATGGGTTACCGACCCCGGTACCGGCAACACTGCCTTTGTGGCGTATTCGCTGGGAAATTTCCTGTCCGCGCAGGCACAGCAGAACCAAATGGTGGGCCTGGCGCTTACGTTTGAACTGGTGCTGACGGTACAGCCGGACGGCACCCGCGGAGACGCCATGGTGGAGAATATCCAGATATACCCCACAGTGATCCATTATGATGCGGGGTATAAGAACATCCGGGATTATATGTACCGGGATTATACTGACGAGCTGGCAACGCAGCACGGAACCGGGGGCTTCAGCCGCGCATACATTGAAAACCTGGTGCGGGAATATATTCCGGCGGAATACTTGGTGCTGGACTGAGGGATTTCTCCGGTACAGAATATTCATTAATGGGCGGTATGCACTTTCTAATTCAGCCACACAACAAAGGAGGAAATAACATGTATGGTGTTTCCAAGATAACCAGTGCGGAGGATGTGGTGCTGGTAAGCTTTCCGGAGATTTTGCCGGCGCAGGTGCCGGGGGTGCTGTCCACCCTGGCCGAGGCAGGCATTGTGGTGGACATGATTAGCCAAACCGCACCGGCTGGCGCCGGCGTGCGCCTGGGGTTTACCACCAGCGAGGAAAATTTCGAACCGGCTATCCAAGCGCTGGGCACAAACCACCCGGCGGGGGTGCCCATGATAAGCAGCGGCTTCACCAAGATAAACCTGTTTGGCGAAGAAATGGTGGAAAGTGTGGGTGTGGCCGCCCGCGCGTTGGCAGCAGTGGTAAGTGAGGAGGTCGAGGTGTTTATGGTCACCACCTCGGACCTGGACATTTCGCTGCTGGTACCCCGGGAGGACGCCGACGTGGCGCTGGCGGCGCTGGCGCAGGTATATGGCTTGTGAGTGCATGATGGCGCATGATAACGGCTAGATTTTTGAAGATGCCCGGGCGCTCTCCGGAATGAATGGTATCGTACCGCGGGGCAGCCCGTAGGCCGCCCCTTTTTAATTCCTTGGGTAAGCCCCGCCCCCGCGCCCTTTGGGCGTCTGAATCAGTATCCATAGCGGAATCGTTTTTAAAAGGCCCCTGCCGCGGATTTGCGGCAGGGGCCCTACTTGTAATTAGAACCACCGGCTTTGCCGGTGGGGGGTCTTGCTTTAGCTTTGCCCAAGTCTCTTGACCTTGTGTTAATAAGGAGGCAAAAGATTAACACAAAGACAAAAAAGATAATCATTGCCGTTTCAACGGCGGTGGGG